>DEHV01000033.1 GCA_002352105.1 Chitinophagaceae bacterium UBA2791 | reverse complement strand
GAATATTCTTTCAGGAAGTCGGTATCCACCCTGATCCCCTCAAACTCCATATCGGCAAGCACTTTCACCAGCGGGTTCTCTACCTCGGCAAAAACGGTTTCCACTTCTTTGGTTTTCAGCAGGGGGATAAATGCATGTTTCAGTTGCAGGGTGATATCGGCGTCTTCAGCGGCATAGTCCCTGATCTTTTCCAGCTCCACATCCCGCATATTGCCCTGGTTCTTTCCTTTTTTACCGATAAGGTCTTCGATAGGAATGGGCTGGTATCCCAGGTATTGCTCGCTGAGCAGGTCCATACTGCGTTTGCCGTCGGGGTCGATGACATAGTGCGCGAGCATGGTATCGAATATGTTTCCTTTTAGTTCATGCCCATACCATTTCAATACGAGCATATCGTATTTCAGGTTTTGGCCGATCCATACAATGGAAGTGTTATCGAACAGCGGCGCGAAGAGCTGCAACCGGCGCTTTGTCTCTTCCTGGTCGTCGGAAGGGAGCGGAACATAGTATGCTTCGCCTTTTTTATAAGAGAAGCTCATGCCTACCAGTTCACAATCGTTGGCATCGATACCCGTAGTTTCCGTATCAAAGCATATTTCGGGCTGTTTTAATAACTCGTCGACCAGTTTTTTGATCTCATCGTCTCCCTGGATGGCCAGGTACTGATGGGGAGTATTCTGGATATGCTTACTGGCCTGTATCACGCCGGTGATCTCTTCCTGGGTTTCCTGTGCAGGCGGGGTTTGAGGTTCCACNNGCCTTATCGCAGTCCTTGATCCGGAAATCTTCTTCATGGAACACGACCGGCACATCGGTAATGATGGTAGCCAGTTTTTTACTCATGATGGCCAGTTCCCTGCCATTCCTGATCTTTTCGCCCAATGCGCCCTTGATACGGTCGGCATTCTCCAATACATTTTCCAGGGTTTCGTATTCTGCCAGTAGTTTGGCGGCGGTCTTTTCGCCGACGCCGGGAATGCCGGGAATATTATCCACGGAGTCGCCCATCAGTCCCAGTATATCGATTACCTGGTCTACGTTTTTGATGTTCCATTTTTCACAGACTTCCCTGGCGCCCAGTATTTCCGCGTCGCCTCCCTGGTACCCCGGTTTATAGATAAGGATATTTTCTTCTACCAGTTGGCCGTAGTCTTTATCCGGCGTCACCATATACACGGTATAGCCCGATCTGGCAGCCTGTTTGCTCAGCCCTCCGATGATATCATCGGCCTCATATCCATCCGATTCAATAACAGGGATACAGAACCCTTCAATGATCTTTTTGATATCGGGGATGGCGGACAGGATATCTTCCGGCGTTTCCTGGCGGTTGGCTTTATAGTCGGCGAAACCGATATGTCTTTCCGTGGGCGCATGCGTATCGAAACAAACGGCCATATGGGTAGGCCGCTGGTTATTGAGCAGGTCGAGCAGGGTATTGGTAAACCCGAATTGAGCATTGGTGTTTTTTCCTTTTGAGGTTAGCCTTGGATTACGGATCAGCGCATAGTAGGCGCGGAATATCAGCGCCATGGCATCCAATAAGAACAATTTTTTACTCATCCGACGAAGATAAATACAATTTACACGCTATGGTGGGGATCCTGCCCGCCGGATCCGGCGTTTGAGCATTAATATTCAGGGCTCCGGATCCGATAAGTTTACGCGCTATGGCACGGGATCGTGGCCATGCCCTCCCCAGGGATGGCAGCGGCTTATTCTTTTTACGGTAAGCCAGAAGCCTTTTAAGAGGCCATATTTTTTGAACGCCTCCAGGGCATAGTTTGAGCAGCTTGGCGTAAACCGGCAGGAAGGGCCCAGCAGGGGAGAGATGATCCACTGGTAGAGTTTTATCAGGAGGATGAACGGAAGGCTAAGGAGTTGAAGAAGCAGTTTCATCCGTTATTTTTATCATTTTTTTTAAGACAATCGCCATTTTTTCCTTTATTGGCGCGAAATCGGGAAGCTCGGACCCGGTATAGAGAAAAAACAGGCGCAGGTATATTCGTTTGTTTTGAAGGTTTAGCTCGAGGGGTTGTTTTTGCAGGCGATACGCTTCCCGCATCAGTCGTTTGATACGGTTGCGGTCTACCGCTTTCTTAAATTTCCGTCCGCTTACGGTAAAACCGGCTTGCAGAAAGACATCCGAGGGGGGGCATATCAAATAATAGATACGGAAGGGAAAAACCGTAAATGTTTTGCCTTCTTTGAACAACTGTTCGATAAGCTTGCGGCTTTTAAGTCGTTCCTTTTTGCCAAGCGTAAAAGAGGGTTTGATAATGTTTTTCCTGTCAATTTACACAAACAAAATTAGCCCCGGTGCAGAGGCTAAGTATTTTATAATAAACGATCCTGTTCTTCCCGATGGGTGGGTTCGAGAGGGATTATTTCAGCTTGCTTTCGTCAGAAACAGAAAGTTTCTTACGGCCTTTTCTGCGACGGGCTGCCAGAACAGCGCGTCCGTTTGCCGTTTCCATGCGCTTACGAAAACCGTGAACGGTCTTGCGGCGACGGTTATGCGGTTGAAATGTACGTTTCATGATCTATCTTTTTTGTACTGATGTGAAAGGTCGGCAAAGGTATGGCAAATCAGGGTTCATTCCAACAAAATATCCACAAGTTTATCGCCGGAATTGTTGAATATTGGAACAAAACAGACAAAAAGATTTGGGGCTAAGCTGACTGTGGTCTCCTGGCTATTGCTATGCAGCCGTTAGGGTACAAAATATAATGGAAATGCAACGATCCCTGGCATAGCAGCGGCGCTTCGCTGTTACTGGGCGAATGCGGTTAACAGGCGCATACGATTGAATAATAATGAATTATAAGATAAATAGTTAAGTGAGGCCAGGATGTGCAGGAAAGGGTCTGATCAATTGCAAGACTAAAGCATTACGCCGGGCCGAAGGCCGGGAGGGCAATCTGATAAGGCCCTGGCTGGCGGAACTCTTCATTGTGTAGTTTAATGGACCCGTAAGGGGGCTTACAGGTCAAGATGCTGGAATATGAGGAAGTAATGCAGGCCACAATCCCACCAATCCTAAGGGGATCCTTACAGGTCGAGATGCTGGGCCTGCACCGGTTGCCCGAAAAAAATACCTCCATGATTGTTAAAGTCTTCCACAGAATCGGTGGTATAGAAAGCCAGGCGCTCATGCCTGGCGCATCTTTTTTCGATCTCGGGGTGATCCTTCAGGTAAACGGCCAGGCTGTCGGCCACAATTTCTCCCTGCGCTACGATGCGTACGCCCGGGGGACTATGATCGACTATCTTATTTAACAAAAGCGGATAATGCGTGCAGGCCAGGAGCAGGGTATCGATGTATTTTTCTTTCTCAAAAATATTATCCAGGTGTTTTTTGATAAAATAGTCGGCTCCGGGCCCCTGGTGTTCGTTGTTTTCCACCAGCGGCGCCCACATGGGGCAGGCTTCCTGGATCACGGTCAGGCGGGGAAAGAATTTTTTGATCTCTATTTCATAAGACCGGGATTGAACGGTTCCGGTAGTAGCCAGGATGCCTACGGCTCCCGAACGGGTGATATCTCCGATGATCTCGGTGGTTGGACGGATAACCCCCAAAACCCTGTTGTCGGGATTTATTTTGGGCAGGTCATTTTGCTGAATGGTGCGCAGGGCTTTTGCGGAGGCGGTGTTACAGGCAAGGATCACCAGGGGGCAGCCCATATCGAAAAACCATTTTACGCATTGCAGCGTATACCGGTAAACGGTATCATAAGAGCGATTGCCATAAGGCGCGCGCGCATTGTCGCCCAGGTAAACATAGTCGTACGCCGGAAGTTTTCTCACGATCTCCTTCAGGACGGTCAGCCCGCCATAACCGGAATCAAAAATGCCTATCGGCCCCATTGAAGACATGCTCGAATTTACGAAAGGCGCCCTGGATTTCAGGAAAGATCAGGGATTGCGGCGAATTTTAAATTTTACTCAGGCCATGCAAATTAATTGCAGGCGGCGCAAATAAGCAATCGATGAGAAGAAGCGCAAACCATCGCCTGGAGGGTTTGTGTGAAGTTACAGACCGATCCCCGGGTTCAGCTGAAATAGCGCGTCAGCGTATGCTAAGCGCATTGTGCATCATCTGAACAAAACGGCTAAGAAGAGCGCAAATAAAAGAGAGATCTCAACATGAAATAAAGCGCCCACGTTTCATAAAGAACCTTTTCGTTATCGGGTATCCGAATAAGAAAAGGCTGTCTCGGTGTTGAGACAGCCTTTGTATAAAGATGAAAATAAATGATTCAGATAACCGGCGGTTCAGGCCGGGCGGTATTAAGATCGTTGCAGACAGTTATTAGGGTAAACCGGTACTTGCGGCGATCAGGCCCCGTTGCTTACCTGGCTGGAGCAGCGGGTCTTTGTTGTGAATTCTGTTGCTGCGCAGGCAGTTTTAAATTCAGCTTTTTGGCCACCAGCGGCAGTACATCGTCCGCGGGAGGCGCAACCAGCAGGGCTCCCTTTTCAAGAATATAAGCGTACCCGCTTTCTTTGGCTACAGCCTGGATCGCTTCAAAAGCTTTTCTGTTGATGGGGCCAATGAGCTCCTGTTGCCTTTG
>DEHV01000017.1 GCA_002352105.1 Chitinophagaceae bacterium UBA2791 | reverse complement strand
CTTTTGGCGGCTTCTTTGGAAGTCGGTCTTCCGTCCTCGTCCATGTCGCCTTCGTCGATGATGCTGACAGGGGCTTCTCTTACCGCGCCGCCGATAGAAGCGTATTTCTTGTCTACCAGATCGGTTTTTTCTTCAAACTCTTGTTGGGAAATAACGCCCTCCTGTTTAGCTTCACGGAGGCGTTTAGAAATGGCGTCAAGTTTTTTAACTTGCTGTTCTTTGCGGCCTTTGTAGTGGGTATCGACCAGGCCCATGTCGTCGTCGAACTTCTTTAAGAAGTCTTTGCGTTGGGCCTTACGGTCTTCGTCGCTTGTGGTGGATTCTTGTGATTGAGGAGAACTGTCTTCGGCTGTCGCGTCTTGATCTAAATTGTTTTGCCGTGATTGGCCGGATTGTTCAGGCTGTTGATCATCTCTTGCGCTACCAGTTCCGACCACTCCTTCAGGGGCATCCCTTTGATTTCCTCCAGAGAGTATTCTACCAAGGTTTTTGGCTTGGTTTGCGTTGGTATCTCCTGTACTGGCGTTTTCTGTGGTTGCATTGGAAGATATTATATTGTCAATGACATAAATAACCCCATTCCCGTCTTTTAGTACATTTCTTGGATGCAGGTCCGATACTGTGTATTGGTCATTTTTATATGTGGATTCGTTTACCTTTTCGAATCCGAGAGACTGCATGTGAGCCGATATTTCCTCTCTGGTTGCCTGTTCTGCTTCTGGGATAAATGGTTGGCTCAAAACAACCTCAATATGGGGGGCTCTTTTTTCTCCGTTATCAAGGCCCGTAAACCCAACTATCTCGTATCTTGTTTCCGGGAATATCTTGTTGTGCGCTTCAACCTGTTCTATCAGCTTTGATACGCTATACTCTGAATTGGATAGGTTGTTGCTCTTATAAAGCTTGCCATCATCGCCAAGGGCGAGGGTGTTTTCGTTGCCACCCCCCTTGTGGGGAGAGCCTAACGAATAAAGGTCGTCAACCCAAATATCCCTTTCTTTAGCAATTTCAAGAACGGCCCTTTTTTCTTGGTCTATTTTTCTCTGTCCACCGAGTTCCTCAGCGTCTGTTCTTGCGCCTTCTTCAAGTCGAGCGGCAATTTCCTTTCTGAGATTGCTTTCATAGCTGCCTCCGAGTTCTTCCTGTGTGCCTCGGTCAGATAAACCGGTTTCTCCTGTTGGTTTTTGATTGTTTTCATCAGCACTAATATACGAATTTTCTCCTTCAGTTACATTCACGCCTCCCTGTTGTTCTTTTCCAGGAAGCCACGAAACGCCGTCCGGGGGAATTTTCTCGTCCTTCTTTACCTTGAATTCAGCCTCTTTTTCCTCCTGTTGAAGTTTGGCTATGTCTTCATTGACAGCGGCGGCAGCCTCTGTCTCTCCGGCAATTATTCCTATACCGTCAATATTAATAGCGGCAACCGGCATAAGGCCTTGTATAATATCGTCCGCTCGTTTCTGTGAGGCAGCAACCCTTTCCTGAGCGGCCTTTTTAAGGAATGGGTCTTTTATGCTGCCAACCGCCTCTTGTGCTTTCTGCGCTTCCGCTAAATATCCGATAGTCTGTTCAGCTTTTAAAAAATTATTTGGTATCTTGAATGGCGCCAGATGCGCGCATTGTATTGTACTATTCATCTTTGAGCGCTCCCCTTCATTAACCGTATTTTCTTCTTTATGAGCAACGCCATTAACCGCAGAAGATTTATCCAACAGGGCGGGGCAGCCGCCTTAAGTCTGGCTTTCCTGAATGGAAGCTCGCAGCGAGCGGCGCCCAGCGACAGATTGCGTATTGCCCATATCGGCCTGGGAGGGATGGGAAATAACCACATGAAATGGTTTGCCGCATTGCCCGAGGTAGAGATAGCGGCATTGTGCGATGTGGACAAAACGCATCTGGACGCTACCCTCCAGGCATTGCAGGGCCTGCAGCCAGGCGCCAGGGCGCAGGGCTATTCCGATTTCCGGCATATCCTCGACCGCAAGGATATCGACGCCATCACCTGCGCCACGCCTGATCACTGGCATGCGCAGATCGCCGCGCTGGCATTCCAGGCGGGCAAAGACGTCTACGGAGAAAAACCGCTCTCTTATGATGTTGCAGAAGGCCGGCTGATGCTGAAGCATCTGAAACGCCATAACCGGGTATTTCAACTGGGCAACCAGATCCATGCCACCGACAACTACCACCGCGTGGTAGAGATTATCCGTTCGGGAGCTATCGGCAAGGTACACACGGTCAGGTTATGGAAGACCGGGTTCCCGCCTGAACTGGGAACTGCGCAGATACAGGCCCCTCCGCCAACGCTGGACTGGGATATGTGGCTTGGCCCCGCTCCATATGTAGAGTATATGCCTCAACGTTGTCATTTCAATTACCGGTATTTCATGGATTATTCGGGAGGCGTTTTTGCGGATTTCTGGTGTCATATCGCGGATATCGTTTTCTGGTCGCTGGACCCTAAGGGGTTAAAAAGCATTGTTGCAAGAGGCCAGGCTTCCGACGGCATCGGCGATGCGCCGAAATGGATAGATGTGGATTATGAATTTGACGGACTTAATCTCTACTGGACGCACGAGCCTCCGGACGTGCCCGGCGCCGCGAAAAGAAGTATTGGCGCATGGTTCGAAGGAGATAAGGGCTCGCTGTTGTGCGATTACAATACGCGCGAGATCACTATTAACGGAGAAACCGTTTCCGATATCCCTGGGATCCCCGTCTCCATCGAGCGTTCCCCGGGGCACCAGCAAAATTTTGTAAACGCCGTTAAAAACCGCACGCAGCCCGAGTCGAACCTGGAATATGCGCGGAAGATGACGCTGCCCATGCATCTTGGCTTGATTTCCTACCGGCTGAACCGGAAACTTCATTGGAACAGCCAAAAAGAAAAATTCATCAACGATAAGGAAGCCAACAGCTACCTGCACAGGGAGTACAGAAAAAAATGGGATCTGCTATGAATCCGGGTCCTTCCCTGACGCAAGCCTTAAGACCGGAACGGATCCGACGCATCGCGTAAGCGCCGCTTAGCTTGGAGTATCGCTTAAAAAACTTCGGCGCTATCTTCTCCGCGGATATCCGCTACAGCTTCAATGCTCCCGTCGGGAAGTATGCGGATCAGCTCCACTCTCCCGATACTGTTGCGTTCAAACAGGGTATATCCCATTTTCTCCAAAGCCGCCCGCGTCGAATCCGGGAATTTTTTCTCTATGTCAATACGATCCGGAAGCCATTGGTGATGAAACTTTGGACCGTTGACCGCCTCTTCGGCGCTGAGTTTGAAATCGATGATGTTCACAAGGGTCTGAAATACGGAAGTAGGGATGGTGGTGCCGCCGGGAGTGCCCGTCACCAGGTAAGGCTTGTTGTCCTTTAACACAATGGTAGGCGTCATAGAACTCAACATTCTCTTGTTGGGCGCGATGGCATTGGCTTCCCCTCCTACGGCGCCAAACATATTCGGCGCGCCGGGCTTGGCGCTGAAATCATCCATTTCATCATTTAACAGAAAGCCCGCGCCCGCCACCACGGTTCTGCTTCCGTACGAATCGTTCAGGGTGGTCGTTACGGCCACAGCGTTCCCCTCCTTATCGATTACGCTGAGATGGGTGGTCTCTTCGCTTTCTTTCCGCTGTATCCTTCCCGGCTGGGTAACGATGCTGCTGCCCGCCTTGCCGGGAACATAATCCTTCATCCGGCCTTGCAGGTATTCGGAACTGGCCAGCTCCTTTACCGGGACCTTATAAAAATCTCCGTCGCCCATGTACTGCGCCCGGTCGGCATATGCTCTTCTTTCCACTTCCGTCATCAGTTGTATGCTTTCAGGCGAAAGAAATCCATGGTCCGCCAGCGGCCTGTCTTCTATCATCTTCAGCATCTGGTTCAACAACAATCCGCCGCTGCTGGGCATCGGCATGGAAATAATCGTATACCCCTTATAAACAAACTGAAAGGGATCGCGCCATTTGGCCTCATAATTTTTAAGATCGTCGGCGCTGATATATCCGCCGCCGGCCTTCATTTGATCTACGATCAGCCTTGCCGTTTCTCCGTCATAAAAGCCCGCCCGGCCATTTTCGCGCATGCGTTTCAGGGTTAGCGCAAGATCAGCCTGTATAAGCGTGTCCCCCGCCTTAAAAGGAATATCGCGTTGAAAGGCCGACCGCGCGGTATTGTATTGATTCAGCTCTTCCTGCTGATTGTTTAAGGCCCTTGCTTCGCGCTCAGACAGGGCAAACCCCTTTTCCGCCAGTCCAATAGCGGGATCTATCAGTTTTTCGAAAGGAAGCTTTGCATACTTCATGCTTTCAAATAAACCCGCTACCGTGCCGGGAACGCCGCTGGAAGAAGCGCCTCTTGTACTCTTCTTGGGAATTATATTTCCCTGTTCATCGAGATACATGTCCCGGTGCGCCGAGGCAGGGGCCGTTTCCCTGTAATCCAACGCTACGGTTTCGCCGTTCGACAAACGGGCTACCATAAACCCGCCCCCTCCAATATTGCCGGCTTCGGGGTACACCACGGCCAATGCCAGTTGTGTGGCGATAGCGGCGTCAACGGCATTGCCTCCCTGCTTCAATATGGACAGGCCTACCTTGCTGGCCAGGGGATGCGCAGAAACCACGGCGCCATTGGAACCGACGGCTTTTTTCTGCTGCTCGTAATGGAAGGGATCAATATCCTGTTTTGTTTCCTCTCCGGGCGCGCCGCAGGAAAAAAGACAAATGCAGGAAACGAGTAATATAAAGGATAAATAACGCATATGCATAAACTATTTGGCCCTCTTGCCCGAGACCGGTTTCCCGAATAATATATCCTGGCCCTGCAGTAATCTACGCCTGCGCAAGGGCTGCGATATTGTTAGCGCTACTGGCTATGCACGGGAGCTACCGTACGGAAATAAGCAAACAGCGCCAGCGCGTCTTCGTCTTTCATTCCTTTCAACAGGCCCTCGGGCATCATGGACACAGCCGTTTCTTCGCGCGACTGGATATCCGATTTGTTAATAATCACCGCGTCCTTGCCTACGATCCGCATGGTCAGCTGCCGATCGTTTTCCGAGGCGACATTTCCCGCATATGTGCGGCCGTCGCGCGTAGTGACGACCACCATCTTATAATCGTCCTGTATCTCTCCGCTCGGGTCCAGGATATTGCCCAGGAGGTAATCAATATTTCGCCTGTTCGATCCCGTAAGATCAGGTCCGATGATCCCTCCTTCTCCGTACATCTTATGGCAGGGACCGCAGGCGCGCATATACACTTCCCTTCCCTTAAGCGGATCAGATTCGCTGATGGCTTTGTCGGTAAGCAGTTTTTTATAATGGTTGTATTCTTTCTCGTCGATCTTTGAATCCATAGGCCCCCATACCTCAATAAAACCGCTTCCCACTACCCTTAGCAACTGCCTTGCCGCATAACCGGGAACATCTGTTTTCGGGATTTCCTTTTTGGCAAGCGCCTGGCTCAGCATCCAACCATATTTAGGGCGCGAAGAAAGGGTTTGAATGGCCTGCAGCTTATCATCGGAGTTAAAAGATTTGTATTTGGACAACAACAATTTACCCAGCGGTTCATTATCGTACGCCGCAATTGCCCTGATGGCTTCTGCCCGCATTGCCGGTTCATTGAGCAGCGCAGGTATCTCAGCAATAAGTTCCTCTCTCTGCCGGTTGGCGATCGCCTGTATCGCCTGCTGGCGTTCTGCAATCGGAGCGTTCCTGTTTTTCAGGGTGGCCATAAAGCGCAGCGCCGACTCGGCATCGCCGAATTGTTGCGAAACAGCCAGGGATAGCTTTGATACCTGTGGATCCCTCGACTGGCTGAGTTTGGCGTAGACGGATTTCCAACTGGCGGGGGCTGGCAGGTCGTAACGGCCTTCCAATCCATCCCTCATCCCTTCCAACAGGCTTCCCAATGTTTTAGGCGATCTGCCTATCCAGGAAATCAGGGTTTCTATCGCGTCCGCATCCATGGCGCGGCGCGCAATATATTCGGCGAGGATCGGGATCTCGGCGGTAGCCGCTAAAGACAGCGCCCGGTCGGGGTTCTCCTTCACCAGCGGTTCCAATCCGAACCAGATCATATCCGGAAGGTTATGGTCATTTTTATCTTCTCCGCGTTTTATCAGTTCGGCCGCTATCGACCAGGCCGCGTTGCGGTCGACCCGCTGCAAAGCCGAGGCAAGATACAAACGCACAACCGGGGAACGGTCTTCCTTCGCCATCTTGGTAAATAAGGAAATGATCTCCGGAGAGGGAGAGCCGTCTTCGCACAATAACTGTATAGCCCATGCGCGCACATATTCATCCTTATCTTTCAAGGCCGATACCAGGGCCTGGGCGTTAAAACCCCCGGTCGCATGCAGCGTCCACATTGCCCTCAACCGCCAGTCGGCATTCGGCGACGACAGGAACAACTTACGGAGCGGTTCGTGAATATTTTTATCCAGAACGCCTTTGGCCGCCCGGTTCTGCAGGATGACCCTGGCCCGCCTGGCATGCCATTCGCTTTTATTTGTTTGGAGGTCGGCCAGTTGCCGGTCGCTCATCTTTGTGAGATCGGAATACCGTCCCGGCCAGTTTTCTGCAAGCGATTGCTCGGGAGCGATCCGGAATATCCTGCCGGTTTCCTTATTCAATACCTCCTTGCCGCAGATATCCGCATCATGCCAGTCTAATACATACAGCGCGCCATCCGGCCCGATCTCCATACTGAACCCTACAAACTGCGCGTTGTTGGCCATCATAAAATCGTCGCCATGCCGGCCGGTAAACCCGGACCCCTTAGGGATCAGCACATCTGATAAAACGCCGTGTTCATGAATATTAGCCATGAAGATGCGGCCGCGCTGCGACTCGGGGAAGGCGTCGGATAAGTATACCCTCGCGCCGCCATGCGCCGAACGATGGCTGTGATCGGCGATGGTCTTGATATCATTATATACATAGGGATTAAAATGCCTGCCGCCCTGCCGGTGATAAATGCCTCCGGGAATGACATGCCAGAGATGCGGTATCACGCAGGCGGAAATAAACAACTGCCCCTTTGCGTCATAATCAATTCCCCAGGGATTGCTGAATCCGTGGGCCACCACTTCAAAACGGTCTTTAACCGGATGATATCTCCATACGCCGCCGTTGATGTCCACGCCTTCGCCCTCCAGTATATCCTCAGGAAAGGGATCCTTGTGTTTATACAGCTTTCCCTTGCCTTCAGGCTTTCTCACTTTCGAAGGGGTGGCAAAGCCCTGCAATCCATATAACCATCCATCGGGGCCCCAGTGCAGGCTGTTCAGCGTTTCATGCCTATCGCGTATGCCCCATCCCGTTAGCTTAACTTCGATGTCCTTTGTATCTGCGATATCGTCTCCATTGCGGTCGGGAACAAAGATCAGGTTAGGCGGCGCGCCGATATATACCCCGTCAAATCCAACGGCTATTGCCGCGGGGAAGGGAATGCCTTCCATAAACACCTTGCTCTTATCGGCTACTCCGTCCTGGTCGGTATCTTCCAAAATAAGGATGCGGCTATTGCCGTCGTTCGAAAAACCATGTCCCCTCGACTCATAGTCAAGGTTTTCAGCGATCCATAACCGCCCGCGATCATCCCAGCAAAACGCCATTGGCTGCGTCATCATCGGTTCCGCCGCCCACACGTTCACCTTATAGCCGTCTATCAATTCCATATTCTTCGCCGCTTCTTCCGGCGTGAGGAACTTGGCCTCGAGACCTTCCTTCTGCGCTATCTGCCACAACGAAGCCGTGGAGTACAGCGAGGATTGGCCCGTATATTTCTCCCATGTTTTGGTTACTTCAATATCATGAAAATCTCCGGTATATACCGATAGTCCGTGACGGATGGTCTCCGTTTCTCCTTTTTTGATGAACCAGTCGCCCGCCCTGGCGCGCGCGGGGCCAACGCCCATCTGGCTGTCCACCCTCCACATCTGCGGGTAATCCTTGTTTTCCGGATGATCGAAAATAGCAATATGCGCAAAGTCGTCGCGGCCCTCTACCTGCATGCCTACATCCACCCACATGGCTCTTTGCCCCTCGGCCCTGCCATTCTTCTGCCGCGCCGTATTCACCACTTCGCCTTTCACGTCCTTATGCCAGGGCATGCGCAGGAATAAGCCGCCATAATCGTATTGGCCGATCGTGATATCTGTCTGCGCTTCGCCCTGCCATTCGAGCGAGATCAGGAANNTCATAAACGGTTTGCCATTTCACTTCTTTGTCTACCCCTCCTTCTTCCAATACGGTAGCGGAAACCTTACGCCAGTAATCCCCTTCGGGGTGATGAAAAAAATCGCGGCCGTTGACCCTGGTAAATCCCCAATAAAGACCGGTCTGGTGTTTGTGATGACCGGGACTGTATTCGGTAAGAACGCCTTTGCCATCCGGAGCTACGATAGGATGGATATAAGGACGAAAATCGGCCCTGGCATGCTGTACAAGCACAGGTTTTTTTCCCCCGGCCCGAAAAACAGAAATGGTCCCCTCCTGCTCATTTTGTTCGGCCCTTAATCCTTTTTCCCTTATCTCTTCCTCGCTCCCGGATTTGCATCCCGCTAAAAAAACCAGCGAAAGCGCCGCAACAAAAAAATACCTGTGCATATAAATAACTGTTTAATATTATTCTCAGATTGAAGGACCCTGAACACATTCCGATTGCCTTACTCAGGAAGGGCCAATTTAATTATAATTGCTGAAAATTTTCATTCGCTACATCCAATAAATGAATAAAACAGCCTAACGACCCGGCTAGGCTGCCTGTAAACAGAATATATATGATCATAATAACATGACAAGACAAGTTTGTATACCTTCAAAACATATTTAAAAAATACGACAATGAGATTTCACAGATTGCTTTTTTCAGCGCTTATCTTATTAATAACCTTGTCTTCCCTTGCCCAGGAAGAGCCGGCTTATGCCTGGTGGAATCCTGCCTCGAGCGCCTTCCCCGTTATAGATGGACAGGCATGGCCGAAAGAAGTAAAAGATTTTTATGACCGCCTTCCTGCGCGCGCGGAAAGCAGCGTGACCAAAGCAGTGTGGAGTCTATCCAAAAACAGCGCGGGCCTGGTTGTAAAGTTTTACTCGAATGCGCAGCGGATCGTCGTAAGGTATGGCATCAGGGGAAAACGCCAGATGCCGCACATGCCGGCCACCGGGGTCAGCGGCGTCGATCTTTATGGTATTGACAAAAATGGCCAGTGGTACTGGCTCCCTGGCCGCTTCAGCTTTGGAGACACCATTCAGTATACCTTCAACTCGGGCATAGCCCAGCGGGACAACGCCCGCGGCAAGTACGAATATCGCTTATATCTTCCGTTGTACAATACCGTTAGCTGGATGGAGATCGGCGTTCCTTCGGGAGATACGATCATTCCCCTTCCGCAACGCGCAGAAAAACCCATTGTGGCGTACGGCACATCCATAGCGCAGGGCGGTTGCGCCTCCCGGCCCGGAATGGCATGGCCGGCAATAGTGGAGCGAAACCTCGACAGGCCCCTGATCAACCTGGGGTTTTCCGGCAACGGGCGCCTTGACCCGGAGGTAATTAGCCTGATCGCTGAAATAGACGCAAAAGTCTATGTGCTGGATTGCCTCCCCAACCTTGTCAACCCTGATAATTTTCCCCCGGAAGAAGTCGACAAACGCATTGTCAACGCCGTTAGAATGATAAGGGAGAAACGTCCGCTCACGCCTATTCTCCTCTCCGAGCATAGCGGCGGCCTCCCGGGAAACGGCATTAACCCGGATAGCAATAACCGTTATGAAAAAGTAAACGAGATCTTACGCGGAGCATTTAGCCGTATGAAGGCGGCGGGGGAAAAGGAGATCTATCTTTTGTCCAATAAAGACATCGGTTTCAACATGAATTCCACGGTTGACAGCGACCATCCCAACGACCTGGGAATGGAGCAGAATGCCGCCGCCGTGGAAAAAATGCTTCGGCTTATTCTGAAAGAGCCTGTTGGCAAGATTGTCACTACCAAACCCATCGGACAAAACAGGGACCATTTTTACGATTGGCCCATCAGGCATCAGGAGGTTTTATCGCTGATCAGATCTGATCCTCCGCAAACCGTTATCATTGGCAATTCCATTATGCACATGTGGGGCGGCGAACCGGCGGCTTCCATCGTTAACGGCAAACGCTCCTGGGACGCTTTCCTGAAGCCGCTTCATACCCTTAATTTAGGATATGGTTGGGACAGGATAGAAAATACGCTATGGAGGATCCATCACGACGAGCTGGACGGATTTACGGCAAAACGGATACTGCTGACCATCGGCATAAACAATGTCGGCATAAACAGCGATGCGGAAATCATAGAAGGCCTGCAGACCCTGGCCCTTGCTATTAAGGAAAGACAGCCTGCCGCTAAACTGATTTTATCCGGCATATATCCCATGAGAAAAACGGAGAAAAGGATAGTCGCGCTTAACCAGCAGATCGCTAAACTGGCGGCCAGGATGAAAGTACAGTTTGTCAATCCCGGCAGAGTGTTGCTGAATGCAACACAGACCATCGACGAATCCTTGTTCAGCGACGGCCTCCACCCCAATGAAGAAGGGTATGAAAAGCTGGCTTCAGCGTTGAAGGCTTATTTAAAATAAATAAGACGCGGCCTTATTTCACTGTTACGGTTTTCTCCCAGCCGGTGTCTTTTAATGCGGGATCATTTTCTTTCCTCAGGAAATCGGCATTGGACAACGACTCGGCATCCCAACTTAATATGGCTTCGTCCGGGACCATATCCACAGGCGTATTCCACGAGGTAGAGGTTTCCTGGTAAGCAATATTGGATTGAGAACAATAGCATGAAATAATAGACCAGCGGGGAGCGTCGGAAAGATTGGCCTCGGAACGATGCAGCAGGTTGCTGTGAAAAAACAGCGCGTCCCCGGGATTCAATTCGCAATATTCCAGGTCCATTGTTTTTAATGCGTTATTGACCATCTCGATATCCGCCCCAACCTGTTCGCCGGCAAAACCGTGATTCACCCTTCCCATTTTATGCGATCCCCTGATCACCTGCAGACAGCCATTCTCCTTATTGGCAGGGGTCAGGGCAATCATCACGCTGATCAGCTTATCGGGAAACATAAATTGATTCTTATACCAGTAGCCATAATCCTGGTGCCATTCCCAGGCGCCGCCCACACGCGGTTCTTTTTGCATCAGCTTGGAATGAAAATGACATACGGGACTGTTGTCGTCCAGCAACTGCGCAACGCTGTTTATCATTTTTTTGCTGCGGATAAGGTAACCGAAAACATCATTTCCCGGAGTGAACCACAAAGAAAGCTTCGTCTTTTTACCGGATTGATCATTTAGATCCATAGCATTGTCGACCATGGCCTTATCGTCCAGCGCCGTCTGATACAAGCGCTGAATCTCATCTTTACTGCAAAATTCCCGCGCCAGCAAATATCCATCCCGATGATAGGTTTTCAACTGCTCGGCAGACAAGTTCGTTGTAGGCATATGAATAGGTTTTGATTGATAAATTACCTGCTTTCGCTTTGCTTTATGATCCTGTCGTAGACCTTTCGCGCCTCGTTATAAGCGGCCAAGGCGGCAGGACGCTCGGCCTCCCGGATCCTGGGTTCCTTCATCTTCCAACATTGATCTATCGCCTTTCTGCACCATTCGGCGCTTTCTTTAACAGCAATCGGTTTGTTGTCTACCATCACAAAGATCGGATTGGTATGCGCGCTCGGGTATATTCTCAACGCCATCCAACTCGACCGCTGAACAAGATAGGAAAACTGAACGTTCTTCCATCCGCCATCCGCGTCGACTACGGCAGTATCCACTGGTTTTCCATTTACGATCAATTCGACCCGCACTTTTTGTTGTTTGCCTATCCTGGCCCTCTCAGGATGCCAGAAAGGAGGATCGGTTAGTTTTTTCCCGGCAATATAAGCGCCGGTTTCATCCTGCTCGCGGGGAAGATTGACGTTGACCTTTGCGCTGATCCTTACCTGCTGGGGCCTGGCAAGAGAGAGCTTGCTATCCTTCGTTCCCATCTCCAGCCCGTTCACGGAAAAGTCAATAATATGCGAGGACCCGTCGGAAATATAAGACCGTCCCTTTTTGATCTCTTCAGCATAACGCTCGAAATTTAGAGGGCCTTCCGGCTTAAAATAGCTTCGGGCCAACCCAACCCGCTCATCAAAGATGCAGGGAAAATCTGTTTCGCCGCTAAGCCTTGTCGTATAGCCGCAGTTAAGCGAATGATACCACATATTCAATTCCCAGGGAGCGACCGTATTTCCCGCGCTGTAGATATCCACCAATCCCTGCGTCACGGCAACAACATACTCCACAGCGCCGATACCGTCCATCTTTGGCAATACCAGATTAGGCAACTCATCGGTTCCGATAGTAGGCTCCAGCCCCCATCCCGAATGCGCATAGCCTGTTACGCTCCCCTGGTCTTTTGCCCATTTTAATACGGGCAGGGTCCAGCTTGGCCACTCTTCCACCTTAGTGGTTCCGGGATAATCATCTTCTTTAAGTTTCAGCAATACCAGGTGGCCCGCATGGGAAGAAGGGAATCCCGACACCTCCACATCATAACGCATTACATTACTGGAAGTGGAAAGCGGATTGCTCTCTCCGGTGAACATTTTTTTCTGGTGGTACCAGCTGGGACCCCAGGTAAGGACGCCCGCGACATTCAGGTCCTCCCCTAACACCTGCCTCCACATATCGAGGGGACGAACGCCTTCCTCAGGGCTATAATAGTGGCTGCATCCCGAAGCGTGCACATGATGATCGGCGCTATACCATCCCAGGGAAGCCATATTGATCCACCTCTTTAACTGAAAGGGGGCCTCAATGGAATCTACTCCCTCAGGAACTACCAATTCCTTTTCCTGCATGATGTATTCGGGACCCCGGGTAAACCTGACCTGGTATTTGCCGGGGGCCAGCCGCACATGCTCTCCGTCTGCCCGGTACACCTGCGGCTGAAAGAAAAAATCGGGGTATTCGTCGTAGGCAGCCACCCGACGAGAAGGCAGCGGATATATACCCCTTAACGCCAGGGGCACTTTATAGAATTTTGGCGCGTGGAATTCCGCCTTCGTAGAGTAGGTTCTATCTTGCCTGGCCGCCCTTAACCGGAAATCGACGGAAGCATTGTTATCGACAGTATCTATGAGTATCCGCTCCACTCCGTCAGTGATCGTAAACGAAGCCATGGCCGGCGTGCCATCGGTATCCTTTACGCGGAAAACAACTTTTACGGAAGGGTGGATATCAAATAATACGGGTATAGTATTACGAAAACCAATATCCTGGGTGCCATGCCCGATATTGAATCCTATCTCCGCCTCCCGCTGCCCCGCATCCTTGCTATATGCCTGCAGCACAACATACTCAAGCGGCAAGCCCGACAGGTTGGGCTTTAAAGGAGGATTAGCATATAGCTGCATTTCAAGAAAGCGATCCGCTACCTGCCCGGCGGAGAGCTTATCTTTCTCTGCTGTCTGGTGGGCGGCGCTCTCTGCCTTAAAAGGGAAATCCGCATTCGGACTTTCTACCTGCAGCCGCGCGTTCACGCCCGATTCATTGTGCACCTTTACCACAAAGCTCGACCATCCGCCCTGGGTAAGCGTGGCTTTTGCCGGACCGGATATCACTTTTACCCGGGCTTCGGGATTGATATTGATCATGGCCAGGCAATAAGGATCCAATATCTCCTGAATGCGCCGGGACAGTTCGGCGGTATGCGGCAGATCCTTCAGCGCCCTAAGACGCCTGGAGTCAGCGGCAGACAGGGAGCTGCCGAGAAAGCTCAGGGCATCATCCAGGCGAACAGCCTGCGCCAGCAAGGGCTGAGGCTCTACATTATCAATAAGCGGTAATTTTTCCGATGTATGCTCATTGGTTGCAGAATGGGCGGTCGCAGAATGAGCATCCGCATGCGAATGCGATTGCGCTGAAGATGAGACGGCAGTCAGCAGTAAA
Organism: Chitinophagaceae bacterium UBA2791; assembly: GCA_002352105.1. Taxonomy (GTDB): domain Bacteria; phylum Bacteroidota; class Bacteroidia; order Chitinophagales; family Chitinophagaceae; genus Flavitalea. The sequence goes on along the minus strand of DEHV01000017.1, from coordinate 94,350 downwards.
AAAACAAGCAGTGGAGCAATTGGGTTTCTCGTCATGTCAAAAACTAAAATGAAAGCTCAACAAAAACATATACAAGTTAGCAAAAAGAAGAACAGGTTCCTGTTGGAATAGATCTGAAAAACGACCGGTTTTATGAAATATGGGGAAGGCCTGCCATCCTCTTGTTCCGGCCGGGAATAAGGAGTAGATAATGGGCTGAACGCAAAAAACCGGCTCCTCGGAGCCGGTTTTGTAAATAGGGTCATATATCAGGTAAATGCGTCTGTTCTGTTACCAGTTGCGTAATTCCAATTCCACCCTACGATTCTTTGCTCTGCCTGCCGCTGTTTTATTATCAGCGATCGGCTGGGCCTCGCCATAACCGGTAGCGGTGATCCTGTCTTCGCTTATGCCCTTCCCTGTCATGTAATTCCTAACGGAATTTGCTCTTTTTTCGGACAATACCTGGTTAAAGTCTTCCGCGCCGACATCATCGGTATGGCCGGCAATATCCAACTTCAGGGTAGGATCTTCTTCCAGCAATTTGACCACTTCATTTAACTGAGCATGTGATTTTTTAAGCAGCACATCCTTACCGGTGGCAAAGAAGATCTGACCAGCCGCTTTCTGAACCTTGGCGATCACTTCCTCTTTAATTTCAGGGCAGCCGTTGTTAGCGCGCACGCCGGCAACAGTGGGACATTTGTCCTCTTCGTCGTTCACGCCGTCGCCATCCGTATCAGGAATCGGACATCCGTTGTATCTTACCAGGCCCGCCACATCCGGGCATTTATCCTCTTCGTCATTCACGCCGTCGCCATCGGTGTCAGGAATTGGACATCCATTATATTTTGCAGTACCCGCTTCTGTCGGACACTTATCATCCTTATCGGCAATACCGTCGCCGTCGCCGTCAGGGCATCCCTGGAGACTGGCCAATCCGGCTACATCAGGGCAGGCGTCTTCGGTATCCACCACGCCGTCGCCATCCGTATCTTTTGGCTCAACAATAGGAATGGGCACTTCTTTTATCGGCGCTTCCTTGGGTCTTGAAAGATTCTCAGCAACGCCGAGAGAATAGAATAGGTTATTTCTCAGGTTATCCTGGTTAAAGCTTAACCGGTAGTGCGCCTGAAAAAAAACATAGGAGGTGCTCAGCAGGTTGGCCTGAACGCCTATTCCCAACGGCGCATACCCGGCCCATTTAGCGCTATAGTTGCCAATTCCCAAACCTGCGGTGAGGAAGGGGTTAAACAAATGGTCGTCGGTCAGCGCTTTCACATGCAAAGCCGCCTCGAGCTCATTGGCATATTCGGCGCCGGTACGCTTGGTAAAATCATTAGCGCTTGCGGTAAAAAGGCCGTTATAGCGGCCGGAGAAATCAATGTTGTTCGTAAGCCCTTTCCAATACATTAAAGACAGGCCAACATCCTTATTGTCGAAGGATTTCCAACCTTTTTGCTTTAAGGCGTCTCCCAGAGAACTGGCCTTGATCTCTGCAGGCGTGGTAAAATCAACAAGGTTAAAACTAAAACCGATAAGATGTCCTTTCTTTTTAGAAGAAAACTTCTGCGCTGAGGCTGCATTAAACAGCAGGCAGGAAGCTAAGAGGAATAACAAGGGGCGTCTAATCATATAATTTAGATTTATGGGCGCGAAGTTAGCAAATAAATTAATTAAATAATCATTTATAATATATAGTCAGCCCGGCCGGAACGCGGTATTTCACCGGCAAAACGATCTATTGCGATCGGTCATAACCCGAACTAACATCTGCTAAACATATTTCTCTATTGGCCCGGGCAAACCTGATTATTATCAGGGCCGGCCCTTCAATTACTCCTTGAAATTTCTCTATAAATATTGTACTTTAGAATACACCAAAAAATATCAAATGGGAAAATTTGCTACTAAAACAGGAAATGACGGTCAGTACTATTTTAACCTGAAGGCCGACAATGGCCAGGTGATCCTTTCAAGCGAAGGCTATACCACTACTGCGGCGAGACTCAATGGCATCGAGTCCGTAAAGGCCAACGCCAAAGAAGATAGCCGGTTTGAACGGCTGACCGCGGCCAATGGTAAATTCTACTTTAACCTGAAAGCGACCAATGGCCAGGTGATTGGCAAAAGCCAGATGTATGAGGCTGAAGCAGGCCGCGATAACGGTATTGAGTCGGTCAAGAAAAATGCGCCGGATGCCTCTATAGAAGAAGAATAGCCATTAATCAAATAATGCCGGAAGGCCGCTCCTGCAACCGGATATTGCGGCTTTTCGGCATTGCCTTCTTTTCTAAATATCAGATTCGGCTATTGATTAAACGCATCCACAATAAACCGCATAGTGTTGTTGTTATACAGATAATCTCCTTAAACGTCCGGCTCATGAGAAAATTAACTGCCAGCTATTTTGTTATTCTGTTTTTATTTATTTTTTCATCCTGCCAGAAAGAACTAAGTTTCGATGAACAGGACGACCCCAGGGCCAATGCGCTTTTGGGCGATTGGAAAATGGTTTCCCTAAGCGCGAAAACCGAGGTGATCGATGAATTAACCGACGGCGTAGAATCCGTAAAATCAATTACCCGGTCGGAGTACACATCTGCCAATATGCAGGGGAATATCAGGTTTGAAGATACAAAAACGATTTCCACAGGCGTTTCTTATGATGTATCTACTACCGGGTATGCAGAGTATTATGAAAATGAGGTCCTTGTTGACGAATTCGAAGCGCCCTTTAATATATCCATTCCACCTACCAATTCCACCGCCTCCTACAAAGTAGTTACTGCCGATTCATTGTATTTCCCGGAAGGATTTGTTGTCTCGGGGGGACTCAGCGCTCCGGCGGAACCGTTGGGTTACCGGTTTAAGATCGAAGGCGAAAACCTGACGCTATCGACCAGGTATTTTAGCACAGAGAAAACAACTGATGCCGGCATCCGGCAGGAGATCGTCTGAAAAGCCGACATCGTCATCTCGCTAAAACGATAAAGCCTATTTTGCATACGTAAAGTCGCGCTAACACTAAGTTTACCGAAAACTTTCCGCTTGACCATACAGGAATCAGATTATAATATTCAGGCTTCAGTTCTGCGCAATATGACGCATGATCATTTCAACTGCATGTATTGTTCGTATAAACGGACCAACGTTTCATTTGACAACTTCCCGTCGTGAACAATAACGCGATACTGTAAGCGCAATCCTTTCCGGGACAGGGGGATGGGCGTTCTCCCGGGATAGCGGACGTTTTGCATGCTTGACTTCAGGTTGAGTATCCAGGATACCGGTTCATCCCGCCGCGGATGTTTGGGAAACACCGCCACTCCGCTTACTGCTCCCGGTTCGCCTTCAAAAGAGCCCCTGAAGTCTACCCAGGACGCATAGACGCCAGTGTTGACGGGTTGGGGGGGATACAACGGTTTATTATCCCAGGTAAAAGAAAGGTCTTTCGGAACGGTCAGCCGCGGGCTGAACCCTCCATATCCCCAGACATTATCCGAGCCGCCGATCTCCAGTCCGTCTACCAAGGCCTTCAGGCGTATATCAAAATCAATGATCCGGTACCCGTCCGTTTCTTTGAATATGGTTATAAGGGTATTCTCTTTTACGATCGATCGAGGCGGCGCATCGGCGGACTTCAGGTTCCATGCCAGTTCCGCGCGGATCGTACCGGCCCCTTTGCTTTTTTTCCAATCTACCTTTGTGGGCTTCCAGGAAATATCCTTGGATGTCCAGCCATCCGCTACGAATTTGCCGTTCAGTATGATCTGGTGCCAGGCCCAGAAAATGCCGTGATGATGGGGATGATCTGCAGGCATGTCCTCGGAAATTACCTTTCCATTCAGGCTGTATAGGGGATGCACATAACCGGCTCTTTCATATTTTCCATTCAACGATTTTGGGGCCGTCTGAAAAAACAAGATCTTCTTTCCATTTTCTGATACCTCGATCCCCTCTGAAGATTTCTCCGCCGTTAGCGCCTGTCCAAGGGTTGGAGCGGCAATAAACAACAAGAAAATGCCCGATAGGAAAAAAAACCTGCTGATAGCGGTATTGGAGAATAGTCCCTTCATCTTTCTATAATTTTAAGTATGCTTACCTAACAAATATCCCGAATAAAAAAACAACGAACCGCGAAACGGCGTTGGATTTATTCGGCGTTCTCAGACATCGCCATCAGTTCTTTTTCTGTAAGCGGCGTCGTTCTTTTATTCCTGAGCTGTTGAATTTGTTTTTTCGTTACTCTTTTGGGTTCGGTAACAAAAGCGTTATGCAGGTATCGGATGATATCGGTGATCTGCTCATCTGTAAAATTGTTTGCAAACCCCGGCATGCTGCCCTTCAGGTCATATAGCTGACCATTTATATGTATGGGCCCCTGGAGCCCGTGCAAAATGATCATTCCCAGTTTGTCCACAGAGCCGCTTACATAATGAGATCCTTTTAAAGGGGGCGCCATGTTCTCGATGCCGTTCCCATCGACGCCATGACAGGTGGCGCAGGTAGAGCGAAAAAGGATCATACCATTTGTCCGGGTATCGTCGAGGGGAAGCACTTCTGCAAAAATGGAATTTTTCTTCTCTTCTTTTTTGTTAGCGATGGTCTGCGCCAATAGCTTATCCAACACATCGTTCGCGCCGCCATTCGCCGCAAGCTGAAAACGATCCCGGAATTTTTCTTCCGCGCCGCCCAGGCTGCTTACTACTGCCTCCTGGTAAATAAGATCGCCGGAATAGGTCTGCGACAGTTTAGCCAGCAAAGGCAAAAACGTGTCGGGGGCCGCGCTGGCCCAGGGCCCCAACGACAGGGCCAGATAGAGGTCAATAAATGCATCTCCTTTAGCCATGAGGCCCGCCGATAAAGCCGCCATACCATCAGCATATTTACCGGTATTGTAGCCTTCCAGCAATACCAGCGCATGCGCGATACGGCCGGATCCGCCTGAAGCGATAGATTGTTTAAGAAGATCAAAAGACAGCGCATCCAATCCATTCAGCGTATGCAGGGCATGCAGGGCGGCGATCTCATCCTCCTTGTTCAGCGCCAGTTTTTCCAGCGAGGGGATCACCGAACGGTCGCCCCTGAAGATCAATAATTGTTGTGCGCGATCCCTGATCCAGCCGTTCTGATGCTCCAGCAGGGCGACCAGCTCCGAAGCAGAAGTTTTTTCAAATGCGGGGATATCCGGCAATGGTTTACCCTTGTATTTAACCCGCAGAATGCGGCCCATCCCCAGGATGGTATCCAGTTTTTTAGCGGCGGTATGGTGGGCGTAGTAAGGCGTGATGTATGCTTTGTGCTGCATAATTCCCCTATGCATGTCGGCCACGTAGAGCGCGCCGTCGGGCCCGTTGGACAGGTTTACCGGCCGGAAAGATTCATCCGTTGACGCAATAAATTCCTTGTTTTCCCAAGCCTGCCGCGCAGAAACTTCTACCCCGTCAAAAGAAAGGACATTGCGCTTGACCAGGTTTCCTTCGGGCTCGCAGGTAAAAGCATTTTGCAGGTAATCGGCGGGAAACTGATCGCCCCGGTAGACCAGGGGCCCGCAGGCCGCCGTAAATTCAAGCAGTATGCTATCCTTGCTCAATATCCCTTTTTCGCCTCCGCGATTCACCGAAGTGGGATGCAGGGGATACACGCGCTGGTCCGGCGTCAATACCTTGTCAACTGCGGCTTTGGGCGTGAGATAGGGGTTGCGTAAGAACATATTGGGCAACGCATAATCGCCGATAAGCTGAACCGTATTATTATTATAATACAGGCGGCCGAAGTTATCCTGCGAGATCCCCCATTGACCGCGCACCGAGGTATGCTCTTTTATCCACTGCCCGTTCTTACGCTGATACCGGTAATTCGATTTAGCGCTATATATCCAGTTGTCAATATTCATGACCAACCCGTTAGGCTGCATTTCCACATTGCCTCCATCAGAATACAAAGAGTCGACCAATGTTCTTTTCCCCGGCTTATCATTGTCTATCTCCACGAACCACAGATTGGGCGGCTCCGCATACAACAAGCCGCCGTAAACATGGGCGATGGCCCTTGGCAGCACCAGGCTGTCGATGAATACCCTGGAATGATCCGCCACCCCATCCTTATCCAGGTCTTCCAATATGGTAATGCGCCCTGTCGGCGCGTCTTCGCCAACGCCTTCCAGGTTCGGCATGTATGCGCGCATTTCTACTACCCATATCCGGCCACGATCATCGAAATCCAGCGTCACCGGGGCCTCGATCATCGGTTCCGCAGCGACAAGCTGCAGTTCAAACCCGTCTTCAACGGTATAAGAATCAAAAGAAACCCGGGGCTCTTCAAAAGAGGGGTTGCGACAGCCCGCCATCAAACAGATTGAAAGACCGAGAAGGGCCGGATACTTAATGGTCACGTTACAGAACTATTTAGAAAGTAAATATTAAAAATATACATATATCAAGCGCGTTTCAAGAAAGATCGCTCAATGACTAACTTTAACCGGAATCGCGTGTTGAGTCAGCAAATTTATCAGTTTTGTAGTTTTCTTTTTAGTCAATGGAGCATCTTTTGCCAGCCGGCGCCAGATCTTGTCGAGATTCTTCTTTTCAGGGATGATGTTCATTACGCCCGCAACTGTTTCTTCAAAAGAGGGCGAAGAAGGAACGACCTGGTTCTTATCGCTATCGCGCGGATCTCCGGTAAAATCCTTAGCGCCGGCCAAAGCAATGGAAACATTGCGCTGCACAGTAGCGGATGGCGCAGAACCGAGCGCTATATTATACCTTTTGCTCAGGACTGCCGTATTTCCCGTTATGATAATATTGTTTAGCAGCCCCCTGCCAGCGTAGTTTTCTATGGCAACGCCCGCATTACATCCAATAAGCAGGTTATTCCGGACCTCCGAAGGCCCGCCGCCAACCACAATGCCGCCATCCCTCCGCGAACCCACAACAATATTGTTTTTTACAATGTTCGCATTGGCGGGATCAGGATCGGTTGCTCCATAAACCATGATCCCGGGACCCTTTGTGCCGGTGATGAAATTATTCTCAATAATGCTTTTGATCACGTTGAGCTTTAGCTGAATGCCATAGCCGGTTGTCCCTTCCCGTCCGTCGTTCTGCGAACCGTCGATCACGTTCCCCCTGAAAACAAAATGCTCGATCGCACCTGCCCCGCTATGATCGCCGATATAAACCGGCGTTGTTTTAGGACCTATAAAATAATTATCAATAATATGGATGTTCTTATAGGCGGTTGCAGGCGCATTGGCGCTGATAGACCCGCCCCCGCATTCATAAAACAGGCAATTCTTAATGGTCACATCCTGGCGGCCATCATCCCGCAACCCGATCCTTATCGCATAGGTACGCAGGGAGCGGAATTCCAGGTAATCAAAGATCAGGTAATCGCCGTTTACCTGAAGTAAATTTCCCTTGTTTTCCTTATATGTCAATACCGGCCTTTTTTCGCCATTACCGTAACCCCTGATCACAATTGGCTTGCCCGGCAATCCCGATACCTTCACCACAACTCTTCCATCATACTCCCCCTCATGGAACGCAAGTTGATCGCCTGGCTTCAGGGAATCCAGAATAGCGGAATAATCCTGACCCGGACGGATCTCCCAAACCCTTCCATCCGGAGCATACGATTCATTATTATTTTTTTTAATGTTTTGAGCGGAAACATTAAAGAAAACCATCATTAAAACAAAAAACAACTCAATTTTCTTCATAAAGAACAAACAAGAGATTGGTTAACGAAAAAAAATTCAGAAAATCTCAAAAAAATTAATCCATATCAAGCATTCTTTAAAAACTGCTGCGGCAACAACAGATCTCAAAGTACCGGCCATGTCTTTAAAAATATTTAAATCAATTAGCAATCAATGTTTTACATAAAAGTTTCAAATCCTTCGCCAACGGGTTGCTTTTATGATTTTAGCCGGAATGCTAAGAAAGACCAATATACGTATGTTTTGCCCATTTTACGTTACAGGATAACGTTTTCAAGATCGAAGAACCAGAGACAAGCGGCATTAAAGGGAAAGGCGATTTTACCCAAACGCTTTGTTGATGTAAACTTTAGGAGAAGGCTTCATATTTTGATTGAAGCGTGCGACTGTCAGGTCCCTGAAAATATCCGCCGGATCTGCAATCAGCCGTTTTTTTCCCCAAATTGTTTCCAGGATTCAACAATTAATTTATGGCGCCATTTTCGCTTTGTGGGGATGATTAATTTACTTTTCCAATTTCTAAAATTTCTTAATCCAATGAATGCTAAATTGCAAGCGCTCGCAGGTGTAGCAGTGATGTTGTTTCTCTTTTCTTCCTGTCAAAAAGATATTGTAGACCCGGTAGAAGAGCAGGTTGCTCAAAGCGACTTAGCCACAACAGCGTCGGCAACCAACCCCAACGACGTCCCTGAAACCGCGCCGCCGATCCACACCGCCATCACTACAAATGTAAATTCAAATGTTGCAGGTTATTTAGAAAGCCTTCCGGCAAGATACCACCTTACGACCAAAAGTTACCCAATGATCCTGTTTATACACGGCATTGGAGAACTGGGTAGTGGCGGCGTCACCAAGATTAATTGCTGCGGGCTTCCCAAACACCTCAGTAACAAGACCTTCCCCCCGGAATTTACGGTTAACGGTTCGAAATATTCTTTTATCGTCATATCGCCCCAGTTCAAAGCGCGGCCTTCAGCGGCAAATATGCAGGATGTGATCGATTACGCCGTAAACAAATACAGGGTTGACCGGTCGAGGATATATGTCGCCGGATTAAGTATGGGCGGAGGCTCCACTTTCGACTATTCTGTCGTATACGGGCAAAACATAGCCGCAGCCGTGCCTGTTTGCGCCGGATCCAGCCCTTCCACAGCTAAGGCGCAAAGCCTTGCCTCTAAAAATTTACCTTTCTGGACCATCAGTTCAAAAGCCGATGTGCTGGTTCCCATCCAATGGGCAAGGGATTGGGTTAACTGGACCAAAAACTATAATTCTGCCAACGCGGCAAATATTAAATTAACAGAATGGACAAACGAATCGCATAATGGCACCTGGGCAAGGGCATTTGATCCCAATACCAGGGTAGACGGTTACAATGTCTATGAATGGATGCTTAAGTATAAAAGAAGCGGAGTAACTACTCCTCCTCCTGCAAACAATCCGCCGGCCCCAACGCCGCCCGCTAGTGGCAACAAGCCGCCGGTAGCCAAAGCAGGAGAAGATCAGACTATTCCCCTATCCTGGAACTACTTCCCCAAGGTCAACGGAACAACTTCTACCGACCCCGACGGATGGATCAAATCCTTCCACTGGAGCAAGGTAAGCGGTCCCTCGCAGTATACCATTGTCAGCCCCGATGCCGGACAGACTAAGCTGGACAAACTCGTGGCAGGAGTCTATGTATTCAGGCTCACCGTTACCGACAACAGCGGCGCTACCGCGACAGACGATGTAACCATTACCATGGTTAATGATAACGGTAGTACTCCGCCATCCGATGGAGGAGGCACCACCAATCCTGTCCCCGGCAACAAGGCGCCGATAGCCAGAGCGGGAGAAGACCGGACTATTCCGATGTCCTGGAACTACTTCCCCCAGATCAACGGCACAACCTCTACCGACCCCGACGGATGGATCAAGGCCTTCCAATGGACCAAGGTAAGCGGACCCTCGCAGTATACCATTGTCAGCCCCAACGCCGGATTGACTAAGCTGAACAACCTTGTAGCAGGCACTTATGTGTTCAGGCTCACCGTTACCGACAACAGCGGCGCGACTTCCACAGACGATGTAACCATTACTATGGTTGATGATAAATCTACTTCATCGTCAGGCGGAGCATCCTCTGCCCCCCCGGTAAATGATCCTGTGCCGCCCGCACCGCTTCCAGCGCCTGGCAATGGCAACCAATTGCCCGTAGCCAAAGCGGGAGCGGACCAAACGATTCCCGTGTCCTGGAATTACTTTCCCCAGGTTAACGGAACGACTTCTTTCGACCCCGATGGGTGGATCAAGGCCTTCCAATGGACCAAGGTAAGCGGACCTTCCTCTTATACAATCGTCAGCCCCAACGCCGGGCTGACCAAGATAAACAACCTTGTAGCAGGCACTTATGTGTTCAGGCTTACCGTTACCGATAACAACGGCGCTACCGCGACAGACGATGTGACCATCATTATGACCAACGACGACATAGCCAACCAGGCGCCCGTAGCCAAAGCCGGAGAAGACCAAACGATTCCCCTCTCCTGGAACTACTTCCCGCAGATTAACGGAACGACCTCTCACGATCCCGACGGATGGATAGCTGCTTTTCAATGGACCAAGGTAAGCGGACCTTCCTCTTATACAATCGTCAACCCCAACGCCGGGCTGACTAAGGTAAACAACCTCGTAAAAGGAACCTATGTGTTCAGGCTTACGGTTACCGATAACAAGGGCTTGAAAGCCTCGGACGATGTGATAATCACTATGGAATAACAGATATATTTTAATTTGTCAGCTGGAAAGGCTGTCTCGGAAGATCGAGACAGCCTTTCCTCATTTTGATACCTGGCACAAACAATATTATTACACGATCCCAGGGCCCTCATGTTAATGTTGAAGCGACGCTGTTTTTTATTTGAACAGGAAGGTCCCGATCAATCGGTCTGCCCCGCCGCTACCAGCCTGCCGTCTTTAAATACAATAAAGGTTCCGTCTCCTTCTTTTAGCCCCACATTGTTCAGGCTGAATTGTTTTTCAGGAAAAGCAGTTTCTGTTAATTCAATATCCAGCTTTTCTTCCTTAACGACCAGCTGCGCATAGATAAACAGGGCGATATCCTGGCGCACGCCTCTCGGCTTATACTCTTTTTCATAGAGCAGGGACCGGTCCCGCGACGAATATATTTTCAATATCACGGGGCTTCTTTTTTTCACCACCGGGGTCTGGGCCTGCATGTGTTTTGCCGCAGAGCTTCCCAGCTCATATTCCTGCGGAGTGGAGATATATTTGAAGTTCACAATGAGCGTTTTTTCCGTAGGATCAAAGAATCGGACCACCGTGCTGCTCAAAGGGACCATCAATGCAAAGAACAGGGTTAGGATCAGCGTAGAGAGAACAGGGCGGCTTTTCTGGCGGTCGGCAACAGCAAGTTGACCCTGCTGCCTGCTATCCTTGTCATTCTCTTTAGAAAATGCAAGCAGCCCTTCCTTACTGTACCGGGTAAGCGTAAACAGCTTCAGTTTAGAAGCGTCATATTTTTTTGAAAAAGCCGGAGCCCTTTTCCGCAGGAAACGTTTTAAGGCCCATGTCTTTCCCAGGCGGTAATAACAATCCTCGCAACTCAGGAGAGCTACTTTCCGGCTGTTGTTAGCCAATATCTGCTGCACATCCTTTGGCATTACGCTACCCGTGCAGGGAACCCTGTAATGCACAATATTCAGCTCCCGGGGCAGATCAGGATCGGGGAAATAACTACAACTGAAGATCGTTACATCGGCCTTTTCCCGCGGGTCCAGCGCAAGTTGAGGAAACTGCGGATGACTGATGGCGTGTTCGCCGCAGGAGCCGATGCAAATACCGCAGCTCACGCATTTGTCGGGCGAGAGGATCGCTTTTCTTTGCCCGTCTTTGACCAACATGTCAATAGCTTCATACGGACAATCATAGGAACAAAGATTACAGGCGTCGCACTTCTCCAGGTCAATATACACGGGCTGTTTTTTCTTTCGCCTGAAAACATAAGGTATCACGCATAGCAGCAGCCCGGAGCCTACTAAAATGATCCAGTTTTGATTAACGCTGAACAGCTTCATCAGGTAATAGCCGAAATAATAATACCAGTCGAAGGTAGTCTGCGTAGGCAGGTTGGAGGCCTGCGCCGGCGGGTCGCTTTTTACGGGGAACAAAATCGATACAATACCCAGGGCGATGACCGTATAAATAATTAATTTCTTCGGGGGAAATATCCTGGGCTTCGATATACGAAGCACATGTATCCAGATAATGATCACCGTTATCAGCGAGAAAGCGATATGCCCGAACAGGGCCACCTTAAAAAAACCGCCGACCGTATTCAGGTCGTTCAGTAAAAAGGCGCCGGCTATGGAAGGATCGAAGATGGGCAGGCCCGAAAACAACCTCGCGGTCAGGTAGCCTGTTAGCTTGGCCTTCTGGTCCCACACCAGCATATAACCGGTTACCCCGATAAGAATAACGATCAGGAAAGAAACAATACCGCTGATCCAGGAAACCAATCGTTTGAACTTAGACGTTATTAAGGTATGCATTAAATGCAGCAGTATGAAAACCACCAGCAGGTCCGACGAATACCGGTGAATGCTTCTCATCCATCCATTAAAAATATTAGCCGACATGGATTCTACCGAATTCCAGGCATGACGGGGGCTGATATCGTAAAAAATAAAAATATAAACGCCGGAAATACAGGCGACCACAAAAAGCAGGACCGCTATGCCTCCCAGCCAGTACAGGGGATTCAGGTCGGTGGAGTATATCCTTCCCAACGGGGAAGAAATTTTCTGGAACAACTGGTGCCCGCGGGCGCGCTCTTTAATGGTATTCAGGGCATCGGTTTGTTTATCCATGCTGGTTTTTTGTAACAATAAACGATCGTATAAAAAGGCCGGTCACCAGGCTGATCATCAGCAAGCCTGCCGACGTGGATATGATGAACCGCCAGTCGGGTTTATAGGTTTTTAATACCGGGTCGTAGCCAAAGCAACGCAGGTAAAACCCCTTGATGATGCCGGGTCTTGTTTTTTCCGCCATCGCTTCCATTACGGCAAGCCTTATATCTTTTTTGGAAGGATTTATCCCGTAGATGTATCTCGATATCTTACCCGCAGGCGTCAATACAATAAGAACAGAAGGATGATTAAATTCCTTTGTTGCCGGGTCATAATCGTATTGGTAGTCGATGGACGACAGGAACTGTCGTATGTTTTCCGCGGAAGCAGAAAGGGTTTTCCAGCTCACGCCGTCCATTTCCCACCTGTTCTCATAAGCTGCCAGATTCGTTTGCCTGTCGCTGCTGTCGAAAGAAAAACTGATCATGGCAAAGTCTTTCCCTAAACCGTCGAGCGCCGTAATGGCATTTTTAACGCCGTTGCTGATCACGCCGCAAAGCGAATGACAACGGGTATATACAGGCGAAACGATAAGCGGCGTTTTGCCCAGAAGCGAATACAGTTCGAAGCGGTTGCCGTAGGCGTCGAACACCTCGATATTAGCCGCTTTCTGAGCAAGGAATTTTTTTTCATTAGGAAGATTGAACCCGCTTAATAAGAAACATACCGGTAATATCCATAAGAACGCGTATTTCATATCAGCCAGATTAATGATACCGGGGCCAGGACCCCGGTATCTGTTTCAAACAACAAAGACCCGGAACATTGGATTTAATTCACATTCCATGTTGCAGCCAACCATTTCCAGTTCAGGAAAAAGAGCGCAATAAAAACAAGCAGGAATACCATCGTAAGCGCCAGCGTTCCGGGCGCTTCAAAACCTTTGTGCGCCTTGGCTTCCGGAGCCGGCGGCGAGATAGAAAGTTGCATATCTGCCGGACCGTTTACTTTCGGTCCGAAGAATACGGAGATCACCACGATCAGTATCCATATCAGGGTAGACAGGAAGGCCAACACGCCTCCCAGCATCATCAACGCCCAGAAAAAATCAACTGCGGGGTTGAAATTGTACGTAAAGGGGCCGCCTGAAAAACTAGAATCCCAGTGCCGGCGCGGAACGCCCATTTGCCCAAGTACGATCATGGAAATCGACAGCAGCGCTATTCCCACAAAAAACATCCAGGGTTGCCATTTGGCCCACCCGAAGCCAACGATCTTTCTTCTGAAGATCAGCGGTATCAGGTAATAGGTAATGCCCATAAACGTTAGCGTGGTCCCGATGACCACGGTTCCCTTAAAATGACCGGGAATAGCGATGGTATTGTGCACAATGATATTGGTCTGTTCCATTCCGAAGATCACACCGGTGGTTCCGCCGATAAATCCAAAGCCGATGATCGCCAGGATAATGGAAGAAAAAGCGGGATTGCCCCAAGGCGCCTTAGACAGCCACTGGAACAGACCCTTGTTGTAGCCCCATCTTCGCTGGGCCGACTCGAAGGAAGAGGGCACTGCAAAAGCATGTATCATGGAAGCCAGCACCGCCAGGTACATAGCGTAACTGGTATTCCATACTTTCCATGCGCTGCTCACGCCGGGATCTGTCAGCAGATGGTGGGCAGACGCCAGGCAGATAAAAAGAATATACAACACAAAGGCAGTCCGGGACACTCTCTCATTAATGGAAGTTCCGCCCACCGATAAGAACGACACCATATACCAGATGGACACCATTGCCGCCACATTGATCTGCTGCGAGGAATGCCCAAGCCCCCACCAGATCAGCTTATACATTGCCGGGTCGATATTGTCGACCAGCCCCAGCGACCATAAAAAAGTAGGAATATAGATCAGGGCGCCGGTAGCTAAGGTGATCACCGCAATGATGGCCGCTGTCATCAGGCCATAAGTAAAAAGTGGCATCGTCTCCCCATACGCTTTCTCTCTCCTGGCGATCATCAGGTTGCCAAAAAATAATATCACGGCAAGCAATGCGCCTACCGCAAACAGTATCACGCCTAGGTAATACAAGGGGTGCGCCTTAAGCGGCGTATAGGAAGTGAGCATGACATCCGCCTTTCCCATCAGGATGAGGATATTCGAAAGTACCAGCCCGGCTACCATCAGCGCAAAAGCTATCCAGCCCAGCCTGGGCGCGCAGAACCGGGTATTCAACACTACGGTGGAGCCAAAATAAAGCCCGGCGATCTCAAAAAAGATGATCCAGAAGATAAGCGCATTCAGCCCGTGAAAGGTAACCAGCCGGTAATACCATTCGGCGCCCAGGAGGTGCACCGGCTGGTACCGGGTAAGAACCAGCAGCAGAGCGGCGGTTACGGCAAGCAATAGGGAAATGACCGCGAATACCGCGTTGTACCGGATGAGTTTTTCCGACTGGAGATCTACTTTAAATCCCGTTATATCGCAAGTACGAAACATAAGGTCAGGTTTTAGGCGTTAGTTTTTTAGTGTTTTGATATAGGCGATCAGCTGGTCAATCTCATCATCCGTTAAAGGAAATACCGGCATTGGCGTGTTCTCATAACCAACCGTTATTTTTCGCAACGGTTCCTTAATGGATTCCCTGATATAGGCTTCATCCACCTTAATGCTGATCTTTTTGCCATTCTCCATCACTTCTTCCTCCTTTCCGAACAGGCCGTTCCAGGCCGGCGCTATCTGGCTGCTGCCATCTGTTTTATGGCAGGCGCCGCAGCCTTTTAGCGTATATACCTGCTCTCCCAATAAAGCCATTTCCGTTTCCGACAGCGGTTCGTCCTTTTTTTCCTGCGCGGCGACAGGAGCTTTCCTGAAATTTTCATAGCCATACATTTTCAGGTCTTCTTCATTTTCTATCACCACGATCTTTCCGATCATAGCGTGATGGCCGATACCGCAGAATTCATTGCATATCACCTTGTACTCGCCGGACTCCGTTGGCTTGAATTCCAGTACATAATCATAACCCGGGTACACCTGGAAGTTCATGTTTACCGGTTGTATGGAATACCCATGCACCAGATCGCGGGAAGAGATATGGAACTTATACGATTGATCTTTTTGCAATATCAACACCGGGCTCCATCTCCACATTTCGCTCAATACAAAAACATCGCTGTTGGGTTCCGGGCGTACGACAGGAATGCCGTTGTCCGAACCGATCATGTTTTGCCTGGTATAAGCTTCGCTAAGCTTGGAAAATTCCGCCGTACTTGTACGGTACGTGATGCTGGATGGATTCTGCTTTCCGTAAACATGCCACATGATCATCCACACAAACAGTATGATACAAAGGATAAGGGCAATGACCATCCACATCTTTTCATCTTTGGATACTTTTTTGTAGTACCATCCTTCGGCCGGGCTGAATAAACTCATATGCAGGAGTTTTAGGTAAAGAATCTATTTGACCAGGGGCTGTTTGATCTCTTCCGGTATGGCCGGTAAATTGGAAAGCTCCATTATCCCCCATAAGAGATAGAAAATGGCGTAGATGGTCACGCCCAGGAAAAGCAATAACATAAAGTCATCCATGATCATTCTGCCGAATGGGGTTTTCCTGTTCTCCGGTTGCTGATCGTTTTCCATATTGATCGGGTTTAACGGTGAATAACAATGTTTCGACCGCAAAACTAATATCGATGCAATACCAGGCAGGCGCCGGGCGGCGAATAAATGTTGGAAAAAATACGTTTTCGTATTTTTTTTGAAATAAATAGTCTTATATGAGCCTGCATTACATCAGGCCGATGAGGGAATATGCGGCGGCATATGCATTCATAACGAATAGCCTAATAACGATCAACCTTAACGAGAGCCCGGATATTGATCAAGCCGGGCGGAAGATTTAATTTACCGCCCGCAGATCGGGTAATACCCATAACAATATTTACCGTATCGCTATCTGGAAAGTCCGGATCTGATGAGGGTTAAACGAAGAGATCAATTTACCCTTCTGCGGAACCAGAGCCGACTCTATGGTTTCTATATGAGAAGCGGCCCAGGCGCTTTTAATGCCTTTATATAAGGCGATTTCGGGTTGAACCTGCTTATCTCTGAAATTCCATAACCGGGTAATTAGCGCATTGGATGAAATGTCTTCAGCAGGTTTGACGGACCAAAGCAATACTCCGGGATCGTCGATCTTCAATAATGAAAAGCTATTGCGTTTGTTCGCTTTCCTGTCGCCGGTGATCATCCCTGCAACAAGCGGGTTTTGATGAGACAATGAGAATTTCATCGCCTCAACGGGATCGAACGCTTTTGCATGCGTAGTGAGCGCAAACCGATACTGAAAATCCGTTTGCCCTAATTGATTATATATGCCGAGCCCCCGGATCCGGCGTTCCGCCTGCAAGCGCATGGATCTGAGCAGAACGATCGTCCAGGTTGGACGTCGTACTGTTTCCCAGACGGAAGAAACTACAATCAATATTTGATAGCGTAACGCCATAATCCTGCTCGCTCATATCCACAAAATGATTGAGGGTCAGCCAATCATAACGGGCGTTTTGAGAAGCGTAATGACCGCCAGCCGTTTCCTTCTTGGCCGTTAATATTGAACCCAGTTCTTCATGACGGGTAGTGGGTTTGTCAAGATCAAAGGAAAAGGACCATGTCTTCAGGTCGCTGAAATTGGACTGAATGCTGTCTTCAATATCTATTCTTGGTTGACCGGCAAACAGCGTGATATAGGTTGAATGAGGTATCGGATTTTTCGAGCTGGCCTTGATCGTAACAGAAACAGGACCTGCATTTACTATTGTCAATGCGCTTCCGTCATTAATGTTTTCAACTCCCAGATCATTTACCAATTGGCCCATATTTTCCCGCGCCAGTTGCCGGTTAGCCAGGCTGTCATATATCTCTGTAATGACGCCGGAAGGAGATAGTTTTACGCCGTAGTAATTATTACTAAAATAGTTATCTTTTAAGGTTGCCGCATCAGGCAAACCCGTTTGCCCCGATCCCTCGCGGATCTCAAATACCTTATACCCTACTGAAGGGATATTTTCGGCAAGGACCCTCAGATACTGCGCGCCTGACTTATGAATCAATTGCGCAGGGACCGGCTTATTGGTGGAGAGATCAATTACCTCAACAGGATAATTCCCTGTATAAGCAATGTCGGCAATATCCGTTCTTGTCCAGCTTAACGAATTAAATACATAAAAGCGAGGGAGATTTCCGCTCTTGATCTGGCTGCCAAGTTCCTTAACTCCTTTCGCCAATAACGAGTCGCTGTATGCTGATATTTGTTCCTGGATCTTGATCTGCCAGTTTCCTCTCTCCTCCCGGGAGATCGGACCATCTGCCGTCCAGTCGTGTTCCCAGTATAATCCAAAACCATCCCATGCGCGATTCCTCATTTCCAGAAATGAGTTGTAAAAACCCTTATTCTTTAGTCCGACAACAGATGCAATGGCTTCCGCATTCCTCAGTTTTTCTGTTGCTCTGCGAACCTTAGCGGTGGTTTCATTCATAGATGCAGAGTAGAGGTCCCATTCATTACCGTAGCTCACGGTTTCCGATGGCAACTCCGGATAGGTTCTAAGGATATCTTCAAAAAAATCCTCTTCATTTGAAACCCTTACCTTTCTATTGCTATTGGTCATCTGTTTTGCAGCTTCTATAAAATAGGGAGAGACAAAGGTTGCGAGATCGTCCCATCCATAACCAAAAGCGCCGGCAACACGATAGGGATATTGTTTATGTAAAGACGATCCATCGCCGCAAAGGAGATCAAGTTCCTTTATTACTGATTTTATTCCTGCGAGGGTATCTTCCGGATGGAATCCTCCCCGGGCTTCCGCATATCCCCCCAGGAAAGTATTGTCCTTTCCAAGGTTGTACCATTTCATGACAACTCCCGAACCATCCAGGCCGGCATAATTATACAACTGATGACGCCTGTTCCTGAATTCGGGTTCCGGTATCTTTGTTGCGCATGCGCACACGCCTTTCCAACTGAACTTTGCTCCTGAACCAGCCCATAGCGAACTCAACCCCAACGGCATCGTTTGATCTTCCATCGCCACGGCCATCCTGAATCGCAAACCCAATCTACGTTCGGCAAGCCTCGCCCAATACATGCCTCTAAGAACGGCTTCAGTAGGCTGCGCGCCATACGTGCTCACCACCATATTAAGGGGGCTGCTGATATGTCCGGAGCGGATCGCGGCAATAAGCCTGGAAAACTGTTCCGGGGTACGATGCTGCTCATAAGCTTTCAGCCATATACTGCCATCGCAATTGAATCGAGCCTGAAAATCCGAAGGGTTGCTTTTTGTCGCATCTATCTGGTCGAGATAATAATCCAGCATATGGACAAATGCCGAATCGTATTGCGTTTCATTGGCCGACCACATATAATCGGTATGCTCGTCATTTGCGATATACAGGCGTTTCTCCTGCGCGCGCAAAGAAATTGATCCTGTAAGAAATAGTAAAATTAAAACTGCGTAAATATGTTGCTGCATTGTTCCTGTTCTCATTCTGTGTTTTTAAAAATAAAGATTAATAAGTTTATACCCTTTTCGCATCGCCAGTCATTCTACTTCTGTTATTTTTTTTCCGACAACAAATGTTTCTTTAATCCCGAGGAGGTCGGCCAAATAATAGCCCAGGAAATTAAAAGGAATAATATTGTACAGGACAGACTCGAACTCATCGGCATCCTGTTCTTCCACTATAAAAACATCGGCGCCTGCCGCCCTGATCATTTCCCTGGTCTTTTTATTTCTTTCATATTCCTTTCCCCGGGAAACAACCTGTATAACAATACTGTTTGCCGCCGTTTCCTTCGGGCCATGATCATATTGCCCCAGGGACATACCCTGGAAACCTAACTTGGTCGTTTCACTTAAGATAAGGGCAGCCTGAAGCGCTGTCGCGATATTTGGACCGGCGCCAGTGATATAAAAGCCGGAGATATTTTTATGTTGCATGATCTCAAATACCTTCTCTGCCAGTTCTTTCCCCTGTTTTCTATACTTTTCCATGTTGCCGGACAGCCTTGCCATCTTCTTCGCCTGATCAAAACCGAAGCCCTTAAACAACGCCAGTAAGGTGTTAATATAGGTTTTTGACGATGAATACTCTTCCTTTCCTGCGTATAGGTCCACTACGTTTTCTACTGCAGGATGCAAGGCAATCGGGCTTTCCCGGTCATTGGTCACCGCTATATACTTATCGAACAGATCCCTGCACCAAAGCGCCTCGCTGCTTTTCCCCGATTGAGACAGGAGCGCCCCCATAGGCAGTTTGGAATTGCCCGATAAATAATAAAAATATTCTGCCGCTGTCTCCGGATAAATATCAATGCCCATATATTTGAACGCCAAACAGCTGAAATAGGAAGAGCCCATCCCCAGGTAGGGCGTCCCTAAAGGCAATGAAAAAGCGGGCGATTTTTCAATGAACAGCTTTGCATGCTCCGGTATCCCCATTATTTCATTTAACATGTCCATGATTTCTTTGCTTAATTGAGAATGATTTTCTTAGCGCTTTTTTCGTAAGAAAGCAGCAGCGCTCCTATAATAGCGAGTACTATTCCTATTCCTTCGGGAGTGGAGAATTGTTCATGTAAGAATGCCATTGCCAGTATAATGGTAAAGACCGGTTGCAGGGCGCCGGCAACAGTAGTTACAGCAGATGCTTTCCCTTCGGCTTTGTACGCGGCAAAGCTGGCAAGCACGCCCAACCCGTTTAACATCCCCGCAATGCTTCCCAAAGAAGCAGACTTACCTGAAAGGTCAAGATCAGCTTTTCCTGCGATCAGGAAACCAACAGAAAACAATACGGAGCTAACCACAAAAATCACATAAGCCCATTCGGCGCTAAGGTTATTGGTAGTGATCTTTTGGGAAGCGCTGAATATGCCCCAGCACAAAAAGGAAATTAACGAAAACCAAAACCAGTTTTCCAGCTCAACCGTCTTTACAAACGCTGCCGGGTCGGTAAGCAGCGAATAATATCCCGACAACAATACGATCGCAGGCAGCGCCATACATAATCCCGCTATATTTAAAACATTGAGCCTTTCTTTAAGGAAAAGAAAGGCAATAAAGATAGTGACCATCGGGTACAAATTCGTCAATGGAACCACAATAGAAGCCTCGCCGCCGCTGGTAAAAGCATAGTATATGGCTATGTTTCCACTGATGGCAAAAAAGCCGGCAACAAAACCCCACAGCGTTCCCTTCTTATTTAATTGTTTCCGCCGGCATCTTCGAATTACAAAAGGAAGGGTAAACAGCATCCCGATCGTAAACAGGATGTGGTTCATGTAAGGCGACACATCTTCTGAAATGAATTTTGCGAGCGTTCCCCAGACGCCCCAGCACAAACCTGCGATAATGGCATATGCCAGCCACGGCCGATTAGTCTTTCTCATTGTTACTATTACTGTTGTTTCGATTGCTAAAAAGGGCGGCCGCGCCCAATATGCCCGCTTGTTCCTGTAAATCAGATATCCGCACCTCGCAGGTATAGTTTCTATACGGCGACAAATAATTGATTTGATTTAACTCTTTAATATGCTCCTTTAAGCTTCTGGACATGCCTCCCCCAATAACAATAATATCCGGAGCATAAATATTGATGAAATTATGAATTCCTTTTTGTAACGCCTCTATAATGCCATTCACAATCTCAGCGGCAAAAGGGTTTCCGTCCCTGGCAAGGGTAAACACCTGCTGAGGATCCGGGAGCGCGCCGCCCGACGACGCCAACCGGGTCAAATGCTTTGCGTTGAAAATCGCAGCCGATGAAACCTGCGCTTCCAGGCAGCCGGTCTTTCCGCAATAACACCGTTCGCCTTTATCGCCTATACTCATATGACCGCTCATATGGCTAAAGGGTAATGGATCAGGAAAGATCCCGTTTACTACAAATCCTACTCCTAATCCCGTGCCGAGGGTAAGCGCCAATACCCGCGAATGGTTTCTCCCCGAGCCGAAAAGCGCTTCTCCCAATGCGACGACCCTTGCATCGTTATCTAAACGACAGGCAATACCTGTATCCGCTTCAATCTTTGATTTTAAGGGATAATTTTCCATGAACCGCAGGAACCCGTACGTCGTGTCGACCACGCCATGCTCGTCGACAAACCCGGGTATGCCAAAACCAATGCCATCCAGGCTTGCTTTTGCATCAGCCAACAGCATTCCAAATTCATGTATGGATCGGTATATCTGTTGAAGAAAAGGCCCTTCGCTCTCCTTCTCGGTGGCATGAACAATTTCATACAACACTTCTCCGGTCTTAATATTTACCAGCCCCAGTTTGGTCCTTGTTCCCCCGATATCAACCCCGATCGCAAATTGATCCATATTCTAATTGAATTAGCCATTTAATATAGAGGATTCTGCGCCAATAAATTATTTCTATTCATCTCATCCGGTTTAATGGGCATAAAATAAGATTAGTTTTCCAATTCCCCGCTCCGCAAGCGTTTGCTTGTTTTCATGCTGCTGCCTTTTCGTCCAGCTCAGCGAGCTTGCTCGTAATAAGATTCGATTTCGCGTTTTTATAAAGCGTCGGGGCTATTCCAGAACATAAAACCGGGGATTCAGATCCGAATCAATGAGTTTCCCGGATAAGCAGCCGTCATATCCAAATATTCATTCGGACTATTAGATAGCCAGGGATTGTACCGTCTATTTGGAAACTTGAACAATTCGCTATTTTCCTTCGCCGGACAACGAAGAATAGCCGGCGATCTGCCGCAGCATCGCGATATTGAGATAGCTGAATTTTCTGGCGACGCATTTGATCAGTCCTTCCTTTTCGAAGTCGTTCACTATTTTTGAGACCTGCCCCTTGGTGGTATCGGCAAGATCGGCTATCTCCTGCCTGCAGAAGTTGATCTGGAAGCTTAGTTTTCTTTCTTCATACCGATAAGCTTCCGCAATCATCAAAAGCGCCTCTGCAACTTTTTCCCTGACCGTTTTATGCGCGAGATTAACGATCTTCTTTTCCACGAGCGCCAGCTCATCCAAAAAGCGATTGACGAGCTGTTGCTTGAGCGAGGGACTTTTATCGGCGATCTTGTTAAACAGGTTACGCGAGATATAACAATACGACACTTCAGATACCGCAGTTGCAGAGAACGTGTGAACGGAATGGCTGGCATTGGCTCTATGGCCAAAAACAGAACCCTTGCCGGCGATCTGAAGGATCAGCGGCCTGCCCTGCTTGCCGTTCAGCTCCACCTTGAGCAGTCCCTGTTTTATAAAGCAGACGCCCCGCACGGGGTCGCCTTCCGAGAAGAGCCGCTCTCCTTTTTGTAACGATCTGGGAAATTTATACGCGCTGATGGCCGTAAGCGTAGGCTTATCACAGGTCTTCAGCAGAGAACAGTTTCTGACCTTACAGGTAATACAATTGTGATCTGTCGCCTCCATAGTTTAAAAGAATATTGATAGCGGCTTAAATAATTTCAGCGTTACAGGGACGGCAATAAACCTTGAAATTGACCGCTGCCAGCATGTTTACATTCCTGTTTACGGCAGCAAAGACTATTGTAAAGTCCATGTTTTTATCTATCCGTTATATGATCCTGGTTAGCCGGCCGGCTGATTTTTATTCGTGCGCCGCAGGCAATCTATCGAATGTGCCGGGTTGTCGCCGTTGAGGAAATCTCCCGCTGGCCGTTAAGAAGTTTACGCGCCGAGTCAAGGAGAAGTCCGGGGCTGGCAAAACACATATAAGAGCAGAAACATAGCCACAGTATGGTTAAACATATAATGGCTTATTCGTTTTTTCCCGGGTTTGTTTTTCAAAGCCCTACAAAATAGGGGAAGAATTAGTCAATATCAGCTAAAACAACCTTTGTGCAGAAAATTAGATTTGTTGTGATAAGTTATTAAAATACCCGATGACGCCGGTTATAAAAGGAAATAAGCCGTATTTCAATACTAAAACGAACTTCCATGAAACAAGATCCGGTTTTTTTAAAAAAGCAAAACAAAGCGGATAGTAACAGTTGCGAAAAAAATCAAGGAAATCCAAAATTCTATTTTTAGACAAGCTCTGTTTATGAAACGTATCTCTATTTCAATATATATATATTATTTGTTTGCGCCGACGCAACATTTTCTCAAAATACCATCATTGATGGCAGCAAGGAATACCAGGCAATTCGCGGAACCATTCTGCGTCTTTACGCTGGTAAATAAGTAATATATTATGTATTGTGCTATTAAAAACTAATAATGAAACTATCGCGTCTGACAAGAGGCTGGCGACAAAAAATTTGACAGATCGGGAAAAGATTATAGATTCGGTTATCGATTCCTTTTTCATAAGTACCCTTACTTATTCCTATTCCTGCCGGATTTCCCGAAACAGAAGGTTCTCTTTCTTCTGCTCACGGATGACTCGGCGCTAAACATCTATCGTTTGAACTTATGGAAAGAAGATCCTTCTTAAAGTCGTCAATTGGCGCGTCTTTAGCGCTTGTCGGCGGAATTTCATCGCTTCGGGCGGCCTACGCTTTTAGTAACACAACAGTCAGACCCGGATTGGACGTCCCCTCTTCCAATCTTATCATCACAAAAATCAGTTACTACGCAGCTCCCGGTTATACGAAACCGCTTTTTAACCAGGCGAGAGGGATCGTGGTCGTGCACACGAACAAACGCATTACCGGCGTGGGCGAAGGCGGATCGCCGGATACCGTCCGGCAATGCGCGGAAATGCTGATCAGCGAGGATCCTTTCAGAATAGAGCATCTGTGGCAGTTGTTGTATCGCGGTATGTTTTATCCCGCCGGCCGCGAGAAGCTGCACGCCATCGGCGGTATTGAAATGGCGCTTTGGGATATAAAGGGAAAGGCGCTGAATGCGCCGGTATATGAGCTGCTCGGGGGATCAACCCGGAATTTTGTGGAATGTTATGCAACCGGATATCGACCCTCCAAAGCCCCCACTGAAGAAGGAAGAGCTAAAGACTGCATAAAAGACGGATTTCGATGCTATCGCATAGGGCCAACAGGAGGCGGCCGCAATTCAAAGACATTCGAGCCTTTCGCTCACACTAAGAGCACTATCGACTATTGCAAGCGCATAAATGACGCCGTGGGAGGGAATGGCAACTGGGCAATCGACATCCATACCCGTTTCGATTTTCCCGAGGCGATAAGGATATGCAACCAGTTGGAACAGATGGAGCCCTATTTTGTCGAAGACATCGTCAGGTCGGAAAATGTGGCGGCCTACTCGAATATAAGAAAGATGACCAGGGTTCCCATTGCCGTCGGAGAACAATTCGGCGACAAATGGGATATCAATGAGTTCATTGAAAAAGAGTGGATCGATTTTTCCCGGGTGACGCTGCCAAACTGCGGCGGAATTTCGGAACTGAAGAAGATCATCGCCCTTGCCGAAACGCATTACGTTGGCATGATACCCCATTTTACCGGCCCGCTATCCACAGCCGCGCTGGTGCATGTGCTCGGTTCAGCCACTTCGTCTAAATGCCTGATGGAAATCGCCGGCGGGGTTGTAGAACGTCCGGCCTATTTTCAGAAAGACTATATGCTTTTCGAAAAAGGCCGGTTATACCTGAACCCTGCTCCTGGCCTGGGCGTGGAATTCTACCCTGAAAAAGCCGATCTGCTGATGGAAATCACGGAGAATACAAAGTATCCGCATCCGACGCTCGAAGCCCCGGACGGTTCGCTCCGCAACTGGTAACATAAAACAATTATAGCGATCAAGCGCCATACGCATGCGACCTATTTTCCGCAACAACTACAGGTGGTTTATTGTAGCGCTGATATTTGCCCTCCTTGAAGTATCCATTATTCTGACGCAATTTGCAACGAACGGCTGGACGGTCGTACTGCTGATCAGCCTGGCCGTCGCCGCACACCAAGCCTGGGCGACGAATGTATTTACCATTGCATCCGATCTTTTTCCTTCAGAAGCCGTGGGATCGGTTGTCGGCATCGGCGGGATGGCAGGAGCTATTGGCGGCATCCTTTTTCCCATACTTGTCGGAAACCTGCTTGACCTCTATAAAACAGCGGGAAACATCGTTACAGGCTACAACCTGTTGTTCACGATCTGCGGCTTCACCTATCTGGCAACCTGGCTTATCATCCATATACTGACGAGAAAATCGAAAGCGGGGAAACTTAGTCAATTAAGATAAAAAAGTTATAATCCCAAGCAAACGCCTTTGACCAAAATAGAAGATCCGTCTACGCAGAAGTTCCGGCGATAGACGCCTATATTAATTTTCCTCATTTACAGGCAGCCCAGGCCAATTGCTTTCAATAATGGCCGGCTTTTTGATCATCTCAATACGTTCAGATCAGCGGGGAAGGCAGGAAGCCAATTGACGATATATTCATATTTTTACAACAGCGATCGCCGTCGTCAAACGCTGAGCAATAAGAGAATTTTGCTCAACGCCGCAGATAAGGCGCTAAGCGTTATCCATCTATCCAAGTAAAGGCCAAGAGAAAAGGGACATTTGTACTGGCATTAGCAGGCGCAAAGGAATAAATCCACCGAAAAAGTCATAAAAGAATAAAAAACAAAGACATGAGAACTTCACAGATCATCTGCAAATTGGGGTCGGCAATCCTGCTCCTGTTTTTAAGTACCGGAGCGGAAGCGCAATTCATAGAAAGACTCGGTAAAAAAGCGCAAAAAGCAGCTGAACGAACCGTTGAAAGACGGGTGGAAAATGAAGCTTCAAAAAAAACCGATAAAGCGCTGGACGAAGTTTTAGAAGGCGACGGGAAGAGTTCCAAAAAAGAAAAGAAAGAGAAAACTTCCAGTTCCAAAGAAGAGAAAAGTGAATCCTCCAACTCCAAAAAGGAGAAAAGCGCATCTTCCGGTTCCAAAGAGGAGAGCAGCACGTCCGCTGGTTCCAAAAGCAGTTCCAACATTGTAACAGGAAGCCAGTTCTTCCCTGACGGCGCGCTGCTTTTCAATGAAAACTTTTCCAAGGATGCGCAAGGCGATTTTCCTGCTAATTGGAATACCAACTCCGGCGGCGAAGTCATTCTGGTCAACGGTGAAAAAGCGCTGCGGTTTTATCCCAACGGCAGGTATATCGTCAAGACAGGGGCGCTTCCTGAAAATTATGCATTGGAATTTGACCTGATCACGGAAAACCTGGATTCCAAGGGGTTGGCCGGTTCTCGATTCGGCCTTGATTTTACCGATGAACAAAGTTTGGACAGGCCAAAGTCGGCGGCCAGGTTCGGTTTTTCGCTATGGAAAGCCTCTACTACCTGCAACCAACTATTGGTAGAAAGCTTTGGCCAGGTCAGCAACAAGATGAATAACCATATCCCGTTCAAGATGCAGGATAAATTCAATACTTCCACCCATTTTACCATGGTGGTAAACGGATCGAGATTGCGCGTCTATATCAACAACGACAAGACCATTGATTTGCCCTCCTTTTTATCGGACAACTTAGCGCGTTATATTCAGTTTTATCTAAGAGGCACAGACATGAACGAAAAGCATGTGGTAGCTATCGCCAATATTAAAATCACCGAGGAGGGCAATGATATCCGTTCCCAAATATTGAAAGGCCGCTTTACGACCAACAAAATTTTGTTTGCGAGCGGTTCCGATGAAATTGAATCGGCCTCCTTTACCATTTTAAACGATGTTGCCGATGCTATTAAAAGCGGGAATGCTACATTCAAAATAATCGGGCATACCGATAGCGACGGCGATGAAGATAAAAACCTGGAGCTTTCTAGAAAAAGAGCAGAAAGCGTGAAAAAATACCTGGCATCCAAAGGGATTTCCTCCTCAATGCTCATTACCGAAGGTAAGGGAGAGGCTGATCCGGTGGCTTCCAACAATACCGCCGAAGGAAAAGCGCAGAACCGGAGAGTTGAGTTTATTAAAAACTAATCCAGCCTACGCCCTGCGGGCTACGGCTGGCGAAGGCCAGGAAAGGTTGAAAGCCAACCTAGGCTTTTCGGCCGGCGCGATCGTAATCGTTCCTGCAAGAGACATTCAATACTCGTTCGCTTTCCCTTTTATCAATGGATCAAATGAATTGTTCCGTTTTTCCTGAATACGCCGGGTCTTCCCTCGTATTCGTAAGTGACTACATATATATACAAACCGGAGGGCTGGACATTAGCGCCTTTCATGCCATTCCAGCCATTCAAAACGTCAGTAGTGGAGTATACTAACTCTCCCCAGCGGTTGTATATCCGTAAAGTTCCTTTTACAACACATTCCGAGCTCATCATAAACCTATCGTTCACCCCATCGCTATTCGGCGTAAAGGCATTGGGAACCATGAGAAAACATTCACAATCGTCGATTTTTCTGGTTATTACCACAGAGTCGCGAACTTTATCTTCCATACACACGCCAAACACATCAAGCCAGTATACGCCGGGTTGATACGCTCGTATGATATTGCTCGTTTCTCCTGTAGACCACCTGTAGTTAACGGTAAAATTGTTTGTCTCCAGGTTATGAAGTTCAAGATGAGAATACTGGCAGACGGCGGTATCGGTCCGTAATTGTACAGCTGGCGTTGGCTTATACGAAATGTGAATGGTATCCGCAGCGATTCCGCAAGTATTGCTGGCAGTAACATAGTATTGTCCCGTATCTGAAACCGCGTAATTGGATGTTAATGTACCATCCTGCCACAGATAATTAGTAATACCGGGGCTGGCCCGAGGTTTAAGATTATAGGTCTCGTTTTTACATATAGCAGTATCATTCCCTAATGATATCGAAGGATGCTGAATGATGTCCATACTTGTTGAATTTGTTATACTGCATGTATCGTTTGCCTGATGATATTTAACGGTATATTCTCCTTGCGCGCTGGCCGTGATCATTTGTCCCTCTACGGTCGACTTATCAGGTAATATCCAGGTATATAGGGGAGCGTTCGTAATGCCTCTACCCTTTGCCTCAAGTGTTACGCCGGTATTGGAGCAGAAAGGCTGTGGAGAATTAATTTCTATTTTCACCTCTCCCCTGCAGCCGGGAGCGTTGCAGATGTCGGGATAAGCGGCAAAGCCGGTGGTGGGTACATCAAGCTCATCAAAATCATAAAAGGGCGTTGCCTGGCCTGTATTTGGATCAAGTTTATAGATACTCGTCCTGTTATTGGAGATATACAGGTAACCGTCGCCGAGCGTCACCATACCGAAGCTACCGACTTCATACATGTCGTCCCTAAAAGGCGGGTCCTTAATTTTAATTACTTCGAACTCCTTCGTGGCAAGATTTATTTTTGCGATTTTGTTACCCAGACAGGAAACGTATAAATAACCGTTAAGGAAACATATGTCTCCCGCGCTATGCAGACCATAATCGGACAAAGGAAATATGATTTCTGACGTCCCGGTAACGGGATTAAACCGAAGGATGTTACAGCTGTATTGCCTGTAAAACGAAGTCACAATAAGGTTTCCGTTATTATCTCCGGTCATGCCATTGGTAAAATAATGACCTTCAATATCCCCTACGATGGTTGCCTCGAATGTGTGGGGGTCAATTGAATAGATATTACCCACCGTTCCTGACGCATATAGTTTACCGTCGGAAGACCATGAAAGATCTGTAAACCCGGACGGAACGGATGTAGGGAAAAATGTTGACGTTCCTTTTTCGACGTTCACGAAATAAACGCCATAGCTTGTTGATCCCCAGATGACTTTTGAGGGCTTGCAATCTCCGTAGAAATTATCCGGGTTGAAATAGCAGTGAAAGTCTTCGAGATCTGTCAGTCCATTACCGTTGTCATCTATATTATTTGTACAATCGGATTCAGGCGCGAACAACTGCTGTAGAACAGACTGATGAAAGAGAACCGGAGGATCTGCAAGCGACGGAATAGACTGAAACTGTTGTGCGCCTACACAACAGGGTAAGAGAATGGCTAAGATTAGAATCCTGTAAGAAAGGCGCATAGGGCGTATGTAAAACGGGTCAGTTTTGACCAGGCAGATTCAAAGTTAAGAAATCAATGTTAAATGCGTTTTTGTGTTCCATGACCCAAAATAAGAATGATTTTCAATGAACATCTTAATCAGTTCTGAAAATACAAAGGATAGAAACAATTTAAAATGGAGCTGTTATATTCAAGAAAACCAACTTACAAGGAAGCCCACAACCTATCGAACATTTAATCTCGCTACTTAATCTTACTCTTTAATTAAATACAGCATAGTCAGTTAGTTATAAAAGCAATCCATTCAGAAAAATGTAGCGGCTTATATATGCGATAGTCGGGAAAATTGCTACAGGAAATACAACTCATTGAGGAAGTGAAACGATCTCAGAAATTGTTTCGTCGAAGCTGATTACTATTCAAACGTTTGCTTATTTCCATTTCAGTTCCCTGATCCTAGCGCCCATACCGAATACCACTTTCAAGTAAGGTCCCTGGTAACCAAAGCTGGGAGCATCAGCGATGGCAATACCATTGTATCGTCACTTTACTGTTCCGGGCGACCAGTTGTAGCCCAAACGTGCGCCGACGCTGAAGCTCTGGCGCAAGCGTCCGAATGGTCGCTTCAGCGACCGAAGGCGGAGAGGGCGGGATTGCCTGCGGCGGGTGCATTTCGGGATTGCCTGCGGCGATCCCGAAATGGGGGGCTTAAAACAATAAATGCTGGCGCTACGCGCCTCGCATTTTTATTTTCATCCGCTTAGCAAAGCAAGCTTTGCACGCTCCTGAAAACAAAAATGCCCGCTATCGCGGGTCATTTATTGGTTTGCGGAGAGGGCGGGATTCGAACCCGCGATAGAGTTTCCCCTATACACACTTTCCAGGCGTGCTCCTTCAGCCACTCGGACACCTCTCCTGATTTTTAGCAGGGCCGCAAAAATACGTTATCAACCTATAGATACCGAATATTTTTATAAGCGACCAAATATCATCGAAACAGAGCCGGCGCCAAGGGCAGGGCCTAACCAATGACAATTGAAAGATCCTCGCCAACGCTACCGTCGCCCCTACTCCTTTCCGGCAGCGCTTTGCCGATGGGCGTTTAACGATCTACCCCAAACAAGGGTTCGCCGATCGCTCAGCCGCGAAAGACCTTTAACGCATTCTCCGTAGTAATGGCGGCGACGTCCTCTTCTTCCATACCCTTGACCTCGGCTATTTTTTTGACGATATATTTTAAATAGCTGCTCTCATTTCTTTTTCCCCGCAAAGGAACCGGACTAAGATAGGGCGCATCGGTTTCCAATACAATATGCTCCAGCGGAACCGCCGCAACGGTTTCCGCCAATCCCGAATTCTTATAGGTGACCACGCCCCCGATGCCCAGGTACATTCCCAGCCCGATGATCTCCTGCGCCTGTGCGACGCTCCCCGAAAAACAATGAAAAATGCCCGTTACCCCGGCATGCTTCCTCACTATCCAGATACACTCTTCCGTCGCATTCCTGGAATGGACCACAATGGGCACGGCATATTGAAGCGACAGCATGATCTGCCGCTCGAAAGCCAGCTCCTGCTCCTTATCAAAATTCCTGTCCCAATAATAATCCAGGCCGATCTCCCCCACCGCGGCAAAAGCTCTTTTTGCAAGAGCCTCTTCCACCTTCCGCAACTCCTGCTCATAATTTTCTTTTACATAGCAGGGATGAAGTCCCATCATGGGCAGGCATTTGCCGGGATACTGCGCCTCCAGCTTCAGCATACTGTCGTGATGCGCGCTGTCGATCGCCGGCAGGTATATCCGGTCGACCCCTTCCTGGTCGCTCCGGCGCATGATCTCGGGAAGATCGGCAGAAAACTCTTCCAGGTATAAATGGGCATGCGTATCTATCAGTTTGTTTTCTTTCATAATCGGCGATTACACAACAACCAAGCCATGGCGATCCTGCAAAGGTAGGAAATGCTTTTCCGGCCTGGCCGCAATTCAAATTCGACTTCGGCATTTGCCCGCGCCGGCGGTCCGCACACCCGTAAAAACGCCATTTTGATACCGAAAAACAGGCTTACAGAAATTACTTTGCGCTATTTAAAAAAATCCTACCTTTAAAGCAGTTTTCATAGGGTACGGATTAAAAACGGGCCAGGGTGTCTACCCCGGCCCAACTTATTTATACCCTTCTATAAGCCCGACAGGCTTGTCTTTAAGCTCCGCCTGCACACAATCCCCATCCATTCAACACGTCTTTCCGGCTTCCTCTATCAGCGTTTATTCCAGGTCGTTGTTTTCCAAACGAAGCGGCTAATGATCGCTTTCGCTGATCCGGATCCAAGCATTTCCGAGGCCGATCGAAGAACGACCCGGCAAACGAGCCCGGAACGGAAAAGCCTATGGGCGCGTGATCCGGCGGGAGTCTGCAGATCGCTTGCTGTTATTTATACCTGATTCAACGCGCTCCTGACTGTTCGCGGCTACCCTTTTCCGGTATCGGAAAGTACCGCAAACGCAGGCCGGCAGGAGCCGGGCGGATGGCGGACCAGCAAGCAGTTACAGGATCGGGAGAAAGTTGTCTTCAGGGAATGGTCTCAAACCGGTAGCCGCGCCCCGTAAAAAAATTCAGCGTTTCCATAAGCGCGACGCGCATCCTGGGGAAGGCCTTTTCGCTGTCGTGAAAAACCACGATAGAGCCGGGTCCCGCATTCCGCGTTACATTTTCCGCGCATTTTTCGGGACTGATCTTCATGTCGAAATCCCCGCTCAGCACATCCCACATGATCACCCGAAAAACCGCTTCCTGCCGCGGATTCTCGGAAGCGGTCAATAGTCTGGCCTGGAACCTGCTGATCCTGCCATAGGGCGGCCGGAACAAATTGCTGTCTATATATTTCCTGGCGTCCAGGATATCCCGGATATATTCTTCGCTGGTCGATTTTCGTCCGTTCAGGTGATGGAAGGTATGGTTCCCCGTCCGGTGCCCTTCCTGGATTATCCTTTTGTATATATCGGGATAGGCCTTAACATTCTTGCCGATACAAAAAAAACTAGCTTTGGCGCTAAACTGGCGCAGGGCGTCCAATACAAAGGGCGTCGCTACGGGATGGGGACCGTCGTCAAAACTCAGGTAGATCTTTTTTTCTTTGGTGGGAATGCTCCAGGTATAACCCGGTAGCATTTTTTTTACTGCCCATGGCGTTTTAGTCAGGTAGAACATAGCGGTTGCCTCCTGTACAAATATATCGAAAGCTTTTGGCTGCGGAGGCAATATCCGCAGCGCGAGGAATGGCTGCGGACACAATTTTCCATTCAGTATATTTGCGGATATGCAGAAAAAAATAAGGGTAAGGTTTGCGCCCAGTCCCACAGGAGGCTTACACCTGGGCGGCGTGCGGACGGCGCTATATAATTATCTGTTTGCAAGACATCACCAGGGCGATTTTATTCTGCGGATAGAAGATACCGATCAGAACCGGTATGTTGCGGGCGCGGAACAGTATATCCAGGACTGCCTGGAATGGTGCGGGATCGCCCCGGATGAAAGTCCGGCTGCCGGCGGCCCCTATGGCCCTTACCGGCAAAGCGAACGGAAAGCGCTTTACCGCCGCTATGCCGAAAAACTGTTGGAAGACGGGCATGCCTATACGGCTTTCGACACCCCGGCGGAACTGGAAGAAATGCGCATAAAATATAAGACGGATGAAAATCCCTCGCCTCAATACAATGCCGCGCTCAGAAAGAAGATGCGCAATTCCGAATCCCTGAGCGCCGCGGAGGTAACGGATCTGCTCGATAAACAAACGCCCTATGTGATCCGGATCAAAATGCCCGACAATGAGGAAATTCGTTTTACCGATATGATCCGGGGAACGATCAGTTTTAATACCAGCCAGGTGGACGACAAGGTATTGCTTAAGGCCGACGGCATGCCTACCTATCATCTTGCTGTGGTGGTAGACGACTACCTGATGAAGATCACCCACGCTTTTCGGGGGGAAGAATGGCTTAGCAGTTCGCCCGTCCATATATTATTATGGAAATACCTGGGATGGGAAGCTGAAATGCCGCAATGGGCGCATCTTCCGCTGATATTAAAACCCGATGGAAAAGGAAAGCTGAGCAAACGCGATGGGGAGCGGTTAGGCTTCCCCGTATTTGCGATGGACTGGAAGGATCCGGCTACAGGAGAGCTTACCAGGGGATTCAGGGAAAGGGGATTTCTTCCCGAAGCCTTTATCAATATGCTGGCCTTGCTGGGATGGAATGACGGATCGGCCCAGGAGATCTTCACCAAAGAAGAGCTGACGGAAAAATTCTCGATAGACCGCGTGCACAAGGCCGGCGCCAAATTCAATTATGAAAAGGCAAAATGGTTTAACCACGAATGGATCAAAAGAAGCAGCGACGAATGGATAGCCGGCAAGCTGATGGACATACTGAATGAAAGAAAGATAAGCGCCCCTAAAGCGCTTGCGGTCAAGGTAGCCGGACTGATTAAAGAACGGTGCGTGTTCCTGGAAGAGCTTTGGCCGAACAGCCATTTCTTTTTCGAAACGCCGGCAGCGTACGACCTGGACGCCATCAGGGCAAAATGGAATGAAGAAAAGAAAGCGCTGTTTGTGGATTGGATCGGCCGGAGCGGCGCGATAACCGAATGGAGCGCGCCGGAGCTGGAAAAGGATTTCAAGGATCTTGCCGCTGCCCGGAATATAAAACCGGGCGACGCGCTGATGCCGCTGCGCATTATGCTGGCGGGATCAAAAACGGGTCCCGGCGTTTTCGATATCGCCGCCTTGATTGGAAAGGAAGAAACCATCAAAAGGATCCAATCAACCATCGGCTCATTATGATGGCCGGACTCATTATAAAATAGGCGGAAGAAGAGACCATATCATGATAACCGCCCCGTTCATATAAACCGGCTTATTAACATTAGCAGGGACGACCCTCGCAAGGGGGTTGCCTTCAATCGCTGAAAACAAATTATGACACATGCACTAAATCGTCCGATCCGCGTACTGGTCGCCAAGATAGGCCTCGACGGGCACGACCGCGGAGCAAAGGTCATCGCCGCCTCCCTCCGGGATGCGGGAATGGAAGTGATCTATACCGGATTGCGGCAGACCCCCGAAATGGTGGTCAACGCAGCCTTACAGGAAGATGTCGACGCTATTGGCATCAGCATCCTCAGCGGCGCGCACATGACCGTTTTCCCAAAGCTGATGGCGCTGATGAAGGAAAAACAGATGGACGACGTGTTGGTAACGGGGGGCGGTATCATCCCGGAAGAAGACCGCAAAACCTTGCAGGATCTTGGCGTGGGCAAACTCTTTCCTCCCGGAACAAATACCGCTGAAATTGCCGGGTATATACGAAACTGGGCAGCAGAACGCCGCAATTTTTAACCATGCGGCGCCATTGATGAACAACATTAAATATTCCTTATGTACCAGACCTTATTAACAGCGCTTGAGAACAATATCCTTGTCATTACTATTAACAGGCCCGACAAGCTGAACGCCATCAATAATCTCCTGATGACCGAACTGGGATTGGCGATAGATGAAGCGCTGGCAAATAAAGAAGTAAGATCGATCATCCTGACCGGCGCCGGAACAAAGGCTTTCGCGGCGGGCGCGGATATATCGGAGTTGACGGGAAGCCGCGAAGAAGGCATGGCCATTGCTAAAAAAGGGCTCGATGTGTTCTTTAAGATAGAACGCTCGCCCAAACCGGTGATCGCCGCCGTAAACGGATTTGCGCTGGGGGGCGGATGCGAACTGGCCATGGCCTGTCACTTCAGGGTAGCTTCCGAGAACGCCCGGTTCGGGCAGCCTGAGGTGAACCTGGGTCTGGTTCCGGGATATGGGGGCACGCAGCGCCTTACGCAATTGATCGGCAAGGGTAGGGCCATGGAACTGCTGATGACGGGATCCATCATCGACGCGGCAACAGCGCTGCAATACGGGTTGGTCAATCATGTATATGCGCAGGATGAGCTGCTGCCGAAAACAAAAGAACTGCTGCAGCTGATCAATACCAGGGCCCCGCTGGCCGTGGGCTGGGTCATCGCCGCGGCAAACGCCGTGCACGATGAGCAGCAGAATGGCTATGAAGTAGAGGCAAAGGCGTTTGGCGATTGTTTTGCCACCGCTGATATGCAGGAAGGTAAGACCGCTTTCCTGGAAAAAAGGAAGCCTGTATTTACAGGGAAGTAACAAAGTTTCAGATCCTAACCTTAATGGTTAGGCCAAAGATAACGCCGCCCTGTTTTGCAAATATGCCCGCGCAACAGGAATAGCGCGCTTAACATCGATTAATCATTATATATTATATACGCAGATTATGAACTACCGGATTGAAAAAGACACCATGGGCGAGGTAAAAGTGCCCGCCGACGCATTGTTTGGAGCCCAGACCCAACGCAGCATCGACAATTTCAGGATCGCTCAGGATATCAATAAAATGCCCAGGGAAATTATCCGGGCATTTGCTTACCTGAAAAAAGCCGCAGCGTTGACCAATCTCGAAGCGGGGGTATTGAGCAAGGAGAAAAGCGACCTGATCGGCCAGGTCTGCGATGAGATCATTGCCGGTAAACTGAACGATTCCTTTCCGCTGGTCGTTTGGCAAACCGGCAGCGGCACGCAAAGCAATATGAATGTAAACGAGGTCGTCGCTTACAGGGGCCATGTGATCAAGGGGGGGCAGCTAACCGATAAGGAAAAGTTCCTGCATCCCAATGACGATGTCAACAAATCGCAGTCGTCAAACGATACCTTCCCCACCGCTATGCATATCGCAGCTTATAAAATGCTAACGGAGCTTACCATTCCCGGTATTGAAAAACTCCGCGACACGCTGGCAGAAAAAAGCCGCAAATACATGAAGGTGGTAAAGATCGGCAGAACACATTGTATGGACGCCACTCCCCTCACTGTGGGACAGGAGTTCAGCGGATATGTTTCGCAGCTTGATCATGGATTAAAGGCCATCCGGAATACCCTGCCCCATTTGTCGGAGCTTGCCCTCGGCGGAACCGCCGTGGGAACAGGCATCAACACGCCAAAGGGCTATGCGGAGAACGTCGCGAAGCATATTGCCGCATTGACCGGGCTTCCTTTTATAACCGCGCCCAATAAGTTTGAAGCGCTCGCCTCGCACGACGCAATTGTGGAAGCCCATGGCGCCTTAAAGACTGTTGCCGTCAGCCTGATGAAGATCGCTAATGATGTTCGTTTACTTTCTTCCGGACCACGCTCAGGCATAGGCGAACTGTTTATACCCGATAACGAGCCCGGATCGTCGATCATGCCGGGCAAGGTGAACCCCACGCAATGCGAGGCGCTCACCATGATCGCCGCCCAGGTACTGGGCAATGATGTAGCGATCAATGTCGGCGGCGCCACCGGTCATTTTGAGCTGAATGTTTTTAAACCGATGATCATCTTCAACTTCCTTCATAGCGCGCGGCTGATCGGCGACGGCTGCACATCCTTCAACGACAAATGCGCGACGGGAATCGAACCTATTGAAGCCAATATCAGGAAACACGTTGAGAACTCGCTGATGCTGGTAACCTCCCTGAACACGCATATCGGCTACTATAAAGCCGCGGAAATTGCCCAGAAAGCGCATAAGGAAGGATCTACCCTGAAAGAAATGGCGGTGAAACTGGGCTATCTGACGCCGGAACAATTCGACGAATGGGTGGTTCCCGAAAAAATGGTGGGGAATATTGATTAGCCGCGCCTTCCTAAACCTGGCCCAGGGCCATAGCTTGAGCTCGGTTTCCCCTATAAGCCGGCAAGCATCGGGAGATACCGGACCAGGGCACAAAGCCGAGGCCTCGGCGTAAAATGCCTATGCTTCGAGCACAACAAGCATAAATCATTGTTTTTCATTCCCTTAAAATAAATAGTCCGCTAAGGGCTCGGCAACGATCCGGGCCCTTAATGATTTCGAAAAGAACCTTAAAAATATAATTTTATTTCATATACGAAATAAGGGAGCCGTCTGGTCGTTATATAATTAATGTATTGTGGGCTTTGACAGGCGGCAGTTTCCGGATCTATTCGCAGGATGGCCTTTGTTTGTGATCCCAGTTGGTATAAAGGCAGGTCAAGCATGGGTATTAATACGATTGAAAAGACAAGGCCTTTATATTAGATTTACACAGCATAAATCCGAAATAATCCAAACCGATGAAAAAACCTCTACTCTCCATCGAGCTTACGCTCAGGTTTCTAACATTCTGGCTGGTCTGTATGTCGGTGAGTCTCCTGGCATCCGCCCAGGTGAAGTTTGGTAACAGCTATGTGAATGTTACAAAGAAAACGATTGGCGGCACGGTTGAACCCGGCGATATACTGGAGATCCGCACCAATATTTATTTTCCGGGAGGTTTTAATGGTTCTAACTACATTGTTTATGCCGCCCGGTATATCGACAATATCCCGTCCAATACCGCATTCGCGGATGATTCCTTACGACTGATCACCAATGAAGGACTAACCTATAAAAGCTGGACCCTGGCCGCAGATACCGATCCCGGACGATATAATGCTTCTCCTTCTGCGGGACAATACAATATCAAGATCAACCTGGGCAACGGCGCCACCGCGCCCACAAGCACATCCAATGACGCCACAGGCGCAGGAAATATCTATACCCGGACCATTTCCGGCCGCACCCAGGACAAGCCCCGCGCCAACGGCGGCGTGCTGGTCACCGCTTCTTACAGGGTGGTGGTTACCGGAAACATCGGCGACACGATTACCCTGGGCGCCGGCCAGATGCGGTACAAGCTCACGTCAAACGGCTCCGACCAGGTGCAGAATTCCATCAGATACAAGATCCTGATCTCCACCAACGACCCGATCTGTAGCAATTCGGTAGGAAAAAACTTTGTAAATGAAGCTGGGGGCACATTCGACAGCGGCTTTGTACAGAGCCGCACCACAGCCCCGGTGTTTAATATCCCCAATTATCTTTACCGGTCATACGCGCCCCCTACCCTGCCGCTGGCAGCGTTGACGGATGGCAGTTACGCTATACTGAACAATATCAGCCCCTGGGGCAGTACAAACGCCAACGCGCAGATCAGGCCCAACTGTCCGACCTCCACTTCGGGCAATCCCCCCGCCTCTGCCTCCTGCGCCAACAGGATGTTCACTGGT
Source organism: Chitinophagaceae bacterium UBA2791 (assembly GCA_002352105.1). GTDB lineage: Bacteria > Bacteroidota > Bacteroidia > Chitinophagales > Chitinophagaceae > Flavitalea. The sequence goes on along the minus strand of DEHV01000017.1, from coordinate 55,659 downwards.
TACTGGGATATCATGGGCGACCATACCGGGTCTACAACTTCCGCAGGCAACCCGCCGACTGCGCCAGGTTCTGAGGGAGGATATATGCTGGTGGTGAACGCCGACTATGCTACTTCTGAAGCCTATCGCCAAAACATCACCGGCTTATGCCCCAACACTTCTTATGAATTTTCCTTATGGGTGAAAAATATTTGCCGGGTATGCGGCGCCGACTCATCGGGTACGGCTACCTATAAACCCGGCGTTTATCCCAATCTTGCATTTGCCATTGACGATCTCGACCGGTATTCTACCGGGGAGATAGATACCCTGGGCTGGCAGAAAAAAGGTTTCCTTTTCCGTACCGGCCCAACCCAGAGCTCCATTACCATTTCCATCCGGAATAACGCTTCCGGCGGCGGCGGGAACGACTGGGCCATTGATGATATCGCTCTTGTCAGCTGTAACCCCGAGCTGACCCTGGTGCCAAGCAATAACTCGGAGATATGCATCGGCACACAAATGGATATCAACACTACCGTAAGCTCTTTCTTTAGAAACTATAACCATTACCGGTGGGAGAAAAGCATGGACGGCGGGCTAACCTGGACGATCCCCGCTACCGGCGAAGGCATTCCCGACGGGTCAGGAACCTATGTGGCGCACATGGTGCCTGCTTCTAAGATTGCCGATAGCTCCGACCACCTGAGTCAATACCGCTTCACCGTCGCTTCCACGGCGCAGAACCTCGACGATCCCGAATGCTCTTTCCAGGGTACTTCACAAGTGACCATCTCGACAACAAATTGCGTTGTACTGGAGGAGCAATCGGTGACGCTGACAGGCAGATTGTCCGGCAAGCATGCGCAGCTGGAATGGACCGCTCCTAACGAAGCCGCCCATACGCAATACGAGATCGAGCGAAGCGACAACGGACGGCTGTTCTATCGCATCGGCCGGATCGCCGGCGCCGGAGCGTCCAATAGCAGCAAGACCTATACCTTCACTGATCCCGGAACGCTGACGCAGCCCGCGCAGTACCGGGTAAAGATCATCGAAGGAGATAAACAGGTTTATACCCGAACCATCATCATCAGCAATATACCCGAACCCGGCATCCGCTCGCTGGTGAACCCGTTCAACGATAAGATCTCCTTTGAACTCGAAGCGGTCGAAGACGCTCAGGCCGTCGTTTCCCTGCTGGACAATTACGGCAGGGTGATCAGGAAGCGGAATATCGGGGTTACCAAGGGAATAACCCGGGTATCCATCGACGGGCTATCGGTATTGAGCAAGGGCACCTATATCCTGAGGGTGGAGATCAATCAGAAAATAATCAATAAGATCCTGGTGAAAACTCCCTGATCCCGCTGTCGGCGCCTTTACGGATTCAACGAATAACTTTTAAGCTCCCATTGCGTTAAAGGATCGGGCGTTTCCGTATATACCACGCCGATACCCTTCGCATAGATGGTTGTGTATGAACTAACCGGAGTGAAACTGGAGCCGCCGTCCAGGGAAACCAACAGCTCGGTAAATACCGCGATAAGATTATTGTACTGCCTGCCTGCGATGGTTTGACTGAAATCCCTGTCCGCAATGGTAAACCGAAGCTTCCCCCTGATCGTCACGCCTGAAAGCTTTAAATTATATGCGGACGTTTCCCAGGAATCATTTTTTGCCGCATTATCCTTTAAAAAAGTATATTCAATCAGGGGCGGATCTGTTACAGCATTGCTGTGACTGAGCGCTGCGTACTCGTAATATTCATTACCTTCCTTGCGATAATATCTTGTCGCGCCGCTGAGATCGGTAAACTTACGGTAAACCCTGCCGTCTATTTGCTCTGTCTCCGAACTGACGACAGTCGTAGCCGTTCTATCGGTATCCGCCGCATCCTGGTAGACCCAACTGGACCCGTCTGTATCGGGAAAATAATCCGTAAATACCGGCGCATCATTCAACTCGACTTCCAACACCGTGCATTGGTTCTCTTCAATATCCACTTCATAATAAACGATCTTATCCCCGCATTCCGCCTTGATCGTGTAATGACCCGCGAGGAGCACAATATTAGTTGTTCCCTCTCCATCGCAGGAAGGCTCGCTTGCAAGGGATTGGGTAATAAAGCCGGTTTGATTATCTACCGTAACCTTTATCCCTTCTCCGGGGCCGGGGCACATATCTTTCGACCAGAGCGTTAGCTGTCCCAGCGCGATCTGGGGAGGCTGTTCAACGTCCCTGTTCAGCATAGCGGTGAACTTTCCATCGGTCAGCGTTTTTTCATTGCCCAGCCCATCGAGTACCTTTCCCGAAAAGGTCCCTGATACAGAAACAGAATCCAGGGAAGTGATCGTAAGCGTGAACGCGCCCTCCTCGGAAGGATCGTTCAGAAAAAGCGGGGCGCCATTCTCTCCATATATAAAAAAGGCAGCCGGATTGGGGTATGAGCCCGACGTTATTTCGAGGCCTATTACGCGCAGGATCAGCTCTCCCTCCACGTCGGGGGCGCTACCGAAAAGAAAGAGCTCCTGGTAAGGGCCATAATCATAAATATAGGCCGAATCCAGCGGGCCCTGATACGTTTGCCCCGGTACTGTAAACTCCCATTTTCCTTCAATTGGCGGAAGCCCGTCTCCAATTTCCCAGCTTGTTTCTTTCCTGCAGGAAAAGAAGATCATCAGGGCTGCCAGACAAAAAGAAAAATATCTAATCATTCTCATCGATCGAAGTTTTTAAGTGCTTAACCTGGTTTGCCGCAAGAGTATATCGTTTCTATGCAACTCCGGCGGGATCTTTGATTCGGTTATTCGGTTCGATTGTTGGATGAGGCTCTTCGTGAGGATTCTTCTTAAAAAATTTCTTCTGAAATATCAATATAGCGATCACGCCAACGGATATCGAAGCGTCGGCAATATTAAATATAGGCGAAAAAAAAGTAAACCGCTCTCCCCCCCAAACCGGGATCCAGGAAGGCAGCAGCTTATCGTCAATAATAGGCACATACAACATATCTACCACCCGGCCATGTAAAAACCCCGCATACCCGCCTCCTTCGGGAAAAAGGGTAGCCAGCGGCATGCCCAGATCGCTCCCGGAGAAGATCATTCCATAAAAAAGACTGTCGATCAGGTTGCCCAGCGCCCCCGCAAATATCATCCCGACGCAAACAATGAACCCCTGTGGAAGTTTTTTCCGGACAATATCCCTGATATAGAATACGCCGAATATGACGGCTACCAACCGGAAAAGGGTAAGCGCCATCTTCCCCCATTCGCCCCCGAACTTCCATCCCCAGGCCATGCCTTCATTCTCAATGAAAAACAACCGAAACCAGGGTTTTATAATAAAGATCTGTTCATGATAAAGCATATGGGTCTTGACCCATACTTTCAATGCCTGATCCGCAATAATGATAGCCAGAATTATAAATACTACCGTTCTGCTCTTCACAATAAAAAACGTTTTGTGCTCCAAAGATAAGATAATGCGCGCCAGTTTAACCTTCGAAAGGCCCCTTTTATCCCGCGGTTTAACGCGGCGGGGATACCTTGTTTAATCCTGGAAATAGACCCTTTTTACCCGTTGCGAAACGCCGGTCAGGATCTCATAAGGGATGGCGTCCGCCCATGCCGCCACCTGCTCCACGGGCAGGGATTTGCCAAATACCGTCGCCTCGTCGCCCTCCCCTGCCTCCGGGATATCCGTGATATCGATCATGGTCATATCCATGCAGATATTCCCTATCGTCGGCGCCAGCGCTCCCCTCACCAGCATCCTTCCCCTGCCATTGCCTAATCTCCTGGGGTAGCCGTCGGCATACCCTATCCTTACCGTGGCGATCCGGGAAGGCCTGCTAACCACGCCCGCCCTTCCATACCCGACGGATTCGCCCGCTTTCAGCGATTTGACCTGGGCGATAGCGGTTTTTAGCGTGGATACCTGCTGCAGGTCCAGTTCATTGCCGGACCGGATGCCATATAAGCCTATTCCTATCCGCGCCATATCGAACTGGAGATGGGAATGGCGGAGGATGCCGGAAGTATTGAGCAGGTGCCGGAGCACAGGATAATCCAGCGCCTTTTTGAGTTGATCTGACAGCTCCCGGAAAAGGCTGGCCTGCCGGTTGGTGAAATCGTCCATCGCCGGATCTTCGCTGGCTGCAAGATGGCTGAAAATGCTCTGTATGCGAAACCGGTCCGACCGCGCCGCTTCGAGCAAAAACGGAATATCTTCCTCTGTAAAGCCTAACCGGTTCATACCTGTTTCCAGTTCCAGGTGCGCCGGGAACCGGTTCAACCCCTCTTTGTCCAGGAAGTCTTCCAACGCCCTTAATACCCGGGGCGAATAGACCGCCGGCTCGAGATGGTACTGCGCCAGGACAGGGAAGGCATGTATATCGGGATTCATCACCATGATGGGCAGGCTGATCCCTCCCTTGCGAAGGTCCACCCCCTCGTCTGCATAGGCCACCGCGAGATAATCCACCTTGTTAAACTGCAGGGCCGCGGCGATCTCATAACTGCCGCTGCCATACGAAAAGGCCTTTACCATTGCCATCAGTTTGGTCGACGGATGCAGCAGGCGCTGGTGCGCGCGAAGATTATGCAATAAGGCGCCGAGGTCTATTTCCAGCGCCGTCTGATGGGTTTGCCGCTCCAGCAGTTCGTTCGCTTCTTCCAGTCCGAATACCCTGGCGCCCTTCAGCAGGATGGTCTCATGCGCAAAATGAAGCCGGTGGAACTGTTCCTTGAAGGCATGGATGGAATCGAAAAACAGGTTCTCCCTGTTCCTGTTTTTTTCAAATGCCCTTTTGTGGGCCGTCATGCCGGCGCCAATGCCGATAAACCGGCTGATACGCCGCTGATCCAATGCGTCGGCGATGGCGCCATACAACGCTTCTTCATTGCGGCCGCTTTCCAGGAAATCGGTAAGAATAACAGTATGTTTATCATGCTGCGTCTGCTGATCGAGAAAATCCAGCGCGATGGCCAGGGAGCTCAGATCGGCGCTATAACTATCATTAATAACCGAACAATCATTTATGCCATCCTTCAGTTCCAGCCGCATGGCCACCGGCTGAAGCGCCGCCATTTTCTGCCGGATCGACGCTTCAGGTTCGCCAAGATGCAACAATACGCACCAGCAATGGATCGCGTTCTCAATGGAAGCGTCGTCGGTAAAGGGAATGGCGATCCGGCTAGGCGCCGAACCCTGAACAGCGGTAATCACCGTGCGGTCGTTCCCTTTTTCGATCTGTAGCGACTGCAGCAAAGCGTCGCCTGCCGAGCGGCTCCAGGCGATCGTTTCAAAAGGCCGGATGCCCCGGGCCGACAGCCGCTCGCAGAACAATATGATTTCTTCATGAAGGAGAAGCGAGTCTTTGCAGTAGACCAGGGTCTTTGTTTCTTTGAACAATTCGAGTTTTTCCCTGATCTTTTCCCGCAGACCGGCGAAGCCCTCCGCATGCGCTTCGCCGATATTGGTAAATACGCCGATGGTTGGCCGGATGATGGGTTGCAGCCGGTCCATCTCGCCGGGGCGGGAAATGCCCGCCTCAAATATGCCGAGGGTAAATGAGGGGTTCAGTTGCCATACGCTCAGCGGAACGCCTATCTGGGAATTGTAGCTTTTGGGACTTCTCACGATCGCGAACCGGTCGCCCAGAGCCTGGTTCAGCCATTCCTTCACGATGGTCTTGCCGTTGCTGCCGGTGATGCCGATGACCGGAATGGAGAACCGGTTGCGATGAAAGGCAGCCAGTTGCTGCAGGGCTGCGAGCGGATCATTCACCGCTACGATATTAGCATTTTCCAGGTCTTCAACGATGGCCTGCAGGCCATGCCGGGAATCGCCTGCCATCGCAACATTGTCGTTCTCCAAATCGTCAGCGTTCGCTTCTGCCCCGCCCTTAGCGTCGGGGATATCCTGCGCCGCCGGATCTGCTATCACAAAGTTCCGGACGCCTTTTTCATATGCATCCCGGACAAAAGCCTGTCCGTCGCGGCGCGGGCCCCTTAAGGCAAAAAACAAAGCGGTCTCCGGGAAAACGATCTTCCGGCTGTCCAGCGCAAGGTCGCGGACCTCCCTGTCCCCAGGCAGGTTAAGGATATTCCCTTTTATGATCGACGCTATTTGACCGAAGCTATATCGCAATGAAAATATTTTAATGAAGGTCGGCGTCCTGCCCCTTATCCTCCGGCTCGGGCTCCCTGGCAGCGACATAAATGGAATACACCACAGAAGCCGCAAGGCATACCATGATCACCAGCAGGGAAACATATACCGGCACCTTAATATGAAATATCTCCGCCAGCATTTTCAACCCGATAAATACCAGCACGACGGCGATACCCTGCTGCAAGTGCGAGAATTTGCCCACGGCCCCCTTCAACAAAAAGAAAAGGGAACGCAACCCGAGCACGGCAAATATATTAGAGGTGTAGATCACCACGCGATGGGTGGAGATGCCGAAAACGGCGGGAATCGAATCCAGCGCAAATACGATATCGGTGGTGGCCAGCATTACCACCACTACAAAAATGGTCGTATAATATTTTTTGCCGTTCCGGCGAATGGTGAATTTACCCTCGCCGTCCTCCGGAATAAGCGGCCAGAAACGCTTCAGGAAATTATACACTTTGTTTTTGGAAAGATCGATCTCCTCATCGTGCTTGGCAGAAAACATTTTAATGCCGGTGAAGAGCAGGATGGCGCCGAAGATATAGAGCAGCCAGTGAAACCTTTCCACCAGCGCTATGCCGATGCTGATAAAGATCACGCGGAACACGATAGCCATGAGTATCCCCAGGAGCAGCACCCGCGCATAGAATTTTTCTTTTACGCCGAAAAAGGAAAAAATAAGAATAAAGACAAAAATATTATCGATACTCAGCGACCATTCGGTAAGATAGGCGCTCAGGTATTCAAAAGCTATTTCCCTACCGTATTCATACCATACAAAAAACATAAAGCTCAGGGCAAGGGTTACCCAGAAAGCGGTTTGCATAAACGCTTTCCGCATGGTGATATGCGAAGTTTTTTTGCTCAGCAGGCCAAGGTCAAATACAAGGGCCAGTATCAGTAAGCCTCCAAATGCTAGATAAGTTAACTGGTCGGTAGTCATGCTTCTTATTTATTTATCACAAATTTTTTTCTCCTCAACGCCTGGTATATCGCCGCCAACAGCAACACTGCCGCAATCGGCAACCCCACATTCATCAACTGCCACCTGGTTTTTTCCGCTTCTACCTTTGCAGGATCCAGCAATCGCAATGCAAGGGTCTTGGAACGGGCGGACAGGATGCCTGAGGGGTTGACAAGATATTCAATGCAATTGGTAATAAAATCCTTATTTGCGTACTGCGTTTTTGTAAACTGGTTCATGCCCATTGGCAGGGGCCCTTCATTCTGCGTCACCACATTGCCGGCGATATCCGCATCCGCGATAACGATCATCCGGTTCCCGGCTGCTGAAGCCGCCAGATAGGGCTGGCCATGGATCCTGCCCAGGCTGTCCGCCAGGCCGGGCCTGATGCGATGGGCATACAGGGAAGTAAAATCTCCTTCCAGCAGGACAGCCACAGGAATATGGCCGCGGTTAAACAATTTAAGATCGTCCTCGGTGCGTACGCTGTTTAACGAAACGATGGCAGGGGTGGACAGCGTGCGGGAATGGGCCGAGGTAGCCAGCAATACGGTCTTGCGTATGCCTTCCGCTTCCACGGTGTCTATCGAATTGGGGAAGACCGACAATACGGTATTCAGGTTTTTAGCGATGGGATGATCGGAATAGGAAGACAACAGCGGAAAATATTGCCAGGAAACCAATTCGATCTGGGGATTGCCGCCAAAGCTGCCCACCGCCAGCGGTATCTTATCGCATTGCAGGTCCTGCACCAGGTCCTGGTTTATGCGCACGCCATATCGGAATAGCAGATCCTCGATATTCAGCCCCCGGTCGAACGCCACAAAATCATTCTGCGCGCGCATCAGGCTATCCATTTCAGCATAGAGATTATCGATCATCCAGATCAGTTTTCCCCCATGCATCACATACTGGTCGAGTTTCAGCTTCTGCTCGTCACTGAACCGTTGGGTAGGTTTAAACACGATGATGGCGTCAAAATCGAGGGGGATGACGGGAAGGCTGTCGATCGGCACGAATCCAAACCCATAAGCGGGTTTAAGGGTTTTTTCGATCAGGTCGTACACATTATAGGTAAGGGCTTGCCCGTTGCCCACCAGGTAACCTACTACCGGCGCCCTTTCCTGGACAAGCTTTTGAATGGCGTTGGCAAATTTATATTCCAGCAGGGCGTTGGCAATGTTCAGCGTCTGTAGTCCGCCCCCCATATCCTGTCCCTGCAGCAGGTCGATCGCCATGACCCGGTCGCCGGCGCTCACCAGGGCGCCAGGGTAGACAAGCCGCTCTTCCTGCGATTCTCCCGCTTTTAACTGCACCCTCACATTGGTGGGGCGGATGCCCAGGCTGTCGAGATAAAGCTGATAAGCTATTTTCTCTTCTTCGGACAGCCCCTCTCCCGGTCTTTTAAACGTAAAGCGCAGCTCATTGGGCGCGAGCTCGCGGAATTCCTGCAGCAATTCTTCTGCGCTATTGCGGAGATTGCGGAAATCGGCGGGAAGATCGCCGTGCAGGAATACAGTTACATTTATTTCCTCCTTCAGCCCCTTAAGCAATCTTTTGGTAGGATGAGAAAGCGTATATCTTTTTTCCTGGGTAAGATCGATCCGGTAATGAAAAACGGACGCGATATAATTGACAGCGGCAATAACTGCGACCAGGTATACCCACCAATATTTTGAGGACATCAGTTTATTCATGCTCGCCGTTTTATCAGGTTCCGGTGGGTGATGACGAGGAACAACCCGATCACGCTAAGAAAATAAATAATATCGCGGGTATCTGCCACGCCGCGGCTGAGGCTGCGGTAGTGAAAATCGATCCCCAACATTTCAAGGTAATAATCCGCGCCCCCTTCAAAAACAGGAATGCGGCTGAACGCGGTAAAGCTGCCATACGCCGCCAAACACACGAAGATGCTGGCTATAAAGGCAACCACGGCGTTTGGGGTAAAGCTGCTGCAGCAGATGCCGATGGCCACAAAGGAGGCCGACAGCAGGACCAACCCTATATAAGAGCCCGCGATGCCGCCGGTATCAATGCCGCCGCCAGCCGCGAGCTGCTGCAGGCTGACCGGGTAGATCAGCGTGGGGAGCAAGGCGATCAGCGTTACGATAAAGGCGGCAAAATATTTTCCGGATACCAGTTGCCAGGGCGAAAGGGGCATGGTCTGTAAGATCTCGAAGGTGCCGTTCCTGAACTCTTCGGAGAAACTACGCATGGTGATCGCGGGGATCAGCGTCAGCAATATCCAGGGCGCGACCTGGAAAAACCTTTCCAGGGTGGCATAACCGAAATCCAGGATATTATCGGGCAATACAAACAGGAGCATCCCGGCAACCAGCAAAAAAAAGACAACGGCAATATAGCCCGTAAGGCTGCTGAAAAACTGCCGCAATTCTTTTTTACAAACAGAGCGCATGGTTGCGAAAATAAGGCATATTAGGTATATTGGATCAGGGACGCGCGCATGCCTTATACAGCGAAGCTTTCTCCGCAGGCGCAGCTGCGGCTTGCATTGGGATTATGAAAATGAAATCCTTTTCCGTTGAGGCCGTCTGAAAAATCAAGGGTGGTATTAACGAGGTAAAGAAAGCTTTTAAGATCGGTGACCACTTTCACGCCATTGTCTTCAAATACCTGGTCTCCCGGCTTCGATACATTGTCAAAATCCATTTTATAGCTCAACCCCGAGCAGCCGCCCCCGACCACGGAAACCCGCAGGAACATTTCGGGCTCTCCTTCAACCTGGGCCTTCTGCCTGAGCGCCAGGACCTGGGCCTTTGCTTTATCGCTTACGTAGATCATGGTGTTTTTATTTTATATAAAACGCATTCAATGTTTTTTTGTTATCCGCCGCCGGGCGCCTTCTCCCGAGCCTTATTCGATACGGCGTTTACTGGATTCCGTTAGAACCTTTGCCGAAGGATGGGCCCAGGTCGCCGCGTCCATATCCTGTCCTTCCTTAAACCATTGCCAGAGCGGGCTGGCAGCCCTCAGCGCGTTGACCGTTTCCGATACCTGCCGGATGGTGAAATCAACCTGTTCTTCGCTGGTATCCTTCCCCAAGCTGAACCGCAGGGAACTGTGCGCCAGCTCGTCGCCCAATCCCAGCGCTTTTAACACATAGGAGGGTTCCGGCGAAGCCGATGCGCAGGCCGACCCGGTGGAGACCGCTATTTTCTTGTTAAAGCCCAGCAGCAGGCCGTTTCCTTCCACATACCGGAAAGCCAGATTGCTTACATGGGGCAGCCGGTGTTCGCGGCTGCCGTTCACATAGGTTTCTTCCAGTTGCAATAAACCATTTTCAAGCCTGTCGCGAAGCTTCGACAGCCGGGAGGCGTCCGCTTCCATTTCTTCCATTCTCAGCGCGCAGGCCTTGCCGAACCCCACAATGCCCGGCACATTAAGGGTGCCGCTGCGCATGCCTTTTTCATGACCGCCGCCGTCTATCTGGGCGGAAAGGGATACGCGCGGGTTTTTCCGCCTTACATACAGCGCGCCTACGCCTTTGGGACCGTACATCTTATGCGCCGTAAACGCCATCAGGTCGATCCCGTCGAGGGCTGTGTTCACCGGTATCTTTCCAACTGCCTGCACCGCATCCGAAAAAAACAATACCCCATGCCGCCTGGCGATCTCCGCGATCTCCCTGACGGGCTGTATGGTTCCCGTCTCATTGTTGGCGTACATGATCGCGATCAGGATGGTCGAGGGCCTTATCGCCGCTTCCAGCGCTTCCGGGTTGACCCGGCCATCGGGACCGGCTTCGAGCCAGGTAATCTCCCCTCCCCTTCGCTCAAGATGCTTACAGGTATCCAACACGGCCTTGTGTTCGGTATTGGCTGTGATGATATGGTTTCCTTTTGAAGCATACCTTTCAAAAACGCCCTTGATCGCCAGGTTATCGCTTTCTGTGGCCCCGGAGGTAAAAATAATTTCGGAGGGATCCGCGCCGATCAGGGCGGCGACCTGTTCCCGGGCATAGGCCACGCCTTCTGCCGCCTGCCACCCGAACGCATGATGGCGGCTGGCGGCGTTGCCGAAATTTTCCGTAAAAAACGGCATCATCGCTTCCAGCGCCCGGGGATCGCAGGGCGTAGTGGCGTTATGATCCAGGTAAACAGGGAATGTCAGCATCCTCGCGATATTTTCTACCGTTTTTTAATTGTTTTTCCAACAAAGAACACCCGCGCGATCTTTTTATGGTCCTCCGGCGTTTTATCACTGCGGGCAAGCCCTTTTATCAAATAGGCATGAGTCCTGGTCTTTTTGTTTTATCCGGCCGGGAACCCTTGCAAAATTAGGCTAAACAGGCCCAATCGCCCATTCTCCGGAACTAATTTGTGCTTATTTTACCAGATGAACCGGCCGGGGTCTGGCTGCGGACCGCCGCCGGGATCGCCGGAGCGGGGTCGCTGAAGATAGCATGGGCGCCGCCATCTTCGCTCCTTTTTAAGCAGCCCTGCTTCGCAGACATAAATTATGATAACTTGCCTGATAATTTATACCGCATGAAACATATAGAACATATCGGTATCGCCGTAAAAGAACTTGCAACCGCCGTGCCCTTATTCGAAAAGCTGTTAGATACCCGGTGTTACAAGACGGAATCGGTGGCGTCGGAGCGGGTGAACACGGCTTTCCTGAGGACCGGCGAAACCAAGCTGGAGCTGCTGGAGGCGGCCGACGAACAAAGCGTTATTGCGGGCTATATCAGCAAAAAAGGAGAGGGCATTCATCATATCGCTTTCGAAGTGGACGATATTGAAGCCGAGATGAAGCGTTTATCGGAAGAGGGATTTGTATTGCTCAACCAGGAGCCGAAAAAAGGGGCCGACAACAAACTGGTGTGTTTTTTACATCCCAAATCGACCAACGGCACGCTCATTGAACTCTGTATGGAGATAAAATAGGGTCTCCCCGAAAATTGTTATGAGATGTGCGTTTTCTTTTTTGGAGAGGTATTTTTTGGTCTTGCGTGAAGTCGGGTTGGTGTTAAAGGTCGGATATAAAGGGAGCATAGCGACCCAATCGGGGCGCCGGCCGGCGCGAAGGAGGCCTCATCAGAGATCTCAGAAATTCGGCCATCCTGGTCTTTTGCTTATTCGCCATCGCCGTTTTCGGCGATCTTGTTCAGGCCCAGCTTTTCGAGGGCCAGGGAAGCGGCGATCTGGCTGGCGTCTTTTTTATTGTAAGCCTTGGCTTCGGTGATCAGCTCGCCATTGACCACCGCGCCAATGGTAAACAATCTTCTTCCCCCTTCGATCCGTTCGTTAAGGGTTTCAAACTCCAGGGTCTTGCCATTTTTATTTGCCCAGCCGTATAGCCTGTTCTTGTGGTTTATTTCCAGGTTTTCGAGATCTTCCATAAAAAGATAAGGCATGATCATGCGCTCCAGCACCCAGCGCTGGGTCTGCTTAAAACCCTTGTCGAGGTAGATGGCGCCTACGAGCGCCTCCAGCGTATTGCCGAATATCTGGCTGATCTTGAGAGAGTTGTCAAATTTGTTGAACTGGGTGATCTTTTTGATGCCCATTTTGATGGCGATCTCATTGAGCTTATTCCTGTTCACCATCTTGCTGCGCATTTCGGTAAGAAAGCCTTCTTCCTTGTAAGGGTATTTCTTAAACAAAAAATCTGCAATGATGCCGCTGAGAATGGCGTCGCCAAGATATTCCAGGCGTTCGTTATTTTCGTCGACATTATCTCTTACGGAGCGGTGGGTAAGCGCAGCCTGGTAAAGGGCGGTTTTGCCGGGAGCAAAGCCCAATACATTTCGCAGGTTTTTCTTAAAAGATGCGCTTATTCTATTTCCAATAAAGCGGTCCAGGATTCCCACAGTATACAATCTACAAATTTTTCGCTAAGCAAACAAGCCTTAGCATTATAGGTATTGGTTCAACTACAGTTTTATATTCAGCGTCCGCATGCTGAAATCAAACGCTCATCGCTTCAGACAGCCTGCGTTAATATGAACGATAAACAACAGGAGTTGTTTTAGGAAACGAATTTTTTTACGATCACGCAGGCATTATGGCCGCCGAAACCGAACGTGTTGCTCAATGCAGCCCTTATGGTTCTATGTTGCGCTTTTCCAAAGGTAAAGTTCAGCCTGCTGTCCAGTTCGGGATCGTCGGTAAAATGATTGATGGTCGGAGGGGCCAGGTCGTGCTGCACCGCCATGATACAGGCGATCGCTTCTACCACTCCGGCAGCGCCGAGGCAATGCCCGGTCATGGATTTGGTGGAGCTGATATTCAGCTTAAAAGCCTGCTCGCCAAACACATCCATAATGGCTTTTACTTCTGCAATATCTCCCAGCGGGGTGGACGTGCCATGAGAATTGATATAATCGATATCAGAGGGCTCCATTCCCGCGTCCTGCAGGGCAGAAAGCATAACATTCTTAGCGCCCAGCCCTTCGGGATGCGGCGCGGTAATATGGTGGGCGTCGGCCGTGGCGCCGGCGCCGGCAATTTCAGCGTAGATAGTCGCGCCGCGGCTAAGCGCATGATCGAGATCTTCGAGGATCAGGCTGCCCGCGCCCTCTCCCATCACGAAACCGTCGCGGTCCTTATCGTAAGGGCGACTGGCGGTAAGATAATCGTCGTTCCTTTCGCTGAGCGCTTTCATGGCGTTAAAGCCTCCCACGCCCGCCTGGTTGATCACGTTTTCCGCGCCGCCGGCGAGAATAATATCCGCCTTCCCCAACCGGATGAGGTTGAAGGCTTCCATAATGGCATTGGTAGAAGAAGCGCAGGCGCTTACCACGGCAAAATTCGGTCCCCTGAAACCGTGGCGCATAGAAATATGGCCGGCGGCAATATCAAGGATCATTTTAGGAATAAAGAAAGGATTGAAACGGGGGGTGCCGTCGCCGGTAGCGAAATTGATCACTTCTTCCTGGAACGTGATCAGGCCCCCGATGCCGCTGGCAAATACCACTCCCACGCGGTCGGGGTTAATATTCTCGGAATTAATGTTGCTGTTCTTCACCGCTTCATCGCTCGAGACCAGCGCCGTTTGGGTGAAACGGTCCATTTTCCGCGCTTCCTTCTTATCGAAATAATTGAGCGGATCGAAATTCTTCAATTCGCAGGCGAAGCGGGTCTTGAATTTAGACGCATCAAATTGGGCAATCAGGTTTGCGCCCGAAACCCCATTGATCAGGCCATTCCAGTATTCCTGCAATGTGTTCCCGATCGGAGTTATTGCGCCGATACCCGTAACAACAACACGTTTAAGTTTCATCCGAAAATATTAGGTCAATAAATGCCAAATATCACAAGGTTACAAATGATCAGTCTGCCCAACAACATCATCATATTTTCAACAAAGGGAAGTATAAAACTTCCTCTTTATTTCTTATTTACGCCTGAAATAGCGTTATGTTAAGATACGAATCCGCCATAGCAGCGCGAGCAACTAAAGGCGGATGTATATTAATTAATTGTTCCTGAAGCTGTCTGGTTACTTGGCATGTTCTTCCAGGTAGGCAATGGCCTGGCCTACGGTAGTAATGGTTTCAGCCTGTTCGTCAGGAATAGAGATATTAAATTCTTTTTCGAACTCCATGATCAGTTCNNACGCCTAACTTGTCAACTATAATCTTTTTAACTCTTGTTGCGATGTCTGACATTTTTGTAAATTTTAGTTACGGCTGCAAAAATATAATTTTTGAGGTAATCACAAGAAAACCCTCATTATTAATTATGGAGGTTATTGAAGGGGCTTTTTCTTGATCCGGATCATTGAAGCGCGCCCTTATCCGTAGCCTCCGATAATTTGCACAATATTCACATTTTTTCTTTAAAAAAAAGTTTTAATCCCCTCTTTTAAATGAATTCCACGCAAATACAGTAAAATCTAAATACTTATATTGCAATGACCAATCAATAAAACGGCCGCATGCCGCTTAAAATAGTAGACTATGGTTCGCCTGAATACAGGCAGATGGTCCGCCTTCGGAACGATATCCTGCGGAAGCCATTGGGCCTTGCTTTTCTTCCCGAAGAACTGGAGCAGGAAAGGGAGCATATCCTGATCGGCGCTTTCGAGGATGACAAGATCCTGGGCTGTTGCATGCTCGTAAAAGAAGACGAGGCTACGGCGCGTCTCCGCCAGATGGCCGTGCCGAATACGCTCCAGGGAAAAGGCATAGGCCGGGCGCTGATGCTGTTCGCCGAGAACATAGCCCGAGACAAACGGTTCAACAAGCTCGCCATGCATGCCCGCAAAACAGCCATTGGTTTCTACGAAAAGCTGGGCTACGAGATCGTCAGCGAAGAATTTGAGGAGATCACCCTACCCCATGTGATCATGGAAAAAAAATTATAACCGCCCTTATTTAATTAGCCGGAGCACAAAAGGATAACGGTATAGCTTACCCTCGCTGGCCCTTATGGTAGCAATGATGATCAGCACCAGGGCGGCGATGCCGATCAGCCAGGTAAGCAGCAGGCCGATCAGGATCACCCAGAGAACAATGCTGATCATAAAAGCAATGAAAAGGGTGATCTGGAAATTGAGCGACTCTTTTGCATGGGCTGTAATAAAAGAAGAACTGTCCTTTTTCAACAGGTAGATCACCAGTGGCGCGATAAAGCCCACGAGCAGGGTGAGTATATGCGACAGGACCGCCATTGTTTTTTCATCGCTGGTAGGAGGGATCAATGCCGGTTCGTCGGAACCCAGGAAACTGCTGGTTGTTTGTTCAGTCATGTTCAGGAAGTTTCCTACAATATAAGGTTTTTTAACAGAAAGTTAAACGGGGGATAAAATAGCCGCTCATCGCGCATCCATCAGCGCGTCTTTTACTATCCTTCGTTTATCTGTCGTTGCAATATTAATGATCCATTGGCCGGAAACCGGATCGGGGGCAAGGTTAAGCCCGGTGGCCCTCATCGATCATTGTCTACAAATGCCTTCATTCTTTGCAGCAGGTCCAGCGTTTGCCGCATGCTTTCCACATCCCTGACCAGCAGCATGAACAGCTTGCCGTTCTGCCTGAGCCTGGCCTTGTTGGTCTGCGTTTGGATGAAATCCAGGATGGAGCGGAAGACCGCCGATTCAAAATAGGGAGATACGGGGTTGTTGATGAAATAACATTTCAGCGTCCCCTCTTTTAACGCGATCCGTTCGAAGCCCAGGCCAACGGCGATCAGCCTGCACCGCAGGGCGTCGAACAGTCCGCCTACCTGCGGGGGGACCGGCCCGAAACGATCCTGCATTTCCGCGCTGAACGCCTGTATCTCGGCCTCGTTCTTACAATTGTCCAGCCGCGTGTACAGCGAAAGCCGCTCTGTGATACTTTCCACATAGCTATCGGGGATCAGGATCTCCAGGTCGGTATCGATAGCGCAATCCTGCACAAAATCATCTTGTTTGGCGATCTCTTCTTTAAAAAGATCGCGGAAGGAGCTGCGTTTCAGCTCTCTTATGGCTTCGTCGAGGATCTTCTGGTACATTTCGAAACCGATCTCGGCCATAAAGCCGCTCTGCTCGCCGCCGAGCATATTGCCCGCGCCGCGGATATCCAGGTCGCGCATGGCGATCTGGAACCCGCTGCCCAGCTCGCTGTGCTGCTCCAGGGTCTGCAGCCGCTTTTTAGAATCATTGGGCAGCGTACTGAGCGGCGGCGCCAGCAGGTAACAAAAAGCTTTTTTATTGCTTCTGCCCACCCGGCCCCTCAGCTGGTGCAGGTCGCTGAGCCCGAAATGATGCGCATTGTTGACGATGATGGTATTCACATTCGGAATGTCCACGCCGCTTTCCACGATATTGGTGCAGACCAGCACATCGTATTTTTTATCGATAAAATCGAGTATCCGCTCTTCCAGCACATTGCCTTCGAGCTGACCATGGGCATATCCCACGCTGAGATCGGAGCAGAGGTTTTGTATGATCCCCGCCATCTCCGCAAGGCCCAGCACGCGGTTGTGAATAAAAAACACCTGCCCGTTGCGTTCGGTCTCATAGTAAATGGCGTCGCGGATAAAATCTTCATTAAATACCTGCACTTCGGTTTGAATGGGCTGCCGGTTGGGCGGCGGCGTGTTGATGATGCTCAGGTCGCGGGCGCCCATCAGGCTGAACTGAAGCGTACGGGGGATAGGCGTCGCCGTTAGCGTAAGGCAGTCTACATTGGAGCGGATCGTTTTGATCTTTTCCTTATGCGCCACGCCGAATTTCTGCTCTTCGTCGATCACCAGCAAGCCCAGGTCCTTAAACTTCAGGTCTTTCCCCAACAGCCCGTGCGTGCCGATGATGATGTCTATCTTTCCTTCGGTTAATTTATGCAGCGTTTCCTTTTTTTCCCTGGACGACTTAAAACGATTGATATAGTCAACGGTCACAGGAAAATCGCGCAGCCTTTCTTTAAAGGTCTTGTAATGCTGGAAGGCCAGGATGGTGGTGGGCACCAGCACAGCGGCCTGTTTGCCGTCGAGGCAGGTCTTGAAAGCCGCCCGGATGGCGATCTCCGTTTTTCCAAAGCCCACGTCGCCGCATACCAGCCTGTCCATCGGCGAGGGCGACTCCATATCTTTTTTTACGTCGGCGGTGGCCTTGCCCTGGTCGGGCGTATCCTCGTAAATAAAGGACGCTTCCAGCTCATGCTGCATATAGTTGTCGGGAGAATGCGCGAACCCCTTCTGCGATTTTCGCTGGGCATACAGCTGGATAAGATCGAAGGCCAGCTCTTTTACCCGGGTTTTGGTCTTCTCCTTTAACCTGTTCCAGGCATCGCTTCCGAGTTTGTTTATTTTAGGAACGGTTCCTTCTTTACCGGAGTACTTGGCGATCTTGTGCAGCGAGTTGATGTTCACATACAGGATATCGCTGTCGCGGTAGATGATCCGCACGGCTTCCTGCATTTTTCCATTGGATTCGATCTTCTGCAATCCGCTGTATACGCCCACCCCGTGATCGATATGAGTGACATAATCGCCGGGCTGCAATTCGCGGAGCGAACGGAGCGTAAGCGCCTTGCTTTTATTATAGGCCTGCTTGACCTTGTATTTATGATAGCGTTGGAAGATCTGATGGTCGGTATAACAGACCGCTTTAATATCCTCGTCGATGAATCCTTCATGGATGGAAACCGGCGCCGGCGCAAAGACGATCTCCGCTTTCAGGTCTTCAAAAATACCGTGTATCCTTTCCAGCTGCCGGGGATTATCGGCAAACAGGTAAAGGCTGAAACCCTTGCTCTCCCACTGTTTCAGGTCCCTGATCAGGAAATCGAACCTCCGGTTAAAAGCAGGCTGCTCCTGCGT
Organism: Chitinophagaceae bacterium UBA2791; assembly: GCA_002352105.1. GTDB lineage: Bacteria > Bacteroidota > Bacteroidia > Chitinophagales > Chitinophagaceae > Flavitalea. The sequence continues at coordinate 37,257 of DEHV01000017.1, read as the reverse complement.
GTGAAAAACAATTTCCGCCGCCCCCTCCCAGTTGGAGCGGGCGCCGAATTCTATAACATGCCGGCTGCCGAGCTGCTGTTCGAGAGAAGCCGCGTCCAGGAAATCCGCTGCGCTCAGCCTGACCCTGAGCGAACTGTTCTCGTCGTCGGGGATGGTAAAGCCGGCTTCGGCATACATCCGGAAATCTTCCTCCTGCGTGAGTATGCGATCTTTTGTCAGTTCCCAGTCCTGCATCCATACTACGGTATTTTCCGGCAGGTAGTCCAGCAGCGATATCTTATCCCCTCCGCCCATCTGGGTCTCCACATTGGGGATGATGCTCGCCTGTGCCAGTTTTCTTTCGCTCAGTTGCGTTTCGGGGTCGAATATGCGAATGCTGTCCATCTCGTTGCCGAACAATTCGATCCGGTAAGGTTTTTCATTACCGAAAGAATAGATATCGACGATGCCTCCGCGTATGGCAAACTGGCCGGGTTCATATACGAAGTCGGTCCGCTCAAACCCATAACCGATCAGTTTTTCGATCAACCCGTCCACATCGAGGGTATCATTGGTTTTGAGATGAATGATATTGGACGACAAGGTTTGAGGCAGGGCCACTTTTTCAAACAGCGCTTCGGGATAGGTAACCAGTATCTTCTTGTTTCCCCCCGCCGAGAGTTTGGTCAACGCTTCCGTGCGCAGCATGATATGACTGCTGTTGAGCAGGCTGAAATTTTTGCGGTTACGGAAGGATGAAGGGAAATAAAAAAGGTCATAAGCCCGGGTAAGGCTTTCCAGGTCGTTGTGCATATAAGCCGCCGTCTCGGCGTCATCGCATATCACGATATGGTTTAGTCCTGCAAAAGCGGCATTTTGAAAAACGGAGCTGATCAAAAAAGCGGGCGAGCTGCCGCGCAGGTTTTTGCAGTAAATGCGTTGAGGCTGAGGCATAACAAGCCTGTCCGCCAGTTGAAAAAGACGGGGATTGTCCGTACTAAAAGCAGATAACAGCGACTGCAGGTTCATAAACTTCCTTTGCAAAGGTAAGAACCGGCGATCAAAAAAAAGCTATATTGCAAGGGCTTTGATTGCTTGTCACTTAGTTGCAGAAGCGCTTCGGCAGGGGCTGCTTTTGTAATGAGAAAAAACTGCATATGCCTCCATTACCATGGCTAACCGGTAAAGTTATCCGGATTGAAAATGAGACATCGAGCACCAGGCGTTTCTGGATCCAGGTCCCCGAGCTCGATGTTTTTGATTTTAAGCCAGGCCAGTTTGTAACGCTGGATCTCCCCATTCATGAAAAAATGAATAAACGCTGGCGCAGCTATTCCATAGCTTCCTGGCCCGATGGCACAAATGTATTTGAGCTGGTGATCGTTTTGCTGGAAGGCGGGGCCGGCACCAATTATTTATTCAATGAAGTGACCGTAGGCAGCGAGCTGACGCTAAGAGGTCCGCTGGGCGTATTTACCCTGCCCGAGCCCATTGAAAAAGATCTTTTCCTGGTATGCACCGGAACAGGCATTGCGCCATTCCGGGCAATGGCAAACCATATTTATAATCACAACATCCCCCATAAACATATTTACCTGATTTTCGGCTGCCGCAAATTAGAGGATGCGCTGTACGGCGATGAGATGAAGGAGCTGGAAAAGAAAATGCCTTCCTTCTCTTATATGCCTACCTTTTCGCGGGAAGACAATGCGGCTGTGCGGAAAGGGTATGTACATAGCGTATATGAGGAGCTCTGTCAAAGTAAACAGGTTCCCTCCAATGGTGGGAACCCGGCCGCGCCGCATCCTGCTTATTTTTATTTATGCGGCTGGAAAAATATGATTGACGAAGCCCGGCAGCGTATCGTAGGATTGGGCTACGACAAAAAAGCCATACATCTTGAACTGTACGGCTAAATCGTAATGTTTATTGGCCTGCGCCAAACTTTTTCCCGGTATTTTCTATGTCTTCTGTAGCCAGTTTCAAGGGAATGACCGGGATGCTGGATTCCTTCATTTGCTTAATGAGCTGCGCTTTTTCTTTCTGTAATTCCAGGATCTCGGAATGATTGCTCAGCATCTCCCGTTCCAGTTCAATAATATGCTTATGATGCTTTTTCAGCTGCGCGGAACGCAACAAAAATCCTACGGCAAAGGATGCCAGCAATAATCCTCCAAGCGGAACCACATGAATGGCAATATCGGCTAACAACATAATCGATCGGTTTAGGTCAGGTTAATATAAGGGTAGACAATAATGTCTTTGGGTTTTTATTTCATGTTCAGGGTATACGCCCCGAAAACTTCACCAATCTAAGGGTTTTCCTTTATTCCTCCAACCAAACTATGCCCGGCAGCGACTTATTCCAATTATTTGCATCCAAACCCAGCGTATCCGAAACTCAGATCAAGTCGCTTCTCTATGCTCAGGTCCCCGCATTAAACGAGATCTGCCTTTCTATCGTCTCCCGGATATCGGCAATCTTTATTCTCTCCTGTTTCATCGAATCCCGATATCTGATCGTTACCGTTTCATCCTCTTTAGACTGATGGTCTATAGTAACGCAAAAAGGGGTGCCTATTGCATCCATCCGGCGATATCTTTTTCCAATTGCGTCTTTTTCTTCGTAAAAACACTTGAAATAGGGCTTACAGGCGTTCAAGATCTCCTTACCGATCTCCGGAAGTCCGTCTTTTTTCAGCAATGGCAGGATAGCCAGCTTTACCGGGGCCATAGCGGGGGGAAGTTTCAACACCACCCGGGAGTCTGTTTTTTCGGCTGTGCTCAGGTCCTCTTCGGCGTAGGCTTCGCAAATAAGCATCATCACCGTTCTGTCCACGCCGATGGAAGTCTCGATGACATAGGGCACATAGCTTTTATTCAACTCAGGATCATGGTATTGCAGTTTTTTCCGGCTGTATTCCTGGTGGTTGCGGAGGTCAAAATCGGTTCTTGAATGGATGCCTTCCACTTCTTTATAGCCTATGGGGAAATCATATTCAATATCGCAGGCCGCATCGGCATAGTGCGCCAGCTTTGCATGATCATGAAAGCGGTACCTGGTTTCGGGGATGCCCAGGCTCAGGTGCCATNNTTGCGGAAGGCTTTACCGATCTGCGCGATCCCGAAGGGGATCTTCATCCTGCCGGTCTTCTGCACGTTCAGAAAATTCACAAATATGCCCTGGGCTGTCTCCGGGCGGAGGTATATTTCGCCCGCTTCTTCCGATACGCTGCCCAGCTGCGTGGAGAACATGAGATTGAACTGCCGCACATCGGTCCAGTTGCAGGTGCCGCTGACGCTGCATCGTATGTTTTTATCTTCTATCAGCTTTTTCAGCCCCGCATAATCATTGGCGGCAAGCAGGGCGTCCATTGCCTGCAATACCTGCCTGGCGCCTTCCTGATCGCCGGCGGCCTCCAGTTCATCGGCAAGCCCTTCCAGGAGATGGTCTACCCGGTACCGCTTTTTGCTATCCTTGTTGTCGATCATCGGGTCGCTGAAATTGTCCACATGCCCTGAAGCCTTCCAGGTGGTAGGATGCATAAAGATGGCGGCATCTATGCCCACAATGTTCTCGTGCATCTGGGTCATGCTCTTCCACCAGTAGTCCTTCACGTTCTTTTTCAGTTCGGACCCCCATTGCCCATAATCATATACCGCGCTTAGCCCGTCATAAATTTCGCTGGAGGGAAAAATAAATCCATACTCTTTACAATGAGAAATAATTGCCTGAAACCGGTTGTTGTCTGTGGCCATAACTGAAACTATTGAACCGGACAAAGATATACCGCGGGATGAGATTTAATGAAGAATTATTATTATTTCAGTTTTTCATTCGACCGGTGGCGATCCGCATCCCGCCGGGTCTTTTTTTCGACGTTCTTTCTCATGGCCTCTGTCAGGTCCACCCCCGTCTGGTTGGCCAGGCAAAGCAACACCCATAGCACATCGGCCATTTCGTCGCCCAGATCCTTATTCTTATCCGAGTCCTTGAAAGATTGTTCGCCATATTTCCGGGCCATGATGCTGGCCAGCTCTCCCACTTCTTCCGTCAGGATAGCCATATTGGTCAGTTCGCTGAAATACCGGACGCCAATGGTTTTGATCCATTCATCCACCTGTTGTTGCGCTTCCCTGAGCGTTAGTTCCATCGTTATTCTTTTTCTTTTGTATCGATCATGATGGTAACCGGACCGTCATTGGTCAGGCTCACCTGCATATCGGCGCCAAATTCGCCGACCCCGATCTTTTTACCCAATTCCGCCTCCAGCCGGGCAATCGCCTGTTCATACAGGGGAACGGCGGCTTCGGGCCTGGCCGCCTTGATAAAGGAGGGGCGGTTCCCTTTTTTCACGGAAGCATGAAGGGTGAACTGGCTGATAAGCAGGATATCGCCTCCTGTTTCCAGGAGGGAACGGTTCATCAAACCGGCCTCATCGTTAAATATCCGGAGGTTGACGATCTTCCGGGCCAACCACTCAATATCCTCAGTCCCATCGTCCTGCGTTATGCCCAGCAGCACGACCAGACCCCCGCCGATAGACGACCGTACCTGGCCGTTGATGCTTACCTGCCCCTGGCTTACCCGTTGAATCAAGGCTTTCATTAGCGCTTTTCAGCTTTATTGGTAAATTTACGGTAGATAAACCAGCTAAGCCAATATTATGCACAAGGTCCCGGACATCTCATCGGCCATCTCTTTTAAAACCGCGCGCAGCGGAGGGAAGGGCGGCCAAAATGTAAATAAGGTGGAAACCATGGTGGAAGGCTATTTGCAGGTTCGGGGCTCTGCTGTTTTATCGGAAGAACAGCAGCAATTGGTATTAAAAAAATTAGCCAACAGGATCAATGCCGAAGGGTTCTTACAGGTAAGAAGCCAGACGCGCCGGTCGCAGCTGGGCAATAAGACGGAAGTGATCAGAAAAATGAATGAGCTGCTTCGCGAGGCATTAAAAAAAGAGAAAAAAAGAATAGCCACTCAGCCCAGCGTATCGGCGCGGACCAGGAGGCTGGAATCAAAAAAAATACAATCGGCGCACAAACAAAACCGGCGCAAGATCAGGCATAACGATTACTGATCCTCGGGTCATAAAACAACAGCCTTGAGATACAGATGGACCATAACCCTTATTTTATTCATTGTAACCGGCGCGGTTTTGATCAATGCCTGCAAAAAAACGGGCGCCCCGGTCCACCAGGCCCGCCCGGTCGACTTTGTGGTTCCGGATGGATTTCCCGATCCTGTTTACCGCTTTGAGAACAATCCGCTGACAGAAGAGGGTTTCGCGCTGGGCAGAAAACTATTTTACGACGGGCGTTTATCGAAGGATAATAATTTTCCGTGCGCATCCTGCCACCAGCAATTTGCCGCCTTTGCCACTTTCGACCACCCGCTTAGCCATGGCTTCAATAACCAGTTCACCAAACGCAATGCGCCGGGGCTGTTCAATATGGCCTGGCTGAAGGAAATGCATTGGGACGGGGGGATCAACCATATCGAAGTGCAGCCGCTGGCCCCGATCACCGCACCCAACGAGATGGCGGAAGACATCGGCAATATCATCGCCAAGCTGGAACAGGACGGAACCTACCGGGAGATGTTTCGCCAGGCCTTCGGAGATGAGGAGATCACCAGTCAGCGGATGCTGCTGGCCCTGACGCAGTTTGTCGCATCGCTGGTCAGCGCCGATTCAAAATACGACCGGGTAAAAAAAGGCCTGGCTGTTTTTAATGTATCGGAACAGGAGGGTTACCGGATCTTCCAGGCCAAATGCGCATCCTGCCATACCGAACCCCTGTTCACCGATCTCAGCTTCCGGAACACAGGATTGGAGCTTAATACCTACCTGATGGATTATGGCAGGATGGAGATCACCAATAACCCCGCCGATTCCCTGAAATTCAAAGTGCCTTCCCTGAGGAATGTGGCGCTCACCGGGCCCTATGGCCATGATGGCCGTTTCACCGGGCTTTCCCAGGCGATCAATCATTATGCTGAAGGCGTAGCGCCCAGCGCCACTCTTGATCCCGCGCTGACCAATGGCATCCCGCTCGACGATGTGGAAACCTTTTACCTGCGCGAATTTTTGTTTACGCTTACCGATTCCTCTTTTATCGGGAACAAACGGTTCGCCGCGCCGGAATAATTATTAATATGACAGGGAGATCATAACTTTTTTCTTGCCTGCATAGCATCCAGCGACGCCCGGAGCTTATTCAGTTCCACCAGCTGATTTTCCTGGTCTTTTTTATTCTGGGCCAGTTTATCCTCGAAGCTCCTGATCTTTTTTTCATAATCGCTCTGATCATCGCGCAGGTTCTTTAATTTCTTCTCCGCTTTTTGCACAAGATCCGCCTGCTGTCCAATAGATACATCCAGGTCGTGCGCCTCCACGGCGGGCACCAGATCGTTCAGGAAGGTTTTGGCTTCCTCCATCTTATAGTTATCGCCGCCGTTCCGGACAGCCACGTTCTCATTCGCGCGTCCGGCAATAAGATAGATCATAGATATATCCTTGTCGCGTCTGCCTTTTTTGTCGACCTTAAAATACAGGTCGGACACTTCAGCGTCGTAAGCGCTGAGCGAGGCGCCCTTATAGACCAGGAAACCCTTCGAACGCGTTTCCTTGACCCCTTTCTTCGCCATAAAATCCTTAATGGCGCCTTCCACTATATCGGTCTTATAGGGGAGTTCAATGACCGCGGCGGATTTATTGTCTTTCTGGTATTCCACCGATCCCACAACAGCCATAGGCTGAGCAAAAGCCGATACATTTACGGCTGCCACAAAAGCCCAAAGAAGTATATTTCTTTTCATAATAGATGCGCATTTAAAAGTGAGTAGTGATGCAAAGATCAAAAAAATCAGCGGATAATGGACGCCCAATTTGTTAATTATGAAGGGGTATTTAAGAAGTCGTTAACCTATTCGCGGATCAACATGCGCATAATCCGTACTTTTGAAAAAAGACTTTCATTTGAGCGGCATCAAAAAACTTGCAGGTCAGACGCTTTGGTACGGGGCGCCGAATATGCTCAGCCGCTTTCTAAGTTACGGACTATCGCTGCTGGGTTTCAGGATATTCGACCCCGCCGCGACCAGCGATCTCACCCAGGTGTATGCGATCATCCCTTTCCTGAACATTTTGTTTACGTATGGATTGGAAACCAGCTATTTCCGGTTTGCGCAGCGCAACAGTCCGCAGGTCCTGTACAATACGCTGAACCTTTCAATTATTGTCAGCGCAGTCCTGTTCACGGTCATCCTGTTCGCGTTCAAGACCCCGGTCATGCAGTTCCTGGAACTGGGCGATAAGCCCCAATATATGACCTGGATGATCTGGATCGTGTTTTTTGATACGCTGTCCGTCATCCCGCTGGCCAAACTGAGGCTGGACGAACGGCCCCGGAAATATGCGCTGGTCAAGATGGGCAGCGTGGTGTTCAACGTGCTGGTAGCCGTCTTTTTCCTGTTTGTGGCCAAAGACGCGTACGAACAGGAACCCACAAGTATCCTGGGCGCCCTCTACGACCCCGCCATAGGCGTGGGCTATTTCATTATTGCAAACCTGGCCGCCAGTATCGTTACCCTGCTGTTCCTGTATAAGGAGATCTCCGTATTTCGTCCGCTGTTCGACTTCCGGCTGTGGAAAGAGGTGATGCATTATTCCTATCCCCTGGTGATCGTGGGATTCGGAGGAATGATCAACGAAATGCTGAGCCGGGTCATCTATAAAAAAGTATTGCATAACGATCCCTTGCAGGAGGAGCGCGAGCTGGGTATTTTTGGCGCCAACTACAAGCTGGCCGTGCTGATCACCATATTCATCCAGATATTCAGACTGGGGGCCGAGCCTTTTTTCTTTAACCAGTCCAAAAACGAAGACGCGCCGAAGACCTATGCGCGGGTGATGAAGTTTTTTGTGATCGCCTGCTGCTTTATGTTCCTCATCATTTCCCTGTTCCTCGATTTCTGGCAATTGCTGATCGCCTCCAGGTTCAAGGAATATGCGGAAGGCATCCATATTGTTCCGGTACTGGCGATGGCCTCTGTTTTCCTGGGCATTTATTATAATCTTTCCATCTGGTACAAGCTTACCGACAAGAACATGACGGGCGCCTATATTACCCTTGGAGGCGCCGCCATTACGATCGGCCTCAACATCTGGTGGATCCCTGTTTTCGGGTATACCGGAGCGGCATGGGCCACTTTTTTCTGTTATGCCTTTATGATGGCGATGAACTACCGGTTGGGTCAGAAATATTACCCCATACCCTACCCGAAAAAAAAGCTGCTGGCCTACCTGGCGACGGCGGCCCTGTGTTACCTGCTGCATGAGCTTATTGTAAGGATGATCGCCCCGGCATCGCCTTATTACGCTACCGTATATTATGGGACCTCGCTGCTGTTCCTCGGTTTGTTCACGCTGCTGACGGTAAGGGTGGAAGCAAGAGAGCTACGGCGCCTGCCGGTGATCGGAAAGTATTTTCACCGTTATGGCTAAGCCAGGAAAGGATTGTGCTTTTTTTCATAGCCGATCGTGGTCTCCACGCCATGCCCCGAATAAACGACGGTATGATCGGGCAGGGTGAACAGCCTGGTCCGGATGCTGTTGATCAGGATATCGTAATCCCCGCCCGGAAGATCTGTGCGGCCGATGCCTGAGCGAAAAAGCGCATCGCCCGACAACACAAAATGCTGCGCCTCGCAATAAAAGCTGAGGCTGCCGGGCGAATGGCCGGGGGTAAAAAGAACGGTTAACACGTCTTCGCCCAGCCGGATGCGATCGCCCTCCTTTAAAAACAACAGGTCGCCGTCGTAATTATCGAAAGGCAATCCCCATTGCATTCCGGATACCGGCGCCAATTCCAGCATCTGCTGTTCTTTTTCATGCAGCTGTAAGGTCAGCCCATAGGTATCCTGTATGAACTTATTGCCGAAAACATGGTCGAGATGGCAATGGGTATTTAACAAAGATTTAGGGAGGAGATCATGGGAACTCAGGAAATCGGTTAATTCTTTGCGTTCGGACGCGTCATAGCAGCCGGGATCAACAATGATACATTCGCCGTGTTCGTTATAGACCAGATAGGTATTCTCCTGGATAGGATTAAATGTAAAAGACTTTATAATTAACATGATCGGCGCGGTTTGCGGGAAATTGAATTTCCCTGATAATACGGATTGTTATAACTTTAAAACCAATAAAGACCGGATATGCAATTCTATCAGATAAAGTTAAAGGGAAAAGCGTTTTTAACCGCTTTTTCCTTCCTATTGTGCAGCATAGGAGCTATCTCCCAGGTGAACACCGTTGAGTTTGGAAAAAATAGGGTTCAGTTCCGGAAATTTAAATGGCAATATTATCAAACCGATAACTTCAACACCTATTTCTACCAGGATGGGCAGACCATCGCCAACTACGTTGCGCAGCTCGCGGAACAAGAGCTTCCCGGCATCGAACAATTTGTAGAATACAGCCTGCAGCGAAGGGCCAACATCGTTATCTACAATCATTTCGACGAATTGCAGCAATCAAATATCGGCCTCAACCTCGATTGGCAAACCACGGGAGGCATCACCAAACTGGTGAACAATAAAATGATCGTTTACTTCGACGGCAATCATTCCAACCTGCGCAGGCAGGTAAGGCAGGGTATTGCCCGAACGCTGGTGGACAATATATTGTTTGGCGATGATCTCGGCGAGTTTGCAGCCAACCAGGCGCTGCTGGACCTGCCCAAATGGCTTACCGACGGCTATATCGATTATGTCGCGGAAGACTGGAGCCCCGAACTGGACGACCAGTTAAAATCGGCGCTCCTTTCCGGGGAATACAAGAATTTCTATCATTTCGCTTACGAGAAACCGTTACTCGCCGGACATGCTTTCTGGAACTATATAGCAGAAAGGTACAAACCGGAAAACGTAACCTATTTTCTTTACCTCGCCCGCGTATACCGCAACCTCAACACCGCTTCCCAGCGAATATGCAAGAAGAAATTCAAGGAAGTGCTGCGCGAATTCATGGCGGAGAATGAAGAAAAATACTACCTGGATATCCGGGGCCGCCGCAACTTTCCCAAGGGAACCATCTCCATCGTGGAGGAGACCAAGCACAATAAGGACTTTATCCGGTTCACGCCCAACCCCGCTCCCCGCAGCCAGACCTATGCCGTTGTAGAGTACATCAAAGGGAAATACTATGTGGTATTGTACGAGAACCTGGTCGACCGGAAAGTATTGCTTAAGACCGGCGTCAGGACCAATGAAAACGAGGTGAACCCCAGCTATCCGCTACTGGCCTGGGATGGCAAGGGCGCCCGGCTGGCCTGCGTTTACTGGGAGGCGGGAAAGGTGAAACTGTTCGTGTACGATCTGGTGGCCCGTTTTAAAAGGGTCAAGCAGGATATCACCCCCTTTGAGCAGATACAGGACATGAAATTCATGCTCAATGAAAAATCGCTCCTGCTGAGCGCCGTGAAGAACGGGCAGTCCGATATTTTTATCTATAATATTGATAAGGACGATTTTGAACAGGTGACCAATGACTCCTATGCCGACCTGGACCCCTCTTTTGTCGCCTTTCCCAATAAGACAGGCATTATTTTTTCTTCCAATCGCCCCGATCCCTCCATAAAAGGACGGGATACCGGCGTTCCGGTGGATCGTTTCAATATCTTTTTGGCGGACAACTACAACAAATCGGAATTCCGGCAGATCAGCCGGCTCACCGATATGAAATTTTCCGACGCCCGCTACCCAATGCAATACAATACTTCTCATTTTACCTTTATCAGCGCGGAGAACGGCGTGGCCAACCGCTACGCGGGATTCTTCTCTACCGAAAGGGCCGGTCTTGATACGATTTACGTGATCGGCGATAACTTTCTCCGCAATCCCGACCAGCGCGACCTGGACACCACGCTTCGCAACGCCGGGAAATCCGAGCCCGATTCTGTTTTTGCCTTTTCCGTTACCAACGATTCGGCGTACGTGTTTCCCATTTCCAATTACCAGAGCGGACTCCTGGAAACCAAGATCGCAGGCGATAACGGCCAGGTGAGCGAAGTGCGGCAGGAAGGAAAACTGAAATTCCTCTATAAACTGCGGGTGGACGAGACTGCGTTGAACAGGAGAAATGTGAACCCCAAACCTACCGAATACCGCAAAAGAACAATCGCTGAATCGCAGAAAACAAGAGGAGAGGCCATCCAATACCAAAACATCATTCCTTTTGATTCCGCCCGGAAAGCCGTCGACGCCTTTGAATCGGAGTTTGAACCCGATACCAGCAGCGCTCCTGTTTCACAAACCATATTGGCGCAGGAAAGGCCCTCCGTGCTGATGCAGGCCAAACGCTTCGACTATAAGCTGAAGTTTTCCGTGGACAATTTTACCAGCGCCTTTAATAACGATATTCTTATTAACCGCTATGAACCCTTTACAGGAGCCCTGCCCGTTATGCTGCAAAGCGGCGGCGCCTTTAACGGCATGCTGAAAGCCTCTGTTTTTGATCTGTTCGAAGATATCCGCTTCACCGGCGCGCTCCGGCTGCCGCTGATCGGGGGACTCGGAAGCGGGGCCGCCATCGGTACCGGCGGAACCAGCGTGTTCCTCCCCGTTAACCAATCCTTGTTCGACGGAGGCGGGGAATGGTTTGCAAGGGCGGACTACCTGAAAAAAAGGATCGACTATTCGTTTATCTATTACCGTAAGACACAGATAGGAGGCGTTCGCGGCGTTAACAATACCAGCCAGGTTTTTGAAGGGAAACAATTCAGCAACCTGTTCCAGGCTGTTTTTAAATATCCCTTCGACCGCGTGAGAAGCCTTCGCCTGTCGACCGGCATCCGCACCGACAGAGTGGTGGTAAGAGGCACGGAGTTCAATAGCGCCACGCTGAAATCTCCCGACCTCAACAAACAGACTTTTGCAATATCCAGGCTGGAGTATGTGCACGACAACACCATTCAGAAAGCCACCAATATCATGCACGGCCTGCGCTTTAAAGTGTATACCGATATGAATGCGCAGATCAACAAGCCTTCCGCAGGCCTGCTGAAACCCGGGCGCTTTAATTTCAATCTCGGCGCCGACGCGCGGTATTACCATCCCATCTTCCGGAACTTTATCTGGGCAGGGAGAGCGGCGGCGGACTTCTCCTGGGGCAATCAAAAGATCGTGTATTACCTGGGCGGGGTAGACAGCTGGATGTTCCCCAAATACAATACCGAACCCCGGCCGCAGGATGAAAACTATGCCTTCCAGTCGCTGGCGGTAAACATGAGAGGGTTCCGGCAGAACGTGGCAAACGGCAATAACGCGATCGTGCTGAACTCCGAATTCCGGTTTCCCGTATTCGCCACCTTGTTCAACAAACCTATCAATAACGCCTTCTTAAGAAACTTCCAACTGATCCAGTTCATCGACCTGGGAAGCGCCTGGAACGGAACCTACAATAAACTTCAGCGGCCTGTGCTTACCTATCCTCCCGGCGGAGGCGACGTGGTGGTGAACCTTAGGGCCGGGGGCATCGGGCCCTTTGTCGGCGGCTATGGATTTGGCGCCAGGAGCACGCTGCTCGGATATTTCCTTCGCCTGGATGCGGGATGGGAAATGAGGGGCATCTTCAGGGGAAAACCCATGTTGCACTTTGCCATGGGAGTGGATTTCTAAACAGTCGCCCCTATGCCTGTGAACTTACCTGCTGCGCCTGTGCCCGGCAACGGGACAGGCTTCTAAGGGTTTGCCCCTATACCCGAAACGGCATACAAAAGATCTGTGACCGATTGCCGCCGCAGGGTATAATTAAGCGTTCCCGGATGCGTTATAAAATTATGGCAAGGTTTGTCAACGCCATAATATGCTTAATTTTGATCATGCGCTTACCTCTGCAAAAAGGACCGCGAAAACATGCGCGTTCCCTGGCGGCCTGTCTGTTGTGCTGTTGCTGCGCCCTGTTTGGCTTACCCGACGTTTCAGCGCAGACAAAGATCATTAAGGGCATCGTTAAGGACAAATACAGCGAAGAGACCATTCCCTTTGCCTCGCTTCAATTCAAAAATACCGGCGCAGGCAGACTCGCCGACGCTGCCGGCGCCTTTAGCTTTCATCTCGACAAATGGCCGGAGGATACGCTGGAGATCACTTATGTGGGCTACCAGGATTACCTTATCCCGATCGACAGCGCGTTGCTCTCGAAGGAACAAAACGGGATCATCGAGTTGAATGTATTGCTGGAAAGAGGAAAATATGCCGAAGAAGTGGTGGTAAAAAGAAAGATAGACCGGGGGCTGCTCATGTGGAGAAGGATCGTTCGCCGCAAGCCCTTTAACGACCGGTACCGCTTTAAGAATTTTTCTTATGAGCTTTATAATAAACTGGAGCTCGACATAAAAAACATCAATAAGGAAAGACTGCAGGAACTCCGCCTGCTAAAAAATTTTTCCTTCCTGTTCAATAATATCGACACGCTGGAAGGCGCGCCCATCCTGCCGCTTTACCTCATGGAATCCCTATCGGATTATTATTATCAGAAATCGCCCTTAAAAAGAAGAGAGGTGTTCAAAGCCAGCAAGACCCTGGGCGTAAACAATGAAAGTATCAGCAAGCTGCTGGGAGGGATGGATCAGAACATCAATTTCTATAATAATTTTATTCCTGTTTTCGACAAGCAGTTCATCAGTCCCATTAGCGATAATGGCGACGCCTACTATAAATACAAGGTGGCCGACAGCCAGTTTGTCGGGGGAAGAAGACTGATCCACCTGATCTTTACGCCGCGCAGAAAAGGCGAAAATACCTTTGAAGGAGATTGCTGGGTGCACGATTCCACTTTTGCGATCCAGAAGATGAGCCTTCGGTTATCAAAAGAAGCCAATGTCAATTTTGTGAACCAGCTCAGCCTGATACAGGAATACAAGCTTATCGATGATACGACCTGGTTTTTGTCGAAAGATAAATTTGTGGTGGACGTGGCGCCGCTGGGGAACAGCAACCTGTCTTTCATAGGGAGGAAGACCTCCACCTACAAGGATATCGCTGTGGATGATGAATCAGTTGTGACGGAACTGGGCAAGAACAAGATACTGGAAGAGATCATATTACCTCCCGACGCAATGGAAAAGACCGACGAATACTGGTCGGGCGCCCGGCATGAAGCGCTTTCTCAAAGCGAGGCCTCCGTTTACCAGATGGTGGATACCCTGCTTAGCCTGCCTGCGTACCGGAAAACGAGGGACAATATCTATTTCCTGGCGGTAGGATACAAGAACATCGGCAACTATGAAATAGGCCCCTGGTACAATTGGCTCAGCTATAATACGCTGGAAGGATACCGCGCAAGGTTCGACCTGGGCACCAACAAACACTTCAGCAAACAATGGTTCCTGCATGCTTATGGAGCGTATGGCTTTTCGGATAAGCAATGGAAGTACAAGATGGACGCGATGTATCTTTTCAACAAGAACCCCCGGTCTTATATTTCCGCTTCTTATAAAAAAGATATTGACTACGGACAAACCTATTACGACCAGATAAGCCAGGATAATGTTTTTGCGCTGGCCATACGCAAATCAGGCGTGCGCATGAAATTCCTGATGACCGATGAAAAAAAGATAGAGGGATATAAAGAATGGAAGAATGGCTTTTCCATCCTGACTACCGCCGCGCACAAGAGCTTTGATCCCCTGCGGCAGCTGCCGCCCAAAACACTTTTCGCTCCCGACGACGAGAAGCTGGCCACCGCCGAGATCAGCATAAGATTCCGGTATGCCTTGCTGGAGAAATTCCTCGAAAGCGCCTTTAACCGGATCAGCCTCGGCAGCCCCTACCCGGTGGCCGAATTAAAATACACAAAGGGTATTTCGGGCGTATTCAACAGCGGCTATAATTATTCCAAGCTTAGCCTCGGCGTTTCCCAATACAAGAATATTTCTCCGCTCGGCAGCGTCTATTACAATGTTTTTGCCGGAAAAACATTTGGAACGCTACCCTATATGCTGCTGGATATCGCGCCGGGCAACGAGATCTATTATTATAATAAATACTCCTTCAACCTGATGAACAGGTATGAATTCTTGCACGACCGGTATGCGGGCATAAATATAGAGCACAATATAGGCAATGGCATATTCGGGTTTATTCCGCTGGTGAAAAAACTGAAGTTCCGGCAGTTCTACAGCGTAAGAGCGCTATGGGGAGGCATCAGCGAGGCAAACCGCCAATACAATATGCCGCCCGATTCGGAATACAGTTTCGAAACGCTGGACGGCAAGCATTATCTCGAGGTCGGCACGGGGATAGACAATATCCTGAAGGTATTCAGGATAGATCTTATCTGGAGAGTGGCGCCGCAGCCCTTGCCCGAAGAGCAGTATAAACGTTTCGGCGTATTCGGAAGCTTCCGGCTGAGTTTCTAGAGGCTGTTCATTGCGGCCTGTATCACGGCGCAGGCTTTGCGGATCTCCCTGGCGGAGATGGTCAGCGGCGGCGCTATCCTCATACAATGCGGAGCAAAAAGAAACCAATCGGTCAGTACGCCATGCGCAATACAATGATCAATTATTTTTTTTGCGGTTGCCGGCATATCAAATTCCACGGCGATCAGCAGGCCGGCCGACCGCAGCGCGACGATCCGCGGGTGTTGCAGCAACTGGCGAAACAGCTTCTCTTTTTTTGCAACCCTGGCCGGAAGATCCTTTCTCAACAATGTCTTCATCGCCGCCAGACCTGCCGCGCAGCATACCGGGTGACCGCCAAAGGTGGTGATATGACCCAGTACCGGGTCCACCGCCAGTTTGCCCATCAGTTCCCGGCCGGCGATAAAAGCGCCCAGGGGCATTCCTCCGCCCAGGGCCTTGCCCAATAAAACGATATCGGGCGCGATTTCATATTTTTCAAAACCCCATAGGGTTCCTGTCCTTCCGAAACCTGTTTGGATCTCATCCATGATCAGCAGCGCGCCGGTCTCGTCGCATTTTTTCCGCAGGGCATGAAGCCATCCCGGCGAAGGCGCATATACGCCTCTTTCGGCCTGCACGGTCTCCATCAATACGCAGGCCGTGGAGCGATCGATCTCCTGCAGGGCCTCGGGGGAATCGTAATCCAAACGGCGAATGCCCGGCAACAAGGGCCGGAAAGCATTTCGCCAGTATTCATCGCCCAGCAGGCTGAGGGCGCCCTGCGTAGAGCCATGGTAGCTTTTGTTGAAAGAAATGATCTGCGTGCGGCCGGTGGCTCTCTTGGCCAGCTTCATTGCCCCCTCCACGGCTTCCGCCCCTGAATTGGTAAAATAAACCGTGTTCAGCGAGGGCGGCAGGCTCTCCGCCAGCAACCTGGCATATTCCACCTGGGGCGTTTCGATCATTTCGCCGTAAACCAGCGCATGCAGGTAATGGTCCGCTTGCTTTTTGATCGCCCGGATCACCGAGGGATCGCCGTGGCCGGTATTGCAAACGCTGATGCCGGCGATAAGGTCGAGGTACTCCTTACCCTGCCTGTCCCACAACCGGCTTCCCCGGGCTTTTTTTATTTCTATCGCAAGAGGAGCGTCGGAAGTCTGGGCAATATGCTGGAAAAATAGTCTGCGCGGGTTCATCACAATATTCAGACGCAAAGAAAACAACAAATCCCTTACGACTGATCAGATTTATGGATATTTGAAAAAACATATTAGCGATGGCTCTGATATTGCATGTAAACGGAACCTATCCCAAAATTGGCGGGAATAATTTTATTGCTCCTAATGCCACGATCGTCGGCGATGTGGAAACCGGGAACGATTGCAGCTTCTGGTTCAATGCGGTGGTGCGGGGAGATGTGAACAGCATCCGGATGGGCAATAAGGTGAATGTCCAGGACGGCGCCGTCATCCATTGCACCTTTAACAAAACAAAAACCGTTATCGGCAATAACGTGTCCATCGGGCACAATGCTATCGTTCACGGATGTACGATCCATGACAATGCGCTGATCGGCATGGGCGCGATCGTGATGGACAATGCGGTGGTGGGCAGCCATTCCATCATTGCCGCCGGGGCGGTGGTGCTGGAGGGGACCCAGGTGGAGGAAGGCAGCATCTATGCGGGCGTTCCCGCCAAAAAGGTAAAGAATATCTCCCCCGACCTGATCAGCGGGGAGATCGACAGGATAGCCAATAATTATGTGCGATACGCCGACTGGTTTCGCGACCAGGTTGATAAATAGGCGGCCGCGCCAAAGGAATGCCGGGGGCCTTCGCCCTTATATCATCCGATACCCAAAGCATACCGGGTTGAAGAAAGCTCCGGCCCCCGATGAGACCTGCGCCCCTATATCAGCCGATACGCAAGGAATAATGGATTGAAAAGGCTCCGGCCCCCGAAGGGGCGGCGGATAGCAGGGGTCTCCCGCAATATTTGCAGTACTCCAACGTTCTACATAGAAGGAACCAGATGAAAATTATCCGAAATATATGGTTCGCCTCGTTTTTCCTGGCGATTGTGTCGACAGGCTCCTCGTGCAAGGTCTGGAACAGCGTTTTCGGACCCAAATACGGTTGCCCCGCCGATGGAAAGGCTTTTGGCGCCGAAAAGATACTGAGCGGCGAAAAACCGCCCAAGGCAAAGAAGTTCCGGTCTTAATACCGGAAACAAACAAGGCGGCGATCCGGAACTACCGGTAATCAACAATTGAAATAAAACTCATTTATAACCCCTAAATCCGTATGTATGAGTCTAACCCTAAGAACTGACTTCGGCTGTACCGAAGCCATTATCGACGACGATTGCGGTCTCAAACGTTTTTATGAAGTCGCCGAGATCCTATCCGACGACCTGGAAATACAATTCATTCGCAAG
This sequence comes from Chitinophagaceae bacterium UBA2791, assembly GCA_002352105.1. Taxonomy (GTDB): domain Bacteria; phylum Bacteroidota; class Bacteroidia; order Chitinophagales; family Chitinophagaceae; genus Flavitalea. The sequence continues at coordinate 19,434 of DEHV01000017.1, read as the reverse complement.
GAAGACGATTTTGATACCATCAACTGGGATTTTCTTTTCAAGGGCCATGCGCTCACCCTTCATTACAACATTTACACGGGCATCTCTGTTTATCCATGCAAGTTCAGGGAAGCGCCCAGAAAGGAAAATGAGGCGGTAGTGGAATTAGCGGGTTTCCTTGAAAACAAATTATTTGTTCATTCCTCAAAAAGATTTCTTTCCTGACCGGCGCATGGTCATGGCCGGCACCGTTTCAATATCTTTTATTGTTAAGGCGAAAATGGCGCTCCTGCAATTAAAGCCGGAACGCCATTTTAATATTCCCTCTCCTTAATGGTGTCGAGGATATTGCAATAACTGATGTATCGCTCAATATGTATATGGCCCTCGTCGAGGGCCTTTTTTATTGCGCATCCCGGTTCATTAATATGCAGGCAGTTATTGAACTGGCAGTCGGCAATAAGCGCCCTCATTTCAGGATAATAATGCGATAACTCCTGCCGGCTGATGTCCACCATGCCGAACTCGCGCATGCCCGGCGTATCGATGATCTTTCCGCCCCAGGGCAGATCGTACATCTCGGCAAAAGTAGTGGTATGCAATCCCTTGCCGCTCCAACCGCTCACTTCCTGCGTCTTCAGCTGAAACACAGGAAAGACGGCATTGATAAAGGAAGATTTTCCCACGCCCGAATGACCGCTCAGCAGGGTTGTCTTATCTTTCAGCAGGCTTTTCACTTCTTCTATCCCCTCCTCTTTCTCCACGCTCATGGTCAATACCGCATAGCCGATACCGGTATACATATCGCTGAGCTCGCTTAATTTCTCCTGTTCCTTTTTACGATAGAGATCTGTTTTATTAAAGACGATCACGGGCGGGATATGGTAGGCTTCGGAGGTTACGACGAACCGGTCGATAAATCCCTGGGATGTCTTCGGCTCCTTAAGGGTAACCATCATCAGGGCCTGATCAATATTCGACGCAATGATATGGTGTTGCCGTTTATTTGCCGGGGATTGCCGGACAATATAGTTCCTACGCGGATGTATTTCCGTTATGATCGCCGTATCTTCCAGCTCATTTTCCGGTTCAATATCCACTTCATCTCCCACGGCTATGGGATTGGTAGAAGTGATGCCGTCTATTTTAAAGATCCCCTTTATCCGCGAATGATAGATCTTTCCTTCCAGGGTCTTTGTTATATACCAACTTCCGGTAGATTTATACACGATCGCTCTCATGGGAGCAATTTACAATAGAAAACGGAAGGCCTGCGGCCTGCTTAAGGAAACTTCCGCAATACCAGGTAACGAAGCGTCATTTCGAGCGCCAGCAGCGCTGCAGCGGCCAAGCCAAAGGGGAAATATTTTTCGGAGAATCTTTTTAATACCATGATCTCAACGGGGGATTTTTCCAGCTTATCAATTTCGGAGTAAATGCGCTGCAAGCCGTTGTTGTCCCTGGCCCGGAAATACCGCCCGCCCGTTTCCTCCGCGATCTCCCGCAACAATCCTTCGTCTATATTCACTTTCTGACGCTGAAGACCGGCCCTGCCCGATCCGGTTTGCGCCGGCGCTATGGCAAATCCATCCGTACTCATGCCGATCGTATATACTTTTACGCCTACGGATTTCGCTATTTCCTTTGCAGTAGAGGGATCGATCAGGCCGCCCTGGTCCTCCCCGTCGGTCAGCAGGATAACCACCCGGCTTTTGGCCTTGCTTTCCTTTAGTCTTTCCACGCTGCTGGCCAATCCGTCGCCGATAGCGGTGCCGTCGGCAAGGAAACCGGTTTGCGCGCTGTAGATCTGCGCTTTCAGCGAGTTCCGGTCCATCGTTATCGGCGAAGCGGTAAAACTTTCGCCGGCAAAGATCACCAGCCCGATCCTGTCCGTAGGCCTTTTGTCCACAAATTCAGCGGCCACCTGCTTCATCGCTTCCAGCCTGTTGGGCTTGAAATCCTGCGCAAGCATGCTGCCGCTTACATCCATGCACAAAATAATATCTACTCCTTCCCCGCTGATCAGCTGCTCGTCATTCCGGGTCTGCGGTCGCGCCAAAACGACGATCAGGCACAGCACAGCAAACAACCGAAGAATAAAGGGCAGATGCCTGAGCTCATTTTTCCAGGAGCGCATATCGCCGAATGAACGGATATCGGACACGACCATGGCGCCCTGCCGGGAGGAGTTTTTCCTGATATACCAGCCGATCATCAACGGGACCAGCAGCAGGAGTAAAAACGCCCAGGGATAAGCAAAATCGATATGTGTAAACCAATTATACAGCGCTGCTCATTAAGATGTTGTTAAGTATTTCGATAGACGACCAGACCGTTTCCAGGTTTTCCCGGTTTTCTTTCTCGCCCGGCCGGTATTTCGCGAATTTCACCAGATCGCATATTCTCAACGACTGCTCCAGCCGCCTGAAGTTTTCTTCGGGCATCTTCAGCCTGGACAGTTGAAAGATAAGCTCGTCATTCGTTCTCTCCAAGGTGGAAAGCCCATGCCTTCTCAGCATAAAAACACGGAATATATCATTCAGTTTAGAATAATAATTTTTTTCTTCGCCCTCCTTTATACGGGTTCTGCGAAGCAGGTTAACGGCCTGCCTTGCTTCTTCCAGCGGCGATAGCTGCGGTTCTGCGTGGGCAGGGACCGGCGGCAATCTTTTTTTACGGCGAAGAAAATAGATCAGCAACGCAAGGGCGGTCAGCGCGACAAGGGCCACGGCCCAGGGAATATAGCGGGCGTACGGGTCAGGGGGTTCCAGGATATCCTTGATGTCGCGGTAATCCTCCGCGGGATCAAAGGCGGCAAAAGCAACGTCTATGGAAAGCGGGGCGGAATAGTAAGGTTCCCCCGCCACTTCCACTTTAAAGGGAGGCACCTCCCAGCGTCCCGAGTCGAAGCTGGTAATGGAGATCAGTTGCGAGACCTTCGTGCCGTTCGTTTCGTTGGCCGTGTCTATCCTGAATTTTTCGAGGATATGGAAATGAGGAAGGGAATCCGCCTCAAACCAAACAATGGAATCGCCGGGCGGCGCATAGGCTTCTACCGACAGGAGGATGGGCTCGCCAATCAGTATCCTGTCGCGGTCAACGTTCGCGCTGACGCGCACCTGCGCTATCAGCGGTGAAATAAAAAACAAGCCGATCCATAAAAGCGCAAACCATCTGCGGCCTTGTTTTATCCCGTCGTACCAGCATCGATCCATCATGCCTTTATCATATTTTCCTCTTTTATGAAACCTGCGCCGGGCGATCAGTTGCGGCTGACAAAAAATTTCTGCAGGATCTTTACATAATCGTCGTCTGTCCGGATATGCAACAGGTCGCACCCCGCTTTAAGGAAGATACTTTTACAATGCTCGGACCATAAAAAAAAGTTCTCCTGGTATTCCTGCCTCACCGCCGCATCGCCGGCGTCTATCCATCGTCTCGCCCCCGTCTCCGCATCTTCCACCGTTAACAGCCCGATCGGCGGCAGCTGCATATCCATTTTATCATATACCCTTATGCCGATCATATCGTGTTTTTTCCCTGCTACTTTCAGGGCCTCTTCGAAATCCTCGTCTATAAAATCGCTCAACACAAAGGCGATGCATCGTTGCCTGGTCGCATTATTGAACCTGCGGAAAGCTTCTGCGATATTGGTCCCCTTTCCTTTGGAGCGGACGGTCAGCAGTTCCCTGACAATATATAACCCATGATCGCGCCCTTTTTTAGGAGGGATGAATTTTTCAATCTTATCGCTGAAAAAAATAGCGCCTACCTTATCGTTATTGCTGATGGCGGAAAAGGTCAGCACGGCGCCCACTTCGTTCACAATATCCTTTTTACGCGCATGGGTGGCGCCGAACAGCGAGCTGGCGCTGATATCGATCAACAGCATTACCGTCAGTTCCCTTTCTTCCTCGAACACCTTACTGAACGGATGATTGAGCCGCGCGGAAACATTCCAGTCGATGAACCGCGTGTCGTCGCCATGCTGGTATTCCCTCACTTCCTTGAACAGCATGCCGCGTCCCTTGAACGCACTGTGGTACTCGCCGGTAAAGAGATGCCTGGTGAGCTTCTTGCTTTTGATCTCAAGCTCTCTTACTTTTTTTAATATTTCTGCGGTAGTCATAAAATAGATCAAATCAGGATCGAAGCGGTCAGGGTACGGGGATGGCCTTCAATACCTCGTCCACCACATGTTCCACATTTATATTTTCCGCTTCAGCCTCATAAGAAAGACCGATACGGTGACGAAGCACGTCTTTGCAAATGCTGCGCACGTCTTCGGGGATCACATATCCCCGCTTCCGCAGGAAGGCCTGCGCCTTGGCCGCCAAAGCCAGGCTGATGCTGGCCCTTGGAGAACCGCCATAGGCGATCAGCAGCTTCAACTTCTCCAGGCCGTATTGCTCGGGCGTCCGGGTGGCAAATACAATATCCAGGATATAGTTCTCTATCTTTTCATCCATGTACACTTTTCTGACCAGCTCCCGCGCGGCGATCACTTCCTGTATGGACGCCACCTGCCGCATTTCGGGGCTGATAAAATCCGTTACATTCTGCCGCAGGATAAGCTGTTCCTCCTGCTTATCCGGATAACCCACGATCACCTTCATCAGGAACCTGTCCTGCTGGGCTTCGGGCAAGGGATAGGTGCCCTCCTGTTCCAGGGGGTTCTGCGTAGCCAGCACCAGGAAGGGCTGATCCAGGGGAAAGCTATGTTCGCCAATGGTCACCTGCCGCTCCTGCATCGCTTCCAGCAGCGCGCTCTGCACCTTTGCCGGTGCGCGGTTGATCTCATCCGCCAACACGAAATTTGCGAATATGGGACCCTTCCGGACCACGAACTCATGCTTTTGCTGGTGATAGATCATCGTTCCGATCACATCTGCAGGCAAAAGGTCCGGCGTAAACTGGATACGGCTGAACCTGGCTTTCACCGTCTGCGAAAGCGATTTGATGGCCAGGGTCTTGGCCAGGCCGGGCGCGCCTTCCAGCAGTATATGCCCGTTGGTGAACAAACCGATCAGCAACCGGTCGAGCATGGTATGCTGACCCACGATCACCCTTCCTACCTCGTCGCGGATCCTGTCGATGAACGCCCCCTGATGCCCGATCTTTTCATTCAACTCCTTAATGTCGTTAGCGGTTAATCCCATAGTAATGAATTATCATGCAAAGTACGAACAAACCCGGTGCAAGATGTTTGCCAGCTTTATAAAACCTGAATCTAAAGGATACCTTAACAGTATGAACGCAATAAAACAGTCTTTAAGCAGTTAATATAGATAGATGAACCGCCTTGCGGATCCCGGCGCTATCGGGTTATCCGTACGCGGCTATTAACGATCGGTAGACTGCGCACAGGATCAACGAACCGGGCGCAGCCCCAGCTCAACGTATAAATTATGCATATGAACAGGATAAAATACAGCTTACTGATACTCGTTGGACTATCTGCATTTGTTTTTGCCAGCTGCAAAAAAGACAAGGACGCCGATAAGGTCCAATTGCTTACCGTCAGCGTGTGGAAATATGATACGGCGGCCATAGATCAAAACAATGACGGCGTAATGGACCAGCCCATCCCTTCCGAGATAATAGGAGATTGCGCAAAAGACAATACCATCAGTTTTGCTGCCGACGGCTCCGGCATTTCCGATGAGGGCGCGTTGAAATGCGATGAAGAAGATCCGCAGACCACTCCTTTCACCTGGACCCTGGGAGAGGGGCAATCCTCCCTTATCCTTGATGGAAACCTGTTTGCGGGGATAGACGGAGAGTTCAAGCTGATAACCCTTACGAATTCCAGGATGGAGCTGTCCAAAATGGTTGACATAATCCCAGGCGTAAGCGTTAACGTTATACTCCGCTTAAAACATTAACGCCCGCGAAGGCGCTTCAATATTTAGCTGCCGGCGCTTAGCCTTAACATCCCTTTCTCAGGAAAGATACTTGCCTACGATAGGCATTCGCCTGCCTACGCCAAAAGCCTTGCTGCTGACGCGTATGATGGGGCAAAACTGGTTCCTTTTGTATTCATTGGTATTGACCAGCCTGATGATCCGGGCAACGAGCGCCTCGTCTATTCCCATGGCAATGATCTCTTTCGGCCCCTGCCTGCGTTCAATGTATTGGTACAATACCTTATCCAGCACGGCATAGTCGGGCAGGCTATCGCTGTCTTTCTGGCCAGGCCTTAATTCTGCGGAGGGAGGTTTTGTCAAGATATGAAGCGGGATGGTCTCCTTATCGCGATTGAGGTATTCGGCCAGCGCATATACCTGCATCTTATATACATCGCCCAATACGCTCAGCCCCCCCGCCATATCGCCATATAGGGTTCCATAACCCGTAGCCAGTTCGCTTTTATTGGACGTGTTGAGCAAAATGTATCCGAACTTATTGGCAATGGCCATGAGCAGGTTGCCCCTGGTCCTGCTCTGCAGGTTTTCTTCTGCAATACCGAAAGGAAGTCCATCAAAAACTGGCTTCAATGTAGCCAGCAGGCTATTGTACACCTCCCGGATCGAAATAATATCGTAGGGATTGGAAAGATTTTCGCTTAGCTGTACGGCATCTGCTACAGAATGAGCGGTGGAATATTCCGAAGGCATCATTACCGCGCGGACATTGGCGGGACCGAGCGCTTCGCAGGCGAGCGCAATGGTTACCGCGCTGTCGATGCCGCCCGATGAACCGATGATCGCCTGCTTAAATCCCATCTTACTGAAATAATCGGATATGCCGAGTATTAAAGCCTTATGTATAGCGGCAATATTGCTTTCGTCCACGATATAGCTGATGGTCTTCTCCGGGTCGCTTAGTTTTGAGGCCCTGGTTTCCCTGCCCGGCGCGGAAGGCAGGGCGCCGCCGGCAGGCAAGGGTTGTGGGGAATCCGTCGTTGCAAGGGCCTGCCCGAGATCAACCACCGCAAGCTCTTCCCCGAAATATTTCATTTCCTTCAGGATGGCGCCCTGATGATCCATCGCCAGGCTGCCGCCGTCAAAAATGATCTCCGTCTGGGCGCCCACGGTATTGCAATAGACCAGCGGCAACGCATATCGGAGCGCGTTTGCGCGGAGAACCTCTTTGCGATCATCGTCATGATCATAATCAAAGGGCGAAGCGGAAATATTGATCATGAGATCGGGCCGTTGTTTGATCAGCTCATCCATCGGCGCGGCGCGGTAAAGGGGATTATCGCCGAAATTCCAGAGATCCTCGCAAATCGTAAGCGCAATACGCTTTCCCTTAAACGAAATTACGCTCCATTCGTATGCCGGCTCAAAATAGCGGTACTCATCGAAGACATCATAAGTAGGCAACAGCGTTTTATGCGCTATGCCCTGTACGCTCCCCTGGTACAGCAGCCAGGCGGCATTGAACAGATCCTTTCCTTCCTTTGCGGGATTGCGCGCCGGCGCGCCGATAATAACGCCTATATCCCCGGCTCTTGCTTTCAGGCGATCGATCGCCGCTTCGCACTGAAGGATAAAATCATTGAACTCCAGGAAATCCCGGGGCGGATAACCGCAAACGCACAATTCAGAAAATACCACGAGATCGGCCCCCAGAGCCTCCGCCTCCGCTATCCCCTGCTCTATCTTCCTCAGGTTTTCTTCAAAATTGCCAATATGATAATTTTGCTGGGCCAACGCTATTTTCATGCAACAAATTTAAGCGGTATCGGGAATACGAAATATTTAACGCATACATTTATACCAATTCATCATAACCTCCGTTCAGTAGTCATGAAAAGATTAGTCGCTCTTCTTTTGTGTGCGGTCTTATTCGCCTGTAAGGACAAAAAAGGGCCGGATGTTTCCGGCATCAGCGCGGAGCTGAAAACCCTGCGTTTTGAGCAGGATTTTTTTGCGCTGGACACCAATGACCTGGCCGCGGCCATGCAAACGTTAGCGATAAAATATCCGCATTTCCTGCCCGACTATAGGGAATACATCCTGGGATTGCCGCCGGTAACGGATGCCGATCCGCAGATAGAGGAAGCCATTAAAAAGTTTATCAGCGATTACCGGCCCGTCTATGATTCGGTAATGCAGAAATTTCCTGAAACCCGGAAGATAGAGCAGGAGATCGTCAGGGGATTAAAACATGTTAGATATTATTTTCCCGATTATCCGCTGCCTTCTTTCCTGATCACTTTCATTGGCCCTATGGACGCTTATTTTGAGGGTTCCACGGCCGGGTATGGAGATGCCATCGCCACAGACGCGCTTGCCGTAGGGCTCCAGTTGCACCTGGGAAGCAATTTCTCCCTGTATACCAGCGAAATGGGGCAGGCGTTGTATCCTGCTTATATCTCCAGGAAATTTACGCCCGAGACCATCCCGGTGAACAGTATAAAAAACATAATCGACGATCTTTTTCCCGATCAGAGCGCGGAAAAGACCCTGATCGAACAGATGGTTGAAAAGGGGAAAAGAATGTATCTGCTCGACCTGCTGATGCCGGATACTCCGGATAGTCTGAAGATCGGGTATACAGACAACCAACTGAAGGGCTGCGTGAAAAACGAAGGCCTGATATGGAATTATTTTCTACGGAACGGGTTGGTCTATAATAACGATCCTTCTATCATCAAGAACTATATCGGCGATTCGCCAAATACCCCTGAATTCGGCGAAGGCGCGCCGGGATATATCGGGTTGTTCACCGGCTGGCAGATCGTAAAAAAATATATGGCGGAAAACCCTTCGCTTCCGCTTACGGAGCTCATGCGGCTGGATCCCAAAAAACTATTCGAGGAAAGCAAGTACAGGCCCAGGTAATCGGGTCTGCGTTCATCGATCAGGGTTTATTTAGAGAGCGGTTGGCTAAAATATACCGACGGTATGCCTGCACATATTACTCATCGGGAACGGCGTGCCTCAAAGCAGAGTAAACCATGCAGCGTATGGAAATCTGTCATTGATTCGCCGGCAGGGGCAGCGCCGCATAGGCCTCAGGTTTCCTGCCCAGCGCCTTCATCATCCTGAAATGAGAAGCGATAGCCTCCGACATGGTCGGAAAGCTATTATAGGGCAGATCGTGCTTTTCACAGGTTTCCCTTACTATCCCGCTGATATGGGGATAATGGATATGGCTGATGCGCGCAAACAGGTGATGCTCTATCTGGTAGTTCAATCCGCCTACAAACCAGGAGATCAGTTGATGACGGGGAGCAAAATTGCAGGTGGTCTTAACCTGGTGCACCGCCCATTCATTCTCGATCAGCTTGGGCTCTATCCCCGCCGATTCAAATTCGGCATGTTCCACCACATGCGCCAGCTGGAAAATGATCGCCAGCGTAAAGCCCAGCGCTACATGCATGCTTGCAAAGCCGATGGCCCAGGCCTGCCATCCGACAAAATATACCGGGATAAAAATATAAAACACCAGGTATAATACCTTGCTGAGCCAGAAGATCGCGTGCTCCTTCCTGCTCATGCGCTGAAGGGGGGTGACAAATACGCGCTGCGTAAAATACTTGGCGAAATCCATCATAAACACCCAGAGAAAGGAAGAAAGCGCGTACACGAGGATTACATAAATATGCTGAAAACGATGGGCGGGCGCCCATTTTTGGGTAGCGCATTGGCGCATCACGGGGCTTTTGGCAATATCATCGTCGAGGCCGTCTACATTGGTATAGGTATGATGAATGATATTGTGCTTGAATTTCCAGATAAAGGCATTGCCTCCCAGCATGTTCAGGGTAAGGCCCAGCAGGTCGTTCACCCATTTCCTGGAAGAATAGCTGCCGTGACAGGCGTCGTGCATCACGTTGAAACCAATGCTGGCCAGCGTGAACCCCAGCAACCCGCTCAGCAGGATACCGGCAACTGCATGCAGATCGGACAATAGCAAAACCAGGTACAATACCAAAGCGGTGATGCTTAACACGACCGTTTTTGTATACAGGGCAAGATTGCCGGTCTTTTTAATGCCGCGTTCCGCAAAATAGTTATCGACTCCTTTTTTAAGATCGGCATAGAATGCCGTATTTTTTACAAAAGTTACTTTTGCCATAAGAATGAATGAGCAGGAATAAGGGCAGTTCTGTTTGCCGTTATCAGGAACGAAAAAAATATTGTTTAGGGATAAGTTTCCTTGCGAAAACACAACAATGTAGACAATATAAACCAATCCGCCTTGTTAAAGCCCCAAAATTTAAGCGGAAATCTTCTGTTTCAGCATGCTGCGGACATGCTGTATTTCCCGGATATCCTTAAAAGCGTCCTTCGGCACCAGGAAAAAGGAGCGGGCATCAAAATAGAGATGAAAAAAATAAGGGCTTTCCACAAATTTATTAAACGCTTTCCAGGGCCAGCTCTTTGATCCGCGTTCGGTTTGCAGGGTAGTCTGCTCGTCTTCGAACTGCATGATAAAGCTGTCCTTAAAAGTATGCGAACGGTTATAGATCATTCGCGGCAGGATGCGCCAGATGACCAGCATCAGCAGGAACCAGAGTATTGAAAACAACAGGAAGGAGATCGGCTGCACCTTGTCGAAGTACAACAAAACAGCGGAAGCTATTGCAAAAATATTTACGAAAATAAGCAGGATCCTGATCTCAGGCCGGTTCAGGAAATGATACCTCAGCGCCTGGATAACTTGTTTTTTCTCATATTCAAACTGAATGGTCATGGCGCTAATGTAGGAACAAAAAAATCCACCCAAAAATATGAGTGGATTTGTAAAATATAAATATACCGTCCAAGGTCAGCGTTGAGGCGGCCGGGGCGCGCCGTCGGGTCATGCGGTCAACTGCATCCCATGCTGTTGCCGCAGTTCAGGCATTTGTAACAGGTGCCGCTTCTGATGGTGATATGCCCGCAGGTATTACAAGCTGGAGCGTCGCTCTGCATACTTTTCGCAGCGGCGTTTACCGCGTCCAGGCTTTTGTTGCCATCCATTCTTCCGGGGGTCGGCGAAGCCGCTTTCGCAGGCGAAGGATCCGGCACGTTGTCGGCCGGCTTTTGTCCTTTCGGCGCCAGCACCCGTAGATCGCTTAATTCAGGCGATTCCTTATCGTACTCCAGGGAAGTGGGGATATCGTCCCATTCGTCCACGCCGGTGTTCATCACTTCGGGCCTGTCGAGCACATGCACGAGGTCCTCCCTTCCCAGGTACTCATATGCCAGCGCGCGGAAAATAAAATCAACAATGGAAGTGGCGCTCTTGATATTCGGATGCTCCACCATGCCCGAAGGCTCAAAGCGCGTGAAAACAAATTTCTCTACAAATTCTTCCAACGGAACGCCGTACTGAAGGCCGATGGAAATAGCGATGGCAAAACAGTTCAGCATGCTGCGCATGGTAGCGCCTTCCTTGGCCATATCGATAAAGATCTCGCCCACGGTGCCGTCGCTGTATTCGCCGGTGCGCAGGAAAAGCGCCTGGCCATTGATCTTCGCCTTCTGGGTGAAGCCCCGGCGCTTGGCGGGAAGCGTGCGGCGTTCTACGATAGTGGCCAATTGCCGCTTCAGCTTGGTATCCGGGGAAGCCTGCACCCTTTTCTGCACTTCTTCCAGCAATTCCTGAACGGTAAGCTTGCCCAGGTCCACTATGTTCGACTCCTCTGCTGTTTCAGGCATCTCCGACGCTTCGGCTGCAGCCTTGGCATCGCCTGCCTTATTTTTCTTATCACTTTTATTGCTAAGGGGCTGAGACAGTTTGGAACCGTCGCGGTACAATGCGCAGGCCTTGAGCCCAAGCTGCCAGCTTAACATATAGGCGTCGGCGATATCTTCCACGGAAGCCTCGTTCGGCAGATTGATGGTTTTAGAGATCGCGCCGCTGATAAAGGGCTGGGCGGCGGCCATCATACGGATATGCCCATGCGCATGAATAAAGCGCCTTCCCTTTGTTCCGCATTTATTGGCGCAATCAAATACGGGAAGATGCCCGGGTTTAAGATAAGGCGCGCCTTCAACGGTCATCGCGCCGCATACATACTCATTGGCTTTTTCGATCTCTTCCTCTGAAAAACCAAGCGCTTCCAGCAGGCTCCATTCGAAATTAAAATATTGTTCGGGGCCGAATCCCAACCGTTGCAGGCATTCCTCGCCCAAAGTATATACGTTGAATACAAATCCGATCTCGAAGGCCGAAGCCACGGCCGCATCCAGTTTTTTGATCTCTTCGGCAATAAGGCCTTTTTCACTCAGGCTCTGGTGATTTATAAAAGGAGCGCCCGCAAAGGTTCCGGCGCCCACGGCATATTTCACGATGGCCTCAATTTCCTTTTCGGTATACCGAAGATTCTTTAACGCCGCCGGAACGGATTGGTTAATGATCTTGAAATAGCCGCCGCCGCTCAGCTTCTTGAATTTTACCAGGGCAAAATCGGGTTCCACGCCGGTAGTATCGCAATCCATGATAAGGCCGATGGTGCCCGTGGGCGCAATGACGGTGGTCTGCGCGTTGCGGTATCCGTATTTTTCACCGAGCCGGACCGCCTCATCCCAGGCTTTTGTAGCGGCGGATAATAAATAATCGGGACAATACTTGGCCCTGATGCCAACAGGCTTTACCGATAGCGCTTCATACTCATCGGCATCGTAGGCGGCCAGGCGGTGATTGCGCATCACCCTGAGCATCTCCTGCCGGTTTTCATCGTACCTGGGGAAGGGCCCGAGTATCGACGCCATTTCTGCCGAGGTCTTATAGGCTGTTCCGGTCATGATCGCCGTAATGGCGCCCGCTATACCGCGCGCTTCCTCGCTATCATAAGGAATGCCCATTACCATCAGCATGGAGCCCAGGTTGGCGTATCCCAATCCAAGCGTCCGGTAATCATAGGAAAGCCGGGCCACTTCCCTGGAGGGGAACTGCGCCATCAGCACCGAGATCTCCAATACCACCGTCCAGAGACGACTGGTATATTCGAACCCCTCCACATCGAACTGGTTGCCGGATTCATCAAAGAACCGGCGCAGGTTCACGGAAGCCAGGTTACAGGCGGTGTTGTCGAGGAACATGTATTCGCTGCAGGGGTTGGAGGCCCGGATGCGTCCACCTTCAGGGCAAGTATGCCACTCATTAATGGTGGTGTCGTATTGGGTACCCGGGTCTGCACAACGCCATGCTGCATAAGTTATCTGATTCCAAACTTCTTCTGCGGGAATACGTTTCATCACGCCGCCATCCGATCTTGCTTTCAGTTCCCAGTCTTCATTATGCTGTAGTTTTTCAAAAAATTCGTTGGGTATGCGGACAGAGTTATTGGAGTTCTGGCCGGAAACCGTTTTATACGCTTCTCCCTCGTAATCGCTGGCATATCCCGCGGCAATCAGGGCGCCCACTTTTTTCTCTTCCTCCACTTTCCAGTTGATAAAGCTCATGATCTCGGGATGATCGAGATCGAGGCAAACCATTTTAGCGGCGCGGCGGGTGGTGCCCCCGCTCTTGATGGCGCCCGCGGCGCGGTCGCCGATCTTTAAAAAGCTCATCAGTCCGCTGGAAGTGCCGCCCCCGCTTAACTTTTCACCCTCTCCCCTGATATTGGAAAAATTGGTTCCCACGCCGGAACCGTATTTAAAAATACGGGCTTCGCGCACCCAGAGATCCATGATGCCCCCATCGTTCACCAGGTCGTCTTCCACGCTGAGGATAAAGCAGGCATGAGGCTGCGGCCGTTCATAAGCGGAAGTGGATCTTTTCAGCTTGTTGTCGGCCGGGTCGACAAAATAATGGCCCTGGGGTTTCCCCTTGATGCCATAGCTTTCATACAAACCGGTATTGAACCACTGCGGGCTATTGGGAACGCATGCCTGGTTGAGGATGCTGTACACCAGCTCTTCATAAAAAATGGTTGCGTCTTCGGGGGATGCGAAATAATGGTATTTTTCTCCCCATGCCTTCCAGCAATTCGCCAGGCGATGGGCCACCTGCTTTACGGAAGTCTCTCTTCCTAATGTGCCGTCGGGCTGGGGAACGCCGGCTTTACGGAAATATTTCTGCGCAAGGATATCTGTTGCGATCTGGCTCCACTGCCTCGGCGTCTCTACATTATTCATTTCAAAAACAACCTCTCCGCTGGGATTGCGAATAACTGAACTGCGGTAATCGTATTCAAACTGATCAAAGACGTTAACGCCTTCCTTGGTGAATCGCCTGCTGAATCGCAAACCTTTTGAGGAGCTTTGGGTTTTTTCCATAGAAGAGAATTTGACGCTTTAGATCACTGGCAACTGCTTCGTGAGAGAACGAAAATATCTTTGTGTTTTCAATTTTCCAGCTTGTAAATATGCACAGGCTGTGGATAAACAAGGTGGAAAAAAAGCTTTTCCCCTATCCATATTGAATTAGCTCTTTTCGGCATTGCCGATTACTTTTTTAATAACAAAAAATATTTGGTTAGGTTCAGAATTACCGATATGGAGCGAGGGACGAGTATTTCTATGCAAACCCGAAAACTTTTTGCATTTTTGCACAGACCAATTGACAATGAATGACAAATAGCGTTTACCACTCCTTACTCGGCAAAAAGGCCAGGGGGCAGAAATCATTTGCCGTCCTGATCGACCCCGACAAGATCTCGCTGGAAGAGGCAGACAAGCTTGCCGCGCTGGCCCTGGACGCTAAGGTGGATTATCTGTTTGTCGGCGGAAGCCTGGTGGTCAGCAATCAACTGGACGAGGTCGTGCAACAGCTAAAAAAGAATGGCGAGATACCGGTTATCCTGTTTCCCGGAAGCCCCTCCCAGATATCCCGTTTTGCCGACGCGCTATTATACCTTTCGCTTATCTCCGGAAGAAACCCCGAACTGCTGATCGGGCAGCATGTAATATCGGCGCCGGCGGTAAAGCAAAGCGGGCTGGAGATCCTGCCTACCGGGTATATGGTCGTCGACGGCGGCGCGCCCACCACGGTCTCTTATATCAGCAATGCGCTGCCTATCCCTGCCGATAAGCGCGAGATCGCCATGTGCACCGCCATGGCGGGAGAGATGCTGGGTATGAAGCTGATCTACCTCGACGCCGGCAGCGGCGCCAAAAGACCTGTGTCCGAAGAAATGATCGCATCGGTGGCCGGGGAAGTCAGCATCCCGCTGATCGTCGGCGGCGGGATCGCTTATCCCGAAAAAGCCTATCTCAACTGCAAGGCCGGGGCCGACCTGATCGTGGTGGGCAATGCGATCGAAAAAGACCCCCGCCTCATCCTGGAAATGAGCGCCGCCATCCATGTCGCGCCGGCCAATATCGTCTGATGCAGCTCTCGGATATTCTACACCTGCGCCCATTGGCTCCACACAAGGGTGGATACCGACAACCCTGAACTTCTGGAATATTCAACGCCCTGCGCCATCGCCTCGCGGCGCCGCCCGGCGAACAGCTGTTCGCCGACCCCCAAAGCCAGGATGATCATTACAAGGCTTTACCTGTTTAAAGCCTCGTGAAAGGCCGGATTTAGCGCGGAACGCAACCGTTAACAAGATTTTATGGTTCTGAAGAACAATTTGTGAAATAAAAATGCGCAGCATCTAAAAAAAATAGTTTCTTTGCATTGTTAAACCTTTTATTCAAAGCACACTCTATTGTGAAATGCAAAAAAAACCTGCCCATATCATCGCTGCAGCCGCCTATCTGGTAGCTTCTCTGCGTAGGTTTTTCCCTGTACAGCCTTGTGCAGTTTTTTTTCTCCGTCTTGTCCCCCTCAGGGTGCGACGTTGATACGATCCTCCATACCCGGCTTTGATCAGCCCGGATATCTATGACGATATCCGACAGATACCCCGCCAGCTCATTGTACGCTTGTAATCGATCATCATTTCACAAAAAAGAAAATGAAACAGGAAAAGGAATTTCAGGTCTTAGTTGCCGATCATACGCATGAGAGCTTCGCCCAGATCATTTGCGATGAAATGGCTTCCTCCGCCCAGGCCCGGGGCACGGGCATCGCCAAAAGAACGCCCGAGTATATCCAGCAAAAAATGAGGGAAGGAAAGGCGGTGATCGCCTTCTCCCCCGAAGGCGTATGGGCGGGATTCTGTTATATAGAAACCTGGAGCCATGGCGATTATGTTGCCAATTCCGGGCTGATCGTCGCGCCTGCTTTCAGAAAAGACGGACTGGCCAGGAAGATCAAAAAGAAAATATTCGAGCTCAGCAGGAAAAAATATCCCGAAGCCAAAATATTCGGGCTCACCACCGGCCTGGCCGTCATGAAGATCAATTCCGAACTGGGCTATGAGCCGGTTACCTATTCGGAGCTTACGCAGGATGAAGCGTTCTGGAGCGGATGCAAAAGCTGCGTCAACTACGATATCCTCATGAGCAAGGAAAGAAAGAACTGCCTTTGCACCGCCATGCTATACGATCCCAAGGATCATCCGGAGCCCGCTGAGACCTCGGCGGATTTTAAACAACACTCTAAATTGTACGAACGCTTTATGCGTATCAAACAATGGAAACTGCTCAATCCCTTCCTGAAAAAGAAGGCGCAGAAAGCGGGCGCAAGAAAATCCTTGCTGCAGTATTTCTTTAATTTGTAATCCCGTCTTCGTGTCTGACCTTTGCGGCCGGCCGCTCCCTGGAACGGGCGGCGCTTATCAACAATTAACCTAAACATCCGATAACATTTAACAAGCAGCGACTATGGCCCATACTAAAAAAATCGTACTTGGATTCAGCGGCGGACTGGACACCTCCTATTGCGTAAAATATCTTCATGAAGACCTAGGCTACGATGTGCACAGCATTACGGTTAATACCGGGGGATTCAGCCCGGAAGAAATAAAGCAGATCGAAGACCACGCGTACAAGCTTGGCGTTGAATCGCATACCACCGTTAATGCGGTAAGATCCTATTACGACGCGATCATCAAATACCTGGTATACGGCAACGTGCTGAAAAACAACACCTATCCCCTAAGCGTAAGCGCAGAACGCCTGAGCCAGGCGCTCCATATCGCCGAGCATGTTAAACAGGTCGGCGCCCAGGCCGTAGCCCACGGCAGCACCGGCGCGGGGAACGACCAGGTGCGCTTCGATATGGTCTTCAATATCATGATCCCCGGCGTCGAGATCCTGACGCCGATAAGGGACCTGAAACTGAGCCGCGAAGCCGAGATCGCCTACCTCAGGGAAAAAGGAGTGGACATGAATTTCGAAAAAGCCATGTATTCCATTAATAAGGGCTTATGGGGAACAAGCGTCGGCGGCAAGGAAACCCTTTCTTCCAAAGGCATGCTGCCGGAAGAAGCCTGGCCCACCCAGCTTAGCAAACAAGGCAGCGAAGAAGTTAAACTGGGCTTCGTAAAAGGAGAACTGGCAACGATAAACGATAAAGCCTTCTCCCACCCCAGCGAAGCCATCCAGTACCTGCAAACCCTGGCGGGCCCCTACGCCATCGGTCGCGATATTCATGTGGGCGACACCATCATCGGCATCAAGGGACGCGTAGGTTTCGAAGCGGCGGCCCCGATGATCATCTTAAAAGCCCATCATGCGCTCGAAAAACATGTGCTCACCAAATGGCAGCTGTCCTGGAAGGACCAGCTTTCACAATTCTATGGCAACTGGCTGCATGAGGGGCAGATACTGGACCCCGTGATGAGAGATATAGAGGCTTACCTGGAACGGTCCCAGCAAAATGTTACCGGCGATGTTTTTGTCCAGCTAATGCCGTACCGGTTCGTCGTCATCGGCATCGAATCGCCCTTCGACCTGATGAGCAGTAAATTTGGCAAATACGGAGAAATGAATAACGGATGGACAGGCGAGGATGTGCGCGGATTCAGTAAGATATTCGGCAACCAGACCATGATCTATCAACAGGTTAAAGAAGCGTCAAATGAAAAAGTATAAAATAGGCATCATAGGCGGAGCGGGATATACCGGCGGGGAATTGCTGCGCATACTGATCAATCATCCCGCCGTCGATATTTCCTTTATCCATAGCAACAGCAATAAAGGCAACCCGGTTTATAAAGCGCATCCCGATCTTGCGGGAGAAACAGAACTATCCTTTACCGATAAGATCGACCAGGACATAGACGTTTTGTTCCTCTGCGTGGGGCATGGCGACGCGAGGAAGTTCATGACGGAAAATACAATAGACGACAATATCAAGGTCATAGACCTGTCGCAGGATTTCCGGCTGGCCCCGAATAGCGAAATAGGGGGCCGGAAATTTGTATACGGCCTGCCGGAACTGAACAGGGAACAGATCCGGTCCGCAAAAAATATCGCGAACCCCGGATGTTTTGCCACCGCCCTCCAGCTGGGATTGCTGCCGCTGGCAAAGGCAGGCATACTGCCTACCGCTTATACCACCGGCATCACCGGCTCCACCGGCGCAGGCCAGAAACTTTCGGCGTCTTCTCATTTCTCCTGGAGGGTCAACAATATCCAGGCATATAAAACGCTTACGCATCAGCACATAAAAGAGATCCTTCAATCGATAGAACAATTGCAGCCCGGCTATTCAGCATCGGGCAACCAGGTCAACTTCGTGCCCTGGCGCGGCGATTTTGCCAGNNTTTTTGAAACAGGCGGTCAATACCAATAAATGTCTCATCCAGATAGAAAAAGCGGGCTCCGGCCTGGTAGTGCATTCCATTACCGACAACCTCGTAAAAGGCGCGTCGGGACAGGCGGTGCAGAACATGAACCTGATGCTCGGGTTGGAAGAAACCGCCGGGCTCAGGCTAAAGGCAAATGCTTTCTAAACGCTTATCTATCTGCATAAATCAACCAACAATGAAACTCTTCGACGTTTACCCGATCAATGATATCGCCATCGTAAAAGGCAAGGGCAGCTATATATGGGATGAAAAAGGAGATCAATACCTCGACATGTACGGCGGCCACGCCGTGATCTCTATCGGCCATACCCATCCGCACTATGTGCAGCGGCTCTCCGAGCAGTTGAACAAGGTGGGCTTCTATTCCAATTCCATCAGGATCCCCTTGCAGGAAGAACTGGCGGACAAGCTGGGACGCCTCTCCGGAAAGCCCGACTACCAGTTGTTCTTATGCAACTCCGGAGCGGAAGCCAATGAGAACGCGCTGAAGCTCGCTTCTTTTTATAACGGCCGCAAAAAACTGATCGCCTTTAAAAAGTCTTTCCACGGAAGAACTTCGCTGGCAGTGGCCGCCACCGACAACCCGGCCATCGTGGCGCCGGTCAATGCCACACCCAATGTTATCTTCCTGCCGTTCAACGATGAAGAGGCGCTGGAGAAAACATTCAAAGAACAGGGCAATGAGATCTCTTCCGTGATCATNNAGCGTGCAATGCGGTTATGGCAGGAGCGGGAAGTTCTTTTCGCACGACCATGCCGGCGTGGATGCCGATATCTATACCCTGGCCAAGGGAATGGGCAATGGTTTTCCGGTAGCCGGTATCATCATCTCGCCCCGCATCCAGCCCAGGCACGGCATGCTGGGCACCACCTTCGGCGGCAATCACCTGGCCTGCGCGGCGGCGCTGGCCGTGATAGAA
>DEHV01000002.1:65071-67415 GCA_002352105.1 Chitinophagaceae bacterium UBA2791 | reverse complement strand
GCGCTTCCTTCGGGAAAGCGGGATGCTTCTTTTTTTGAACAGGTCTATGAAGTAGCCAGCCAGATCCCCAAAGGAAGAGTTACTTCTTACGGCGCCATTGCCGCCTGCCTGGGAACAAAGCTATCCGCGCGTATGGTGGGTTGGGCGCTGAACAATATCCACAACAGCCGGTTTAAGGTTCCCGCTCACCGCGTTGTCAACAGAAAGGGCCTGCTTACCGGCAAAATGCATTTTAAGCCTCCTGAAAAAATGGAACGCCTGCTCAAAAAAGAAGGCATAGCGGTTAAAGACGACCAGGTGGTGGATTTCGAGAAATTGTTCTGGGACCCGGTTAAGGAACTTATGCTTTGAAACAAGCGCGCAATTGTTCTGCTGCTACAGCAGGCAAGCGTCTCAATGGTTGAATAATAAAGCCGCTTAATGCCCGCAACGTAATACGCAAAACAATGAGAGGGGCTCCGCTTAAATTTTTATTGCCGGTCTACATCCGGCCCCAGCGCTCACAAGGCAACGACTCGTTTAAATTAACCCAATACAATCGGCACGCTCAAATTGAAAATGAACATGGGGGGATCGGCGTCGGGATCAAATTGACGATAAACCGCTCCCAATTAATAATAAGGGCTGATCAACAAATAGGTCAGCGGGCCGGTTATGGAAACATATAGCCAGACCGGCCAGGTGATCCGCGCCAGTTTTTTATGCTGCGGCCATTCGGCTATCAGGGCGCGATAAGCGGTAAACAGGATAAGGGGAAGAATAACCGCCGCCAGGATAATATGCGTAATAAGAATAAAATAGTATATATACCGTATGGTTCCTTCCCCGCGATAGCTGGTATTGCCCGCCAGCAGATGATGGCATATATAAGATACCAGGAAAAGCGCGGATAGCGCTATAGCCGCCAGCATAAATCGCTTATGCGCCAGGTAGTTTTTTCTTTTAACTGCAACGAATGCCGCTATCAGCAGCAGGGATACTATTGTATTAATAACAGCGTTGATCCTGGCAAACACATGCACGTCAAAATCGCCGCCGATAGGGATCTCCACTCTTCCTAATGCGACTATGGCGATAAAAACCACGACAGAAACAATAAAGATGAGCGTCTTTGCCTTCTTATCATTCTTGGCAATCGTAGGACCCAGCATATTAAAATAATTTTCTTTTCTTCTTCTTGTCTTTTTCAAGCATGATGATGGTGAGATCCTCAGCCAGCTTCGACAGCTCGTTTGTATCCAGGCCGCTGTAATATCCTCTTACCACTCTTTCCTTGTCTATTAACACGAACTTATCGGTATGCAGAAAATTGGCGTCTATGCCTTCTCCATCCTGTATGCCCAACTTCAATTCTTCAAAGGCAAAATCGTATATCGTTTTCTTGGGGCCGGTCAACAACCACCATACATCCGAGTTCACGCCATATTTATCCGCATATTTTTTCAGCGCCGCGGCTGAATCTCTCTCGGAGTCAACGCTAAAAGATAAGAAATGAACAAAGTTGACATCTATTTGACGGCGGGGATCCCTCATTTTCAGGGCATCCTGCAACCCCTTCATATTTTTGGTCAGCGTCGGACAGATAGAGGGGCAGCGGGTAAAGAAGAAATTGGCGACAATAATATTCCCCTTCAGATCGTCAAGGGATACCGGGTCCCCAAGCTGGTTGACAAGGCTGATATTTTTCAGCGAATGCCAGACCGTATCAGAGACGCTTTTACCGTTAACCACTTTGTTGATGACCGTGTCCGCGAAATAACGCGGGGGCATGATCACGGCATCCTTGCTCGCCTTGCTCACCAGCAGATAGCTGATCACCGGTACTAATACTACTAAACAAAGGGCCAATATTGCTTTTCTGCTCACGGTATAGATTGAGCGGCAAAGTTAAGGAACCCCAATGAAGTTAAAGGAGTCTTAACTATTTAATATGCTCTTCTCCGGCGGGCGCATGCGCTGGGGCTTTTTCCACTTTTGCGGGAGGGTCGCGGGGATCAAGCGTTTCCCTCGCCGTTTTAAATGCATGACCATCCCAGAGGAATGCGGCAATAAACCAGATAAACAATAAGCTGGGAATAGCAATGGTCATGATCATATTCTTAAGCTCATGACGCAGGTGCATGAATTCCGCAATAATATAAAAAGCCTTGGCGATGGTAAAAATGATATACAGGATATTGAACCATATCTTATAGTGATGGGGAAACTGCGGAGCCACAAACATCCCTATCGCCAATTCAAGACAGGTGATGATCAATAATATCCAGAACGTGCGCCATATCGCTTTGGCGTCAAAACCATGTTCTTCCTTGTGCGCTGCCGCAGCTGTATTATCCATATTTGC
>DEHV01000002.1:64028-64980 GCA_002352105.1 Chitinophagaceae bacterium UBA2791 | reverse complement strand
TAGTTGGTGAAAGGGTTTCTGCCCCACCAGGCGTCCTGGTGATAAAGGTGCGTCCATTCCCAGGCCTGACAAGCAAGGAAAGCGATACCGCCCAATATTGTCCAGATCATCCATTTAATTACTCCGGCTTTATTGTTCGCATGCCCCGAAGCGACAGCCAATACCATGGTCACCGAGCTCATGATAAGAATAAAGGTCATAAGGCTCACAAATACCAGGGGCAGATGGGCATGACCCATGAATGGGAAAGAAGAAAACACATCATTGGGGTCGGGCCATGCAGCGCTGGAAAACCTGATGGTTCCGTAAGAGATCAATAGCGCGCCAAAGGTAAAGGCATCGCTCATGAGGAAATACCACATCATAATCTTTCCATACTCCACATTAAAGGGACTCTTTCCTCCGCTCCACCATTTTTCATTAGCTGTTAATGCTTCTGCCATGTTGCTGTTTTATTTTGGTACTTCAAATTAACCTTCAGGTTATTAACCTTCTCTTTATAATATTTTTATATGGACCACAAAAAGAATATAAAAAGATATATCCATAAGAAGTCCACGAAATGCCAATAAATACTTGCCAGCTCAATCGATACCGGGTTATAATTCCTGATCCTTGAACTGAATGCCTTGAAAAACATAACCAGGAGCGCGACAATTCCGCCAAGGACATGCAGCGCATGCAAACCGAATATGATGTACAGGAACTGCCCTGCTCCCGAGCCGTTGAACGTTGTGCCTGTCTGCCATAACTGGCAGAAACCGGCTATTTGGAAACCGACGAATCCCATCCCGGCGATAGCCGTGATCGTGATCAGGCGCCTGTAAGCGCTCATCCTCCTTTCCTTGAATGCCTTTAACGCCATCTGGATCGTAACGCTGCTGATCAAAATGATCAGGGTGGAATAATAAAAAGGCCTGGGCATTTCAATGGTTTCCCACTCCGGCTGCGC
>DEHV01000002.1:51686-63883 GCA_002352105.1 Chitinophagaceae bacterium UBA2791 | reverse complement strand
CTGGTTATTCCGCTCATTCCGTCCAGATAAGGCAATACTCCGATCGGCGCCAGGGCAACCGAATAAATTATCGTTTGAATGGCCGAATACTTTGTGGGACCTTCAACCGACGGCATCAGCTTAAACCCGGCATTCGTATAATCCTTATGCGCTATCCAGGCTATCGCCCAAAAATGGGGGAACTGCCAGAAAAACTGGATAGCGAAAAGTATCCATCCCCCTGTGCTCAGCTCATCCTGGCCCGCCGCCCAGCCTATAAGGCAGGGTAGGGCTCCGGGAACAGCGCCAACCAGCACGGCTACAGAGTTCACCTTTTTCAGCGGCGTGTACATAAAAGCATATACAAACCAGCTGACAGCGGCAATAGCGGCCGACAGGAGATTAAAAAAGACCGCCAGGATCAATACGCCGGCAACGCCCGATATGGCCGCAAAGACCCATCCTTCCGTAACGCTCATCCTTCCTTCTGCGATGGGGCGTTTTGCCGTTCTCTTCATCAGGGCGTCGGTATCCTTCTCCGTCACCTGATTTACCGCATTCGCGCTTCCTGTGATCATCAGGCCAGCCAAAAACAACAGGAGGATCATCCCCCAGTCGTATTCCACTACCTTGGGCGCCAACAGATAACTCACTACGGCCGAAAATACCACCAGAAAACTGAGGCTGGCCTTTATCAGCATCATGTAATCCCGCAGCTTGCTCGCGATTGTAAAAGAACTGTTTGATTCTGCCATAGCTTTTCTGTTTCCTATTTCAGCTTTCACTGGGGCTTCTGGAGAATCCGGATATTATTCATTTGATCAATGCTTGGATTCGTCCTCCCTCACCTCTTCCGTCTGAGGAATAAAATCTCTTCCATCCTTACTATAGTCATAAGCCCAACGATGCACTTCAGGAATTTCTCCAGGCCAGTTGCCATGTCCGGGTCTGATCGGCGTGGTCCATTCCAGCGTATTTGAATTCCATGGGTTCCTGGTCATCACCTTTCTTCCTTTAAAAATGGAATAGAAGAAATTGAATACGAACAGGAGCTGTACGGCAAACACCACAATGGTCACTATGGAAATAAACCTGTTGAGCCCTTCAAACATATTAAAGGATTGCCAGTTTGAATAGTCGAGATAACGGCGCGGCATACCTGCAAGACCCTCGTAGTGCATGGGCCAGAAAATCAGGTAAGAACCGACCAATGTCACCCAAAAATGGATATAACCCAGGGTATTGTTCATATAACGCCCGAACATTTTAGGGAACCAGTGGTAAATGCCGGCAAACATCCCGAAGAAACCCGCGACTCCCATTACGATATGGAAGTGGGCAATAACAAAATAGGTATCGTGCAATTGAATATCCAATGTAGAGTTGCCGACAAAGATGCCGGTCAGCCCCCCTGATATAAAAATACTTACGAAGCCGAGCGAAAAAAGCATCCCGTTNNAGGGTTAACAATACAAAGACAGAACCCAGGAACGGGTTCATTCCGCTTACAAACATGTGGTGCGCCCACACCAAAAACGCAAGAATGGTAATGGCAAACAGGGAGCCTACCATCGCCATATAACCGAAAATAGGCTTTCTGGCNNTCATTAGGAAGGGCCTGTTGAGTAGACGACAGGTATATATCGGACAGGTAAAAGCTTGTTCCGGCATTCCGGTCGAACAACAACAGGATAAATCCGGACAGCAGCACCGGGAAAGAGAGAATGCCCAGCACCGCGGTAAAGAACAAGGCCCATACGGTCAGCGGCAGCCTGGTCATAGACATGCCCTTGGTCCGCAGGTTCAGAATGGTGGAAACATAGTTCAACCCGCCGAGCAACTGCGATACCACGAAAAGCGCCATTGAAGTCAACCAAAGGTCCATGCCCGCCTTAGAGCCCGGGGAAGCATCCGCCAACGCGCTAAGCGGAGGGTATGCCGTCCATCCTCCCTGCGAAGGTCCCGATTGCACAAAAAAGGAAGAAATCATCACGACGCTGGCAAGAACAAAAAACCAGTAAGACAACATATTAAGGAATGGCGAAGCCATGTCCCTGGCCCCGATCTGAAGGGGAATAAGAAAATTCGCAAAAGTTCCGCTCAGTCCCCCTGTCAATACGAAGAACACCATGATGGTGCCATGCATTGTCACCAGGGCATAATACGCTTCGGGCGTTATCTTGCCGCCCTTTGCCCATTTCCCCAGGATATCTTCCAGTATCGGAAAGGTCTCATCGGGGTAAGCAAGCTGAAGCCGGAAAAGAACGGACATCAAACCTCCAACAATCGCCCAGATCATTCCCGTTATAAGGAACTGGCGGGCGATCATTTTATGATCCTGGCTAAAAATATATTTAGTGATGAAGGTTTCTTTATGATGGTGTACATGGCGCTCGTCATGATGCGATTCATGAGTTGTTATTACCTCGGGATGACCATGCATTGCTGCTTCATTGCTCATGAGAAAGGATTTAAAATTATTTATTCAAGGCTACGGGAGCCGCGTTAGTTGTTGTATCAGCAGGATTAGGGCTCGGAGTGGAAGGGTTATTTTCCGGGACTGCATCCAGGTATTTTGCCCTTTGTTTAGCCCGCCATAAAATAAATTCCGATTGGGTTACTACTTTCACAATGCCTTTCATCGAATAATGCCCGCTGCCGCAAAGCTGATCGCAGGCAATTTCATATTCAAAATTAGGATTTTTAGTGATCTCTCTCATTTCCTCCGTAGTGTACTTCGGCGTAAAATGTATGGTGGTGGGCGTGCCAGGCACCGCATCCATCTTCATACGGAAATGCGGAAGACCTACCGAATGGATCACGTCCCTGGAGAAAATATTTATCTTAACCGGCTTATCCTTAACCAGGTACATAGCTTCGGAAGTAACAATATCATCATGCGAGTACTCGTCTTCCCATATCAATCCCAACTCATTGCTATTGGCTTCGTCGATGTTCTTATAATATTTTTTGCCATATATATTATCCTTGCCCGGATACCGGTATATCCATCCGAATTGTTTTCCGGTGATCTCAACCTGCATGGAGTCCTTGGGCGCGTCGCCGGTGATCTTGTACCAGTAGTACAGACCGAAACCTACGAGGATACATAATGTAATAGCCGGGATGGTGGTCCACAGCATTTCCCAGTTCGAATTGTGAGGATAGAAATAACCCTTGCGTTTATCGGAGTGTTGATATTTATAAGAAAACCAGAACAACAATATCTGCGTGATAAAAAATACGACGCCCGTTATGGCAATGGTGATAAACATCATCGTATCGATCTTCTCGCCATGATCGGATGCCGAAGGGTAAGGCAACAGGGTTTTATCGTAAAACAGATCATGACACCACCATATCCCGATGAGCCCCAGCGCCAGGAACACCATCATCAGGAATCCGTTTATTTTATTGTTTTGCTCAAAAGCCTTTTTTTCCCCTTTTAATATCGACACATATTCACTCGCCTTTGCTATTTGAAAAGTTATCAAAAAGCCAAGGCCCAAAATAGCCAGCAAAAGAATTGAAGTTGTAGACATGAGGTTCAAAAATTTTTATGCGCAATCACGTATTAACAATGAGCTATAAATGATTTAAGTGGTATGATGAATAATACTTTCTTTCGTAAACGGATGATTTTTTTCCACCAGGGGAAACCTGCTCAGGGTTCGGCCGGTTACGATCATGATGATGCCAATAAAGCCCGCGGCTATGCCAAAATCAAATAAATTCAACGCCACGTGATCGGGGGCGACGCTGGCAAATATCATCTGGTGAAAATCAAGCCAGTGTCCGAACAGGATGACCACCGCGATCATCGTAATTGTTCCATAGTTCCTTTTTGATCCCCTTCTCATCAGGATAAGGAAGGGAGCAAGAAAGTTAATAATGAAAGAGAACCAGAACAGGCCGCTGTACACGCCGGTGGTTCTATTGGCAAAGTATACGGTTTCTTCGGGAATATTGGCGTACCAGATCAGCATGAACTGCGCAAACCAGAGATAAGCCCAGAAAATAGAGAACGCAAACATGATAATGCCCAGATCATGCAGATGCTCCCTGTTGGAATATTGCAGGTAACCATTATTCTTCAGGTAAACCACGAACAAGGCGATCAGCGCGACTCCAGCCACCCAGCTGCTGGCAAAGGTATACCAGCTATACATGGTAGAGTACCAATGCGCGTCGATGCTCATCAGCCAGAACCACGGCGTTACCGACATTACCGTAAGGGCAAACCACACAATAAAAAGAGCGGCCCATACGGTATTTTTCCAGATGTATTTTCTTCCTTCTTCCACGCTGAGCGGCCCCCTGTTATCGGTGCTGCGCGAAATTGCGCGCATCTTATATCCCAGTATGCTCCACAAACCGATCGTCAGCACGGTCCAGANNGGCACAGCTACGGAGATCGCCTCCGGAACCCTGCGGATGGCCATTTGCCAGCCGCCAAACGCCAGCGTGGTTGCGCAAACAAAAAACATGCTTGCATTAACGATCAATAGAAAATAAACGCTGTTGTGCAGGAGCGTGGCCCAGAAACGGGTCTTATGATGGATATCATCGCCGGTTCCGTACATTAAAAATCCGACGATCAGCGACAATATCCCTACGCCGGTCAGCGCATAGGACCAGGTATTGTACCGCTTGGGGATCACAAAAAAATCTTTACTTGCCATGCTCAACTTTTTTATTTTTCTATATGCTTATTTTATTTTCCTGCAGAACCGGACTGTCCGTTTTGTTTGGCCTTGATATAATGAACAATCTTCCATCTCTGCTTAGCGCTTAACTGCGGACCATAAGGGCCCATCTGCCCCTTGCCATAGGTAATAGAATAAAACATTTGCCCATCAGGCATATTGGTCGCTACCGGGTCGGCGATCAGGTTCCTCGGAGCGGCCGCATAAGGGCCATTGCCTCCATTATACAAGGGGCCGTTGCCGTCGAGCTTGGAACCATGGCAAATGCCGCAGTGCACCAGGTATAACCTTTCAGCTTCCTTCAACTCAGGCTCATTTAACGCCGGCAGCGGATTAGGGATCTGCTTCGACGCCGCATAATTGGCGGTATCGCCAACGGCATCCGGGCCTAAGGGAAACGGCAGTAGCTCGTCTCTCTTGATCGTGCCGGGCACGGGACGTTTGTCGTAACGGATCCCTGCAGAATCCAGGTTAGCCGTCGAAGCATAGGTTTCATAAGCCCTGCTGTAAGCCATATCGGGCATGTACGCTCTTCCGGGCGTTCTTCTAACATCCGTGCAGCTCCAGACGGATGCCGCCAGTAACAAAGCAGCTATGACAGATAATTTTTTCATTTGCTTTTCATAAAGTTTTAATCATTCCTATACCGGGTTTCCTTCTGCCAGTAATGTTTGTTCCTTGTCATATCTTCCAAGCCACCATCCGTCTTCCGCTTCTTGGACATTTACTTCTTTTGCGCCCAGGCTTTCAAGGAAACCGCTTACTTCCGAATCATTATTCTTTGCAGAGCAATCTATTACCATTGCAAAAAGATCATCGGTGGATCTTGGATGAAAATGATGTTTCTTAACAAATGGCGCCAACTGGCAGAGATAACAAAAAGTGAGCACCATGCCTACGGCGGCAAATAATACGGTAAGCTCAAACATGATGGGTATCCAGGCCGGCAAGGCAAAATGCGGTTTGCCCCCCAGGTTCAGCGGCCAGTCTGCCGTAAAGATCCATGAAATAAATCCAAGGGCTACCGTTGTGCCTGTTGCGCCGTAGATAAAGCCCGCCGTGTGTATGCTTGTATCTCTTAGTCCCAATGCCTTGTCGAGTCCATGAATAGGAAATGGAGTATATACGTCATGGATCTTATATCCTGATCTGCGGACGCTTTTCACCGCGTCAAATAACGCGCCTTCCTCATCAAAACAAC
The DNA here is from genome assembly GCA_002352105.1 of Chitinophagaceae bacterium UBA2791. GTDB lineage: Bacteria > Bacteroidota > Bacteroidia > Chitinophagales > Chitinophagaceae > Flavitalea. Next base: position 57,997 of record DEHV01000002.1, on the reverse strand, counting down.
CGACAACAAATTTTTTTATAGCCATTCTCCTGAAATTGAAGATTCAAAATTAAGATTCATTATTAATGGTGTCCGGCATGCGCCTCATGATACATTTCATCAGTTCCTTGCCGTTCAATGGGGTCCATGTTCCGTTTATAACTATCTCCTGATTTTTTCAGAATATGTTTGATCTCGGCGATTGCGATCACAGGGAAGAACTTCGAGAACAGGAAATAACAGGTGAAGAACAACCCGAATGTTCCGAGATAGAACCCGATCTCCCATATGGTCGGCGTATAATAAGTACTCCAGCTGCTGGGCAGATAATCCCTGTATATAGAAGTTACAATGATCACAAAACGTTCAAACCACATCCCGATATTCACGATCACCGACATAAAGAAAGTTACGGTCAGGTTTCTTCTCATCTTCCGGAACCAGAATATCTGGGGAGAAAGCACGTTACAACTCATCATCAGGAAATAGCTCCATCCGTAAGGACTGAAGGGGTTGGCGCGGTTTTCCATGAATGCCCACATCTCGTAAGGGTTCTGGCCATACCAGGCCACAAACAACTCCGTCAGATAGGCGATCCCCACTATGGATCCCGTTAACACAATTACCTTATTCATCACTTCGATATGCTCTAGCGTGATGTATTCCTGGAGGTTCAGCACTTTCCGGGTGACGACCAGGAGCGTCTGCACCATTGCAAACCCCGAGAAGATCGCTCCCGCGACAAAATAGGGAGGGAAGATGGTCGTATGCCATCCGGGTATCACCGAGGTGGCAAAGTCGAAGGATACCACGGTATGCACCGACAATACCAGGGGCGTGCTTAACCCTGCAAGAACCAGAGAAAGACTTTCATGGCGCTGCCAGTGTTTGGTAGAACCTGTCCATCCGAAGGAGAGCAGGCCATACATGAACTTTCTCCATTTCAGCTTTGCCCTGTCCCGCACGGTGGCGAGGTCGGGTAAAAGCCCGGAATACCAGAACAATAAGGAAACCGTAAAATAAGTAGAGATCGCAAATACGTCCCAAAGCAGGGGAGAGTTGAAGTTAACCCATAAAGGACCGCGGGTATTGGGATAAGGAAATACAAAAAACGCCATCCATACCCTACCCATATGCCAGATCGGAAACTGGCCTGCGCAGATTACCGCAAAGATCGTCATCGCTTCCGCGGCGCGGTTAACCCCTGTGCGCCATCCCTGCCTGAACAATAATAAGATTGCCGAGATAAGCGTACCGGCATGGCCGATACCTACCCACCATACGAAATTGGTAATATCCCATCCCCATCCGATCGTTTTATTCAGGTTCCACTGACCCGTTCCATAAACCAATTCGCGATAGATGGAATAAACCCCGAACATTAGCAAGGCAACAGATATCAGAAATCCGATCCACCACAAACGGCTTGGATTGGCCTCAATGGGACGGACAATATCTTCCGTTATCTGGTGATAATTTTTATCGCCATCCACCAGCGGGGGCCTTACCTGTGATTCGTATTTTAATGATGCCATAATATTCAGCTTTGTTCGTATCTCTTATATATGCTTTAAGACTACAGTTATTAATGACTTTCTGTCGCCGAATGCGATGCGTTAACATCTTTCCTTACAATATCGCCGGCAGTAGCGGAGTTCCTCACCTTGGCCAGATAGTTCACATTGGGCAGGGTGTGAATTTGCTCCAACGCATAATACAGCCTGTTTTTATTCTCTGCTCTAACCTTGCTGACCATGCTGGATTTGTCGTTCACATTTCCAAATATGATAGCGTCTGCCGGGCAGGCTGTAGCGCAGGCAACGCTTGAATCGCTGTCTGCCAGCGGACGATTTTCCTTCTTGGCCCTCAGCTTTCCTTCCTGCTGACGCTGAATACAGAATGAACATTTTTCCATTACCCCGCGGCTGCGAACGGTAACGTCGGGATTCAATACCATGCGGGTGAGCTCGTCGTTCATCATCAGCACCGCATCATTCAGGGCGCCGACGCCGCTGATCTGCTGGTTGCTTTTAAAGCTGTCCGCTCCCGTATAATCCGCCCAGTTGAAACGGCGGACCTTATACGGACAGTTATTCGCGCAATAGCGGGTGCCGATACAACGGTTATAGATCATCTGGTTGATCCCTTCCGAACTATGACTGGTAGCCGCAACCGGGCAAACGTTTTCACAGGGAGCATTATCGCAATGCTGACAAAGCATGGGTTGGAAAACCGTCTGGATGGATTCCGGATCGTTGGGATTTCCGCTGAAATAGCGATCGATCCGCAACCAATGCATATCGTGGAATCTCAATACTTCGTTCTTACCGACCACCGGCACATTGTTTTCTGCCGAGCAGGCCACCACGCAGGCGCCGCAACCAAAACAGCTGTTCAGGTCAATGGACATGCCCCATTTGGGACCGGGGTGATCGTATACAGGATAGGGAGATCCTTCCTCTTCAAAATTTTCCAGGCCGCCCCAGGGCTTTAATTCATGCGCCCGTTCATCCAATATGGTATTGGGATTGGCTTTAAATTCTTCCAGCGTTAATTCCTTAACGACGTTTGTTCTTCCTTCATATGAATTATGCGTCTGGTTCTGGGCTACCTTATACGTCTGGCCAGTCTTGGAAACGGCAACGTCGGCAACGGCGCGTTCAACGGTTGTTCCATTGAACCAGGCGAATACGAACGCATTCTTACCGGCTCCCACTACCGCGCGGCCTATTTTTTTAGCAGTATCCTCATCGTCGTTGCTGGCGCTTCTTCTTCCATAACCCAGCGCTATGGCTATAGTATCGTCATTCATCCCGGGAATGATAAGCGCCGGCAAGGATATTTCCTTATCGCCCGCTTTTATGCTCACCACGGGCTTATCCGGATGCACTTCATAGTTGTCCGCATCTCTCTGTCTGCTCAGGTCAATACCGAGTACTTCCTTTCCATATTTAGGCGATACAATGGCATAATTATCCCAAACCGCTTTGGTAATGGGGTCGGGCAACTCCTGCAACCAGGGGTTATTCGCCTGGCGGCCGTCGCCCATGGCGACATTTTCATAAAGCGCCAGTTCTATCGCTCCGCCCTTGGGCAATCCTTCCACCGCCGATACTGCTGCGCCGGTAGCGGCAGCATTGAATATAGCTGTCGACAAACCCGCAGGGGCAGTTTCAACGACGCCTTCCTGCAGGGCCTTGGCGTAGGTTTCATAACCGCCTAACTTTTTGGTCCAGAAATCGCGGAAATAGGTTTCGTATGAAGTGGCGCTGCCGCTCCATTTGAGCAAGCTGTCCTGGTATTGCCTTGTTGAGAACAAAGGCGCGATGGTAGGCTGGATCATGCTGGTATAGCCGGAAACAGGCTCTGCATCGCCCCAACTTTCCAGAAAATGATGCACCGGCGCGCTGTATTTGCACAGATCGGCAGTCTCATCCAGTTTATAACTCAATGCTATAGATACCTTGCATTTCTTTAAAGCTTCGGCAAAGCGTTTGGCGTCGTGATAATCGTAGGCGGGGTTTACATCATTAACGATCAAGGCGCCGACCCTTCCGGCTTCCATATCGGAAACCAGGGAAGCAAATTCGCTGTCGAGCCCTTGCTTTGTCTGCAGCAAGGTACTCCAGTCGACCGTTTTTCCGTTGGCGCCAATGGCTTCGTTGATGGCGTTGACAATAACCTGTATATGGGGATTGTTGCTATTGCAAACCACGAGCGACGAACCATTTGCCGCTTTCAGGTCTGCCGCCACTTTTTCAATTCCGTTTTTCAGCTTTTCGCTGGCGATACCGGTAACAGCCCCGCCATTTACCGCATTCAGCAAAGCGATAGCAACAGCGCCGGTTTCCGAGGGCCTGTGCGTAAAACGTTCATCGGCATTTGCGCCGGTCATGCTAAGCGCGCTTTCAAACTGGTAGTGTTTGCTAAGCGTGGGGTTAGCGGGGGTTATCCTGCGATTTGAGGAATAATCGCGTTGGAACCGGACCGGGTCCAGCCAGGTCCCTAAAAAGTCTGCGCCAAGGCTTACGATCACCGAAGCCTTATCAAAACGATACCTGGGGATGGCTTTTTTACCATAGGACGCTTCGTTAGCAGCGATCAGTCCGCTATAAGAGATCGCGTCGTACTGCACATGCCTGCCGCCCGGATAACGGGCGATAAATTCCTGGATAACCGCCCGGCTGGAGGGGGAGTTGACCGTTCCTGTAAGCAATACTACAGGCGCGGATCCGAGTCCGCCTAGAGCCTCGGCAACCTTCTGGTCGAGTTGCTCCCAGGCAATAGCGCTGCCGTCGGCCATTGGAAAACGCTGACGGGATGTATCATAGAGGTCCAGTACGGAAGCCTGTACCTTGGCGGTCGTGCCTCCTTCTGAATAAGAAGATAAAAGATTGCCTTCGATCTTAATGGGACGTCCATCCCTTACTTTAGCCACGATGGGAATGGCGTCGCCGCCGGCCACATAGGTAGTGGCATAGTAATCCGCAACGCCCGGCGTGATATCCTGCGGTTTATTTACAAAGGGGATAGCTTTTTTAATGGGAATTTCGCAGCTTGCGGCAATCGCGGCGGCAGCGGTGCTAAATCCAAGATATTTTAAGAAATCCCTCCGGGAAGGACCTGAACTTTCAACGTCTCCGTTTGTTTGGGGTTCTACTGTGAGCTCTTCCTTAAATTCATCCGCAGAGAGTTTCTCAAATGCTTCGCTCTCATTGAATTCTGAAAAACTTTGCCAGTACTTTTTGTTAGCCATAATTAGTTTTTTTCCTCAATTCATGAACGAGATTAATAATGACATTTCTGACATTCCAGTCCGCCTATATCACTAACGGTCACGCTATCCCTTTTTCCGGACTTAATTTCGTCATGAAATTTTTCATAAATGCTATAGAACTGATTGCCTTTCTCGCCTGATGCATCCACAAAATTCACTTTGCTTTCCCGGTGACAGTTAATACACCAGCCCATGCTGAGATCGGCAAACTGATGCACTTCATCCATTTCCTGGATATTTCCGTGGCAGGTCTGACATTGCACCTGACCGGCTACAACGTGCTGGGAGTGGTTAAAGTATACGTGATCGGGAAGGCTATGTATCTGTACCCATTCTATGGGTTTTCCGGGACCGGTATAAGAGCGGGTGGCAGGGTCCCATCCTGCGTGTTCATAAAGTTTATGGATCTCCGCGGTTCCATCCACTTCCGTGCCGTCTTCGCGGAATAATTTTTCGCCGGTGTACTCGCTGATGGTCATATGACAGTTCATACAGGTATTTGCGGAGGGGATATTAGCATGTTTCCCGTTCTCCGCGCCGCCGTGGCAGTAAAGACAACTGATCTGGTTATTCCCGGCATGCACTTTATGGGAATAAAAGATGGGCTGCTCGGGCTGGTAGTTCTGCGAACGTCCCAATCCTATAGCTCCTTTAACGATATAATATCCGCCTATCACAAAAAGGATCAGGGTAAGCATCGCGATATAGGCCTTGTTCCGGTAAAAAGGAACAGGCTCCTGGGATCGCACGCCTTCCTTATCATCCGCCAGCTTTTTAAGATTGCTGTTTACCTGCAGCATGATCAGGGCTACGACGGCAAGAATAAGCGTAAGCACTCCATACAATATGGAATTATCCGAACTCTCTTTTACCACTACCTGTCCTCCTGCGGGAGCTGCCGGGATCGCAGCGGCGGCCTTATTTATATAGTCCACCATTGCATCTATCTCCGCCTCGCTCAGTTGGGGAAACCCGGTCATCATAGCGTTGCCAAACTGGGTTTTCAGCTGCTGCGTATAGGGATCGGTCTGCATGAACTTAGCCGGATTATGTATCCATTCATACAGCTTCTTCCTGTCGCTCCAGGGGCCGCGATCTTCAAACCCGGCCAGCTTGGGACCAGTCAGATCCTTATTAATCGAGTGACAAGCAGCGCAATTCTGCTGAAATATAGCTCCGCCATCCTGGGCCAGCAAGGTAGACGCCGACGAAAATAACAGGATAAAGAATAGTGAAATGAGAGCTTTAACACCTGGTCTTTGGTCAATCATATCAGTTGAATCTGATCAAATTATGTGGAAAAATCTCCGGTGATTGGGTGCAAAAATAAGCCAGGATTTTAACAATATATCAACATGGTTAAAATTTTTTTAAGCCAATACTGGCTTGGGTTTCAAGCTGTTTCATGAAATTTTGCCATACCCTCACGAACAAATTGTCATTAATTTGTCAGGTGGTTTAACTCGGATATTTAAGCGTAATTTTGATTTATGATCCGAATTGCGATTTTTGCTTCAGGCGCAGGCTCCAATGCTCAGCAGATCATCACTTACTT
>DEHV01000002.1:0-51650 GCA_002352105.1 Chitinophagaceae bacterium UBA2791 | reverse complement strand
GGCGTAATGGACATCGCCAGGAAAGAAGGGATCGAGACCCTTCTTATCGAAAAAGAAACTTTTTTCCGGGGAGGCGCCTATGTTGATGAACTGAAAAAAAGAAAGATCGACTTTATCGTCCTTGCAGGGTTTTTATGGAAAGCGCCGGACCCGCTCCTTGAAGCTTTCCCCCGCTCCATCATAAACATACATCCCGCCCTGTTGCCCAAATACGGCGGCAAGGGCATGTATGGTTCCTTTGTACACGAGGCCGTAATAAATGCAAGAGAAGAAACAAGCGGCATCACCATTCATTATGTAGACGAACAGTATGACCATGGCGATATTATTTTCCAGGCAAACTGCCGCGTAGACGAGACAGATACCCCCCAAACTCTGGCCCAAAAGATCCATACGCTGGAACATGAGCACTACCCGCGCGTTATTGAAATGGAAATAAACCGGCAGCTTGCCAATTTAGCTGATCATTAAAATTGTATTTTGAATTATCCATCTCACAAGCTTCTCCTCACGGTATTTTTCATGACGGTTATTGCCTGGGCGCCCTGCGACGGTTTCGCCCAGGTAAAACTGAGCGGGAGGGTGTATGATATGTCAAAGTTCAATCCCCTCGAAGCGGTAAGCGTTCTCAGCGCCTCCGGGGCCGGAACGGTCACCGACTCCCTTGGACGCTATTCGCTGATCGTAAAAGAAACAGATTCCATCTGGTTCTCTTATCTCAACAAACCCACGCCAAAGTTTGCGGTCAATTCCATCCCTAACCTACAGAACTTTGAGATCTCCCTGCACGTGAATGTCACCGAACTCAAAGAAGTGCGTATCATGCCCCGTAATTACCGGATGGATTCCATCCAGAACCGGCTGGATTACGCAAAGGCTTTTGATTTCCAGAAACCGGGAATTGGCAGCGTATTATCCGTCGGACCGGCAGGGGCGGGACTGGACCTGAACGAGTTCATCAGCATGTTCCAATTCCGCAAAAACAGGCGCATGCTGGCATTCCAGAGCCGGTTGCTGCAGGAGGAAGAGGACCGCTTTATCGACCACCGGTTCAACAGGGCGCTCGTTATAAAGCTCACCCAATTACGCAGCCCAGACCTGGATTCCTTTATGGTAGCCTACCGGCCAACCCTGGAATTCACCAGCTTCAGCACCGACTACGAGTTCCAGGAGTATATCAAACTGTGTTTTTATCAATACAAGAAATATAGAGACATGCGGAATGAGCTATTGCCAAAATAAACTGTCGGATGCTGAAAATCCTTAACTTCCCGCAAATGCGCAGCATTCGCTGAGGCCATTGAAAATCTTTATGAGCGAAGCAAACGCGAAGCGTTCACCGAGACCGATAAAAATATTTATGCGCGAGATAAATGCGCAGCATTCGCTGAGACAAATAAAATCAATTATGCCCGAAGCAAATACGAAGTATTCGCTGAGGCCAATGAAGATATTTATGCACGAAGCACAAATTAAAAATATACGGATGAAAAATATCTTGTTGATATGCGGTCTGCTTCTTGCCGGCCCCGCCTTTTCACAAACCTCGGGCGCGCTGACCGAAGCCGCGCCGGAATCTGTATCCATGTCGTCCGAACGACTGCAAAGGATCGACCATGTGATGAATGAATATATCGACAACAAAAAAATGGCGGGTATCGCGGCATTGGTTGCCCGCAACGGGAAGATCGTATATTATAAGGCGTTAGGCTATGACGACCGCGAAAACAATAAGCTCCTTAAACGAGACGATATCTTCCGCATAGCTTCCCAGACAAAAGCGATCACCAGCGTAGCAGTGATGATATTGTATGAGGAAGGAAAAATAACCCTCGACGAGCCTGTTTCAAAGTATATCCATTCCTTTAAAAACCCGCGGGTGCTGGATCAGTACAATGCCGCCGACACTACCTATACCACTGTCCCCGCTAAAAGAGAAATTACGATTCGCGACCTGCTCACCCATACCTCAGGGATCGGCTATGCCCAGGTTGGAACGCCTGTTTTTACAGCCATTTATCATAAAAACAACATTACGGCAGGTCTTGGCGCCCTGCACAAATCGGCCGCAGAAGATATACAACGGCTGGGATCCCTGCCCCTGATGCACCATCCGGGAGAAAATTGGAACTATGGGTTGAATACGGATGTCCTGGGATACCTCGTAGAAGTTGTATCCGGCATGTCGCTGGATAGCTTGTTCCATAAACGCATCTTTGAGCCTCTCGGAATGAAGGACACCTATTTTTACCTGCCTCCCGAAAAATATAATCGACTGGCAAATGTGCAAATCCTGGACACCGTATCCGGAACCTTAAAGAAATTTGCCGGCGAACCAGGAAAGCTGCTTGCTTTCGGAACAGGGTTCGTAGATATCAATTGGCCCAAAACAAAGGGGACCTACTTATCCGGCGGAGGCGGGTTGTCGTCTACTCTCTTGGACTATGCTATCTTTTTGCAAATGCTGCTGAATGGAGGCGAGTATAACGGCAAAAGGATCCTTTCCCGCAATAGCGTCCGTATGATGACCACTAACCAGATCGGAGATCTTTTTATAGATAGTATAGATGACCGGGGATTTAAATTCGGATTGGGATTTAAACTGGTTACAGAGAAAATTAGCGGCCTGTCGCCCCAACGCGCGGGAACTTTTAGCTGGAGCGGCGTCGTGGGCACCACTTATTGGGTGGACCCTGTAGAAAAATTGATCGTTCTTTTTTACAAACAGATCAGGGGCGCCGATCCCTCAAAGGATGTAAGGGAAAGGCTCGCGCCGCTGGTATACCAGGCGATGACAGATTAACGAAACCTGAACTTTTTATATGGATCAACTGACATTGGGCATCGGAACAAGATTGCAGCATACAAAGTACGGCCCCGGCGTCGTTGTAGCCGTTCGCTATGCTACCTACCTGATCTCTTTTATCAATCATGGCCTGAAAGAAATTGATAAAACGGACCAGGACCTCGACGAGATCATTCCCGAGAACGCAACCGCAGAAATTGAAACCGCTTCGGAAATAGAACGTTCCCTGCTGAAAATACTCCGGTTATGGAACGGCGTTAGTGAAGTGGTTCCCCTGGGCGACCGCTGGACGGGAGGAACCTTATTGCTACAGCCAAAAGACAAAACCCTTAAGCCAAAGGAGATCCCGATCGAAATATTCTTTCACAAGATCGTAATGCTTCGCGACAGGATCCGCGTTCTCGAACAACAGATCAATAGCCACAAACAACTGAGCGACGAGGATAAGGCGAACCTGCAACAATACATCACCCGCATATACGGATCGCTGACCACCTTCAATGTGCTTTTTAAAAACAAGGAGCAATGGTTCGTAGGAGAAAAAGGCGACTCTTCGTTGCATTAATATTCCAGCAGCCTGTCGATACATTCGCCGAGCCTGGCTTTTGCCAGAAAATGACGCTCAAGCGCCTCGTTAAAGGGAACCGGCGTATCAAGCGATGCGCAGCGCATCACCGGCGCATCGAGATACTCAAAACAATGCTCTCCTATCCAGGCGGCGATCTCTCCGCCTATGCCCCCGGTAAGCGTATCCTCATGCAACACGATCGCCTTGCCCGTTTTTTTCACCGCGGCGGAGATCGCTTCATAGTCTAACGGAAGCAGGGTGCGCAGGTCGAGTATCTCAATGGAAAGATCAGGCGTATTTTCCGCATAGTCAATCGCCCAATGCACGCCGCTGCCGTAGGTGATGATCGTAATGTCTTCTCCTTCCTGCGCCTGCCGGGCCTTGCCGATCTCTACCGTATAGTATTCTTCGGGAACAAGATCGCTGACGCTTCTGTACAAAGCCTTGTGCTCAAAATACATGACGGGATTGGGATCGTTGATGGCGGCGATCAATAAACCCTTGGCATCCATCGCCGTGGAAGGATATACCACCTTTAATCCCGGCGTATGGACAAACCAGGCCTCATTACTCTGGGAATGAAAAGGACCGGCCCCAACGCCGCCGCCCGCGGGCATCCTGATCACCACGTCGGCCTGTTGTCCCCACCGGTAATGGATCTTGGCAAGATTATTAACGATCTGCGTAAACCCCGAGCTGACAAAATCCGCAAACTGCATTTCCACAACGCTTTTAAATCCTTCCAGGCTCAATCCCAGGGAGGCCCCCAGAACAGCGCTTTCACACAAGGGCGTATTCCTCACCCTTTCCTTCCCGAACTCCGCAACAAACCCTTCCGTAATTTTAAAAACGCCTCCGTATTCGGCAATATCCTGACCCATCAGGATAAGGTTATCGTGCCGAAGCATTGATTGATGCAGCCCCTCCCGGATGGAATCAAGGTAACGGAACGGCACATGCGCATCTCTCTGCGGCCGCTCCCCGTCGTAAAAATAATAAGAAGAGGCCTGGCGGTCCGCCGGCGCATATACATCGTTCAACTCTTCCCGCGCATCAGCAATAAGAGGCGGCGGGTTCAGGCCGGTTTTCAGCTCTTCTTCTATGTAATTGCTTAATTCTTCTTTTATCGCAGCGGAGGAAACCGGCGTCAATGCGCCTTCCCGCAACAGGTATTCTTCAAATTTTTTCACCGGGTCTTTCTGTTCCCATACCTCGAAAAGATAGTCGGGAACATATTTCACCCCGCTGGCTTCTTCATGACCCCTCATGCGGAAGGTTGCGCATTCTATGAGATAGGGTTTCTGGCGGGCGATACAAAAATCCCTTACCCCCCGGATCGTATCATATACCGAAAGAATATTGTTGCCGTCGATCCGGACCCCTTCCATTCCATATCCGCGGGCGCGTTCAATAAGGCCCTCGCAACGGTATTGTTCCTCTGCGGGCGTGCTCAGGGCGTAGCCGTTGTTTTCAATGACAAATATTACTGGCAGATCCCACACTGCCGCCAGGTTCAGCGCTTCGTGAAAATCGCCTTCGCTGGCGCCTCCTTCGCCGGTAAACGCCAGCGACGCTTTATTTTCCTTGCGCAGCTTATGGGCCAGCGCAACGCCGTCGGCCACCGCCAGCTGCGGCCCGAGATGCGATATCATTCCGCAAACATGATGCGCCCGGCTGCCGAAATGGAAACTTCTTTCTCTTCCCTTGCTGTACCCTTCCTTATCTCCCAGCCATTGCCTGACCAGTTTATGAAAGGGCATATTGCGGACGGTAAACACGCCCAGGTTGCGGTGCAAAGGCATGATCCATTCATCGGCTTCCATGGCCAGCGCAACGCCTGTTGCAATCGCTTCCTGGCCAATACCGCTGAACCATTTGCTGATCTTTCCCTGTCTTAACAATACCAGCATCTTCTCCTCTATCATCCTCGGCAGGAGTATGCTCCTGTAAAAATGAAGAAGGGTTTCGTCTGAAAGATCTTTACGGTTGAAATACATACAATGGTCGATATTCTTGGTACGCGCTTGTTTAAATAACTACCAGCTCATAAAATTCATCGGGTAAAAGATATTTATTCGCAATGGCCTGCAGCTCTTCCGCAGTTACTGTTTTTATGGTTTGAAGCGTGTTGTAAAAATACTGCTCGTCAAGGCCGTTCAATATTAAGTTTTTCCATCGCGCAGCGACCTGGAACGGACCGTCCAGATCGCCGAGTATGGTTCCGATCATATAATTCCGCGTAAGACGCAACTCCTCTTCGCTGACAGGAGCGTTCCTCAATATCTCCATTTCCCCGTACGCTTCCGCTATGGTATCCTCGCTTACCTTGCGCCCGGCTTCCGTGCTGATCATCCATCCGCTTTGGTGGACATGGTTCAGCAGGTAACTGTAAATGCCATAAGTATATCCCTTATCCTCGCGGATATTGGCCATCAGCCGCGAGCCGAAATAACCGCCATAAATATTGTTCAGGACCATCGCCTTCTGAAAATCGGGGTCTTGGCGGTTGGGAAAATGACGCGCTATCCGAATCGCCGCCTGTACGCCCTGTTCATCGTTTATCATCCGGTACTTTTTTTGAGACGCCGGCGCAAACGCATAGGCAATATCGTCCGTATCCCCGTGAAATGAACGCAGCGGCAGCTTGCCGATCTCCTTCTCAAGCAGGTCAATCAGCTTATCGGGCAGCTTGCCCGCTACCATGATCATACAGCGGCCATGACGGTAATAGGTGTTGTAGAATTCCAGCAGCTCCTCCCGCCGCAACGCCTCATAGTCTTCCCGGTTGCTGTACTTCCCGTACGGATGCGCTTCTCCAAACAAGTAAGCGTCGATCAGCCGGGAGGCGACAAATTCGCATTTTTTAAGATTCACCGTCAGCTTTTGACAGGAATTCTGAACATAGATATCCAGTTCCTTTTCGGGGTAAATGCTATCCGTAATGATCTCCGATACCACCGGTATCAGTTTCTCCACATGTTTATTCAGGCAATGCAGCGAAACCTCGGAAGTCTCATTATAACAGCTCCTGTTCAGGTAAGCGCCGTAATATTCAAAATGCTCGCTGAGTTCAAAAGCCGATAAACGGGAAGTTCCGTTTTTTAACAGGTTGTTTGCCGCGGCGGCAAGGGTCTTTTTGTTTTCATAACAATTGCCGGCTTTGAATATCCAGTTCACCATCAGGGTATCTTCCGTGCCCATGTTCAGGGCATATACTTCCACCCCATTGGAGAGTATATGTTTTTCACAGGCGGGAAGGCGTATATCAAAAGAAACGGGGTCCTTTATTTCGGGCGCTAATGTTCTGATCGGCATAATAAATTGATTTCCTCTTCGGTTTTCATCAGTTTTTGCTATAATAGCACAACGTGTTCGAATTGTTTACGTCAAAGATCTTCCTGCTATAGTTGAGTATGTCTTCCGAGCTTACAGAAAAATATTTTTCGCGGTCCTCATTAAACAGGTTGGCGTCTCCCAGCAATTCATAAAAAGCCAGGTTGTTGGCCCTCGCCATCACAGACATGTCTTCAAAGGCAATGGCCGACTCTGTCCTGTTCTTTATCTTGGTCAGCTCAGTTTCGCTGATCCCTTCTTCCTTTATTTTTTTCAACTCTTCCTCAACGGCTTTTTCCGCGTCTTCCATGCGAACGCCCTTGACCAGCTTTCCTTCAATAGCCAGCAATCCCTTTTCCACCGATCCAAAATGATAACACTCTATCGCGCTGAACAACTGTTTTTCTTTCACCAGCGCCTGGTATAGTCTTGAAGAAGATCCGCCGCCCAGCGCTTCCGTGATCAGGTCCGCCACATAATAACCATGTTCCAGCCGGCTGTCCATATGCCAGCATTTATACAAGGCGTCCAAAGGAACATCGGCTTCCACCGTTAATCTTCTTTCTTCGTTTTGCGGAGGTTCGGAAGGAAGATCCCGGACGTATTTTTCTCCCGGCGGAATATCGCCGAACCATTTCTCTACCAGCTCGCGCGCACGCGCAACCGTAATGTTTCCGGCAATCGCCAGGATCGCATTTGCCGGACAATAATGCTTGTGAAAAAAAGCCTTCACATCGGCCAGAGAGGCGTTTTCAATATGACTGAGCTCCTTGCCGATGGTCATCCAGCGGTAAGGGTGCCGCTGATAAGCCATTTCCCTCAACTTGAACCAGGTATCGCCGTAAGGTTTATTGATATAGTGCTCCTTGAACTCCTCGCACACTACCTTTCTCTGGACATCCAGGCTTTTCTTGCTAAAGGCGAGCGACAACATCCTGTCGCTTTCCAGCCAGAGGGCCGTCTCGAGGTTTTCCGCGGGAAGCTGGATATAATAGTTGGTAACATCATTGGTCGTATACGCGTTGTTTTCCCCGCCGGCCATGTTCAGCGGCGTTTCGAAATCGCGGATATTCACGCTTCCGCCGAACATAAGGTGTTCAAAAAGATGGGCGAACCCGGTTTTAGAAGGATCTTCATCCCTGGCGCCCACATCATACATGATATCCACTACCGCCATTGGAGTAGAATGATCCTCGTGCACAATCACGCGTAACCCATTTCCTAACGTAAATCGATCAAACTGTATCATAAGGGCGCAAATTAACCATTATTCGGCAACCCGGACTCCCGTCTGCAAACCCGGCGACTTGGCCTGCATAGCTATTTTTTTAAAATGCTTTTCACTTTCAGCGTTAACAACACGGGTTCATTGTCGCGCAGCACCAGTATCTTCACCTTCTGACCGGGCGTTTGCATCAGGTTTTTATAGACCTGGATATTATTAGTGAAATTATTGGATACCGCCATGATGATGTCCTCGGGTTCAAATCCTGCTTTAGCCGCGGGAGAGCCCTTCATGATGTCTACCGCCCTGATGACCCCATCCACCATATACATGCCTAACCCGGTATAAGAATAATCAAATTTTTCACGGTAATGGCTATTCGGCAGCAGATGGATATCCCGCTTTTCGTAATTAATGATCAGGTTGAATTTTTTTAACAGGTCATTGCCGATCAGCCCGCCCAGGTAGGGATAAGAAGTAATATTATATTCATCGTCGAAGATGTAGGTGGGAACATTCCGGAAACGGTAGGGCCCCATCTTGAACATTTTCACCACCCCCTGCTGCATCGGGGTTTTTCCGCCCAGCCCCTGTCCCTGCGCTTCGTGCCATCTTGTTTTGGTTCTCAGAAAAACGCTGTCTTCCACAAAATCCGAAGACAGCAGGAGGCACATACCAGCCCCGGTATCAAAATAAAACCGGTTGTACACCTCGTATTCGTCCTTTATTGTTGCATGCGCGACTGGGATATTGGTCATGATGGGCCGCATCAGGTAACCGCCCCTGGGATACTTAATGGTTCCCTTGGTATATACCGAAATAAAAGAGCTATCGTAATTGATATGTACGATATAGCGGGATAAAAAGCTGTAACCGATGATCCCATCGATCCTTTCCCCGTACACGCTGGAGAGCAGATCGTAATCGTTGATGTGAAAATCAAGACTGTCCACCGACAGTCCGGGTAAATGCAGGGTATGATTATACGCAAAATTAACTTTTCTGACCCCCGCTATGCCCCGGATGGTCTTATCGCTGGGCTCTGTTGGAATACCCAGGCGGAGCGTGGCGATGGAATCCAGGGAAATGCCGCCGCTTCCCGTATCCAGTATAAAACTAAGAGAATCGACATAATCGCTAAGAGTTGCCTGCAGGATGATGATCCCCCCGGTAAGCAATTTGAAAGGAAAGCGCGTAACATAACGGGAAGGGGGTTGAATGAATTCTTCCTGGGCCTGAAGAACAGTTGCTGAAAGCATGAGCACCAAACATATCGTCTTTAAGCGCGCCATAATCATAAGCTGAAAATACCGGGGTAAATTGCTTATTTAAGATACGGCATTTAAGGAAGCCAAATAAAAAAGGGCCAGGATAAAAATCCAGCCCCGTGTTTTAAATCCAATATCCTATGAAAAACCACAGATAAGATTTCAATGGGCATGCCAAATAATAACAAATTGATTTACAATGCCGTACTTCTCTACCGGGTCATAGAACCGTCCCTGTGAGGGAAAAATATTTTCAAAATCGGAAACCGGACGCGGCGGAGCCGCAAACCCATAAAGGAAGTAGTAGTACTTTTGCGTCGAATTAATTTTGTATGAAGCTAGAAGAACTCTATCAAAAGGCCCTGGATCTCCAGTTCCTTTCTGTAGACGAGGGCGTTTTCCTGTTTGAGCATGCTCCATTGACCGACTGCATGTACATTGCGGATGAATTGCGGAAAAAGCAGGTTCCCAGCGGGAAAGTAACCTGGATGATAGACCGGAACGTCAATACCACTAATGTCTGCATCGCCAATTGTAAATTCTGTAATTTTTACAGGATACCCGGGCATCCCGAAGCCTATATAACCGATATAGAGACCTATAAACGTAAAATCGAGGAAACATTCCGGTATGGAGGAGATCAGCTGCTGCTGCAGGGCGGCCATCATCCCGACCTGGGCCTGTCTTATTATACAAATCTTTTTCGAACGCTGAAGGAGCTGTACCCGGCCTTAAAGCTGCATGCCCTCGGCCCCCCGGAAGTGGCCCATATTACCAAACTCGAAAAATCAACGCATCGGGAGGTACTTGAAAAGCTGAAGGAGGCCGGACTGGATTCCCTGCCGGGCGCCGGCGCGGAGATCCTTACCGACCGCGTCCGCCGGCTGATCTCCAAAGGAAAATGCGGAGCCCAGGAATGGCTGGATATTATGCATGAAGCGCATAACGTCGGCCTCACAACCTCCGCCACGATGATGTTCGGCCATGTAGAAACCATCCGCGAGCGGTTTGAGCACCTGGTTAAACTCAGGGAGGTGCAAGCTAAAAAATCCGAAAAGGCAAAGGGCTTCCTGGCGTTTATCCCCTGGACCTTCCAGGATGTGGATACCCTGCTGGCCAGGATCAGGGGCGTGCACAACCTGACCAGCCCGGAAGAATATATCCGTATGATCGCGCTGAGCCGGATCATGCTTCCCAATGTCAAAAACATACAGGCTTCCTGGCTTACCGTGGGAAAACAGACCGCACAGCTATGCCTGCAGGCCGGGGCCAATGATTTTGGAAGTATTATGATAGAAGAAAACGTGGTCAGCGCCGCGGGAGCCCCTCACCGGTTTACCTATAAAAGCATCCAGGAAGCGATCCGGGAAGCCGGTTTCGAGCCTCAGCTTCGGAACCAGCAATATGAATTCCGGGAGATCCCCGCTTCGATAGAGGAACAGCTGATCGATTATTAATTATTGATAATAATCAAATTATCAGCATTTTCCGCCGTTTTTTTGCCCCCGGCTGCTCATAGCACAATACCAGGCAATGTTTTAAGTTATGATAGGAGAAAATCCTTTGAAGAACAATGAGCACTCCTTTAGGGAAACTGGTACGCATATCGATTGTTATTGTCACGCTGATCATTCTTTTTAATTTTTTTGGCTATTATCTTATCCAATCTAAATCGGAGGAAAATGAAAAGATCGCCGTTACCTTAAATGTAGCCGCGCGCCAGAGAACCCTGAGCGAAATCATTCTCAAAGACGCCGTTTTACTGATTAATGTTCCCGCTTCCTTACACAAGCAGGTCAACCAGGATGAAATAAAAAAAACGCTGAATGACAATCTTCGCGAGTTCAGCGCCAACAACCAGTTTCTGAGGGAACAGATACCATCCAACAGCAACCCCGCTCCGCCTCCCGCATTTAAAATAAAGAACATTGTTTCTAACGCCCAGGCCTATGTTAAAGCCATCCTGGCCGTAGGAAATGAACTGGCAAATGCTGACTCGCTGCTCTTAAACCTCAATGGCTCTCTATACATGAGAGAGCTATGGTACAGCGCGCAGAAGTTCAATCCGTTGATGGACGAAGCCATTATGGTGTATACCGATATCATAAATCAAAAAGCGCAGGAAGCTTCCGTCGTCAATATCAGCAAACTCATTTCCCTTCTTATCGCGCTTCTTTTGCTGAGCCTGCTGGTACTTGAGCCCCTGTTCAAAACCAATCGAAAAAACTACCGGGAACTGCAGGCGGCAAAAAATAAATTACTGCAGGAACAGAAATACCTGGCGTCTATTCTTAGCTCCCAGACAAATTTTGTGATAAGAATAGACCGCAAAGGAAAATTCAATTACGCCAATAAGGAATTTTTAAAAAAATTCGGATACAAAGAAGGAGATATCCGGAACCTGGATTTTTACGCCATCATTTTCCCAAAGGATATTACCAGGTGCAGGCTGATCATTGACGAATGCCGGAAAAACCCGGGAGTGGTCTATAAGCTGCTTATACCCAAACCCCTGAAAAACAACAAAAGCCAGTTTTGGATAGAATGGGAATTCATCAGTCTGCAAAATGATACAGGAGAGGTTTTTGAAATACAGGCCATAGGCGTTGACGTAACCGATAAAATGCTTGCTGAAGAAAGCAAGCATGAAACGGAACAGGCGCTGCTGCACAGCGAACAGAAGTTCCGCCTGCTGGCCGAACATTCCGAAGACATCATTACCGAACATCTCCTCGACGGAACCGTATTGTACATGTCGCCTTCCTTCTCGAAAATATTGGGATATACCAATGAAGAAGTGGTAGGGAATACCATAATGGACTTCATTCATCCCGAAGACATTAAACAGTTTGTGCTTTGGGAAAAGTTTACCTCCCTGCATGACGCCCCCGAATCGTATACCTTCAGTTACCGGATCCAAAATAAAGAAGAGGAATATATATGGCTGGAAAGTATCCTCAAACCCGTAATTGAGCACGATAGGGTGATCAAGGTAATGTGCACCTCGCGCAATATTACGGAGCGCAAGAAAGTAGAAGCAGAAAGAGAACATCTGCTGATGGAGATAAAACAATCCGAACAATTGCTGCGCACCGTGATCAACTCCACCCCCGACTGGATATTTATCAAAGACCTCGGTCACCGGTTCCTGTTGGTCAACCAATCCTACGCCGACTGCCTGCGCCTGAATCCGCAGGATTTCGTCGGAAAAAACGACCTGGAGATCGGCATTCCCGAAGAACTGGTAAAAGGCGATCCCTTAAAGGGTATCCGCGGATCCTGGACCGACGACAGGGAAGTGATCAATTCGGGAAAAACAAAGTTTATCCTGGAAGAGCCCGCCATAATGGATGGCAAACCGCAGGTGATGAGCACCGTTAAGGTGCCGCTTATCGATACGGAAGGATATGTATGGGGCGTGCTTGGCTTCTCGCACAACATCACAGAACTGAAAAAAACGGAAGAAAACCTTCGTAAAAAAGACCAGCTCCTGCAGGCGGTAGCGGAAGCCACTCATCAACTGATCATCAACAATAGCATTGAGGAAGCGATCGGCGAAGCCATACAGCTGTTGGGCATCAAGATGCAGGTTGATATCGTGAACGTTTTTAAGAATCATTTTGATCAGGACAAGCAACAGGTTCAAACCAGCCAGTTGGCGCATTGGGATAGCTTTACCGGGGAAGTGCTGAGCAATAACCCCTCCTTTCAGAACAGGGAGCTGACCAACAACACGGAGATGATCCAGACCCTGATGAAGGAAGATATTTTCTGCAGTCATACAAAAGACATCGCGGAACCTCATCTAAAAGCGTATTTCGAAAAGCAACATGTCAGATCGGTGGCCGTGATACCCATTTTCACGCTTAACCAGTTCTGGGGCTTTGTCGGTTTCAGCGATTGCAAAAGCGAGAGGGAATGGACGATCACCGAGTTTTCTATCCTGCAATCCTTTTCTTCCACCCTCGCCGCAGCCATCGAAAGAAAACAAATGGAACAGGAGCTGGTGCAGGCAAAGGATATGGCCGAATTGGCCAGCACCGCCAAAAGCGAATTCATGGCCAATATGAGCCATGAGCTGAGAACGCCCATGAACGGCATCATCGGGTTCACCGACCTGGTGCTCACTTCCGACCTGCAAAAATCGCAACGGCAATACCTGAACAATGTAAAAAAATCGGCATACGGACTGCTCGACATTATTAACGATATCCTCGATTTCTCCAAGATCGAAGCGGGTAAGCTGTTTATCGATAATGCGCCGCTCCGGATGGATGAGCTGGTAGAAGAAACAGTAGATATCCTTAACGTGAAAGCCTATGAAAAAGGATTGGAGATGATCTGTCATATCGATCCCCGGCTGCCCTCGCAGTTCAAGGGAGATCCTGTCCGGATCAGGCAGATATTGGTGAACCTGCTGGGCAATGCCATTAAATTCACGCAGGAAGGCGAGATATTCATTTCCGTTATACAGGCGGGCGAAATATATCAAAAAGACAATAAGGGATTTCTCGACCTTGAGGTTTCCGTCAGGGATACCGGCATCGGTATCACCAGGGAAAAACTGGGTAAGATCTTTGAAAGCTTTACGCAGGCCGACCAATCTACTACCAGGAGGTTCGGCGGCACCGGCCTGGGCCTGACCATTTCCAGGAACCTTGCCGAACTGATGAACGGAACCATTACGGTAGACAGCCAATATGGAAAGGGAAGCATATTTACGCTTCATCTTCCCCTGGAAGTGTCGAACCCGAACCCCCGGATGTCTTCCGAATACAAGCCCCCCTTTAAGAAAGCGCTGATCGTCGACGATAACAAAACCAACCGGTGGATGATGCAGCAGATATTTGAATATTTTGATATCCCCTGCGTGATTGCTTCCGGGGCAAAAGAAGCGCTTATCCTGCTCGATCGTTTTGACGCCGCAGCAGAACCGCCGGACATGATCATTCTCGATCTTCACATGGAAGAGATGAACGGCATTGCCCTATCAGCCGAAATAAGAAAAAGGCACGCTGCCCGGGGCCCGCATATCCTTATGCTTTCCGCCATGGAAAAAAACAAATACCAGCAGGAAGCCGATGATGCAGGCATTCACAGCATACTTACCAAACCCGTAAAAGCATACGAGCTATATGCATTGTTATGCTCTATGATCATTTCCGCCCGGGCCGAAGAAATTTCTGCCCCCAATACTCCATCTATCAAACAGATAGCAGACGCCGGCAGCATTATGGTGGTGGAAGACGATCCTATCAATATGATGCTGATCTCTGAAGTGCTTTCGAGAATGGGATTCCAGGTAATCAAAGCGGAAAATGGCAAGCAGGCGCTGGAAATACTACCGCTTCATGCGCCCTCGCTCATATTTATGGACGTGAACATGCCGGAAATGGACGGGTTTGCCACCACCCGGCTGATCCGCAGATTACCGGAGCCCTGGCGATCGCTGCCGATCATAGCGCTTACCGCCGATGCCATGACCGGAGATAAGGAAAGATGTATTGAAGCCGGCATGAATGATTATGTTTCGAAGCCCTTCCGCATTGAAGAAATCGAAATGGCTCTGAAAAACAGTATCGTACAGCATTAGCAGGATAGGACCGAAGAGGAGGAGGCGACTCATTCCGAATTTTTTCTACTTCCTTGTAACGCATCAGGGCTGAAACAGCGTCTCTGCCGAAAAGACGAAAACGCCGGCCCAGGGCAATAACAGGGCATTAAAAGAAACGGCAGGCCGGGCGCATACAACCCCCTTGCGGTTGATACCGTCTTACCGCCATAAACAATCCAGGATGACTACTCAAAAAAAGCCCGTTTCATTGCTTTTCTGCCTGTTAATGGACCTTGCAGGGTACGCCAGCTTTGCGATCCCGGTTCTTGGGGAATTCAGCGATATCATCTGGGCGCCGGTCTCGGCCCTTATCTTCTATAAGACCTTCGGAGGTTGGAAGGGCGCATTCGGAGCAGTATTCAACTTTGTAGAAGAGATCTTTCCAGGATTGGATTTCATCCCCAGTTTCACCATCACCTGGCTCTTCAGGAATATCGTGGCGGGCAGGTATAAGTCTTTTGCGATAAACGGATCATCTCCGTCTTGATCCCGGCGTTATTTTCTTGCAATGATCCTCTTGATAATAGGAGGGATCAGGGAATCGTATTTATCAAACTGTTCCGGCTTGCATAATTTTCTCACATCCTTAAAATAGCCGATCATTTTCAGGTCTATCTGCTGCTGGCGCGCGCCGATATCCGCCGCCCTCGCCTGAAGAACAGAATCCGAAACCGTAGAATCGTATATCAGGCTGTAAAAGGATTCCTTCGCAGAGGTCAGCTCATTAAGCATAACCCTCATCTCGGGCCAATGGTTCTTTCTTCTTTCTTCAAATGCCGCCAGCTGAAGCGTGTCAAACTGGACCTGTTTTTTAATCTTTTCGGTAAAGGTTTCCGATTTGGGAGGACCGGGGGGAGGCCCTTTTTTCACCCTGAATGTAGAAATCAGTAATATTATATTCGTCAGTAAGAGTATGGCAATAATGGCAATGAACGCTTTGTTTTTGGAACCGTTACTCATTAGGGCTGCACATTTTCAATATCATAAAAAAATGAATTAACCTGCGCATACTCATCTACAAACGCCATCTCGCCCTGGTTGGTAAGCGTACTATTATACGCCGCTTCATTATTAAGCGCCGCCACCGTATTCAACAGAACAATCAGTAACAAGCCAAAAACTGTTATCGCAGGTTTTGAAATTATCCCGCTAATGTTTTCCCATACGCTCCTTTTGCTCCTCTCCATCCTGGCCTTTAGTCTTGTATAAAAAAACGGGCCGGGATCAGCGCGTTGAATGCCATCCAGGCTATTCAATGCCTCCTGCGCCTTGTTTTCTAAATAAGATTTGTTGTCCATAATATGATTTGACGTGAAACAGCGTAAAAACTTGTGTTATTCCTTGTTTTCGCTATAATAATCCTCCAATGATTTCCTCAGGTTTTTCCTTGCCCTGTGCAGCAACGATTCCACTGAAGCAACCGTTGTTTCCATTATTTCACTGATCTCCTGGTAACTCAACCCCTCCAACCTGTTTAACGTAAATGCAATTCTCTGGTTTTCAGGAAGTTTAGTGGTTGCCAGAAACAAAACCCTCGCTTTTTCCTTGTTGTCAAGAGATACGCCGGGGTGGTCAAAATCAGGCGGATCATACACAAGCTCCTCATTGGGCCCAAAAAGGCTTTGAATAAAGGCGAAACGCTTCTTTCGTTTTTTTTTACGAAGATGGTCCATCGCCTTTGAAACAGCGATCCGGTATAGCCAGGTAGACAGTTTCGATTCGCCTTTAAAGGTATTGATCGATTCATACAACTGCAGAAAGACCTCCTGCGCCACATCTTCAGCATCTTCGGCATTCTGAACGATACCGATCGCCGTATTGTACACCAATGCCTGAGTGTTATCCACTATCGTTCTGAAAGCAGCTTCATTTCCCTGCTTTAATTGCTCAATGAGATTCCATTCATTCAAAAGTCTGGGATATTATTGCAGTAAGCGATATTACGCATTTTATGCGGTCTCCCAAATGGATGGAATGTTATTTTCCGGATAAACGCGCTTCCAAAGGACTACAGGCTATTTGCCCCCGAAATTTTTCAGTTTATAGCTGAACGTTAGCATAAAATACTGCTGTAGCACCTGGGTTTGCAAATCCTCTATATAGGTTTCCGTAGCGGTCCGGCTAATGCTCCGGTTCTGTTTCAGTAAGTCAAAGACCGATAATTTCAACTCCCCTTTCTGCGCCTTCAGAAACTTTTTGCCTGCGCTGATGTTCCATAACCAGAAATTCTGGTTAAAACCGTCTGTAAGTCCCCGGTAAGTCTGGTTATTCAGGTCGTTCTGAAGCAACCAGCCATTCTTAGTCAATAAGTTAAGTTCAAATCTCGCTACCTGGTTAAAATAATGGTTATTCAGTTCCGGTTGAATGGAATTCTTTACATTACTGGTATTTGCCGTATAGGACAGCGAGAAATCCACATATTCGCTCACATTACTCGCAAGCACAGCGCCAAAACTGTAGGTTTGGCTATTTGAGTAATTAAAAACATTATTGATCATGCCCGGGGTCTTCCCGAATGAGTACCCTGCATTCAGGTTCATATTCGTTTTTATGAATTTCAGCGGCATGCTGTAGGTCAAAAAAGACCGGATATTCAGGTATCCGTCCATATTCACCGGCTTGATCAGCTGGGATCCCTTATATAGGGTGACCGTACTGGAAAGGACCGAGTCGGAGGAAGCGATAAAGGTCCCGTTTCCTATATAATCATTTCTTTTCTCCAAAAACACGTTGGCCAGGAAACTTTGCCCTTTTGAGCTGTTTGTAAAGGCATACCGGCCAACGACCCGATGCGTGTACTGCTGATCGAGCTCGGGATTGCCGGTGCGCAGAAACAGGGGGTTGCTGTTATTGATCACCTGCTGCAACTGGGTAACGGACGGCGCATTGGTGCTGGTCCTGTAGAAAATATTCAGGCTGCTTTTCGGAGAAAGCTTTCTCCTGAACATCAGGTTGGGAAGCGCATTAACAAAGCTCCTGTTCACTTCAACGGCAACCGGGAACGCCTGTTCGCCGGAAAGGTTAGCATACTGGTAAGACAGGCCCACGGAAAACATATTATCGCGGTTCCCTACCCGGTAGCTTACTCCCCCGTTTTGGGTAGCGTAAATATTGTCGTATTTATTGGAAAGGCTGGAGTCGAACAAAGAGTATTTTCCGCCGATCCTTTCATATTGAAAGACCTGCTGATCGGCGTTGTTCTTTGAATAAGACGGGCTATAGTTGATCTGTAACTGCCCCTTGGCGCCGATAGGTTCCGTATAGGCAATATTTGCCGAGACCTGGCTTCCCCTGGTAAGCTGGTCGGTGTACTGCATAAGCGAATCGGTCAGATCCCCGGTAGCGAAATACCGGTTCAGCGCTTCCATATAGGTTTCGCCATCCCGGTTGTTTATACTGGTCCGCAGATTGATGGACGCGGTCCTCCCTCTTTTATTAAAAGCGTGACGGTATAAAATACCGTTGGAAATATTGTAGCCCGAATTATTCCTGGAGTTCTTGCTCGACGATTCTGAAGAAATATCATGCTCATTAAAGGAGTTTATACCGGTCAAGCTGCTTAAGGCGCGGTTGTTCTGGAAACTGATATTGGGGGTTACCAATATCGTGTTAAAGGAATCCAGCTTGAATTCCATTCTCAGGTTAATGCGATGATTATAGTTGGTAGAAGAAGAGAGACTGCTTTCCTTGTAAAACTGGCTGCTATTGTTATCGAGGAAAAACTCGCGGCCCACCTGTTCGTTGCTGGAATTATTGCTTTGATTAAAAAAATAGCTCCCGCTGATCTCCGTTTTTTTGCCCCAGGAATCGGAAAAATTGATCCCGAAAGCATTGGTTTTACTGATACCCCCCTGCTGGCCTACCAGGAAATTCTCCGAATTTCCCACTCCGAAACCGCCGCCAAAGCCGCCTCCGCCTCGTCCGCCGCCCCTTCCGCCTCTTCTATTCTGGTTGCTGGTCAGACCCAGCAGATCTTCCGATGCAAAATTCTGCTGGTTCACATTATTGAATAATCCTACCAGGGAAATACGGCGGTTGTCTTTAAAAAAGCTCACATTGCCGCCGAGCGAATACCGGTCGTCCGTTCCGTAGCCCGCATACAATCGTCCAAACTGCCCGTTGCGCATATTGGCTTTTGTTACAATATTGATCGACTTAGTCGTATTGCCGTCGTCAAAGCCGGTAAACTGCGCCTGGTCGCTCAAACGGTCAAACACCTGTATCTTATCAATGATCTCTGCTGGAAGGTTCTTTAAGGTCGCCGCCGCATCGTCCCCAAAAAACTCCCTGCCGTCCACCGTTACCTTTCTGACATCTTCCCCGCCCGCTTTCACCGCGCCGTTCTCCACCGTTATCCCCGGCATCTTTCTCACCATATCTTCTGCGCTGGCGTCGGGGTTCACCTTAAAGGAACCGGCGTTATATTCAAGCGTGTCCGCCCGCTGCCGTACCGGCGGAGGGCTGCCCTGGACGATCACTTCCGTTAACAGGCTGGCTTCCGTGAACAAACCCAGGATTCCCAGGTTGATAAGGCCGCCGGTAAATGAGATCAGGCTATCCATCCCGTTATATCCTACAGAGCTGATCCTCATGCGGTAATCCCCCGGCCGCAGATCCCGGACAATAAAACTTCCGTTTTGGCCGGAAACCACATTTATGCGAAAAGTAGAATCTTCTATTGCCGAAACCTGGATGGTGGCCCCGCTCAACGGCGTTTTTTCCTGCGCATCCTGGAGCCGGCCCCGGATCCCTGATGTCTGCGCTGAAAGCGTAAATCCGTACACAATAAAAATAAATAGAAGCGCGAGGTTCCTGGGCATAAGTTTTCGTATAATATTTGGACGACAAACCCTATAGAAACTGTCGGAAAGAAAAGGTTTAATGGAAAAACGTTAAAATTTTAAAGATGGCTGCCAAAAATAAAGGAAGCGGCGCGCTGCTTCCTAAAAATTGAATGACAAAATCATTTATCTTGCACTCCCTTTATAAATGCCTTCAGCTATGGAATACGGAAAAATAATTGCAGTTACAGGAATCCCGGGATTATATGAGTTATTAAGCAGTAAAAACGACGGGGCCATTGTGCGTTCCCTGGAGGATAAAAGCACTAAATTTTTATCGTCGCGGATACACAACTTTTCGCACCTGGAAAGCATAGAGGTGTTTACCGTCCGCGATAATGTGAATCTCTCGGAAATATTCCATGCTATGGAGCGCTCCGATGAAAAGATCCCGGATACCAAGGACGCCGCAGCGTTAAAAAAGTATTTTCAAAAGGTATACCCCGAACTGGACTTCGAAAGAGTGTATTCCAGCGACCTCAAAAAAATGGTTAAATGGTTCTCCGCTTTAAAGGACAACCAAATAGAAATAAAACTCACTCCCGTTGCAGAAGAAGAAAGTCCTGCTGAAGAAATACAGGAACCTGCAGCCCAACCTGTAGAAAAAACAGCCGAGCCTAAGAAAGCTCCGGCTAAAAAGAAGGCGGAAGCGGCAAAGGAAACCAAAACCCAGGCCGCCGGACCCAAGGAGGCAGCGGCGAAAACGCCGGCTAAGAAGAAAGCCGAAAAAGAAACAAAGGCCAAAGCCGCCAAGCCCAAGGATACCGAAGCCAAAGCTCCCGCTAAAAAAGCCGCCCCTAAAAAGGGAGCAAAAAAATAGCGACCCGGGCTTTTATTCCCCGATCCTTTCAGGAATACGCGTTTTAAGAAACCCGGCCAGGGCATATCAGACGCCCGATACGCTTTTTATATTCGGATCCCTGATAAAGAAGATCCCGTGTGCGATTCTTCGATGTTTCGAAATACTTTTGCTACCTCTTTTATAAAATAATGTCCCATGAGCATAACAGCGTCCATAAAAAAACAGCCCAGGAATTTTTTACCTGAAGATTTTGTCGTCTCCACCTGGGAAAATCTTGAACCTTATTTTAAAGAGCTGCTGGACCGGCCCCTGGATTCCGTAGAAGCGTTGGAAAAATGGCTGAAGGATATAAGCGAACTGGAAGCAGTGGTCAGCGAAGATGCCTGCTGGCGACAGATCCGCATGACCTGCGACACAGAAAACAAGACCCTTGAAGAAGCTTTCGCCTATTTCTGCACCCAGATCCAGCCCTTTATCCAACCCTATGCCGATAAGCTGAATCGCAAACTGGTTGAAAGCTCCCATACCGGCAAGCTGGATCAAAAGACTTTTTTCACCTATCTCAGGAGCGTCAGGAAAAGCATCGAGCTGTTCCGCGAAGAGAATATTCCTATCCAGGCCGAACTAAGCGTCTTGCAACAGCAATTCGGAGTGATCTCAGGAAAAATGACCGTCTCTGTAAACGGCAATGAATACACGTTACAGCAGGCAGCTAAGTTCCTCGAAGACCACGACCGATCCCTCAGGGAAGAAGTGTACCGCAAGATCAATGAAAGGAGGCTGCAGGATAAAGACGCGTTAAACAACCTGTTCAATTCCCTTATCGAAAAGCGACACGCCATAGCTGTCAATACCGGTTTCAGCAATTACCGCGATTATAAGTTTAAAGAGCTGGGACGATTCGATTATACCAAGGAAGATTGTTTCCAGTTTCATGAAGCCGTTAAACAACATGTGCTGCCGCTGGTAAATACGCTGTACGAAAAGAAAAGAAAAAAACTGGGGCTGGAAACGCTTCGCCCCTGGGACCTGGAAGCAGAACCGCAGGGCGCCGAGCCCCTCCGCCCCTTTAAAACCGGTCGGGAGCTGCTGGATAAAACCATTGCCTGCTTCGAAAAGCTGAATCCGTTTTTTGCCGAATGCCTGAGGCAGATGGACAAGATGAAAAGGCTGGACCTGGAAAGCCGTAAGGGCAAGGCCCCTGGCGGATACAACTGCCCCCTCGCCGAAACCGGGGCGCCTTTTATTTTTATGAACGCCGCCGGGCAAATGAGCGATGTTACCACCATGGTGCACGAAGGCGGACATGCCGTCCACTCCTTTCTTACCCATTCGCTGCAGCTGAATGCCTTTAAGGAGTATCCCATGGAGATAGCAGAAGTGGCCAGTATGGCAATGGAACTCTTCAGTATGGAGTACTGGGACCTGTTTTTTGACGATGAAAAAGACCTTATCAGGGCCAAACAGCGTCAGTTGGAAAGGGTGATCACCATTTTTCCCTGGATAGCGACGATCGATAAATTTCAACATTGGATATACGAACATCCTGGTCATACGGATGAGCAAAGGACCCAGGCCTGGATGGAAATACTTGGCGAATTTTCCTCCGACGTCATAGATTTCAGCGGGCTCGAAGAATATCGCAAATACAACTGGCAACGGCAGCTGCACCTCTTCGAAGTACCTTTTTATTATATCGAATACGGTATTGCCCAGCTGGGCGCCATTGGCCTATGGAAGCA
Source organism: Chitinophagaceae bacterium UBA2791 (assembly GCA_002352105.1). GTDB lineage: Bacteria > Bacteroidota > Bacteroidia > Chitinophagales > Chitinophagaceae > Flavitalea. The sequence goes on along the minus strand of DEHV01000002.1, from coordinate 29,451 downwards.
GTTCCGTCAAAACAAGGACGCCGCCTTACAGCATTATATGAATGCCCTGAAAGAAGGAGGGATGAAGACCCTCCCGGAATTATACAAAACAGCGGGGCTGGAATTTAATTTTTCGCCGGACTATATTCAGAAGCTGATGCATTTTGTCGGCGAAGAAATGGCCAGGCTGAGCGACTAACCATCCTGCTCAGGGTTTGGATGCGCTTAAAAAATACCCGTTAAGTGGTATTGAAATTCTTATGGCAAGCATATACCTTTACTGCATCATTAACGAAAACAATACGACGCCGCTATAAACGAATTTTTAAAATTGCTACTAATCAGAGCCTTAACCAAATGTCCCGTTGTTTCCACATCGGGGCTTTCTTTTAAAAAAATAACGAGTTTTACTTTATCTGACCTCGGAGTTTGTTACAACTGTACAAGCCATGCTCTTATCATCCCCTCTTATTTTCCTGAACATTGGCGCTTACAAACTTCAAAAATCTCATAGATCCCTTGCGGAATCCATATTGCTCTAATGCTGCTCAATGGCTTTCGCCTCCCGAATGCCTGCGTTTGCCGATCTAACGGCAATCGATACAAATACCGGTAATGATCATTTGCCGGTCGATAAGCTTAAAGCCCCGGGGCAATTGAACCTCCGGCACCGTAACGGAATCCAGGCAGGTGGTGCGATCGCAAACAGAACAGATAAAATGGACATGGTTATCATGATGATGCCCCTGCGTACAGTCGTCCTTGCACAAGGCATACCGAATGGAATTATCAGCCGTAGGGATCGTATGGATAATGCCCTTTTCCATAAATGCCTGTAAGGTCCGGTACACCGTAACGCGGTCGAATTTTTCTCCCGTCTTTTTTTCAATATCGGCATGGGCAAGGGCGCCCTCGCTATGAAGAAATAGTTTAAGAATGTTTTTGCGACTATCGGTAACGCTTAACTGATTGCTCTTAAGCATCTGATACGCTGTTTGATCTTCGTCTTCCATGGTATGCAAGAACATTTAGTTGTTAATGAAAAGGTCGTTCATGAACCGTTTACGCGCCGGGGGCTCTTTCAACAATACCGCGATATCTTTTTCCAATTCCCTGATCTCCTTCTTTTTTAACCCGTCGTAAATCTTTTTTCTGACCTGGCCGCTCCTGTCTACCAGCGCAAAAAACTGGGTGTGCAAAAACTGGTCTTCTATCTTCTGCACATTGTTATTCGGATCATCCAGCAAATAACTTACCCGGGCAGACTGGTACAAGCTGTCTTTTCTCCCGGTCAGGAACTGCCATTTGGGAGCCTCAGCGCCCAATGAATCGGCATATACCTTTAACCTGGCTACGCTATCCGTTTCCGGATCGCAGGTATGCGACAAGATCATAAAATCGGGCTCGTCCTTAAATTTCTCATATATCCGCTTCATGTTGCTATTCAGTATGGGACAGATCCCATTGCAGGTGGTGAAAAAATATTCCGCTATATATACCTTGCCGTCCACATCGCGCTCTGAGATCTGCTTTCCGTCCTGGTTGATAAAGGAAAATGGCCGGACCGTATTCAGTACCTGGAAACGTTCATCGGCATACCCGGGGATGATGATTTTCAGACCAAAATAAAAGCCAATAGCCAAAAGCGTAAAAAAAGCCGTATAAAAAATCGATTTCTTGCCCATACTCTTCTTTTCTTATTAATTATAGTTACAAAGTTACAACCGATAGGGTTCAGATCAAGTTTTGGGTAGCAGGCCGTTCTCTGTCCCGGTATGCTGCCAAACTACAATACATAGATCAGGGCAAAAAGTTGACCGGGCCCCCGGCAGCGGCCCATTCTTCTCGGCGAGCAGCCGGCCACCAATAAAGCAGATCCGGAAATAGTAAAGGAGCGTAGACGACGGGCCATCCTCGATCCCGGCATGCTGCCTGACCTGGAATAAAAACATAGCGAGCAATCGACGGTTTCGGGTAACGGCTCACCCACCCGGCATGTTGCCTGACCCAGAGCCATAGGCTGCTTTTGTTAATTTTTGCAACATTGTTGCATCAAAGAATTTGTTTGTATATTTGCCGGATGAAGGAACGCTTCAACTGGGACGCCCTGGGTATTGCTACCTCGCTTGCCTGCGCTATTCACTGCGCTATTCTTCCGCTGGTATTGACCTCCCTGCCGGTCCTCGGCATCGATATCATCGAGAATACCGCCTTTGAATATTTTATGATCCTGCTGGCTTTTGCCGTGGGATATTATTCGCTCTGGCATGGTTACCGCAAACACCATCACCGCATAGCCCCTATTCTTATTTTTACAATAGGTATTTTATTGCTGATAGCCAAGCAGATATGGCATAATTACCAGGCTATCCTCCTACCGATAGCGGTAGGGCTCATCATCCTTGCTCATTTTTCGAACTACAAATTCTGCCGCGTACATCAGCACGCCCATGCCGATGATTGCGACCATTAAAGGATTTGCTAAAATCAGCATTTTATGAGGCAGGTTTGCTATTTTTGCATAATTAAATGGTGAGATATGATAAAAACAGGAAACCCGGTAATCAGTATTTACACGGAAATGACTCCGAACCCAGAAACAATGAAGTTTGTAGCCAACAAACTCCTTTATCCCGGTAAAAGCCTTGATCTTCCGGATATAGAAAGCGCCAAACCGTCCCCTCTCGCAATAGAGCTGTTTGGCTTCCCCTTTATCAAGGCGGTTTTCATCGCCAGTAATTTTGTTACGCTTACCAAGACCTCCGAGACAGAATGGAACGATGTTATCCCTTCTATCCGTCAATTTTTGAAAGAATACTTGGAAGATAATAAGCCGGTCATTAATGAAGACGAAGTGGCTTCCATGAAGCAGGAAGGCAGCAACGCCGTTAGCGCAGATGACGACGACGTGGTGAAAAGGATCAAGGAACTGCTGGAAAACTATGTTAAGCCGGCTGTGGAAATGGATGGCGGCGCCATTCAATTCAAAAGCTACGACGACGGCGTGGTTAACCTGATGCTCCAGGGATCCTGCTCCGGTTGCCCCTCTTCCATGATCACCCTGAAAGCAGGGATCGAGGGCATGATGAAACGGATGATACCCGAAGTGAAAGAAGTGGTCGCGGAAGCCGAATGATCCGAATTTGTTACCTAACCATAAATTTTATAAAAACCTTTCTCCCGCAGAAAGGTTTTTTCCATTCCCCACCTCCCCCTCATGCAGGATATCTTACAGCAGCTTATATCAGGAATGCGGGCTACAGCCTGGTATGAATATATCGCAGTGGTATTTGGCATCGCCAGCGTATGGTTCAGCCGCAAAGAAAATATACTGGTTTATCCCGTTGGGTTGGTCAACACCACCATCTATGTTTATCTCAGCCTGGAAGGGCACCTGCTGGGCGAGGCTGCCGTAAACCTGTACTATACCGCCATGAGCATTTACGGCTGGGTACTATGGTCGAGAAAAGACAACCGGAAGGTTCCCATCCTGCACATCACCCGCTCCTCTTATAAGGAATGGGGCGGGCAACTGCTTTTTTTTGGCTGTTTTTTTACGGTTATCTTCTTTTGCCTGCATTTTTTAAAAAAAGAATTCGCCCCCGGCGCATTACCGGCCGCCGACGCCTTTGCTTCCGCCTCGGCATTCACCGGCATGTGGCTGATGGCCAGGAAAAAACTGGAAAGCTGGTACTGGTGGATAATCACCAATATTGCATCCATTCCCTTGTATTTTTCCAAAGGATATGTTTTTACCAGCTTTTATTACCTGGTATTATTATTTCTCGCCATTTACGGACTTTCATCATGGCGGCAAAAACTACAGGCGCATGCTAAAGAGAATAGTCATATTGGGCCCGGAGTCGACGGGTAAAACAACTTTATCCAGCGAGCTTGCCAGGCGCTATCGCACCGAATGGGTTCCTGAATATGCCCGGGAACACCTGCTTACGCATGGAACAACTTATACTTACGACGATCTCCTGCTTATTGCACAAAAACAACTGGAGCAGGAAGACAGGATCGCCGCCGGGGCCAAAAACAATTTGCTGTTTGTAGACACCGATATGCATGTGATGAAAGTCTGGTGCGAGTTTGTATTTAATGCCTGTCACCAATGGATCATCGATCGTATTGTAGAACGGGAATATCATTTCTACCTGCTGTGCAATACGGATCTTCCCTGGACAAAAGATGAACTGAGGGAGTATCCCGACCTGGAATCCAGGCAGAAACTATTCCGCATGTACAAAGAAAACATGATCGAGCAACAAACGCCCTGGATAGAGGTCGGCGGAACCGATCAGGAAAGATTACGCACAGCAATAGCCGCAGTTGATGCGATGATATAACGGCTATTGCAGAAACGCCTGTATATCCTCATTGTTTTGCAGGTTGTTCATTTGACGCAATATCCGGGGGTAATTGTTTTCCACATACTTCGACAGTGGTTTCACAGCGTATATCTTAGGATTAGGCATGGAAACGGCGATCATCGCAGCTTCTTTCCTGGATAACTGCCGGGCGCTTTTGTCAAAATATTGCCGGGCGGCGGCTTCGATACCGAATACGCCCTTGCCCATCTCCGATACGTTAAGATAAACCTCCAGTATTCTTTTTTTGCCCCATACCAATTCTATCATAAACGTAAAATAGGCCTCCAGGCCCTTGCGGATCCAGCTGCGGTCCTGCCATAAAAATACGTTTTTCGCCACCTGCTGGCTGATCGTCGAAGCGCCGCGGATCCGATCTGGCTTGCGTTTGTTGTGATCCAGCGCCTTGCCTATACTTTTCCAGTCAAACCCATAATGATCGGGGAAACCCTGATCTTCCGCAGCCAGGAATGCCAGCCTCGCCGAAGAAGAGATCTCCTGCAAGCCTACATAGTCCCTTTTTAAGCCATGGCCCGAAAATACGCTGCCCAACTGCGTAAGCGTTACCGGAGGATCTACCCATCTCAACAACAATATGTACGCAAACTGCAGCAGCAAAAGAACAATCAGCGTCCTTTTAATGCGGCGCCATAGCCGGGGAACCAGACCTTTTGTTTTAATTGCCATGCAGTGAACCGCTTTGTTCGCGAGGTTTGCAAGATAATAAATTATCGATGCGAAGCTGATGAACAGCATTCAAACAGCATCAATACCGCCCCTCCAATGCCGGTACGGAACCTATAGCGCCGAACGCGCGCTTCGACCCGGTTATTGCATATTCACATATATCACCCTGAACTTCCGGCCGACCTTGTTCTTATTGCGCCCTATCTTTTTCATGAGTATGCCCGACCCGCCCGCCGCCGCGGCAACAGCCATGCCTGTGAGCTTGCGTTTGTCATTAAAGGATTCCTTTCGGTAAAGCGTATTTACCGACTCAAGCGTAAGATAACCGAAGCCGCCCATGATCATTATCGCGGGAAGCGCGACCTCGGAAAATCCTCTTTGCCTCGGCGCGCCGCCAAGGCCGGTATGCGAGGAATAGTTGAACTGTTGAAAATTCCTGTAGTCGATCGCCGTGGTATAAAACAGGGTGTCCAAAGCAGGGAGACCCAGCTTATCTACATAATATACGCGCTGCTGCTGTATAAACAGGGTATCGTTATGGATCTTGCTGATAACGCCGTTGATCTCGTACCCGTCATAGGTAACAGCGGAGATAAAGGTTCCGGGGAAATAGGTTCTCAGCGTACGGTTGTTTTTCTTCTTGAGGACAAGATAATCGGATGGCTGTTGACCGGATGCGATGATGCTGATAAAAAATATTCCTGTAAAAAATAGGTATCGCATCATGACGACAAGTTATTCTCAAAACGACTGCATGCCGTCTAAGGTTTTGTTAATACTAATTCACCGGAGTCTTCGACACCAGCATCGTGCCGACAAGCAAAGCCACTCCAAACCCGATCAGTATCGTTCCGGAAACCTTATTGATCAGTGAAATATTGCGCAGGGTGAGCCGGCTCCTGAGCTTCCCGGCCATTAACACCTTAAAAACATCCGCCCCCATATTTATGGCCAGGCAAATGGAAAAGATCAATATCCTTTGGTTGAATGAATACTCGCTGGCAAAAGCCGTGGCTGTGCCCAGCCAGAAAAGAAAAACATTGGGGTTAAGGGTATTGATAAGAAAGCCGGACGAAAAGATCTTGGCCATATCCCTTTTCCGGAAACGAAAAACGGTCCCTTCTTCCTTCCTGAGCTTTATCTTTTTAAAAAAAACATAGAATATTCCCAGGGTGGTGAGGAAAAGACTGCCGATTATCCCCAGCAACTTCCGGTATTCCAGCAAGCTGGTAACCATCTCCGAAAAAGCATTGCTCAGAATGATCAATACAATATCGCTGAGCCAGACGCCTGCAATAAAGCTGAATCCCCCCTCTCTTCCGTTGTTGAGGCTTTGCTTGATAATGGTAAAAATCACCGGCCCCACCGATATGATCAAAACAAGCCCCAATGTAATTCCGCTTAGGATAGCATGCCACATGTGCATAAAATATCAATTTAACGGTCTCCCGGCCGGACAAAGAACCGTACAACAACCTTATTTACATTTTAAGCGGGGATCGCCCGCATTCCATTTCGCAGCCCCCATAAACCGTGCTAGATATTACCTGTTTCCAGGAACCGGATCCAGTCTTCATACATCTTTCCTTTCATTACCCGGGGGAACTTATGTTGCGCCCCGATCTTTCCCTTTAGTTTCATAAACTCCAGGAACTTCGATTCAGGAAGTATTTCCAGGTAAATATCTTTTAATGCGCTTTTTCTTTCCACCGCATAATCATCATTAAGCTGCACGAGGTAATTGTCGATTTTGTTCCTCAGCGTCTCCGGATCAATTGCGTCATTACAGGCGACCCACCATTTATGCGCAAAAAACAATCCGTGCGGAACGCCCGCTACGGTAAATTCCGGAATGCAAATATTTAATTCCGAGCTGGTGAGCTGAATAGCCTTATTCATGTTATCCACGCTCAGGTGCTCGCCGACCAGGCTTAGAAAATGTTTGGTTCTCCCCGTAATAAGGATCTCATTTTTTGTTTTATCTACGAAACGGATGGTATCGCCGATAAGGTATCTCCAGGCGCCGGCCATTGTGCTCAGCAGGATAGCATAGTCCTTTCCTTCCTCCACTTCGTCGATCAGCAACAGCTCCGCATCTTCTTTTAAGTTGCCGTCAAGGTCAAAATTGCGTTCATTGAAAAGCGCAAACTCAAAAAAGATATGTTGATTCAGCGCCAGCTTCAGGCCTTTGGCAAATTGCCGGTCCTGGTAAGCAATAAACCCTTCCGATGCAAGATAGGTTTCTATATAGGTGAGCGGCTTGCCGATCAGCCGCTCAAATCCTTTTTTATATGGCTCGAAAGAAACGCCCCCATGTACAAAAAAAGCAAGGTTGGGCCATATATCATGAATGGTTTTCAGGTTGTACCGCTCAATAACTTTTTCCATGCACATCTGGATCCAGGCCGGCACGCCTACGACAAAGCTGATATCCCAATTGGGCGCTTCTTCCACGATAGCGTCGATCTTATGGTTCCAGTCTCTCGTGCGGGATATCTTTCTACCCGGTTTATAAAACGGCGAAAACCAGAACGGCGCTTTTTTAGCGGTAATGCCGCTAAGATCGCCCGCATAATAACCGGGGCCTTTTTGAAGATCGGTGCTGCCTCCCAGGAACAACCATCCCTTGCCGATGCTTCTTACCGGGATATCATGATAGGTCCTCAACGTGAAAAGCTGCTTCAGCATGATGATGCGGTTGCCCCGCATCAGGTCGCTGGTAATGGGAATATATTTGCTGGCCGCTTCGGAGGTTCCCGAGCTTAACGCAAAATATTTTATTTTCCCCGGCCAGCAGATATCCTGTCTGCCTTCCAGGGTGCGATGCCACCATTCCCTATAGATCTTATTATAATCATGCGTGGGCACGAGCTCCTGGAACCTTTTCTCGGGATGCTTGTCGAGCAGTATCTTGTCAAAATGATAGGCTTGCCCGAATTCCGTGAACCTCGCTTTTGTCAATAATCTCTTCAATACCTTTAACTGCTGCCTTTTGGGGGAATTAGCAGGTAGTCTCAAAGCCTTGGCAATTGAAGGCGGTAATGTAATATCCAGTATGGGCATTCTGTCTTCAGCCAGGTTTAATTCAGGCGCTGTCAAAATTAAGGTTTTGCCGCCAATACGCAGCGTTCTCCAGGTCAAAACAAGCTTCCAGCCCGACAAGGTTACACGGGCATGCAAATATGCAAAACGGCCTGTCCATTCAAAAGACCTATTGATAATATCCGCAGTTGCGTATAACTACGTTCAATTGCCCCTTATCATCTATATGCTTATTTTTATGCCTACCCATAATCGACAACCATTGGATCTCTCGGTCATCATTGTAAACTATAATGTTAAATTTCTGCTGGAGCAATGTCTTTGTTCGGTCTCTGCCGCCATTAATGGCCTGCCTGCGGAAATATTCGTCGTAGATAACGCTTCCACGGACGGAAGCATTCCTTATCTCGAGCCCAGGTTTCCAACATTTCATTTTATTCAGAACGAAGAAAACACCGGGTTCGCACGCGCAAACAATCTCGCGCTGGCGCGGGCCAGCGGTAAATACATCCTGTTCCTTAATCCGGACACGGTGGTTCCGGAAGATTGTTTTTTAAAATCCATCCGTTTCCTGGAAGAGCGGAAAGAAGCCGGCGCCCTGGGCGTTAAAATGATCAATGGGCAGGGCCGGTTTCTCAAAGAATCAAAAAGAGGATTTCCTTCCCCTTTGACGTCTTTCTGGAAAATGACCGGTCTTATCGGGCTTTTTCCGCGCTCAAAAACAATAGCCCGCTACTACCTGGGACATCTCGGCGAAAATGAAACCCATGCCGTCGACGCGCTTTCTGGCGCCTTTATGCTGGTAAAAAAAGAGGTTCTGGATAAAACAGGGGGATTCGACGAACAGTTTTTTATGTACGCGGAAGATATTGACCTGAGCTACCGGATCATAAAACAGGGATATCAGAATTTTTATTTCCCGCAAACCGTTATCGTCCACTATAAGGGGGAAAGCGCTCAAAAGGACCAGGTTTATGTGAACCAGTTCTATAAAGCAATGAGCCAGTTCGTATCAAAATATTTTACCAAAAGCCATTCCGGTCTTTTCATTGGCTTGTTAAACGCAGCTATCTGGTTTAAGAAAACCACGGAGGGGATAAGAAGAACCATCAGGAACCGGTATGCGCCCGCGCCCCGCCAGGAGAGGGTTTATTTACAGGGCGACGAAGAGGGCATAAGGGAACAGGAAGCGCAGCTGCTCCTAAATCCTAAAAAAACGTTAACGAAGGAGAAGGGTCAGGCTGATACCATAATACTCTGCCAGGGCGACGATTTTCCCGTCGCCCGTTTGATCGGCTACATGCAGGCCCACCCGGGACCATCCTACCGGATCCGGATAAAAGGCTGTTCCGCTTAGATATGCCGTTCAGCCAATTCATGACTATATTTGCGGAATGTTAAAAGAAACGCTAATCAATGCAACCAAGGCCGGCGCTGAAGTTTTAAAACACTATTTTAACAGCAAGACCTTAAAAATAAGCAATAAAGAAGGGATCAATAACCTCGTTACCGAAGCCGATCATGCCGCCGAAAAGGCAATCATGGATACCATCCGGCAACAATTTCCCGATCATTTTATCCTCAGCGAAGAATCCGGCGAAATGGCCGCCGATTCGGAATACAAATGGATCATCGATCCGATCGACGGAACCGTTAATTATGCCCATGGCATCCCGCTTTGCTGTGTTTCCATCGGCGTGGAACACCAGGGAAAAATGATCCTGGGCGCCGTCTATAACCCGCTGTTGAAAGAGTTCTTCCTTGCCGAAAAAGGCCAGGGAGCCACCTTGAACGGCGAGCCCATACAGGTCAGCCAGAAAGCAACGGTAATGGAATCCTGCCTGGTAACCGGGTTTCCCTATACTTATCTCGATATGCCCAACGGACCGCTGGAGGTTTTCGAACGCCTCATCAGGAAGGGCATACCGGTCCGCCGCCTGGGATCTGCGGCTATTGACCTCTGCTGGGTCGCCGCCGGCAGGTTCGACGGGTTCTTTGAACATAAGCTGCAGGCCTGGGATTGCGCCGCAGGGTTCCTGATCGTCGAAGAAGCAGGAGGCAGGGTCACCGATTTCAACGGCGATTATTTCTCTCCCTATCAACCCCAGGTGCTGGCCACCAATGGCAAGATACATGAGGAGCTGAACAAGTGCATAAACGGAAAATAGTCGATCATGGAAAGAACTGAAATATCTTCTTTGGGAGAGTTTGGGCTGATCCATCATCTTACCAAGAATATCGAGCTGAAAAATGTTTCCTCAATAGTGGGCGTCGGCGATGATGCCGCAGTGATCGATCATTTCGGCAAGCAAACCGTCGTTACCACGGACCTGTTGATAGAAGGCGTTCATTTCGATCTTATCTATACGCCGTTAAAACATCTCGGCTATAAAAGCGTGGTCGTAAACCTGAGCGATGTGTACGCCATGAATGCCATACCCACTCAAATAACCGTCAGCATCGGCTTCAGCAATCGCTTCAGCCTGGAAGCGCTCGACGAATTTTATGAGGGCGTATACGCTGCCTGCGAGGCCTACGGAGTGGATCTTGTCGGCGGAGACACCAGTTCTTCCCAAAAAGGATTTATTATTTCCGTCACCGCCATCGGCGAAGCGGAGCCCGATAAACTGGTTAAAAGGAGCACGGCAAAACCCGGCGACCTGCTTTGCTGCAGCGGCGACCTGGGCGGGGCTTATATCGGACTATTGTTCCTCGAAAGGGAAAAAAAGGTATTCCTGGAAAGCCCGCAGGCGCTGCCCGACCTGGAGGGCGAAAAATATGTGATCGGCAGGCTGCTCCGGCCCGAAGCGCGGAAAGACATAATTGAATTTTTTGAGGAGAAACAGATCCTGCCCACGGCAATGATGGACATCAGCGACGGGCTGAGCTCCGAGATCCTCCATATCTGCAAACAAAGCAACCTGGGATGCGTATTGTATGAAGAAAAGATCCCTATCGCAGAGGATACCAGGAACGCGGCGTACAAATTTGAAATAGACCCTACCGCCTGCGCCTTAAGCGGGGGGGAAGATTATGAATTGCTTTTTACCCTGCATCCATCCGAATACGAAAAGCTGACCCTGAATGAACAGATCAGCCCTATCGGGTATATGACGGAGCCCGAGCTTGGCGCCCATATCTTCACCAAGGGCGGCGCCAGGCATAAGCTTACCGCCCAGGGATGGAACGCCTTTAACAGATAACCTAATCCAGGAGGCCTCATGAAAAAACTACCCGGTCGCATATCCATACCGGCTTTCGTCTGCCTATGGCTGCTGGCCTCCTGTTCAGGCGCCAGGCAACTATCCGGAGAAGCGAAAAAATACTCTCCGGAACAATTAAAGAACGACTACCGCATATTCCGGAATACCCTGGAAGAATCTCATCCCTCCCTCTACTGGTTTACGCCCAAAGACAGCATGGATCTTATTTTCGACAAAACATACGCGCGCATTGCCGACTCCATGAACGAGCGGCAGTTCGGAACCCTGTTGATGCCGGTCGTTGCCGCTATCCGCTGCGGACATACCTATGTAAAATATTCCAGCAATTTTTCCCGCTACCTGGATACCGCCAGGATAAAGATCTTCCCGCTTTCGTTCAAGGTATGGAAGGATACGCTCGTGGTAACCGGCAACCTGAATAAAAACGATTCGCTGCTGCGAAGGGGGACCATCATAACGTCGATCAATGACCGCTCATCCAAGCAACTGATCGACACCCTTTACCAATACACCACTGCCGACGGCTATTCCGGCACGGGCAGATACCAGTCGCTCAGTACCATGGGGACCTTCGGATTTCATTATAAAAACGTATTCGGGTTGCCCGATTCGCTTACAATCGGGTATCTCTCCCCGTATGGTATCCTGCAGGAAACTGTTATCGGGGCTTTCAGCGCATCCAGGGATTCCTTAAAAGCAAGGGACAGCCTGGACCAGAAAAAATATTCGCCTAAGCAGATCCGTTACCTGGAGTCTTTTGCCGTCAGGAACCTGCAGGTAGATACCACGCTGCATTCCGCCTACATGACGCTGAATACTTTCGCCAGGGGGCATGGGCTCAGGAAATTCTTCCGGAGCTCTTTCCGGTCCGTCAACCGGCTGCAACTAAAACACCTGGTCATCGATGTGAGATCCAATGGCGGCGGAGACGCGGGAAACTCGACCCTGCTGTTAAAATACCTTTCGGACCGTCCGTTCAAGATCGCCGATTCCTTATACGCCATCCGCAAAACCTCTGCGTATCGCAGGTACATCAGCCGGCAGCGGTTACATTGGCTGGTCACCAGCCTGGTCACCCGGAAACGGGCCGATCACCGTTACCATTTTGGCTATTTCGAACGCCATTATTTCAAACCCCGCAAAAAGAATCATTTTAACGGCAATATCTATATCTTAACCGGCGGCAACTCCTATTCAGCTACCTCCATCTTTGCCCAGAAACTAAAAGGCCAGTCCAACGTTACCATCGTGGGAGAAGAAACGGGAGGAGGGGCTTATGGAAACAGCGCCTGGATCATCCCCGAATTGCGTCTCCCGGAAACGCATATCCGCGTTGGCGTTCCCAAATTCCGGATGGTCATGGAAAAAGGGCTTGTCAGCGGAGGCAGGGGGGTAATGCCCGATGTTTTTGTGGTGCCCACAGTGGAAGATATCCGCAAAAGCATCGATGTAAAAGCGCTTAAGGTAAAGGAGCTGATCATGCAGGCCAATAATGCCGATCGCTGATCCCTGTTCCGGCGCCAACCCGATGCGCTCATCGATGATCTGCCCTACGAATAGTTAACTGGTCATTGCCGCAGGCCCTGTTACAGATCCTTCGGCCCACTGAGCGCCATGATAAACAGCCTTCCCGTCATTGCCGCAGGCCCCGATACGATCCCGCAACGAGCCGGTTGTTAAACAAGATCAATATCTTTATAAAATGGCGCCTTGTTTGAAACCTGGAAAATCAATAAATAAAATTACCAGGTTTTACCCTTTCAGGCTCGGATCCTTTCAATTAAAACCCTGGCAACAATGGCTTACGATAATAAACTTGCGGATCGGGTGAGGGAATACCTTAGCGCCATTCCAAACATACAAATAGAAGAAAAAAAGATGTTCGGCGGACTGGCATTCATGATCAACGGAAAAATGTGCATCAACGTCGGGGACGACCTGTTGATGTGCCGTTTTGACCCCGGGTTAACCGAAGCGCTATCCGAACGGAAAGGGTTTCAGCCAATGATCATGAAAGGTAGCGAATACAAAGGCTATTGCTATGTGGGGCCGCAGGGGTATAAAAACAAAAAAGATTTTGCGTTTTGGCTGCATTTATGCCTCGACTTTAACAGCAAAGCAAAGTCGTCAAAAAAGAAAAAACGCTGAGCATCCGGGCCGATGACGAACGCCTGGCTCAACCGTTCATTAGAAAGCCTGGCAAACAGGTTCTCTTTATAACCTCTTCTTTTACCAGGCCCGCAACCAGAAAGTACGGCGATCTCTTCCCCGCGGAACAGAAAGCCTGTTATGAAACGATCATTTTGACGACCTCCAACTGATCGGTGAATACCATAAGATCGGCCTTGTACCCAGCCGCTATCTTTCCCAGCCTTGGCTCCCCGCCTAAAAGCCTTGCCGGATAGGTTGAAGACATCTTTAACGCTTCTTCCAGGGAGATGCCTGCGTGCTGTACCGCATTGCACACGCCCTTCATCATGTTTATGGCCGATCCCGACAGCGTGCCGTTTTCCAGCGTGTACCGGTCGCCCTTATAATAATGGCGGTATTCCCCTTCCTTTACTTCCGTCACCGCGTCGGTAATAAAAAACAATCTTTCCTTCATTATCTTCTTACTGATCCTTACCGAAACAAAATCAACATGCGCCCCGTCGCAGATGATGCTGGCCATGGCCGACGGATGATCATATACCGCGCCTACCAACCCGGGCTCCCTGCCTTGCAAGGGCGACATGGCATTGAACAAATGCGTTGCCATAGGAATACCCTTATCAAATCCCCTGGTAGCCTGGCTGTAATCGGCATTGGAATGACCGGCGGAAAGAAGAATACCTTCCTTCAATAAAAACGCCAGCGCCTCGTCGCTGCACAGCTCGGGAGCGATCGTCATCATCTTTATAATCCCTCTTCCCTTGTCGAACAGCATTTTCAACTCGTCCAGCTCAGCCTTTTTGATATAGCGCTCTATATGCGCGCCTTTTTTTATGGGGTTCAGATAAGGCCCCTCCATATGGAGGCCCAGCAATCCCTTATACCCCTTATCCCAATATGCTCTTACCGCTTCAATTCCTTTTAAAAAATTATCGATGGAATTGGTCGCCATCGTGATCATAAAATGAGCGGCGCCTCCCTCCATGCAATAATCATAAGTACTTTGGAGGGATGCCGTATCCAGGGAATGCGAGAACATTTTACCATTGCCTCCATAGAGCTGGAGATCGATCAATGCTGGAGCAATATTTAATCCGCCCAGGTCCTCCCTGCGGTAATCCGCCGGGATATTATCTGCATCAACCACTGCGTCGATAAACCCGTTTTCCACGAGGACGGCTTTGTTGCGCTCAATGGATTCTCCTGAATAAACAATACTGTTGGTATAGGCTGTCTTCATATCATATGCCGATCATAAAGGGATCCGCGTCTTTTAAAAAAGGCAGAGTTGTCCGCGTTGCGTGCAGCGGCTGCCATTGTAAGGTATAGGTAAAAACATCTTCCTTATGAGAAGAATGGTATAAGATCTCTCCGAGCGGTCCGATGATCATTGAATCGCCGCTGTGATACACTTCACCGCCGTCCTTGCCGACCCTGTTAACGCCCGCAACATAGCACTGGTTTTCTATGGCGCGCGCCTGCAGAAGCGTTTTCCAGGCCAGGATACGGCGCTCTGGCCAATTGGCCACATTGATCAGCAGGTCGTATTCAGGCTCCGCGTTTTTCCTGGGATCAAAATGCTCCTGATTCACCAGGGCGGAAGACTGCCGCGCCCACACGGGAAAACGGAGATCATAACATATCTGCAGGTTTATCTTCCATCCCTTCACAGAAGCGATCAACCGCTTCTGACCCGCGGTATAGTATTTATCTTCCCCGGCATAACCAAATAGATGCCTCTTGTCATAATAGCCGAATTGGCCCGTCGGCAGCATCCAGATCAATCGGTTGTAAAAATCTCCTTCTTCTTCAATGATAAGGCTTCCCGTCAGGATGATCTTCTTCGCTGCTGCCAAGCGTTTCATCCATTGAATGGTCGGGCCGTTCATGGTTTCGGCAAATGCCGATGGGTTCATGCTGAACCCCGTGGTGAACATTTCAGGAAGGATCACCACTTCCGTCCTTTCAGTTATGCCTCCGATCTTTTGTTCAAACATATCCAGGTTGGCGGCAACATTTTCCCAATGGAGCTCAGCCTGTATCAACGTGATCGTAAGAGACGATGCGGGTTCTTTCATAACAACATCAGGATAAAGTTAGCGAACAGCAATACGACGTCTATCATTTCCCCGAATCCTGCAGTTCAGCGAGCGCTTCCGATACCAGTTCCGTTTCATATCCCTTTTGTACCAGGAAATCGGTCGCCTTTCTTCTTTTTATAAACAGGTTTTTTTCCGATCGAAGCGATTTCCATTTCTGCTGAAGCAAATCCTTCAGGGTATCCCGGTATTGGTCTTCTTCAATTTCCTTCAACCCCTGTTTTATACAATATTCGCTAACTTTTTTCTGTTTAAGCGCATATTTTATTTTTACCCTTCCCCATTTTTTCATCCTGAATTTGCCCCCGGCAAAAACTTTTGCATACCGTTCCTCGTTCAGGTAATTTTCTTCGATGAGCTGCGCGATAATGGTTTCCACATCCTCTTTCCATAAGCCAAAAGAATATAATTTCTCTTTTACTTCGCTATGACTTCTTTCCTGGTAGGCGCAGTAGTGTTTGATCTGCTGAAGCGCCTGTTCCCTTCCCAGTCGTTTTTTTTGTAACATGCCTTGGATCCTGTTGGTTTCGGGCGATAAGATCATCAACGCGCCCTCCCCGGAAGTTCGTCCGAAGCGCGTTTACAACCGGCGGACGGCAAGTCCTCAATACAAATATAGGGGATGCGGGGCGGCCCGGGGTATTTTACCCGGCAGGGGTTGTTTTTTCTCTCAACCAGCCATTGGGATGGTCAAATTTGAGCGTTTTAATGTAGGTTTGCTGAAATTCAAATTTTAATCCCTTCGGTATGAAGTTCATTGTTTCGTCTTCAGCGTTATTAAAACAATTACAACTGATCAATGGCGTGATCAACAGCAACACTGTTTTGCCTATACTCGAGGATTTCTTGTTCGAGGTGAACAAAAACAAGCTTAGCGTGGTGGCGACCGACCTGGAAACGGTCATGAAAGTGGAGCTGGAAGTGGAAGCAAATGAATCCGGAAAAGTGTGCATACCCGCCAGGATACTGGTCGACTCCTTAAAAAACCTTCCCGATCAACCATTGACCTTTAGCATTGATAAGAATTTCGGCATTGAGATCACCAGCGACAATGGCAAGTACAAGGTAATGGGCGAAAACCCCGATAATTTCCCCAAGGAACCGGCTGCCGACGACTCCGCTTCCTTTACCATCAGTTCCAATGCCCTGCTAACCGCTATCAATAAAACGATCTTTGCCGTCAGCAGCGACGATCTTCGCCCTGCAATGACCGGCGTCTTTTTTGAAATGTCCAAACAGGGCCTGCAGTTTGTCGCCACCGACGCCCACCGGCTGGTAAGGTATAAAAGGATGGATGTGAGCTGCCCGAAAACCGATTCCATGATCGTTCCCAAAAAGCCGCTCAACCTGCTTAAGTCTGCCATTCCGGCCAATAACGACGAACTGACCATCAGCTACAACAACAACCACCTGTTCGTTAAGCACCATGCCACCCAGATGAGCTGCCGCCTGATCGACGCCAGGTTCCCCGATTATAAGGTGGTGATACCGGCCGATAATCCTTTTAAACTTGTTGTTGATAAAAATGATTTCCAGGGCGCGCTGCGAAGGGTCAGCATTTTCAGCAACAAGAGCACCAACCAGGTGGTGGTCAGCATTTCCGGCAGCGAATTGCAGCTTGCCGCCCAGGATGTGGACTTCTCCTTCGAAGGAACAGAAAGAATGCAATGCCAGTATAACGGCGAAGATCTGCAGATCGCTTTCAACGCAAAATTCCTGATCGAAATGCTTAACGCGACCGACAGCGACGAAGTATCCATAGACCTGTCGACCCCCACAAAAGCAGGCATTCTCAAGCCCACTGCACAGGACGACGAAGAAGATCTGCTGATGTTGGTAATGCCGCTGATGCTGAATTCCTGAATTCCCGAAAGCTGATCCGCCTTCAGCCTCGTTCTATAAAGCCCGACAATATGAAGATCATTGCGATGATACCCGCTCGCTACGCGGCCAGCCGTTTTCCTGCAAAGCTGATGCAAAAGCTGGGCGATAAGACCGTGATCCGGCATACCTACGACAATACGGTCGCCACCGGATTATTTGATGATGTGATCGTTGTCACGGACAGCGAGATCATCTTCGATGAAATAACCGCGCATGGCGGCAAATCGATCCGGAGCAGGAGATCGCACGAGAGCGGCAGCGACCGGATTGCGGAAGCGGCAGAACAACTGGAAGTAGACATCATCGTAAACGTGCAGGGCGATGAACCCTTTGTAAAAAAACAACCGCTCGAAAAGCTGATCCGCCTCTTCCAGGGCGAAGAAGGGGAGAACGTCCAGGTCGCATCCCTGATGCAGCGCATGACAGAATCGCGGTTTATCCAGGATGAGAACTATGTAAAAGTTGCAGTAGATAAAAACAACAATGCGCTATTCTTCAGCCGCAGCGTTATTCCCTATCCGCGCAACAAAGAAATTTCAATCGACTATTATGAACATATCGGGGTTTATGCCTTCAGAAAACAGGCCCTGCTTAACTTTAGCGCCTGGGAGATGACCCCGCTTG
Source organism: Chitinophagaceae bacterium UBA2791 (assembly GCA_002352105.1). Taxonomy (GTDB): domain Bacteria; phylum Bacteroidota; class Bacteroidia; order Chitinophagales; family Chitinophagaceae; genus Flavitalea. The sequence goes on along the minus strand of DEHV01000002.1, from coordinate 11,388 downwards.
AAGCCGCAGAAAAGATCGAATGCCTTCGTTACCTGGAACATGGTATTCCCATTAAAATGGCATTAACCGATTATATGGGCGTGGAAATTGATACGCCCGAAGACCTCCACCGCGCCAACCTGCTGTTATAGCAAACAAGGCTCCGGAGTATCTCCATATTCAATTCTCCCCTGACACCCTAAATTCAGCGCCTCAGGAAATGCCCAACTCTTTCTGAATGGTTTCCAGCGAACGGCCCTTTGTTTCCGGCAGCCATTTCCACACAAAAAACAACTGCAGCGCCATCATCACGCTATAAAATAAAAAAGAATACATGCCGCCGTTGGCGCTTCCTTCTACGATCATCGGGAAGGTCCAGGAAATAAGAGCGGCCATGATCCAATGCGTAAAACTGCCCAGAGAACCGCCCTTCGACCGCACCGAGTTCGGAAATATTTCCGATAANNCGCCGTCAATCCCAAAAAGACGATCATTCCTACCGACCCGATCAGCAACAGGGTCTTGCGGCCCAGCTTATCTATGACAGACATGGCCAGCATGGTAAAAATAAGATTGGCCAGGCCGATGAACACCGGTTGCAGATATGCGTTCTCCCGGTCGAACCCTGCCATTTCAAAGATCCTTGGCGCATAGTAAAGAATGGCATTGATGCCGGACAGCTGGTTGAATACCGCCAGCAGTATGGCATAAAATATAGGTTTGGCGTATTTTTTCTGAAACAGCTTTTCGGTATGCTGGGATACAGATTCCCTGATCTCGGCGATGACCCTTGTTACATCGGTTTCGCCCAGCCGCTGCAAAACCGGTATGGCTTCTTTTTCCCGGCCCTTAAGGATCAGCCAGCGGGGACTTTCGGGTATCGTGCGCAGCAGCGCCCAAAACAACAGGGAGGGTATGGCCATAACGCCAAGCATCCATCTCCAGGAATCTTCCCCGATATTCAGAAATAAAAAATTACTCAGAAAGGCGATAAAAACGCCGATCACGATGTTGAGCTGAAACGAGCCGGCCAGCCGGCCCCGCAGATGGGGAGGAGCAATTTCCGAGATATACATCGGTCCCACCACAGAGGATGCCCCTACTGCAAGTCCGCCGATAAACCGGAAAAGCACAAAAAAGAACCATACAGAAACAGTAGCGCATCCCAACGCGGAAAGCAGGTATAAGATCGCAATAAAGATCAGCGTTTTCTTCCGCCCGTACCGTTGCGCAGGGGGACCGGCAAAAAAAGAACCGATCACCGTGCCGATCAGGCTGGACGCTACAGTGAAGCCCTGCCAACCCGGACTTAAAGACCATAGCTGCTGAATGGTTTTCTCGGCGCCCGAAATAACCGCGGTCTCAAACCCGAATAAAAAACCTCCCAGCGCGGCAATAAGCGCAATGCGAACAGGATATGGCAGCATATCAGATATGTTTATTGCTTAAATTTATCTGTTAGTTCCCGTTAAATGAAATTTATTCTGCAAGGCTATTGGCTCGCTCAACATGACCATGTTATCTGCCCCGGGATAAAACCTAAACCGATACATCGTACATTCGCAGACTAATAAACCGATGGATATGAAATTCAGAAACTTTAAGATGGTCGATTATGTGATCTATGGAAGAGGCTGTTTTAACCAGCTCGGCGAGATCATTGACCCGCGCCGGAAGAATGGGGCGCCAATGATCTTCCTGGTAGACCATTTTTTTGAAGGGAAGCCCCTGGCCGGTCGATTGCCCTTGCAGGGAAAAGATAAGGTGATCTTTGCAGATGTTACCTACGAACCCAAGACCAGTTATGTAGATAAGATCGCCAACCAGTTAAAAAAAGAATTCGGTTCGGTGAGCGGCATCATCGGAATTGGCGGCGGATCTGTCATGGACCTCGCCAAAGCGACAAGCCTGATGATGACCAATACAGGTTCTTCGGCAGACTACCAGGGCTGGGACCTGGTAAAGGTTCCCGGCGTGTACAAGGTGGGCATCCCCACGCTTAGCGGCACCGGCGCGGAAGTATCCCGGACGACCGTGCTTACGGGTCCAACGAGAAAGCTCGGCATGAACTCCGATTTTACGCCTTTTGACCAGATCGTACTGGACCCGGAATTAACTGCAGGCGCGCCGGTCAACCAGCGATTTTATACCGGCATGGATTGCTATATCCATTGTATTGAAAGCCTGCAGGGCACTTACCTGAACGAGTTCAGCAAATCGTATGGAGAAAAAGCGCTGGAGCTTTGCCAGAAAGTATTTGTGCATAAGGATGGCTGGGATGAGGAAAACGACGATCTGCTCATGATGGCTTCCTATGCCGGCGGCATGAGCATCGCCTATTCGCAGGTCGGCGTCGCACATGCGGTCAGCTATGGATTGTCTTACCTGCTGGGAACAAAGCATGGCATCGGCAACTGCATCGTCTTTGATAAACTGGAGGAATACTACCCCGAAGGCGTAAGGGAATTTAAATACATGGTGGAGAAAAACAAGATAGATATTCCCCAAAACATCACGAAAGGATTATCAGATGCGGATTTTGATACCATGATCAATGTATCGCTGGGAATGAAGCCGCTCTGGGAAAATGCGCTGGGAAAAGATTGGGAAAAGATAATGACCAGGGAAAAACTAAGAGCCTTATACGAAAAGTTATAAGCCAGCTTCAGAGCCTGTTTCAAATTTTATGCAGCGAAGCCGGTGAGCCGACCATTGCTGTTTATCCGGATCTTCCTCTTTTAAAGCATAGATTACAAGCAGAACCGCCGCAGGGTTGCGGCCTTCAAACCGGAATATTTTTTGAATGCGTATATCATGGAGCTGAGACCCGATAAATATTTAAAATACCTTGGTCTGCCTTCCCTGTTCGGCGTCGAAAGAACCAAAAAGATCCTGTCGGTAAACCCTACAATTGCGCCGCACCGGGAAGAGGCGGGCGAGGTCAGGATCATGGCCTACGATTACAATGCCGCGGAGCTAAAAGAACATTATTTCGATCGTATCGAAGATTGCTTTAACCTTAAGGAAAGCAGCAATACTACCTGGATAAATATCGATGGTCTCCGGAAAGCGGACGTGGAAGCGATAAGCGCCCATTACGAAATCCATAACCTGATCGTAGAAGATATTCTTAGCATTAACCAACGTCCTAAAATGGACGAGATCAATACGATCCTTTTCTGTCTGCTGAACATGCTGTATTATAACAGCGGGAAAAAAACTGTCGAACAGGAACAGATCAGTATTGTTTTGGGCAACGGCTTTGTTATTTCCTTCCAGGAAGACGCGCAAAGAGATGTTTTTAATCCCCTGCGCGGAAGGTTAAAACTCAATAACGCCAAACTACGCCAGAATGGGGCAGACTATCTCTGTTACAGTTTGCTGGACCTGATAGTAGACAATTATTTTATTGTTATGGAAAGCCTGGGCGAGAATATTGAGCAGCTGGAAGAAGAAGTAATCCGGCACAGCAACAAACGCTCCCTTGCAAAAATAAACCAGATCCGTAAAGAGCTTATCGTATTAAAGAGAAACATCACGCCCGTGCGCGATCTGATAAACGGGATCTTGCGCAGCGAAAGCAAGCTGCTACAGGATCGCAACACAAAATATTTCAAAGATATCTACGATCATATCATCCAGGCAAATGAGCTTACTGAAAACTATCGCGATATGCTAATGAATATCCAGGACCTCTACATCAGCAATTTAAACCTTAAAATGAACGAGGTGATGAAAGTGATGGCCATAGTGACCTGTCTGCTCGCTCCTCCAACCGTTATCGTTGGCATTTTCGGGATGAACTTCAGTAATATTCCATTGGCGCATGCCGCTTTCGGTTTCTATCTTACTGTTTTTATCACCTTGTTGATCCCCGCGTTAATGTTGTGGATATTCAAACGCAGGGGATGGTTCTAATAGTCAACGGCTATTGTATGGTCCAAACGAACAATTATCCCTGAAAACGGGTATTTCATCCGATGTCAAAAAAGAAAAGCCTACCAAAAGAAGGAAGGGGCAGTTTGTTTTCAGCGAATCCTATTTCTTTTTATAAATAGGCACGGTGCTGCAAGGCTCTCCGTACATAATGCTTTTGGCGACGGGCCTTAATTTTTTTGCGATCTCCAGGTAGGCAAAGGGTTCAATTTCCCGGTCACCGCAACCTTTTACCACCACTCTTTTGTCTTCAAACAACCCGGCGTCTATGCTGTTTATGTTTTTTAAAAACAATTGCTTTTCGGCTTCTTTCCGGTCGCCGAATATGATCTCCCTGGCCAGGGGCTGCAGGTAGGAGGCAACCAGCATATAGGCCCACATCGGTATTACTGCGTCGGCGGAGCAGGTCACCGCAACCGTCATACCCTGGTAAACCGACCAGTCCAGCCCCTGCAGGGAAGCGCGGAAATCCTTCTCTTTTAATATCAGCTCCATAAAAAGATGCGGCTTCAGATCAAATACCGCTATCTCGTCCTTCGGCAAGTATGCTTCCAGGTCCACCTGCAGCAGGGGACTGGCCGCCACTTTGTTGATGATCTCTTCGCTCATGATGGTATAATTGTCCGGTTAGATCTCTATGACCCATGCCTCGACGGCACAATAGCAAAGTTAGCAGATATCGGCGGAGTAAAAAGTTAAGACTGGACCTGGATGCAAATGAAGAATGCCGGCTCCCCATCGTCTTCTATTTTAATGTACAGCCACCGAGGCCAGGTTGATGAGACTAAGGGCGGGGGCGTTCCGGTCCTGTAAAGCCAGCCTGCAAAACCAGGTCAAAAAAGCCGCCCTGAACGGATCCGGGCGGCTTTTTACCAGGAAGATCTTAGTTATCAGAAGAATTTATGGCGATTGTCTTTGATGGTCACCGTCCTTTTAAGGATCTCGGTGATCATCATGGGGTTGGAAAATGCCCTCATCTTATTTTGCTTCAGCGCCAGCTGCTGCTGCGCTATATCGGCAACATTCGGATTCGGCACTTCGGCGATACTCTCCGTTTTGATCACGAACACTCCCATAGTACCGGCTATAGCAGGGGATATCTTCGTTTGAAAATCCTTGTTGAAAGCGGCGCCTATTACTTTATATTCCTGTCCCACATTGGGTATAAAAAAGGCGCTGAACATAATGCTGTCTTCTTTTGCCACAGTTTGTCCCGTTGCCTCGGCAACCGCTTCAAGCGTAGTCGCCGAACCGATCTTGGCGGCGATCTGCTTTGCCTTTTCCTGGTTGACCAGGATACTCTCAACAAGCGGTCGGGCTTTTTGAGGAGACATCAGGCCTTCTTCAAAAACCTGGGTTACTACGGGCACCACAAATTTATCGTCCACCTGGAAAGGAATTTCGGCCACGGCGCCAGGTTTTGCATCAAACGCCCATTTTACCAGTTCGCGGCTGCTGCCCAATCCCATGATCATGGCGTCGAGCGGTTTGATCTCTGAAGCCACGATCTTATTGTAATTGTATTCGCGGGCTTTTTCGTCAAATTGCTTTTTATTCCTGCTCTCCCCGGCAAATTGCGAAGCCAGGCCCATTTCCCTGTTTATGGTTTCATCGCTGGGCAATATGGGTTTAGAGAAAAAAGCTATTTTATATGCAGGCTCAAATTTTCTCTGCTGCAACACTTCTATATAATGATAACCGGTATAAGCGGCATTTTCCACCCTGACGGTTTTCTTATCGCCGGTCTTGCCATAAAAGGCAACTTCTCCGAATTCCCTGCTGATAGAAGGCAACTGGCTGGAAGAAAACTCATATACGCCGCCGGTGGTTTTGCTGCCCATGTCGTCGGAGAATTTCACTACCATCGAGTCGAAATTCGCGCCGCTGCGGAGCGCGTTGACTATGCTGTCGATCCGTTGCTTAGCTACGGCGTCTTCGAGGGCAACCCCGGCCTGGTCTGCCGTCTTAATAAGTATATGCCTTACTTTAACGCTATCCGGAAGAACTCTTTTTTCCAGCATCTTGGCCATTATATAGCTGCCGTCTTCATGGTAAGGTCCGAGAACCTGTCCATCGGCGAGGGCAACGATAGAATCGGCCTTATCGCTTTGAATATTGCTTTTCATTTCAAAAGCGTCGGTAAAACTGGATTCCGAACCATTCCGAACCAAAAAAGCATGGTCATCGTCGGTCTGGATGAACTCTTCTTTTAATGCCGAGACCTGGGCCAGGATAGCGGCGCTGTCTTCTGCCGTGGGGCTCGCATCGAACGCTACATATTCAATATTTCTCGAAGCCTCCTGTTTGTATTCCTTCTTATGCAAATTCACATATTCAGCTATGGCCTGGTCTGTAACAGTTACCGCCGAATCGCTGACCGTGGAGTAGGGCGTCATCACATAAGAAATAGACGCTTTCTGGGTATTGTCCGCATTTGATTTTTCCACCATCCATTTAGGAACATACAAGGTATGAGACAACAGGGAGAGGTATTTCTCTTTTTGACGGTTCTTTCTCAAGGCCGGCAGGTACTGGTTGAAAAAACTCTCGTACATGGGCGTGTTCTTCTGCCTTCTTAAAGCCTGTATCTGCTGGTAAGCCGCATTCACATCGTATTGACCGGTATTGGGGTCAGTAAACTGCTGCCGGAGGTCCTGCGGGGGATTTTCTCCATATAATATATCGCTTAACTCGGCATCTGATACCGATATGCCCAGGCCCTGGTATTTATCCTCCATGATCGCATCATCCACGTATTCATTCCACAATGATTCCCTGATACTCTGCCTCATCATATCATTCAATGGATAACCAGCCTGGCGGTACTGATCTTCCGCGCGTTTATATCTTTCCTCAAATTGTACGGCCTCGATCTTCTTTCCATTCACTACCCCCATCGTCGTGGGCTGGCCGCTGAACATGTTCGAGCTATGAAAGGAGTCCTGGACGATAAAGGCAATCAGGGCGAGGGCAATCGCTCCGGTAATGATCCAGGCGGCTCTATCACGAATAGTTTGAATAATTGACATAGTATATAAATATTACGTACTTTATCCTGTGCGCGGAAACAACAGGGCCCGTCGGGATGTTTTATTTTTTTGACGGAGGGCAAAAATAGGCTAAAAATGGTTATTAACAAATTGTGTAAAACCAGGAAAAACAGCTTCGGCGCTCATTTTTGATGTAACGTAAGAAGAGGCGGCCGGAATTTTATCCGGTAAAAGGAACTATTGTGAAACAGCTGTGGAAACAACATTCACATCGGGACGTTGAAAAGCGAAAAAAGTTGTGGACAACCCCGGTTTCCTCTCCGCAGTTTTAGTGGAGAGATGGATGATAAAAAAACAGCAACGTTGTGTCTGCAGAAACATTGTCTAAAACACATGATTTTTCCCGGTTTGGTTAACATCCGTTCCTGGTAAAAACCATAACTATTTATACCCGGCCTTTTTTGTTCCACATCAGTGGAAAACCAGGAGAATATTGCGAGGGGCAAGGGATAGCAAGCGTTAACAAAATGTTGAAAGAAGTGGATAAAACCATCTTTGTAACTTTGCCAAAGATCGGCGCAATAATTTTGTCCCCGAATCCACAGCCCTAATAGTAATAGGATATTATATAAATAATNNATTGAAGAGAGAGGATACCTGGAGATGGAAATAGATCCAGCGACGGATCTATTTGAAGAGATCGAAAAATTGAAAAAAGAAAAGAATGCGGTGGTATTGGCGCATTATTACCAGGAGGGGGATATACAGGATATAGCGGATTATATCGGGGATAGCCTGGGACTGGCGCAGCAGGCGGAGAAGACCAGCGCGGATATGATCGTTTTTGCAGGGGTTCATTTTATGGCGGAAACAGCGAAGATCCTGAACCCGGAAAAAAAAGTAGTGTTGCCCGATCTGAAGGCAGGCTGTTCCCTGGCGGACTCGGCCCCGCCGGAGCTTTTTAAGAAATTCCTGGATAAACATCCTGATCATGTGGTGATCTCCTATATCAATTGCTCTGCCGGCATAAAGGCGCTTAGCGATATCATCTGTACAAGCAGTAACGCTCCTTATATCGTNNAGGGATATGCTGCTCTGGAACGGCGCCTGTATGGTGCATGAGATCTTCAGCCTGGAAAAGATAATGAAGCTGAAAGTGCGTTACCCGAAAGCGAAAATAGTGGCGCATCCCGAATGTGAAGAGCATATACTGAAAGTGGCTGATTTTGTAGGTTCCACAACAGGCATCCTGAAGTTTACGCAAAAGGACGACGGTAAGGAATACATTGTGGCGACGGAGACTGGTATTTTACACCAGATGCAAAAGCAATCCCCGGATAAGCTGTTTATTCCGGCTCCGCCCAATAATAGCTGCGCCTGTAATGATTGCCCCTATATGAAGCTGAATACTCTTGAGAAATTGTACTTGTGCATGAAATACGAGCAGCCCGAGATATTGATGGAAGAGGAGCTCCGGCTGGCGGCGAAGAAACCGATCGACAGGATGCTGGAAATAAGCGCCAGGCACGGGTTATAGTCTTGTCGGCGGGGTTGTCTGGGTTCGCGTATATCAGCTGGCGGTTCAGATAAATATGCTGTAATGAAGAGGGTTAATCCAAATGCATTTTGTCCATTCCCGGCCATTTTATTTCCGCATCGGGCGGCGGCGTCGAAGCTGACGCTGACCCTGGCGTTGACGACGATCTCTTTTTTTTCGGTTGGGCAATGGCGTGATAGCGAGTTGAGGAAGATCGATCAATACATCAGCGAGGTTGATAGTTTATCCTTCCGCTCTCAAACTAGTTTTCAGCTCGTTAAGTTTTTAACGCACGAAGATAGGTACCTCGAACATTGGCACTATTCAGAGGATGGGGGCAGGATTGTCGTTTTCCAGATCGGTTACGCGATCGATTCAATAGAGTTCTCCGAAGTGTATTATGTGGATAAGGGAAGATTGGTTTGTTCGGAGGAATATGAGACGGTCAATCATTCCCTGTTCGAAGACGAGCTCCGGTGGGGAGGCATTTATTATTTTGTCGGCCTTGTTCCACGGAGAGTGGTTTCCCTGGGAAAGAAGGGCGGTATAGAACGGAGGTTTGAAAGCAGGGAGGATCCCGTAATGGAAGCAAGAGAACGTTTTCAGAGAAGGTATAACGAATTGCTCCGGCATCTGCCCATGCTTCCCCATTGAGATCTTACCGGCCCATAAAGACCATCAGGATCTGAACATCGCTGGGATTAACCCCGCTGATGCGGCTGGCCTGGCCGAGCGTGGCAGGCTTTATTTTTTTAAACTTTTGAAGCGCTTCGTTGGATAGGGAAGAAATGCGATCGTAATCAAAATTTTCAGGGATACGCAGTTCTTCGAGATGGGACATTTTTTTTACCAGCTCCCTTTCTTTTTCAATGTAAGTTTCGTATTTGATCTGGATCTCTGCCTGTTCGATCGCATCGGTGGAATACTGATGAAGGGATTGATGAACCTGTGGAACATTTTTTATCAGGGAAACGAGGTCGATGCCCGGTCTCAGGATCAATTGTAAGGCCTTTTGCTTCTGTTCCAGGGGCGCGGACCGCTTTGATACAAGAAAGGGGTTCACATCCTCGGGATGGAGCGAAAGGGTCTTAAGAATCGTTTTAATGGCATCGACTTTCCGGGTCTTGTCTTTCAGCCGCTCCATTCTTTCCTGGGAAGCCAGTCCCAGGCGATAGCTAAGTTCAGTAAGCCGGAGATCCGCGTTATCCTGCCGCAGCAGGGTTCGGAATTCTGCCCTCGAGGTAAACATGCGGTAAGGTTCGTCGGTGCCCTTGCTGATCAGGTCGTCGATCAGCACCCCGATATAGGCTTCACTTCTTTTAAGTACCAGCGGCTCAAGGCCTCTTATTTTCTGGTGCGCATTGATACCGGCCATTAATCCCTGGCAGGCTGCTTCCTCGTACCCGGTGGTGCCGTTGATCTGGCCGGCGAAAAACAAACCCGCAATCTGCTTGGTTTCAAGGGAATACTGCAGCTGGGTCGGCGGAAAATAGTCGTATTCAATGGCGTATCCCGGCCGGAAAAGCCGGGCATGCTCAAAACCGGGTATTTTACGAATAGCTTCGTACTGAACCTCTTCGGGAAGGGAGGTAGAAAATCCGTTTACATATACTTCCACGGTATTCCATCCTTCCGGTTCTACGAAGATCTGGTGTCGTTCCTTATCGGCAAAACGGTTGATCTTGTCTTCTATGCTCGGGCAGTAACGGGGTCCGACCCCTTCAATCCTGCCGGTATACATCGGGCTTCTATCGAATCCTGTTTTGAGGATATCGTGGACCTCCTGGTTGGTATAGGTGATCCAACAGCTTCGTTGACGGGAAGGCTTGGGGGTATCCAGGAAGGAAAAACCGATGATCTCTTCATCGCCCAGCTGTTCCTCCATTACGGAGTAATCCAGACTTCTTCCATCTACCCGGGGAGGGGTCCCTGTTTTCAGTCTATCGCTTTCAAAACCAAGGGATACCAATTGTTCAGTGATCCCGGTTGCCGCTTTTTCCGCGACCCTTCCTCCGCCTATTTTTTTCTCCCCGATATGGATAATGCCGTTGAGAAAGGTACCGCTGGTAACAATGACCGCTTTTGCCTTTATCTCATGACCCAGGGCGGTCAAAACTCCATACACCGTGTTGTTTTTTATGAGCAGTGAACTTACCATGTCTTGGTAAAAATCCACATTTGGGGTCTGTTCCAGCATTTCTCTCCAGGTCGAGGCAAATAGCATTCGGTCGTTCTGCGCCCTCGGACTCCACATTGCCGGTCCCTTTGACCTGTTTAACATCCGGAACTGGATCAAGCTTTTATCGGTCACAATCCCGGAATAACCGCCCATGGCATCAATTTCCCTCACGATCTGGCCCTTGGCTATTCCTCCCATGGCCGGATTGCAGCTCATCTGTCCAAGCGTTTGGAGGTTCATGGTGATCAACAGGACCTTTGAACCAAGATTTGCGGCGGCAGCGGCAGCTTCAGATCCGGCATGACCTGCGCCGGCGACTATGACATCGTATTCTGGAAACATGGCGGCAAAGATAAATTTATTCTGAATGGAGATCAGNNTTTTGACGATGTGTACCGCAAAGCCTTCTGCCTGGGGGTTTCTCCAACCCCGCTGATCGATTAGTAAATTATTCTCCTTGCCTGCATGTTCCACGAATCACAGTTTCTCAAAGAAACATATATTTGGGTATGAGAAAAAAATGGACGCCTAAAACGGAAGTTACAGCGGGGGATATCCGTTTTAAGGAGAAACGGAAATGGCAGATCGCCTTGAGAAGGTATTTGCTGGACAAACAGCCCTCTGCTTATTATGCGCCGTATTTTGGTTTGGATATTGAAACGTTCCGGGAATGGATAGCGGCGCAATTTGATCAGGACTGCAATTGGGATAATTTCTCGAAGAATTGGCAGTTGGAACTGATCGTTCCGGCCAGTTATTTTGATTTT
>DEHV01000042.1 GCA_002352105.1 Chitinophagaceae bacterium UBA2791 | reverse complement strand
AAATCTATATCTAACGCTGTCCGATACCGTTGTACAGACCAGCAGTCTTATAAAGCTGCGCGCTCCACTTTTATGAGACAATACGAATTTAAAAATTGTTGCATGGCGTCAATGCGCAATGGAATTTTGACGCGCCCGCACGGTCGCTGTTTATCAGAAGATGAGGCGCAAATCAATTAATTTTGCGAAAAAATAAAGTATGGGCATTGCAGACAGATTGTTTCAATTAAAAAACGAAAAGGCTTCGGCCAATTTAAAGGCAGGTCAGGATTTCCTTGAAGCAAACAAAAAGAAGCCAGGCATCGTAACCTTGCCAAGCGGGTTGCAGTATGAGATCATTTCAACAGGAACAGGCGCCAAACCTTCTGCCACAGATACGGTAACCTGTCATTATCACGGAACGCTTATCGACGGAACCGTATTTGACAGCTCTGTGCGCCGGGGACAACCGGCTAGTTTTCCGCTGAATAAGGTGATCAAGGGCTGGACCGAAGGCTTACAGCTAATGCCTGCCGGCAGTAAATGGCGTTTCTTTATCCCAGCGCACCTGGCTTATGGCGAAAGGCAGGTAAGCGCGCAGATCGGACCCAACAGCGCCCTGATATTTGAAGTAGAACTTCTCGGCATCGGATAATACAACCGAACCGCATACGGCAAAAGCAAACATCGGGCGTATCGTACGACGTTCAGGCGATGGGACCTGTCGGGTATGGCTTTCTACAATCTTTCGCGCAAAATGGCGAGGAGGCATAAAGTCGCCGCCGTAACCTGTCAGGTATGGCTTTCTAAAATTGACCTGTCGGTGTTCTCCTCCAGTTTCTTTTGCTCCTGGATCTGTTTCAGCTTTTTGCCATACGCCAGTTTGGTGATCAGCACAAACAGCACGGGCACCACGAAAATCGCCAGCGTGGTCGCAGACACCATTCCGCCAAACACTGTCCAGCCAATGGTCTTACGCGATTCAGCCGCCGCGCCTGAAGCAAAGGCCAGCGGCAATACCCCCAAGATAAACGCCAGAGATGTCATAACGATCGGCCTTAAACGAAGCTGAACCGCCTGTATGGTCGCATGGATCACGTCGATGCCCCGGTCTACCCTTTCCTTGGCAAACTCCACAATAAGAATGGCGTTTTTCGCGGCAAGCCCGATAAGCGTTATCAATCCGATCTGCGCATAGATATTGTTGCTGAGCGAGGGGATCAGGGTAAGCGTCAAGATAGATCCGAACGCGCCGATCGGAACGGCAAACAATACTGAAAAGGGAACAGACCAGCTTTCGTATAACGCCGCGAGAAAAAGGAATACAAAGACAATGGAAATGACAAATATCTGCGATTGTTGATTGCCCGCCTTTATCTCTTCGAGGCTCATCCCGGAGAACTGATAACCGTAACCGGCCGGCAAGGTTTGCGCCGTTTCTTCCAGCGCCCTTATCGCATCCCCGCTACTGTATCCTTCCTTTGCCGATCCGTTTATTTCTATGGAACGATAAATATTATAATGCGATATCACAGCGGGCGCTTCAATGACCTTCGTGGCGATCAGCGACCCCAGGGGGATCATGGCGCCCTGGCTGTTGCGCACATGGAATCTCTCCACGCCATCCAGCGAACTCCTGAAGCTGCTGTCGGCCTGCGACATCACCCTGAAATTTCTTCCATATAAATTAAAATCATTCACATAGCTGCTTCCCAGGAAGGTGGAAAGCGTAGCATACACGTCGGAGACCAGAACGCCTAACTTCTTGGCCTGTTCCTTATCGACATCTACCTGGTAGCTTGGCGTGCGGGCATTAAAAAAGGTATAAGCGGCTGCGATCTCCGGACGCTGATACAATTTGGCCAGGAAATCGCCGGCTACCTTTTCAAACTGTTGCAGGTTATCCGTACTGGTGGTCTGCTGCAACTGGAAACTAAACCCGGAAGTCGCGCCCAACCCGGGAATCGCGGGAGGAGCAATGACCAATATCCGCGCTTCCTTGATATCCGCGGTAGCCGCGCGGATCTTATTCATGATATCCTGCGCATGCTGTCCCTTTCCCTTTCGTTCGTCCCAGGGTTGCAGGTTGATAAACAGCGTTCCGGTGTTGGATTTGGTAGAGAAGCTGATGATATTGAGCCCCGCCAATCCGCCGGCTACCCGCACTTCCGGTATCTTGCCAATCCGGTCGAGCAGCGTTTTCATCATGTTCACGCTTCGGGTCGTGGAGGCCGCTTCGGGCATTTCGTAAGTAACAAACATCCGGCCCTCGTCTTCCACCGGAATAAAGGAGGTCGGTTTGTGTTTGAAAAGAAAAAACAGGCCCACGAACAACACGACCAGCATGCCCAATACATAGGGCGTCTTCCGGATCCAGTTGCCCACGCCCCTGGCATACCCGTTCGTAACGCGTCCAAACCAACCGTTAAAGGCGGCAAAAAACCTTTCCAGCAGGTTCTTTTTCTCTTTGTTTTCTGATGAAGGTTTGAGCATTATCGTACACAGCGCCGGGGTCAGCGACAAGGCGACAAAGGCAGAAATAAGCACGGATACGGCGATGGTGATCGCAAACTGCTGGTATAAGCGCCCCACGATGCCGGGTATAAACCCTACAGGAACGAATACGGCCGCCAGGATCAGCGCAATGGCAATAACGGGGCCGGATATTTCTTTCATCGCTTTTTGGGTGGCTTCCCGCGGCGATAATTTTTCGTGGTCAATATTATGCTGCACGGCTTCCACTACCACAATGGCATCATCCACCACAATGCCGATCGCCAGCACAAAGGCGAATAAGGTAAGCGTATTCAACGTGAAACCCAGGGGGCCAAACAGGATAAAGGTGCCGATCAGCGAAACGGGAATAGCCAACACGGGAATCAGCGTAGCGCGCCAGTTCTGCAGAAACAGGAACACCACAAAGATCACCAGCAACAGCGCTTCGACAAGGGTATGCGTCACTTCCTTAATAGAAGCTTTGACCACGGAGACCGTTTCATTGGGAATGGAAAAATCGATATCCTTCGGAAAGCTTTTCCGCATCTCATTCAGCATCGTCATCAACCCGTCGTAGGTTTCGATCGCGTTGGCCCCGGGAGCAAGATAAATAAGCAGGAATGCCGCAGGTTTTCCATCCACGAAGGAGTTGATGCCATAATCAAAACGTCCCAGCTCTACCCGGGCCACATCTTTCAGGTAAACAATGCTTCCATCGGACGGCTTTGTTCTCACGACAATGTTTTCAAACTGCTCGCGGGTGTTCAGCCGGCTATTGGTAAGCACGCTGTATTCAAACGCCTGCATTTCCCGTTGAGGATTGCCGCCTACCGTTCCTGCGGCAACCTGGAGATTCTGTTCCTGCAAGGCCGCGTTCACCTCTGCAGGCGTAATGGCCAATGCAGCCAGCTTATCAGGGTTAAGCCATATGCGCATGCCAAAATCATCGGTGCGCGCCAGCACGTCCCCAACGCCTTTCACCCGCATGACCGCCTCCTTCACATACAAGCTGACGTAGTTTCCAATAAACTTCGAGTCGTGGGTTCCATTGGGAGAATAGAAAGCCAGCGCCGTCATGATGGAGGGATTTCTCTTTCTAACGGTTAAACCCAACCGTTTAACGGCGTCGGGCAATGTCGGCTCGGCCACGCTCACCCGGTTCTGCACATCCAGCGTAGCAATATTGATATCCGTGCCCACTTCAAAGTTCACCGTAATGCTGCTCTGGCCACTGCTGGTGCTGTTGCTCGTCATATAGGTCATCCCCGGCGTTCCGTTCACCTGGGTTTCTATAGCGGTAGTCGTCGTCTGCTCCACCGTCTGCGCATCGGCTCCCGTGAAATTGCCCGAAATGGATACGGTCGGGGGAGATATATCGGGATATTGCGCAACAGGAAGATTAATGAGCGAGATAATCCCCACCAGCACAATCACTATGGATATCACTATCGCCGTAACCGGCCTTTTTATAAAAGTATCTGCTATCATTATAAATATTCTTTATCTTCTGATTTTTCTTCCCGTCGGTTTATGGTTGAGCAGCGTCCGGCGCGATCACAGATCCCTCTCTCAGGTTCTGAATGCCTTCCACCACGATCTGTTCATTGGGCGCCAATCCCTCTTCAACAATGACATTGGCCCCTATCTGTTTACCCAGCGCGATCCTTCGCTGCGATACCTTGGAGCTGTCCCCCGGAACGTATACAAAGTATTCGCCCAGCATTTCCGTAACCGCCTTATAAGGAATCAAAATCGTTTCTGAGGAAGAACTTGTTTTTACGCGCAGGGTTCCGTTCATCCCGGCGCGAAGCTCCTTTTTGGGATTAGGAAAAACCAATCTTGCCTTTATTGTTCCTGTTTGGGGATCCACCGCCCTGTCCAGGAAAGCCAGCTTACCGGGATAGGGATAAATATCCTTGCCGAAAGCGATCGAAAAGACAGAGTCCTGCGGTTTGCTTTCCAATAACCTGGTAAAACGATATATTTCCCGTTGATCAAGATAAATGTCCACCGCCAGCTCATCGTCTGTTGAGACCGTATTGAGCAGGGTCTGACCCGCCGAGACAGCGGCGCCTACCTTTACCAGCGAAATACCGATCAACCCATTGAAGGGAGCATATACCCGCGTGTACCGGACGCTTGTCTGCACCGCTTCTATATTGGCTTTTGCCGCTTCCGCCTGTTTTTTGGCCGCTTCCAGCGCCGCTTCGGCATTATCCACCAATTGCCTGGCAACGGCGTCATGTTTGGCCAGCTCCCGGTATCTTTCCGCATCCTTCCGGGCTTTCATAAGATTGGCTTCCTGTACGCTCAGATTGGCTATTGCCTGCTGGTGATTGGCATTGTACAGTTGCGCGTCGATAGAATACAACAACTGTCCTTTTTTTACTCTTTCGCCATCCTTAAAATGAATGCCGGTAACATAGCCGCTGACCTGGGGGCGCAGTTCTACCAGGTTTAACGGCGTCACGGTAGCGGGATACTCGTCGTAATACGACGCTTCCCCGACGGACACGGGCTCTACCTTCACTTTCACAGGAGCCGGGCCGGCATTGGAAGCCTTATTTGTTTGATCTCCGCATGCCGACAGCAGCAACAATACGACAACGCCTGAAAATATACTATGCCTCATATAATGATATTAATAATTGATTTGTCCTAATGCTTTTTGTACGTCGATCTTGCTGGAAAGCAGGTTGTACAGGGAATTATAATAATTGATCTGCGCGGTGCGCAGGTCCGTTTCCGAATTAATTACTTCCAGGTAGGTCTTGATGCCCGACTTGTATTGTAATTGAATGATAGCATACACTTCGGTAGCCAGCGCAAGATTTTCTTTTATGGATTCGTAATTGGCCAATTCGCTTTTATATGCGGCCAGCGCCCCGGTATATTCGGCGCTTACGGCATTCTGCAGGTTAACAATGTCGAGGCGGTTCCTCTGCAACTGCCATTGCGCCGATTCAATATTGGCCTTTCTCTTACCTCCCTGGAACAGCGGAACGGTCAACGCGATCGCCGCAAAAGAGTTAGGGTAATTGATATTGTACAGCTTCGAAAAATTATTCTGCTGGTAGTTAAAATTATAAGCGCCGTTAAGAGAGATGGAGGGAAGATAGCCCCATCGCATATACTTCAGGTTAGCCTCCAGCAAACGTTGCTGCGTTTCCAGCAGTTTAAATTCGATCCTGTTTGTATGATCCGCCTGCTGAAGGGTATCCAGGAGTATTTCCTGTTCCATTTGCAGGCTGTCATAGACAATCTCCAATTGCCCCTCTCCCGGGTATCCCATTAAAGACTTGAGATAGGCCGTTTTCGCTTTTAAAAATTCTTCATTGGTCCTCTTCAGGGCCCGGGCGTTGTTCAACGCAATATTCGCCCTTTTATAATCGGTCTTATCGGTAACGCCCGCCTGGTACTGATTATAGGCGTCCTTCATGCTTCTCTCTATCCTGGCGATGTTCTCATCAGACACTTTCAGCTGCTGAACAGAAGCAAGCACGTCATAAAATGCTTTGGACACTGCCGCCTCGGTCTCGATCTTGCTGCTGGCGGTCATCTGGCGCGATTGCAAACGGACATCCTTACGGGTGCGGTTGGCCAGCAGGGCGTCGCGGTTAAAAATAACCTGCGATAAGGTGAACTGCGCAGCCGAGGTATTGTCGACCCCAAATCGCTGCGGAGTACCCTGCACGATCGTTGTGGGAAGAACAAAATTGTGCTGGAGATTATAATTGAAATTGATCTGCGGATACCAGTCTGCCAGCCTGCTTTTTATCCCCGCCTCAGTGATCTGTTCATCTGCCAGCGCCTGCTGTATGACCGGCTGACGCTTTATGGAATACTCCACCGCTTCCCGAAGCGTTACCCTATGGGGAAGACTATCCTGAGACCGAGCCGATGCGCCGAAGCATAAAAAACAAATGACCGCTAATACTATCGCCCCTTTTAAGTTATTCCTCATTTGATTTGCCTGTTTAATAACATCGTATAAAGATGCATCTCATTCAATTTAATTACCAACAAAAAATAAAGTAACAGCTTGTCATGGAAGACAATTTTGCGATGAAATCGCGGAGCAGCTTCTTATTTAACTGGTAAGCGTAGTTTCTCCCGCTTTTTTCAGGTTCGATAAGCCCTGATTCAACAAGCGTTTTAATATGATGGCTTACGGAGGGTTGTGCGAGCTGAAGTAATCTGACAATTTCCGAACACTGAATGACCCCGCCCTTCTCTGAGATATCATCCAGTATCTTTAATCGGTTAATATCGCTCAAGGCCTTCGAAATCTTCTCGACATGCTTAAGATCCATACGCTACATTAAAAATCCATTGATGAATGCAAATATATAAATAAATATAGTCCGGGAATTTAATTTTTAGGCGGTTCCGGCTTTCAATGCTTATCCCGGCGGGCTATAAATCGCCGCCGGCATCGCCGATATGAATGGATCATAGGCGCAGCATGCCGAAGCGGCGGACTGCCGCTATTTTAATCCGCAAGCGGCAGAAGCTATCGCCGATCAATGCTTTGCTTCCTGGTAATGTTTCCGGTGTTCCGTCGGCGTTCTGCCGGTGATGGATTTAAAATGGCGGTTAAAATTGGAGAAATTATTAAACCCGCATTCATAACAGATCTCCGATACGCTTTTATGCGTCTCTGCAAGCAGTTTACAGGCATGCCCGATGCGAACCTCTATCAGGAATTCAGAAAAGGTTTTCTTGATCCTGGATTTAAAATACCGGCAAAAAGAATTGGGCGCTATATGCGCCACCCTGGCTATCTGCGGAAGCGTGATCTCCTTGCCAAAATTATTCAGGATATACTGGTAGATGGTATTGAGCCGCTCCGTCTCGGCAGGGTTGTGATTAAATTCCAACCCCTTGCTGCAAACCGTCTTGGTTTGCCTGGAATGCGCGATGATCTGCAGGATCTGCAGCAGCAGGATGATCCTTTCCCCGCCTTTGGCAACCAACAGCCGGCGCATCATTTCCGCAGCCCTTTTTTTATCGTTCAGCCTGACCCTGACGCCTTGCTTGGCCCTTTCAAAAAGCTTAAGCAGCTCCTTGTTTTCGGGCATCTTTAAAAAATGATCGCCAAAACAATCGGGAACAAAATGGACGACGATCGCTTCTACCTTCAGCCTGGGATTCTTCTTAAAGTATTTTTCATCGCTTCGCCACAGATGAGGAAGATTCGAGCCCAGCAAGATCATATCATCCGCTTTGAAATGGTGGATATTATCGCCAATGAACTGCCTTCCGGAGCCCTTGATGATGTGTACCAGCTCCAGTTCCGGATGATAATGCCATTTATTGTAAAAATGAGGCAATACGTCGTATCGGACGTTAAAAGAATGCTCCGGCTTCAGGTGTATCTTTAACAGATGCGGTTTCAGAAACTATAGATTATGAGATAATAAAAACATTAACCCGAATATACAAAGCCGCTCTCAATTCTCTTTTCCGCCGCAGCGATCGCCTTGATCGTTTTGATCACCGAATCGGGGGTTACCGACACGCTGTCAATGCCCTGCTCTACAAGGAACTCCGCAAAATCCGGAAAATCCGAGGGCCCCTGTCCGCAGATGCCTACCTTAACGCCATTTTCTTTTGCCGCCGCGATCAGCCTGGAGATCATTTGCTTGACCGAGGCGTTCCGTTCGTCATACAGGTGCGCTACAAGCGAAGAGTCGCGATCCAATCCAAGCGTGAGCTGCGTCAGGTCGTTCGAACCTATGGAAAAACCGTCGATATGCTTTGCGAAATCATCGGCCAGTATGATATTGGAGGGAACCTCCGCCATCAGGTACAATTGCAGCCCTTTTTTCCCGCGCTCCAGTCCGAAGGTTTTCATAACTTCTTTCACCCTGATCAGTTCATTTACCGTGCGGCAAAAGGGGATCATCACCACCACATTGTCCAATCCCATCTGTTCCCTGACCATTTTAATGGCCCTGCATTCCATCCCGAACGCCTCCTTATAATCATCCGAGTAATATCTCGACGCGCCCCTCCACCCGATCATGGGGTTTTCTTCTTTGGGCTCAAAATGGGCGCCTCCCAGCAAGTTAAAATATTCATTGCTTTTAAAATCGCTGAACCGGACGATCACCGGTTTCGGATAAAATGACGCTCCGATCTTGGCAATGCCGTAAGACAGTTTCTTAATGAAATAATCTTCTTCATTTTCATACCCCTGAATTCTTTTTACGATCTCTTTGGTCAATGGCTGATCATCCAGCTCCCGGTGACGCAATAAGGCAAGCGGATGGATCTGGATATAGTTGTTGATGATAAACTCTTCCCTTGCCAATCCCACCCCGTCATTCGGCAAGTTGGAAAATTTGAAACACATCGAAGGAGAAGCAGCGTTCAACATCAGCTTTGTATGTATGGCCGGCAGGTCGTTCAGATCATATTCCGTCGTTTCATAATGAATATTGCCCGCATACACATACCCGGTTTCGCCCTCCGCGCAGCTGACCGTTACCGCGTCTCCTTCCTGCAATATATCCGTTGCATTGCCGCAGCCGACAATGGCAGGAATACCCAGCTCCCGGGCTACGATGGCCGCATGGCAGGTGCGCCCCCCCTTGTTGGTCACAATAGCGGAAGCTTTTTTCATAACAGGCTCCCAGTCGGGATCTGTCATGTCCGTGACCAGTACGTCGCCCGCTTTGAACTCATGCCCCTCTATCACGCGCTTGTCCATCGAATACAATATGTTCACGTTTCCCTGCCCGATCTTATCGCCGACCGCTATTCCCTGTATCAGTATTTTTTCGGAACGGGACTGATCCGCGACAGTATAGGCTGTTATTCTATCGTGATCTTTCTGCGAATGAATGGTCTCCGGCCTCGCCTGCACGATAAAAAGGGATTTGCTTAGTCCGTCAAAGGCCCATTCCACGTCCATGGGCGTCCACCTTTGTCTTAAAGTAGAATAATAATCTTCAATTTTAATTACCCAATCCGCCAGCTGCATCGCCACGCTATCGGTAATGCAAAAACGATGTTGAAAGTTCTTTTCCGTGGGAATGATCTTAACCCGTTCATCCGCCTTATCGCCATACACCATCATCCTGTCTTTCACGCCCAGTTTTTTTTCGATGATCGCCTCGTAGCCGTTGCGCAATGCCGGTTTGAATACAATAAATTCATCGGGCGACACCGAACCCTGCACCACCATTTCGCCAAGGCCGTAAGCGCCGTTAATGACCACGACATCCTTAAAGCCGCTTTCTGTATCCAGGCTAAAAGCGACGCCTGAAGAACCCAGGTCGCTCCTGACCATTTTCTGTACGCAGATGCTGAGCCCGATCGAAAAATGGTTATAGCCGAAAGACTGCCTGTAACTGATGGCCCGGTCGGTAAACAGGGAAGCAAAGCAGTTACGGACGGCATCCATCAGGGAGGCCGGCCCGCGTACATTCAGGAAGGTTTCCTGCTGTCCGGCAAAGGAGGCGTCGGGCAGATCCTCCGCGGTAGCGGAGGAACGAACCGCCACATCGGTATGTTCCTGGCCGTAATTACCGGATAATTTTTCATATGCGCGAATGATGACTTCGCTCATCTCCCTGGGAAACCGCCCGTTCTTCAGCAGCTGCCTTACCTGCTGCCCCCCTCTCCTGAGCGATTCAATATTGTCGTAGTCTATTGCCTGCACGATCCGGTCGATCGACTTATCCAGCTGATTATATTCCAGGAAGGTTTTATAAGCAGATACGGTAATGACGAATCCATTGGGAATATTCACGCCTAATGCAGAAAGATGCTGGATCATTTCTCCAAGAGAGGCATTCTTTCCCCCGGCAATATCTATATCATTGATGCCTACTTCCCTAAGATCGAGGATGAATTGATTACTCATGTTTTGGTTTTATAACATCGTTCGTATAAACCAAAAATAGAAGTAATAAATCAGGCTCTATGCCACGTACTTACCGACATATGATACAATCTTACCCTCTTGTATTTTACGCCGATCTTCGCTTTTCATCATATCGCGATGCTTCTGTCCCGGGCAATTACCTTCCATGAGGCAATGATCTTATGATCTTCTATCACCGCCGCTTTGTCGTATAATGCCACCGAGGGGCATATATGAAGAGGCGTCCCGTAGAGAATATCCCCGGTCTTATACGCGCCGCTATCCGCCACCTTTAATACCAGGTGCTCCTCGCTCTGGCTAAGAGCCTGCGCTTCGGGGGCGTTCAAAAAATAAACCCTCGGGAAAGGGCTCTCCGACGCGACCGCCTTATAGCCAAGATCCAGCGTAATGGTATCCTTATTAACGATGGAGATTACCCGGGCGACCACCAGCGCGGCATATTCAAATGGCGTTTCGGGGTATTTGGTCTTATAGCCCCAATCCCAAAAAACAAAGGTGCCCGGACTGCATTCCGCCTTCCTGCCCGCGTGCGTAGGAAATGTAGGAGAGCCGCCCGCTACTATGGCAAGGGGCGTATCTCCTTTTTGTTCCATTGCGGCGACCGCCTGCATCGCTTCATCAAATCCCTTATCGCTATCCTGTTGCCTGTTGCGTATATCCGTCATCGTAAGGTGACCGTCGTACAAATGGACGCCGGTTACCTCAATGCCTTCCAGGGATTGCAGGCGATCAAACAAATCCGGCGCGTTAGCAGGCAATATACCGGTCCGGTTCATGCCGGTATTCAGATCAATATATACGGATAATCTTTTACCCGCCGCTAAAAACAATTCCGACAGATGGGCCGCCGCCTGCGCATCGTCCACTACGCAGCTAAAATCTGTCTGCGGGTACCGTTCCGCCAGCGCCAGCAGCCGCGACGCCTTGGGCCCCACGGGTTGATAGGCCAATAACACGTCCTTTGCCTTTATCATGCCCAACATCTCCGCCTCGGCAATGGTGGCGCATTTGAATTTACTGATACCCGCGTCCATCATCATGCGGCAGACCTCCGCGATCTTATTGGTCTTTACATGCGGTCTTAACCGGGCAGGGTCTTTTACCATGTTTATCGCCATTTGGATATTCTTCTCTATCCGGTCCTTGTATAAGGCCAGAAAAGGCGTATCCAATGTTTCGATCTTATCGATCTGATACCATTCCATACTTAAGATTTTTCTTTTTATCCTTTGCCGCCGCCCGGAAGAACGGGCCGAACCGGCCCCGCTTATTTCAATTCAAATATCACTTCGATCTCCACGGGAATATTATCCGGCAGCACATTGAATCCCACCGCGCTCCGGACGCCAATCCCATTATCATCGCCCCATATAGCGGCAAACAATTCGCTGCAACCGTTGATCACATAAGGCTGCTTCTGAAAATCATCGGTAGAATTCACCATGCCCAGCACCTTGATCACTCTTTTCACCTTATCCAGTCCGACACTCTTATCAACAGTGGCCAGTAAAGCAAGCCCGACCTGCCTGGCCGCCAGCTTTCCCTGTTCCATGTCCAGGTCCTGACCCACCCTTCCTTTTATCAACGTCCCGTCTTGCTGAACAGGTCCGTGGCCGGAGAGATAAAGGTATTTCCCGTCGACAAGAAGACTGGGTTTATACACTCCCACCGGGGCGGGAGCGGGCGGCAAACTTAATCCCAGCGCTTTCAGCTTTTCTTTTGCATTAGTTGTTTCCATATTACTATTGTTTGTTTTCTGAATTCTTGAGGTCTTTGCTTTTGAATAATCCAACGGCTTATTTTTTCCGATCGCATATTGAAGGCCCCCTCTCAGGTGGTTCAGGAACAACGGATCGGAATAGGATTTTTTCGTATGTCCAAGACCGGTATAGAATGCCCGGCCTCCGTCAAATTCATGATACCAGGCAATAGGATGATAAGCGCCGTTTTTTCCTCCTTTATACGTCGTTTCATCGAGGCTCATCAACACGCGGATATCGGGCGATATCTCTCTGAAGTTGTACCATTCGTCAAATACTTTCCACCGGCGGGGAAGATGACGGGTCGACGGATGGCGCGGCTCTTTGACCTCCACATAGGCTTCCTGGGGATCGGGATGGCCGTTAAAATAAGCGCCTACCAGCCGGCCGTACCAGGGCCATTTGTATTCCGACGCCGTAGCGGAGTGAACCCCCAGATAGCCTCCTCCCGCCTGGATATATCGTTCAAAATCCGCTTTTTGAAAGGTATCCAGCAAGACGCCGTTGGTGTTCATGAATACCACCGCCGCATAATTTTTAAGCGAGTCTTCCGTAAAATAAGCGCTGTCCGTGGTAGCGTCCACGCCAAAATTCATTTCTTTTGCCAGCCGCTGAATAGCGGCTACCCCTTCGGGAATGGATGTGTGATAATACCCATTTGAGGTTTTACTAAAAACCAATATCTTGTTCGGCTTCGCCTGCGCTAACGCTACCGGCGCATAGGCTATCGCCAACAACAAAAACAATCCTACCTTACGTTTTATCATTTCTAATATTATTTTAAAGCGTTCCTATAGCGGGAAAGCAGCTATGACGCCCCGTCGCGATCCCGCCCTGTTGCGCGTGGCGCCCGAACTGAAATAAGACCAATCTTTGCCTTAGCCTTTTTATTGACCATCGCTTACCTGCAGCGTCCAATCCTAAGGCAAGACTCCGGAATAAAGCGGTATAATGACAATACTCCACAACGAAGGGACCATCCCCGCCGCTACAACCGTCAAAGATCAAATATCGTTTAAAACGCTTTCTTAACGCACATAAGACGCCGTTTAAATTTAGATTAAAAAGCGCCGTTATAAAAATATTTCGTTTCTTTATTCCAGACATTACCGACATCTTCAAAGGAAAATCATGAAAAAGTTTTATGCCGTTCTTGCTGCGCTGCTGCTCATTATTTCAGCGCACCCCTCCATAGCCCAACCTATCGACAAGATCGTCAAAGTGATCGTCGCGCCGGAACATCCCGACTGGATCTATAAAAAAGGCGAAAAGGTCAGATTCAACATAACCATCATTAAGGATGGCAACCTGCTTAAGAACGCAAACATCAAATACAGCATAGGGCCTGAAAAAATGCCGCCCGTTAAAACAGAGGCGCTCACGCTTCCCGAGGGCAGGACGACAGTCGACGGCGGCACAATGAATACCGCCGGGTTTCTCCGGTGTATCGTCAGCGCCACGGTCGACGGCATTACTTATGAAAAAATGGCTACGGCAGGTTTTGATCCCTTAACCATCCAGCCTACCATACAGGATCCCGCAGATTTTAATGCCTTTTGGGATAAGGCCAAGGCGGAACTTGCCGGGATACCGATGGATACCCGGATGACCCTGATCCCTGAGAAATGCACGGAAAAAGCAAATGTGTATCATGTAAGTTTCCAGAACTATCCCAGGAATTCCCGCATATACGGCATCTTGTCCGTACCCGCTAAAGAAGGCAAGTATCCCGCCATCCTTTTGGTTCCCGGCGCCGGAATAAGACCCTATAATGGCGATATCGAAACAGCGGAAAAAGGGATCATCACCCTACAGATCGGCATCCACGGCATACCCGTTAATCTTGCCCCCAATGCGTATACCGACCTCAGCGCGGGCGCCCTGAACGGCTATATGCGCTTTAATATGGACAATAAGGATGCATACTATTATAAAAGGGTCTATCTCGGATGCGTGCGCGCCAATGATTTCATCGCCAGCCTGCCCCAGTTCGACGGAACCAATCTCGCCGTAAGAGGGGGAAGCCAGGGAGGCGCGCTGTCTATCATTACTGCGGCGCTGGACAAACGGGTAAGGGCGCTCTCCGCTTCCTATCCCGCGCTTTGTGATCTCACCGGTTACCTGAAAGGTCGCGCCGGAGGCTGGCCCCATCTTTTCAGGGATCCCGAACCAGACCCTACGCTTAAACAAAAAGTAGAAACAGCCGGCTACTACGATGTGGTCAACTTCGCCAGGAGGGTGCAGATACCCGGCTATTACACCTGGGGATTTAACGATGAAACCTGTCCGCCTACCTCCATGTATGCGGCCTACAACATGATCTCCGCTCCCAAAACATTAAAGCTGTATCTCGAGACAGGGCACTGGGTTTATCCTGATCAGATGACCGCCGCTTATAACTGGTTGATCGCCCAGATAAAAAAATAACCTGCTCATACGGGAAGCGTTCAAAAAGAAAAACATGAAAAAAGCATATACCATTCCGGGCATCCTGCTGTTCCTGATCATCGCGCATCCGTCCATCGCCCAACCGCCGCCGATCGACAAGATCGTCAAACTGATCGTCGCGCCGGAACATGCCGACTGGGTTTATAAAAAAGGCGAGAAGGTTAAATTCAATGTGAGCGTCATTAAAAATGGCAACCTGCTTAAGAACGCAACTATCCAGTACAGCATAGGGCCTGAGAAAATGCCGCCTCTTAAAACAGCGACGCTCACGCTTAAAAAAGGCAAGGCAACCATAGACGGCGGCACAATGGATACCCCCGGCTTTCTCAGGTGTACCGTCAGCGCTACGGTCGACGGTATTAGCTATAAGCAAATGGCGACAGCGGGTTTTGATCCCCTGACCATTCAACCCACTATACAGAACCCTGCTGATTTCGACGCGTTCTGGAATAAGGCCAAGGCAGAACTTGCCGCAATACCGATGAATACCCGGATGACCCTGATCCCTGAAAAATGCACGGAGAAAGTAAATGTTTACCATGTCAGTTTTCAGAACTACCCCGGGAATTCCCGCGTCTATGGCATATTGTGCGTACCGGTCAAAGAAGGTAAGTATCCCGCCATCCTTTTGGTTCCCGGCGCTGGCGTAAGGCCTTATAACGGCGATATCGCGACAGCCGAAAAAGGCATTATCACCCTGCAGATCGGCATCCATGGCATACCGGTTAACATGGACCCAAATGTTTATACCGATCTTGGCGCGGGCCCGCTGAAAGGTTATTTAAGCTTTAACATGGAGAACAAGGATGCATACTATTTTAAAAGGGTTTATCTCGGCTGCGTGCGCGCCAATGATTTCATCGCCAGCCTGCCGCAGTTTGACGGAACCAACCTGGCAGTGATCGGGGGAAGCCAGGGCGGCGCGCTATCCATCGTCACCGCGACGCTGGACAAGAGAGTAAAAGCGCTTTCCGCTTCTTATCCCGCGCTTTGCGATCTCACCGGTTACCTGCATGGCCGCGCCGGAGGAGGCGGATCCCGTCTTTTCAAGGACCTGGAACCGGAAGCTACTCTTAAGGCAAAAATAGAAACGGCAGGCTATTATGATGTGGTCAACTTCGCCAGGAGATTGCAGACGCCCGGTTATTATACCTGGGGGTACAATGACGAGTCCTGCTCGCCTACCTCGATATATTCGGCTTATAACATGATCGCCGCTCCCAAAACATTAAACCTGTTCCTCGACACAGGCCATTGGGTTTACCCCGATCAGAACGACGCTGCTCGTAGCTGGTTGATCGCCCAGATAAAAAAATAACTTACCCGCTTCAAGACAATAAAAAAGCGTCTCATTTTAGTTTTGAAGATACCCTCTGTTTCGGTTTGGGGTGAACTGATTATGAAAAGGCAATCCTCAACGGTTGCCTTTTGTTGTTTGAGCGGCATAGGTGCTTTCAAATATTTTATCTGCATTGGCGGTTTCAAATCCTTCCCGGCGATGCGCCCTGGTTATCTCATGAGGAGCAAGGCCTGCATAGACGTCCAATACTTTTCGCTCTGCAAATTCAACATAAGAGCCCGCGATGCTTAACCGCTCCCCGCCGGCAAAGACGGCTTCTACCATCCCGGCCACCGTAGCGCTTTGCAACAACAGGCCGTCCTTGCTGGTTTTGATCTTTCCTCCCGCATCGTTCAAGATTAACCCATTCCGTTCCAGGAACCGGTTAAAACCGGGTATGGTATTGTATCCCTCCTTAAGCTGATGGACGCTGATGGTAAAATGATTCAGGTAATAGCGATTGTAGATCACCCAGGCGGCATATTCGCTTTCCGCTGCGAGCGCCTGGTAATCCGCCAGGGAAGGGATTCTCCATAAACTGCTGTGGAGGAAGGCGTCTGTTTGCCGCGCATCATCAAGATCCAACCCATCGACCGGATCGGCTTTCACCTCATCGGTATAACTGGCTATGATATCCCGGCTTTGCCCGCTCAGCATATCCACGATCAGCTCGCTTACAAATATCCTCGGGTATTTCGGTTCCGGCGGCGCATACCAGTAAGCGTTCAATCTTTTTTCGGGGAAGAAATAATGATCTTTTTTTTGATACCCATAATGAAGAAATATCTTTTCAAACGATTGTATGCCCAGGCGAGGAACGCCCATCGTCCGAAAAGCGATATGGTCATTTTCTATATCGGCCGGAGCGCCGATCACTCCTTCCCTTACCATCGCATCCAGTATTTTCCTTACATCCGGAACCCGCTCCATATACCTGTCCATTAACCCCTTTAATACCTTTTCCAACGCCATGCGATTGCCTTCCATATATATGATTTTAGCATTGATTACTGTTTGGCCAGGAATAATTTCCCGTTAACGGTTTGCGTAAAAACACCGAAGGGTATCTCTTCCTGTTTAATGAATCCATGTTGGGGAAGCTTTTTCTCCGCTACCATTTCCACCACCGAGGCAATGGAAGCGGCAGTGGTCCAGGAGATGGCCCTCCATTCCTTCCCGTTTATCTTCAGAGGATGATAGGCCTGGTAGAACTCCTCCCTGGCCAGGGCTTCTTCCTTCCATCCTTCCACGGCGGCATATACGTATACCACATCTTCCCTGACAGGCGGCTTGGCTTCCGTTAAGATCTGCTCCGCCAGCGCTCTTTTTTCTTTTAATATCAGTTCGTACAATAAAAAACGCATCAGCCTTGCATGTCCCGGATAACGGATCGTTTTGTAATTTAAGGTATCCACCCTGCCTTCAAGCGTTTCGCACATCGTGCCCAGGCCGCCGCTGGTGGAGAAGGCTTCAAACTCCTGCCCTTCTATGTTGATCAACTCGATCCCATCCAGCGAGGGCGTCATTTTGCGGACGCCATTGTGAATGACTTCCGCATCGTTGATGTATTCATTGATCACGCCCGCGGGAGACCAGGTAAAGGAATAGCCCAACTGCCCATTCGGATACCTGGGCAACGCGCCTACGCGAAGTTCCACATCGCGCAGCCGGGTGAACCGCTTGTACAGGTCGGCCCCCACGATGCCGATAAAACCCGGAGCCAATCCGCATTGCGGAGCCATCACCCCTTTCGAGGTTTTGGCCATTTCCCTTATGGCTAATGTAGTAGGGACGTCTTCCGTAAGATCAAAATAATGTATCCCGGCTTTAAATGCCGCCCGGGCTACCGTAAGATTAAGGTTATAGGGCAGGCAGGAAATAACCGCATCCTTTGTGGAAAGAAATTTTTGCAGAAACTGCTCGTCATTAATATTTCCCGGCAATACTTTAAACGAATGCTGCTGCGCCGGCTTCTGATCGAGCCCTTCCACCGTAAACAGGCCCGAAAGCAATTCGCCGACAAGGGATCCTACCTTGCCCAGGCCGATAACCGCTATATTATTCATATGTAGTTTGATTAAATAGTAAATATGACGTCGCAGGACGACGAAGAGACACTCATTGACAGACCGTGCGCGAGCTACGGAATATTGGCGCAGGCGCTTCGCAGAAAAGCCAGGAAAGCATACAATATTTTAAACTGTTGGTTCTGCATACGCCATACGGTCAGCTATATCAATTGCGGATATTAACTAAAATATTCAATGTTTTCACAACGCGTATAAACGCTTATTGTTCCTGTCCCGGCATCCGCTTCTCAACGAATATATGCCTTATACAATTCCCTTATCGCTTCATCGGAAAGGCTATTGTCATGCACCACCAACCGGTACTCCAGCCTTAACCCCTTGGCAGGCAGCGCCACGGGTTCCCTGCCCGGGTAAGGCGCATTTTGCATGCTTGTTTTTTTCCGGAGTATCCAGGGCATAACGGCGTCGGCGCTTTCGGCCTTACAAAAAAGGGCTACGCCCGATGCCGGACTCCCCTGACCGCCGAAAGATCCCCTGAAATCCATCCAGGGAGCCGCTTCAACAGCTGTTTCCTTCGCCTCAACAGGCTTGCCGTCGGAAACAAACCTAAGATCGTCCGGCAGGTCTAACCTCAGCGAAAAGCCGCCATACCCCTTATGATCGTCGGAACCGCCCAGTTTAACGGTTCCCGCCAGAGGCAGGAGGAAAATATCAAAATCAATGATCCGGTAGCCGGGCGCGGCAACACGATGAACAATGATCTTTGTACGCTCCCTTACAATAGGCTCCGGCGTTGCGGTATTCAGGGGAGATCGCCATAACATCTCCGTATGGATAGCGATCTTTCGCCCGCTTTTTTTAACCTTCATCTTTTCCGGCGTCCAGGAAATATTTTCGCAGATCCATCCGTCTGCTATATTCTTATCATTCACTATGATCTGGTGCCACGCCCAGAAAATACCGCTGTGGTACAGATGGTCGGCAGGCTCGGCTTCCGTCAACACTGTTTCATCAAGGCCATACAGGGGATGCACATAGCCGGCGCGGGTATATTTCCCGCCCAGCGCTTTCGGCTGCTGCTGATAAAACAATATTTTTTTTCCATTATCCCTTAGTTCCACGCCCTCATCCGTACGAACAAAACTCAGCTGACCGTTAACGGAATACATCGTAAAAAAACAAACAGCTATCCCTATCGTTACATGTTTGAAGAACCTTTGCATATTTCGTTTTTAATGTTTATAATCAGCGGCGTAATAATCCATCTTTCCGCTTTTCGCCTTCGCCCGCGTCTTAAAACTACGAAATAAAAATCATCGCGCTTTACCCCGCCTGTTTCCCGGACCTGAACGCGCCAATCGCCGCGGGCGCGATCAATAACAACGGAATGATCCAGATGGCCCAGTAAGAAAAACCTTCGAACCAGTTCTTAACATCATACACATGTTTGTGTTTGCCAAAGATATCCACCATCAGGTCGGTCGTATAAGGATCTACCGCTTCCTTATAATACAAGGAAGCCATATCCGCATAAGCCGGTCTTACCAGCTCGGGATCAGCGGTAACCGCCGCTGTGTCGTAGGGCACATAATATCCAAAATCGGGATCCAGCAAATATGCTTTATCGCCGAAATCCGCTCTCACCACCACATGCCGTCCGCCGACATCCAGCAGTTCCGCCTTTATTCCGTTTTCCTGCAATACGCCCTTCACCACTATGGAATGCGAAGAACATAGTCCGACGCCCCTTTCCAGGCTCTTCCTGTAATTACTGAATTCGTATCGCTCGTATTTTTCAGGATTGATATACGAAGCCAGGTACAGCAGGTAGTTTTCCCAAACAGGAACCCTGAGATGGTATTTGGTTATTCCCGCTCTTTTCCAATAATGCGCAAAGCCGTCATTCACCGTCTTATTCACCCTTACGGCAAAATCTATATCTGATTCGCCCTGTTGCCTGACGAGCATTTTTTTTATTTCGGGATACCTGATCGTGACATCGCCGATCCTGTTCTTGATATGATGTTCTTCAGTATAGATATCAGGATTACGGAGGGATTTGAACAAACCGTAAATATTGATGGCCAGTAAAACAAGCCCTATGACAAAAAGAATTCCTTTAACCGTTTTCATGTGAAAAATATTTAAAACATGGAATCATTTGGTGAACGATGGAAAAATCATTTAAAGGGAGAAGCCAGGTATCCTTCAATATCCAGCCAATGATCTAACATGATCTTTCGTTTCTTAACCAACTGGTTTAACAGGTCGGGACCCGCTATGAACGTGTCTTCGTGCGCTGCATCCTTTGCCAGGACAATCATGCTAAGGCCTCCGTTTTTCAACGCGCTGATCAGCTCCTGGGTATTGTCCAGTTCATCGCGCATGATCTCATTAAAGGGGATGAAGTCGGGGTCCCCGTTCCATACAGGATCCTTACCCGGTCTGCGCATGGGGCCCTTAAGCTTATTGGCGTTACGGTCCCTGATCTGCTGGGCTGCGGCAAAATTTCCGCAGCTTCTCATGATGCTGGCATAGATACGCAGCGATAGCGCCATTCTATTCAGGTAGGCCTTACGGGGAGCGGATGCGTCTATTTGTTCGAGCATATTGCATGCGCGCCGGATCCGGCCAACAAAGTTTTTCATTGCTCCGGGAGGAATGCTGCGACGCGCCCCGTGAATATCGGTATAGTCCATCCGGCCTTCTTCCCTGGAAACATTAAACAGATACGGAAGAAAATAAGACTCTTCCTCCGCTGAAAGCGCCTGGGGCGCGATAAGCAGGGGACGATTGATATACCGGTTATTAAGCCCCCAGTACATCGGGCTCACGCCGGGCATAACGCTATTTTTATAGGCAAAGGCTTCGTCGAGCATTACCAGGGCATTTAGCAAGAGCGGAGCCGATCTGCTGCCGGCCCATTCCTCTGATAACTGCTGCCTCTGGCGCAATCGCGATACCTCGTCGGCAGGAATACCGTCTCTTAGCGACCGTTCGATCATTTCAAACATCAGATCGGAAACGTCCAGTTTTTCGTTTGCCCGGTCGTACGCCGCTCTCAGCGTGATGAATACGCGCTGGCCGCTTCCTTTCTTTAATCCCCTTACGCTGTTTCCGAATGAAATGGGATTGAAATAGCCCGACGCCGGATAAACGGCAGACAAAAATCCGGAGATATTCTTTATTTCAACCGAATCGGTCGACCGGTAATAACAATTTGGGGGAAGTCGCTTCTGAATATCTTCCTTCTCAACGTCCGAAAAATTAGAACTGCCTTCGCTCATATACACGGCAAGCTCTTTTTTTGCCCTGGAAGCGCCATCCCTGAACGAACTCATCAATTGATTCACCCTTTCGCCCACGCTGAAATTCCTGGTGGAAGAAGGACCGTTGGGACCGCTGTACAACCAGTCGGACCAGCTAATGCCCGCGCCCGCATCATTGGTCTTAAAAGAAAATGTTTTTATCTCCGGCGCATTTTTCAGCATTTCCGCCATCATGGACGCATACATTTCCTGGGTCTCTTTTATAGAGATGCAGGGCGCAAATGCTTTGGCATTGCTTCGCCTGGGATGATCCACCCGGGGACCTAACATTTCGGGATAGGCTTCGAAAAATGACTCGGGTAGAAAATTGGGCTCATAGCTGAAAAAAGCGGCATCCATATCATTCTCTCTAAGGATCCTGGCTTTTTCCAATAATAATTGCCGGTTCTTCCGGACAAATTCCGCCGGAATAAAAGGCGCGATCTTCGGATCCGGAAAAAATTTGTAAGGCGTAGGATTTCGATTGGCATATTCATGCCAGGGGCTTCCGCCCTTAGGCGTTTCATGGAACGCTTTATCGGCCAGTACGCCTATATTGATCTGCACTCTCCCATAGGGTTTTAACCTGGACGCCTGTTTGACCAGTTTTTTAAAATCATCCAGTTCGTTGATACAGGTGTGGATGATAAAGGTCAATGGCTTGTCTTCCTTGCCGCCAGGGGGCGGGGAATAAGGCTTTTCCTTTGCATAAAGCGCCAGCGCGCAAACAAAAAGGATCGCTGAGAAAAATGTTTTTTTTCCTGTCATGGTATGATAGTTAGTATGGGTTGCAGCAATGGAACGCAGATGGTATAAGACGCAATAAGTACCAGGGGTAAGACATTAAACCTTAAAAATTTTAAACAGAGGCGATAGCTGCCGGAGCAGGTATGCGATAAGCGCCGTTAGGCATCGGTAGCAGCGGATAAAAATCCTAAGAGATCTGCTCCAAAATTTATACGCCGATTATAAAACCTTGAACTATTTTTAATGCGCCGATCCTTGCGAACAAATGTTTCTTCTCATAGCAATAGGGCCGATCATCATTTAAACCAACCGACTGCAATGAATCAATCTGTTTTTTCCCTCCTGCTGTCCGGGACCATCATTATGCTTGTCAGCGGCTGCTCGGCAGTCAAAAAAACCTTCGCGCCCGACAATACAAAGATCCGCTACAACGGAAGAATAGCCGTGAAGGATACTGCCGCGACCTTATACTGGCCAGGGTCTTCCATTAAGACCAGCTTTAAAGGCACGGGGGTCAGGGCTACGCTAAGCGACCAACACGGACGAAACTACTATAATGTGATCATCGACGACGACAGCGTTTACATGATAAAACCGGACAGCCTTAAAAAGTCCTATGTCTTGGCCTCCGGGTTGCCAAGAGGCAGGCATACCGTCGAACTGTTCCGCAGAACAGGATGGGGCGAAGGCTCCACCCTGTTCTATGGATTTGAGTATGACGAAAGGACCAGGCCGATCTCCACTCCCGCTCAGACCAGAATGATCGAGTTTTACGGAAATTCCATTACAGTCGGCGCGGCTAATGAAAATCTTGAGGGAGACTCAGGAGGCGGATTATATTCAAACAATTACCTGAGCTATGGCGCGCTAACAGCCAGGCATTACAATGCCGCCTATTCCTGTATCGCAAGAAGCGGCATCGGGCTGACCGTCAGCTGGTTTCGACAGATTATGACGGATATGTATAACTGCTTTGATCCGTTCGACTCCGCCAGCGTCTGGGATTTTTCCAAGGCGGAGCCCGATATCGTCGTCATCAACCTTTTTCAAAATGACCACTCCCTGGCGGAGCTGCCTGATCATAGCCAGTTTAAATACAGGTTTGGCGAAGCCGCGCCCGGAGCAGCATTTTTTATTGACGCTTATGAAAGATTTATATCCCTGATCAGGGGGCATTATCCCAATGCTCATATTATTTGCGTATTAGGAAGCATGGACGCCGTTAAGCCAGGCTCGCCATGGCCGGGTTATATTGAAAAAGCGGTATCGCGTTTACAAGATCCGAAAATCCATGCTCATTTCTTCGAATACATCAACAAAGAGTGGCATCCCAAAATAAACGATCACAAAAAAATGAGCGAAAGCCTGATCCGTTTTATTGATCAACGCGTCGGCCGCTGGGGCAAGGGCGGATAGTCCATTCCCGTTTTGTAGCGGATCATTTTGAATTTTTATCCGCGTTCGCATAAAGCGTTAAAGCTGCAATCGAGTAGCAACTGCCTATTTTGTTATTTACCATAATGTTGACGTATATTTATCACTTATTGCAGGACCTGATTCATTTATTAAGCGCTTCGCCATCATGACAAAAAAGACGCTTTTTTTATTACTCATTTTTATTATCCCGGGTTTTTATAACGCAGCGGATGCGCAGCAGGAACCGGATAGCGTATGGCAGAAAATTCAACCGTATTTTTCGCCTCCCCCGGAATATGCAGGCCAATACGGCAACTACCGCAGCCCCTTAAAATTTTATGACGGACGCGAAGTAAAAACGCCGGCCGACTGGAAAAAAAGAAGAAAGGAAATTCTACGCCGCTGGCATGATATGATGGGGCATTGGCCCCGGCTGATCAAGAAGCCCACGTTCGATATCCTCGATTCCGTTCGCCAGGAAGGTTATACCCGATATCATATTGAATACGTCTGGCGCCGGGGAGAAAAAGCAAAGGGCTATCTGCTTGTGCCGGATGAAAAAGGAGTAAAACCTGCCGTTGTTACGGTATTCTATGAGCCTGAGACGGCAGTGGGATTAAAGAGACCGGACAGGGACTTTGGCGTACAGCTGGTCAAGCGCGGATTTGTGGTATTGTCGACCGGCATAGACGCCATAGTCAGGGAAAAACCGTATCACCAGTACTATCCCGATTATCATAACGCAGAGATACAACCGCTTTCCATGCTTGCCTACCTGGCGGCCAACGCCTACAACCTGGTATCCAGGCTTCCCTATGTGGACCCGAAACGAGTGGGCGTTACCGGTCATTCCTATGGGGGCAAATGGTCGATGTTCGCCTCCTGTCTTTATGAAAAATATGCCTGCGGCGCATGGTCCGACCTGGGTATCGTGTTTGACGATACCCGTCCCAATGTTAATTATGACGATCCCTGGTACCTGGGATATTATCCTCCGCCATGGTCAGAGCTGGATTCTACCGTCGCTGATATCGGCGCAGAAAACAAAGGGATATATCCTAAGCTTAGAAGAGAAGGATATGATCTGCACGAGCTGCACGCTTTGATGGCGCCCCGGCCCTTCCTGGTATCCGGAGGCTCGGAAGATCAGCCGGAAAGATGGGCGCCGCTCAATCACGCGATCGACCTGAACAGATTCCTCGGATACGAAAACCGCGTAGCCATGACGAACAGGCCGACCCATGCGCCCAATGCAGAATCCAATGAACAGCTCTGTCTTTTCTTTGAGCATTTTCTTAAATACAACGGCATAACGAAGAAAAAATGAACCTTCATTTCCTCTATGTCCTTTCCTGCTTATTAATCGGCATTGCGGTTATCGTAATTCTTACGGCAAAATTCAGGATACATGCATTTTTTGCGCTCCTGATCGCCTGTTTCATCGTCGGGTTAAGCGTTCAGCTTTCCTTTGAAGAAGTGATGACCGCTATCAAAGAGGGATTTGGTCATATCATGAAGTCGCTGGGACTGATCATCGTTCTGGGCACCACGCTTGGCGTTATCCTGGAACATACCGGAGGCACCAGGGTGATGGCCGCTTATATTCTCCGCAAGGTGGGCGAAAAAAAAGCCGCGCTTTCGATGAGCATTACCGGCTTCGTGGTCGGAATGCCTATTTTCTGCGATTCGGGATATATTGTTTTGAGCGGTCTTAATAATTCGCTGGCAAAACGAACCGGTATCTCCATGGCTGTCATGGCCGTATCGCTGGCCACCGGCCTTTATTCGGTTCACTGCCTGATCCCCCCGCATCCGGGAGCAGCTTCTGCAGCAGGCATCATTGGGGTAGATTTCGGAAAACTGATCCTTTGGGGTATCCTGATCGCAATACCTTCTGCCATTATCGGCTATATATGGGCGGCATATGCGGGAAAGAAATTCCCTGCTTCCGTCGACGCCAGGGAACCTGAGACCGCGGAGAAAGACGAAAACAACAGGCTTCCCTCCGTCGCGAGCGCGTTCCTGCCTGTGCTGATACCCATCCTGCTGATCGCGATCAAATCGTTTATCACGGTAGAACATCTTGACGACAGCCTGTGGTTAAAGATCATCATGGCCGTCGGAGATCCGTCCATCGCGCTGGCCATCGGCATTGCGCTGGCCTTAAACTCCATGCGGCCGATGAAGAAAAGCAGCCTGGGCGCGCTGTTACAGGAAGGCGCTGAAAAAGCCGGCGGCATCCTGGTGATCATTGGCGCCGGCGGAGCTTTCGGCGCCGTGCTGGCTGCGGTAAAGATCGGGGAGCATTTCAGCGACGCGCTGCCCATCGCAGCAATGGGGCTCTTTTTCCCCTTCCTGCTCACCTTTGTCCTGAAAACAGCGCAGGGATCCTCGACCGTAGCCATTATCACCGCAGCCTCCATTATTTTCCCATTGTTGCCTACGCTGGGATTAGACAATGAAAACGGCAGGATGCTTTGCGTATTGGCAATGGGCGCCGGTTCCATGATGATCTCGCATGCCAATGACGCGTATTTTTGGGTAATTGCTAAATTTTCGGGGCTTGATATGAAAGCGATGTTAAAGACCTACTCGGTAGCTACCTTATTAATGGGACTTACCGCCCTGGCATCAACCTATATCTTATCTTTAATATTGTTATAAACCAACGCCGTTATTTTAAAATCGTCGCCATGAATGCACTCGTACGAATCATCATCGTTTCCGTTGTCGCTTTTGCGCTTTCTTATATACTAGGCGGCGTAACTATGGATTCTTTCTGGACCGCTATTTTACTGGCTCTCACCCTGGCTGTGCTGAACGCTATTGTGAAACCCATTCTGATCCTGCTTACGCTTCCGATCACCCTGTTGACCTTTGGCCTTTTCCTGTTTGTCATCAATGCGCTCATCATATTACTGGCGGATAAGATACTGGATGGATTCCAGGTTAAGAATTTCTGGTGGGCAATGCTTTTTGGATTGCTGTTATCCGTCGTGACCTCTATCCTCTACCAGCCTAAGGATAGGAATGCCTAAGAACTGATCCGTTTTTAGCGTCGCAGCAGATATTCAGCGTCAGATTTATTCGCCATACCGGAGCAAAACAAACATGCCGTACCGGTAAACCGATACGACATGCATATACAAACTTTCTGCAAAACGCTGTTGTTCATGCGATCTGAGCCGCCCGGTATTAAACGTTCGCAATCGCTGCGAAAAGGCTATCGCGTTTTAACCTTTATGTCGTCGACGCGCAAACCTTATTTCAGGTATTTGTCGAACCAACTAACCATTTCAACCTTCATGTCATCTGTATATACATGCCCTGTTTCGGGATAGATAATACTTTTGAACTGTTCTTTCTTTTTATACAGGGAATAAACGATATCCAGTTTTTGCTCCAATGTTTTCATACCGCTGATCGGGGAGCCCTTGTCGCTATCGCCGGTAAGGACCAGGAAGGGCCGGGGAGCGATCATCCCCATGACGGCCTCCGTATCAAAATGCTGTAGCATCCCCGGAACAAAATAATAGATCCCGTGAGCAACCAGTTCCCTTTGCTGGATAAGCTCTTCATAACGCGTGAAGCAGGCCACTCCAACCACAGTCTTGATGCGGTTGTCGATAGCCGCCAGCCACCAGGCGCGGGTACTGCCCATGCTCATTCCCTGGGCGCCGATCCTTTCCATATCTATTTCAGGACGCGTAGCCAAGTAGTCCAATGCGATCTGTTCGTCGCGGAGCTGCATTCCCCACAAGGAACGGCCGAACCAAAGGTTGATCTTGAACTGCGAGAGCTCCTGATCGGCCCTGCCCGATTGCATCTCTCTGTCGCCTGCAGGGCCCGTTCCGCGTCTTTCCCCATTAAAATAACTGTCTATGGCGATCACTGCATATCCCCTGGAAAGCAGCAGCGCCAATACATCCTGGGCGGTATTGGAATTAGATCCGAAGATATTATCCTTGCTGCTGCCATGTCCGTGCATTCCCAGGATCACGGGAACCTTGCCTTTCACATTGGTCGGGATCGCGATATAGCCGGGGATCCATCCATCCACCTCGTTATCGATCAGGAATTTTTCCAGCGTATAACCATTCATGTTTTTCTTGTAAACGGTCTTTACTTTCAACTGTTTTGGGCGCGCAGGCAGATCGCCCAGCAAACGCAGCAGGGTCTCGCCGACTTTAACCCTGTCCTTGTTCCAGGCAGCCAGGGTGGGCGGAAACTGAAAATCGGGAAACTTCCATTTCTGGTAATGCTCCGGAACGCCTTCCCAGGGTTTTTGTTCGCTCCACAACTTCTCCTGCGCGTTGGCCGCAGGGACATAAAAAACATTTAAGACTAGGCATAAGCAAGCCAATAAAAACGGGTATGCATATCTGTTCATGATCGTATTTTTAATAGCAAGGAATTTATCAATCAGCCGGCGCCGTAACACGGGCTATAATGTTTGAAACTTATCTTTTATTTGATCCGCGAACCTTATTTCAGGTATTTGTCGAACCAGCTAACCATCTCAACCTTCATGTCATCCGTATACACATGCCCAGTCTCGGGATAGATAATGCTTTTAAACAGTTCTTTCTTGTTATAGAGGGAATAAACGATGTCTAACTTTTTCTCTAATACCCTCATGCCGCTGATCGGAGAACCGCGGTCGCTATCGCCGGTCAGCGCCAGAAAAGGCCGGGGCGCAAGCATTCCCATGACCGCTTCCGTATCAAAATGCTGCAACATTCCGGGAACGAAATAATAGATCCCATGCGCTTCCAGTTGCCTTTGTTGAATAATTTCTTCGTAACGCGTAAAGCAGGCCACTCCAACCACAGTCTTGATACGGTTATCAATAGCCGCCAACCACCAGGCCCGCGTGCTGCCCATGCTCATTCCCTGGGCGCCGATCCTTTCCATATCTATTTCAGGGCGCGTAGCCAGGTAGTCCAATGCGATCTGTTCGTCGCGAAGCTGCATCCCCCATAAGGAACGGCCGAACCAAAGGTTAAGCTTGAACTGTGAGTATTCCTGATCGTCCCTGTTAACCTGCATCTCCCTTTCGCCGGCAGGGCCCGTTCCGCGTCTTTCCCCATTAAAATAACTGTCTATGGCGATCACTGCATATCCCCTGGAAAGCAGCAGCGCCAATACATCCTGGGCGGTATGGGATTGAGAACCAAAAACATTGTCTTTATTGCTGCTGTGCCCATGCATTCCCAGGATCACGGGAACCTTGCCCTTCACATTGGCCGGAATCGCGATATAGCCGGGGATCCATCCATCTACCTCGTTATCGATCAGGAATTTTTCCAGCGTATAACCGTTCATGTTTTTTTTATAGACGGTCTTTACCTTCAACTGTTTTGGACGCGCAGGCAGATCGCCCAGCAATCCTTGCAGGGTCTCGCCTACCTTAACCCTCTCCTTGTTCCAGGCAGCCAGCGTAGACGGAAACTGAAAATCGGGAAACTTCCATTTCTGGTAATGGTCGGGAACGCCTTCCCAGGGCTTCTGTTCGCTCCACAGCTTCTCCTGCGCGCTGGCCGCCGGGGCGTAAAAACCGCCTAAAACCAGGCAAGCGCATGCCAATAAAAGCGGGAACACGTATTTGTTCATGATCTTATTTTTAATACAAACAATAAAGACCGGGCTCAGGGTTGGATAGCCATCCATATCAAAGACTGCAAGCCGGAGGATCATCGGTAAACGCGCCAGGCCGGAGATCCAATATTAAAATGTCGGGTGAAGACCAAGCTTCACCCGACATTTATCACTTGCTATAGCGTCGGATTTATCTTATGCCTTTTCTGCATTCTTTCAATCCCTGCTATTAATAATTCGGGTTCTGTTTCAATACGGGGGCGCCATCGACAACGCTCAGGTCTATCTGCGTTAAAGGAATAGGAAAAAGTTCATGTTTCCCTTTTACAAAGGTAGCTCCGTTCATGTACAGATAATTATATCCCGGCCTGCTTGTTTCATGCTGGATATAAGCATTGATGATATTAGCCATATATCCTGTGCCTTTGTCGTAGCGCTGAAGATCGAAAAACCGATGTCCCTCCATACCCAGTTCGAGTTTTCTTTCAAAGCGAACCGCTTCACGGGCAAAATCTTTCCCCAGCGTTTCAAATTCATTCGTGTATAAGCCTATATTGTAATTGGCCGCCGGCGTATTGGTGAATCCTTTTGAGGGATCGGCATTATCGATATAGGTCTTCACCCAGCCGTCCGTATTGGCTGCCCGGGTCCTGACGCGGTTCACATATTGCTGCGCCAGCGACAAGCTGCCTATTTCCACTTCTACTTCCGCGGCCCATAACAGCACGTCGGCAAACCGGATCAGGACCAGGTTATTGGCCGTCCTGTCCGACGCGGAGCCATCGCTGGTGGTTTCTTTTGCAGCCTTATAATAGGTATTCTTGATCTGGCTATAAGGGCCTCCACAGGCCTGTTGCCTGATCCAGGATTTACCGGGATGAAGCCCCCAGTCAAGATAAGGAATACCCCTTCTTCCAACAGTATAATCTAACCGCGGATCAAGGGTTCCCGTGTACGGGGTAAACGGATCGGCGCTTTCCAGGCCCATATCATTGGTTACGTCAAAATCATTGAACGTATTCATTAATGGCAGACCAGTAGCCGCGTCTGTTTTAAAAGAATTAACAAAAGTAAAAGAAGGTTGGAAATACCCGCAGCAGGTAGAAGGACCTGCATACATGCCGATCAGCCAGTCTGCCGCATTCCCGTTTGCGCCATTCGAACCGTCTTTTACAGACATCTGAACGGCGAAGACCGATTCCTCATTGTTTTTGGTCAACGCATTGAAATTATCGGCGTACTTATCCACCAGGTCGTATTTAAGACCGTTTGAAGTAATCCCATTAGCGATGATATCATTTAAAAGCGGTTGCGCTTCGGAAAATTTATCCTGGAACATCAACGCCTTTGCCTGGAATGCCTTAGCCGCCCATTTATTGGGCCGGCCGACCTGCGCTTTTGTTTCTGTCAGATTTGCGGCGGCATAAGCAAAATCCGCTTCTATCTTATCCCATATCGGCCCGGGATTGGGAACATTATAATTGCCCGCGGCGAAATGTATGGTTTCATCTACATAAGGCGCATTCTTCCATATTTTGGCGGCTTCCGTATGGTAAACGGCGCG
>DEHV01000061.1:24201-101232 GCA_002352105.1 Chitinophagaceae bacterium UBA2791 | reverse complement strand
AACCGGTTTTATTGAAAGCCTTGGCCGGCGTTTGGAAGGAGGCCGGCAGGTATTGTTATCCCGGTTTGCCGTGGTTCCCGAACGCGCCCGGGGGTTCATGCGTGATTCTTCTGCAACCAATGCCTTCCTGGGAAGTAGGTTCCGATGGCTGACGCGGTACAAATATGAATACAAGAACGGGTTGCAATTCGGATTGCTGGGAGATAAGGATGCGGGAGAGCCCTTCCTGAATGGTAAGCAGTCTTACGGCTTCGATTTTTATTCCTTTCATTTTTTTGTGCGTAAATGGAAGCATATACAGGCTATTGCAATAGGCGATTTTACGATTAACATGGGCCAGGGATTGATCCACTGGCAAAGCCAGGCTTTTAATAAGGGCCCGGGCGCTGTTTCCATAAAAAGGCAAAGCGAATCGCTCAGGCCTTATCATTCCGCAGGAGAATATAATTTTCACCGGGGAATAGCTATTGTAGCGGCGAAAGGGCATTGGGAGAGTCTTGTGTTTGCGTCTTCAAGGCGGCTTAGCGCCAATATCTCTGCTTCGGGAAACAATGGCAGCCCCGTCGTTTCTTCGATCCAGACCTCGGGATTGCATCGTAATCCCAACGAATTAACGGACCGCGGCAACCTGGGGCTTACTGTTTATGGAGGAAACATCAAGTTCAAGCAGGAAGGCTGGCATACCGCCTTTAATTTCGTACGATACCATTACAGCATCCCTATTCAGAAAAGGGCTGCGCCCTATAATTTATATGCCATGCGCGGGAGGGACTGGTTTAATGGAAGCATGGATTATAGCTTTACATTCAGGAACATCCACGCTTTCGGAGAACTGGCGGTTGACAAAAAAGGCCGGACGGCAATGGTCAATGGCATCATGGCAAGTATCGACAGGGCTGTCGATATTGCTGTTTTTCACCGCCTGGCGGGCAAAGCCTATCAATCTCTTTACGGAAATGCATTTACCGAAAACTCGATGCCTTCCAATGAAAAGGGTTTTTACATGGGCGCCAGCATTACGCCGGTTACGGGCGTGAGGATCGATCTGTATGCGGATTTCTTTTCCTTCCCCTGGCTGAAATACCTGGTCAATGCGCCGGGGCGCGGCAGGCAATTCTCCGCGCAGCTCCATTGGCGCCCCAGTAAAAAAGTCGAAGCCTACAGTTGTTTCCGTTTCAGGTCGAAAAGCAGGAATTATCGCTTACCGGGATATGATCCTGATCATCTGTCTGTCTTTATTGATGAATTGCCGGGCCGGAACTGGAGAAACCAGTTGAGCTTTCGCATCAGCCGAAGCATCAGCATAAAGAGCCGGGTGGAGCTATGCTGGATAGAAAAGCCCGGCGATCAATCTCCCGAAACGGGATCGCTGATGTTTACGGATATCGCCTTTAAACCGGCAAATAAATATTTTTCCGGGAATATCCGGCTGCAATATTTTGAGACCGGGGGATACGACAGCAGGGTGTATGCTTTTGAAAATGATCTTTTGTTCAGTCAAACGATCCCTTCTTTTTTTGATTCCGGCATGCGGTATTACCTTAACCTGAAATATAATTTTGTCTTTAAAATATTCCGGCCCTTGCAGGCCCAATCGGGCGTAAAGATCAGCCGGACGCTTTACCGGGACAGATCAACCATTGGCAGCGGGCTGGATGAGATCGGCGGGCATAAAAAAACAGAGCTAAAACTTCAATTGATCCTGAACTGGGATTGAGGAAGGGCGCTTATCGGTAATCGGGCAAAAGAATGAATGGAAAGGTCGGCGTATTTATTGGCGTCGCGAATCAAGGCTCGCAAATGGTCAAAAAAATAAGATAGTCCGTTCCTTCGGAAATAGCTATCTTTTTCGGTTATCTATTACTGTTATTTTATTTCCAGGCTTCCCAGGCTGTCGTCTTCGATGAACAGCTCCATCTCGTCGCCTACCACGCATTCGCCTACGCCTGCGGGGGTGCCGGTGAATACCAGGTCGCCTATGTTAACGGAGAAATAATTAGAAATATAGGAGACGATCCTGTCGAAGCTATTGATCATCAGGCCGGAGTTGCCTTGCTGAACAAGTTCTTTGTTTTTATATAGGCAGAAGTTGATGTCTTTTTTATTCTTGATGTTCTGGAAAGGGATCCATTTTCCGATGACTGCGGAATTATCCCAGGCCTTGGCTTTTTCCCAGGGGAGGCCTTTTTCCTTAAGTTCGTTCTGGATATCCCTTGCCGTAAAGTCTATACCGGCGGTGACGGCATCATAGTATTTGCTGGCGAATCTTTCCTGGATGTATTTCCCATTTTTGGAAATCCGCAGTACCAGTTCGCACTCATAATGCAGGTCGTTGGTAAACTCGGGATAATAAAAAGGGGTATGGGCTTGG
The DNA here is from genome assembly GCA_002352105.1 of Chitinophagaceae bacterium UBA2791. GTDB lineage: Bacteria > Bacteroidota > Bacteroidia > Chitinophagales > Chitinophagaceae > Flavitalea. The sequence continues at coordinate 98,861 of DEHV01000061.1, read as the reverse complement.
AGCAGTGCGCTTTTAGGTTTCATAAAGATGATAGGCTCTTCGGGAACCTCATTACCTAATTCTTTAGCGTGAGCCACATAATTCCGGCCTACACAGAATATTTTCATATTCAATAAGGGTTTATTAATTAATTGTTTTCAAGTTACTATGGCCTAAAAAGACCGCGGAACGGGTCAACAGGAATATTGAATATCAAAATCTTATCATTTGTTGTATAATACTGCGAAAATAAAGATTCAAATCAATAAATCATAGCATAAAATCTTTTTTATTCACCTCTGTCATCGTCCGTTCGATACCGATAAACATAAAGTTTTCAATCACTTCCACCGATTTTTCGATTTTCAGTTTAACCAGCGGCCATTCGGCGGCATTCCATTTGCCCAGCACGAATTCGATCTGCATTCCCCTCGGGTACTCGTTGCCGATGCCAAAACGCAGTCTTGGGTAGTTAACGGAGCCCAGGGCTTCCTGGACGCTGCTAAGGCCATTATGACCGCCATCGCTACCCGAGGGGCGCAGCCGGAGCTTGCTGAGCGGTAGCGCGACATCGTCCACGACCACCAGCGTCTGCGCTATCGGGATCTTTTCCTTGTCTGTCCAGTACCTGACGGCCTTCCCGCTAAGGTTCATGTAAGTGGTTGGTTTGATGGCCAGTACGGTCCTCCCTTTAAAGGAGAAGGAGGCAATATCTGCCAGCCNNTCGATGTATTCGGAGCCAATATTTCCTAATCCAACAATCAGAAATCGGGACATGGTAGCAGTCTTAAATGGTCTTTAACAGCCAAAAATAGGATAATCGGGGTAGATGGGGAAGCAGGCGTTAAAATAATAAAGCCCGGCCGATGCCGGGCTTTAGACAATTCAGTCGGATCATTATTTTTTGGCTGCTGCCGGTTTCGCGGCAGATGATGCGCCTGCGGCAGCTCCGGCGGCAGGAGCGGCAGCGGCCTCTTCTTGCTTCAGCTGGCGGGTCATGACGATGGAGGCGATCGGAATACGAGGCGAGTTAAGGATCTCGTAATGCTCGTTCTTCACGTCTTCCACCCGGATATTTTCATTCAACTCCAGGTTGGTCAGGTCTACTTCAATATTTTCCTGCAGGTGTTTGGGAAGCGTCTTGATCTTCAGGCTCTTCATCTTGATCACCAGCTTACCCCCGCTCTTAACGCCTGCCGCTGTTCCGGTAAATTTCATGGGAATGGTAGCGACCACTTTTTTGTCTTCCACCAACTCAAGGAAATCAAGATGCGTCAATTCGTCGGTAACCTTATCGGTTTGAATGTCTTTGAGGATGCATTTGTAGCTTTTGCCGTCTACATTGATCTGGGCGATCTGGAACTCCGACGTATATACAAGGCGTTTAAAAGCCAGTACAGGAGCGGAAAAATTCACCTCCTGCGAACCCCCGTAAATTACACCAGGCACCAGTCCCTGAGAGCGAAGCTGACGGGCGTGTTTTTTGCCAGTTTCGGTCCTCAGTTGTCCTTCGATTGTAATTGTTTTCATTATTTATGATTGTTTATTGATTACTTATTTCTCATCTGGCTGTGAATGAACAGGCCGGTAATGCTTCTGTTTTCGAAAGCGTTGCGCAGGGCCACCGCAAAAAGCTCCGACACGGTCAACACTTTTATTTTTGATATCTTTTGTTTTAGCGGTATGGTATCGCATACCACCAATTCTTCCAGAACGCTGTGCTCTATATTGGAATAAGCGTTGCCGCTTAATACCGGGTGCGTACACAGGGCCCTTACGCTACGCGCCCCTTTTTCTTTCAACAGGCCTGCGGCTTTTGCCAGCGTGCCCCCCGTGTCGCAGATATCGTCGATCAATACAACGTCCCTGTCGGTCACGTCGCCAATAACGACCATGCTCGCTATTTCGTTGGCCCTTTTACGATGTTTGTCGCAAATCACCATTTCAGCGTTAAAATAAGAAGCTATTTCCCTTATCCTGTTCGCGCTGCCCACGTCGGGGGCCGCAAAGGTAAGGTTTTCCATCTGAAGCTGTTCTATATAAGGAATAAAAATGGCCGAGCTGTCGAGATGGTCCACAGGTATATCAAAGTACCCCTGTATCTGGGGCGCATGGAGGTCCATGGTGATGACCCGGTCGGCCCCTGCGGCGACCAGCATATTGGCCACTAGTTTGGACCCGATGGCCACCCTGGGCTTGTCTTTCCGATCCTGGCGGGCGTAGCCATAATAGGGGATGACGGCGATTACGCTGCTGGCCGAGGCTCTCCTGGCGGCATCGATCATTAGCAACAGTTCCATAATGTTTTCGGCAGGCGCAAAAGTGCTTTGGATCAGGAAGATCATGTCTCCCCGTATGCTTTCCTGGAAAACCGGTTGAATTTCGCCGTCGCTGAATTTGGAGATGGTGATCTTTCCCAGCGGAATACCGAATTTATGAGCTATTTTTTCGGCTAAATACTGCGATCCGGTGCCGGAAAAAATTTTAGGTGATCTTTGCATAGCCTTAAAATGAGAGGCGAAGATAAAGCTAAGCCAGCGATTTGGCGGGAGCGGACAAAAAAAAATTTCAACCGGGAGCGGTTGTCCCGGTTGAAAACTATATCAATAATTATAGCGTGTCGATTATCGGGCGACGGTCATCAGCACCTGTTGTCCAGCGCCTATCATAGCCGTTTTATCAGCAGATTTTTCAGTTTTCACCACCGTGTTCTTGGGGTTTACCGCGTAAAAGATCGCCGAGCAGATAAAGATGGAGAAAAACAGGGCGACGAAATACATGCCAATGCAGAAAAGAAAGGGCTGGTAACCGCCGATGGCCGAAAAGGTAGTTTTGCGTTTCATAGATCAGATTTATTAGGTTTTACGATTTGGATTCAAGTAGTGTAAATAACGGTAACAAGGCGTTATTTATTACTTCGACACCATAAAAATATAATCTAATATTGGCCTATGCAAGAGCAGATTTACCCTATTAAGGAATGGGCAAAAGACGATAGGCCTCGCGAAAAACTACGCTTAAAAGGTGCGGAAAACCTAAGTAATTCCGAGCTGTTGGCCATCCTGATCCAAAATGGCATTAAAAAAAAGTCGGCTCTGGACCTGGCCAGGGAGATACTGGGCCTCGCGAAAAACGATCTCGGCGCCCTGGGAAAGCTTTCGGTCCGGGAATTGATGAAAGTGAAGGGGATCGGTCAGGCCAAGGCCATTGCCATATCCGCTGCATTGGAGTTGGGCCGGCGAAGGGAGGGGATGGGCGTTTTGTCGTCAGGCAAACCGGTGGTAAAGGTTAGCGCGGATATTGCCTCCTACCTTCGATCCTGGCTCGGCGATTACCAACGGGAGGTGTTTGGCGTGGTCTTTCTGAACAGGGCCAACCGGATAAACCATTATGAAATTATCAGCGAGGGAGGCATTACCGGAACGGTAGCCGACCCCAGGGTTGTTTTAAAGAAGGCGCTGGAAGAGGATGCTGTTTCTATTATCCTGTTTCATAACCATCCTTCGGGCAACCTCAGTCCCAGCCGGGCCGATGAGGAACTCACCGGAAAGATCTGCAGGGCGGCCGGTTATTTCGATATCCGCGTGCTCGATCATATCATCGTCAGCGAAGAAGGGTATTTCAGTTTCGCCGACAATGGGTTGATCAGGGAACGTTGCAAAATAGATCCCTGACCGGCGCGGCTATTGGCCGGGGCGGGATTCCTGGATTTAACCGGGCTTGCCCGCATGAAATGATTATTCGTAGATCTCTCTTGAATATTTATTATTGTTTTTTAGCCAAGAGGAACTCCCATGAAATTTTTCATTCATCCTTTGTGTATTTTATGAATGAAAAATTTCATGTACGTTTGTCCGCTATGAGCGAAGAAAAACAACATCCCAATCAATTGAATATCGAGATCTCCGAGGAAATAGCGGAGGGCGTATATTCAAACCTGGCCATCATTACCCATTCCCATGCGGAATTTGTGCTGGATTTTGTAAATGTAATGCCGGGCACGCCCAAAAGCAAAGTGAAGTCAAGGATCATTCTGACGCCTCAGCATGCCAAGCGTTTTATGAAAACGCTCACTGAATATGTGGCCCGTTTTGAGTCGCTGAACGGGAAGATCCAGGATCTTGAAGAGGTGCAGCTTCCGCTGAATTTCGGCGGACCCACCGCGCAGGCCTGATCTATCGCCGGATCGATCGGTATTGATACGCTGGATTCTTATTTCCGCCCGGAATATAACGTTTGCCGAGGTCCTATGGCTCCCGTTTAGCGCTACGGTCATCAAGAACCGAAGACAGGATCTTTCGTTGACAGATGTGGCATGCGCATAAGCGGGCTCAGCATACCAAATATCATGAATCGCGAATTGTTCGGGATTTGGTTTATAAAGATCTCAGGAAATACTAAAGGCCTTCGGGGCTCCCTGTAATTACGACGCTATAGATCGGCTTTTCGATTTTTACTTAAAACCCTCCACGAAAGAAAAATGCCTGTTAACATGAGCAGGGCGCCCAATAAAAAAGGGGCGCCGGGAAAATGGATCCGGGAATCCTGGAGGGTAGCATAATAAAAAAGCCTTGTCATGATCAGCGGACCGAAAATGGAGGTAAGACTCATTAAGCTGGTAAGGCTGCCCTGCAGCAGCCCCTGCTCGTTTTTAGGAACCTGTTTGGTAATGATGGATTGTAATGCAGGGCCGGCAATGCCTCCCAGGCAATAGGGCAGAAGGAAGACATACATCATCCAGCTTTCTGTAGCAAAGGCAAACAGGGTCAGTCCTATGGCATACAGCAATAAACCCGCATAAGCGCTTTTTTCATCGCCCAATCTCGGGTTCACAAAACGGATAAGGCCGCCCTGCACGGCGCCGACCAAAACGCCCACTATCGCCAGGGAAAAACCCACTTGCTTTTCGGTCCAGTTAAAAACATACATGGTAAAATAGTTCCAGTTGCTTTGCACCGCATGGGCCGCAAGGTAAATACAAACAAAGGCGATCACCAGTCCCGCTATGGTTGGATGGCTTCTTAAAAAGATCAAAGAACCCGCCGGGTTTGCCTTTTTCCATTCAAAGGGCCGCCTGTGCTCCTGCTTTAATGATTCCGGCAAAACAAAATAACCATAGAGAAAATTTAAAAAGCAAAGAATGGCCGCGGCATAAAACGGCGCTCTCAATCCCCAGCTGGCAAGCAAGCCGCCCAATGCGGGGCCCAGCACAAAACCAAGTCCAAATGCGGCGCCGATCAGTCCGAAGTTCTTGGCGCGGTTCTCATCGTCGCTGATATCCGCAATATAGGCGCTGGCAGCCGTAAAGCTGGCGCCGGTGATGCCGGCCAGCACGCGCCCGACAAAAAGCAGCTCATAGTTATGCGCCAGGGCCAGTATGATATAGTCCACGCAAAAGCCCAGCAACGATACGAGTATGACCGGTCTCCTTCCGAACCGGTCGCTCAGGTTTCCCATAAGCGGCGCAAATAAAAACTGCATCGCCGCAAATGCAGATACCAGGTATCCGCCATACTTGCTGGTTTCGTTCAAGGGAATATGTTTCAATTCCACCAACAACTCCGGCATGACAGGAATGATCAACCCCCAGCCGATCACGTCAATAGTAAGCGTAATAAATATAAAGCCGATCGCCGCGCCTTTTGTAGCTCTCATCCGGTGAGTATAAGGGTGCAAAGATGCAAAGAGTGGACCGAATACGGATAGGTTTGCGAAAAATTGAGCTATCCTGAACAGCGTATGAACAAATCGCCATTCCGTTGCCGGCGCCTTCGGATAACATTCGGGGGATTTTGCGCGCTATAAAATTCGCCTCTATGTTTGCCGGGTTTGGCGCGGTTAAGTAAACTTGGTAATTTTGGTCAATGTCTACTCTTAAGGAAAGGATTTTGGAGCTGGCTAAGGCCTACGCTCCCGATCTCATCAATATTCGCCGGCATCTTCATGCGCATCCTGAGTTAAGCTACCAGGAATTCCAGACCTCAGCCTATATTCAAAGCCAGTTAAAGCAATTGGGCATTCCCTTTAAGATCATGGCTGAGACCGGCGTGATCGGTCTGATCGAAGGAAGGGATCCCGGGAAAAGAGTGGTCGCCCTTCGGGCGGATATTGACGCGCTTCCCATCGAGGAAGCCAATGATATTCCCTATCGCTCGAAGCATAAGGGCGTCATGCACGCCTGCGGGCATGATGTGCATACTGCCTGTCTTTTGGGAGCGGCCAGGATATTGCATGAATTAAGATCGTCCTGGGAAGGTTCTGTCAAGCTGATCTTTCAGCCTGGCGAAGAGCGCAATCCCGGCGGCGCCAGCTTGCTGATCAAAGAAGGCGTATTGAAGGATCCGGCGCCTTCCGCGATATTCGGACTGCATGTGCATACCGGGCTGGAAGCGGGTAAGCTGAGTTTCCGCGCAGGCAAGGTGATGGCCAGCGCGGACGAGCTGTATTTTACCGTAACCGGAAAAGGGGGGCATGCGGCTACTCCCCATCTTACAGCAGACACCGTACTGGTCGCCTCCCAGATCGTGGTGGCGCTTCAGCAGGTGATCAGCAGGAACAATGATCCGTTTACGCCTTCCGTTTTATCCATCTGTTCCATACAGGGAGGGCATACGACCAATGTCATTCCCAGTGAAGTAAAGATGATGGGCACGTTTCGCGCGCTGGATGAGGAATGGAGATTTAAAGCGCATGAACTTATAAAAAAAATAGCAGCGTCCACAGGCGAAGCGATGGGCGCAGCCGTTGACGTGCGTATTGACGTGGGTTATCCCGCCGTTTACAATAATGAGAAGCTGCATGATATTGCCTGGCAGCTCGCCAGGGAGTTGGAAGGCCCCGATAATATAGAAACGACAGAGATGAGGATGGGCGCGGAAGATTTTGGATACTATTCACAGGTCATACCCGGATGTTTTTATCGCTTAGGCGTGGCCAATGCAGCAAAAGGAATTACTTCGGGCGTGCATACGCCCACCTTTAACATAGATGAATCGGCCATTGAAAAAGGCATCAGCATGATGGCCTGGCTGGGCGCGAAAGCGGCGTACTGAATGGTTGGCCGGCTTCTCAAAAACATCAAAGGGCCCGTCGGGATTACCTTTCCCATTCATAAGGCCTCGCCGGATTATTGACCGGCGCACAGGCAAGGCAGATTTGAGTTACCTGATGAAACCCAAACCAGGTTGTTTGTAGAAGCAAGGAGACAAATCGGGTTGCCGCCCCTCCCGACTAACCGAATTACGGAACCGAATAAACAAAAGCCAACGCTAAAGCAAGCACATTTGCATTTTTGCTGACATACAAAGCCAACAAAAAATACAAAGGAGCTTACTTGCCAATGGATGGTTTATTAGTCTTTAAACCAGCGGTAACTGGCGCCGAGTAGTATGATCCTTCCGGGTTGGCCAGGGATGAGCCTGTCGGTATGATCCAGTATATTGTCGGCAGTAAGGCGAATGCTTAGATGGTCTTTGAACAATCTTTTTTCCATACTGGCATTCAACAGGAAAAAGCCGTTCACATAAGTATCATACCTATCGATGAAATTGTTATTGTTCGCATCTCCAAAAGGATATTTTCCCCGATAGTTTACCCGGAATGAAAAATTGATCCCGGCATTTGCCCAATGATAAAACAAGCGAAGATTAGCCATGTGCCGGGAACGGTTCTCCAGTCCCCAATAATCAGACGGTCGTGAATCGATCGTTTCGCCAGTGGCATTGTTGCGCACTTTATACCAGGGGTAGGCGCCGGCAAGAATATTGTCTTTCACGCTCCGGTCTTTCGCTGCCAGGTATTGATAGCTGCCGTTGATCTCCAGCGCCGCAACCGGCGTCCAGGAAAACGAGCCCTCTATTCCGGCATTAAATGATCTGGGTAGATTCTGATACGAAAAGATCAATCGGTTGCCCGTTCCCGTTGCTATCTGTATGCTGTTGATCTGGTTTTGCAGATCGTGGTAAAAACCTCCGAGCTCCCACTTGAAATGGTTGGCAGTCTTCCCGGCAAAACCGGCGTTCAGCGACAATGAGCGCTCGGGTTTCAGGTTTCCGGCTATCTGTTGCAGCAGGTAATGGCGTATCTCGCTGATCTCGCCATTGTGCTGCATTTGATCCAGGGTTTGCTGCAATACTTCTGCGCCGATTACCAGGTAATTGACCGAAGGCTCCCGGCGCACATATACTCTTGTACAAAAAGTATTGCCCCATGGCGACGATCTGCAGGTTTCCTATGAACAACAATTGAAAGAGGGGGAAACCTTTTTGCTTAAGGCGGTGAATTCGCCGCTGGTTGTTACAGGAAACTTTAATTCTTCTAATTCCACCGCCAAATTCTTCCTCACCGACAAAGCTACAGGTACGGTATATGATGATTTTATAGAAACAGTGTCCATGACGCCTGGCTCGAATGGATACGCGTTGAGGGTAAATGTATCGCCTTATGCGCTGAAAGGAACTTATGGCGTGCGCGTGGAACACCAGGGCCGCAGCGCCGATTTGCCCGATCTGAAGCTGTTCTACGCAGACGATCCCTGGGCAACCATCCGTCTTACTTCCGCCGTTCACTGGACGCCGGGAGACACGATGAGATTTGGCATTTCAGTAGGCTCTAATACTCCTACTATTTATCTGCAGGCCGACCGCATGTATATGAAAATAAGGCCCGATGATGCATTCCCACGTCCTTATCCCAGCGTTTTTGAAGTCCCGGAGGGTTTTCCCGAAAGCATGTATAACCAGGAAATAGAAATGAAAATTGTGAGCCAGGATCGTACGTATATCGCGGCCATCTTTCCCGATATACCCACGGGGCGGTACCTGAACAATACGACTATTTATCAGTCTACCCCAACCTACCGGGAAGACGGCACAGTAAGGATGCAGGTTGAAAATACCAATATTGGCTTCTACGTAGATTTCGCTGAGGAAACCGGCTGGGAGAAAGGACGCATTATTGCCGTGCCCAGCAGCATCGCGCTTACGGTATTGGAAAAACAATAAAACCTTAAAAATATTTTTATGACAATGAATAATCAATTGCATTTTTTCATGACCAGGATACCCATCTTCCTGTTAATGATCGTGACGACCCTTTGCTGCACCAAAACAAAATATGAAAAGCTTAAGCGTCCTTATGACGCCATCGAACATTTTTCCATTGCAGGCTACGGCGACCTGGATTCCATCGATGCCGTTATCAGCGGCAATGAAATCAAGCTCTATTGGTCGGCCGAGGCAGAGCGCCCTGCAACGATAAAACCAAGTATTGCCGTGTCCCCGGGGGCAAGCATTTCACCCGCTTCGGGCGAAGCGGTGGCTTTCTCTGAAACTACCGCGTATACGGTAACGGCGGAAGACGGCACAAAAAAGGAGTACAAGCTCAAGCCGATCGTTAATGAGGCCATACCGATACTGGCTGCGTTTGATAATCCTATCGCCTGGCAGTGGGCTACAAGTGATCAGTTGAAGATAAACGGAGAGTATTTCCTGAACGGCGGAGGGGTTGGTAATGTCAAAGCTTTTGCCAGGCGCCTTCGGGACGGCTATGAATTTGACCTGCCGATTGACCAGGAAAAAACCATCCAGACGCAGCTTATCGTGGACCTTCCCAAATTCACGGCCGACCTGGATACCGGGCTGCACCGCATCTATTTGAAAGTGGGCGATTTTCCGTCTAACAGCCTTGAAGTGTATATCGGTCAGCCGGTCTTGTCGAACGTTGCCACATCTCTGACCCTTAAAGAAGCAGGACAAACCATTTATCTGGATGATACGCTTACGTTGACCTTTAATCTGGGGCCAAAGATCGATTTGGACCAGTTTAAAAAGTATTTCTCAAAGGATAACATTGGCGTAGAAAATAGCGTGCAGTTTAATTTTGGGTACAACACAGAACCTGAAGGAACGCATTATAGCGCCGTACATTATGATTCGTCCGGCGTAATACTGGAGGACAACCAGCTTAAAATTCCCTTCGGCCTCGGGAACGGCCGGCCAGAGTATGCTTTGCCGAACTTCGAAGGAGGAACATATATCAATGAAATATTGATTCAGTTTAATTATGACTATTCCTATTATGGAGCCAATTATGCAAAAGCCACAGATTTTACCGCTATCTACATCATTAGCGGTACTACTACAACTGGCGGTCCTCTCGGTTCTTCTTACCGTGATTTTACTAAATACGCCGATGAGGATACGCGTAAAAGAACGATCCTGGCGATGAGGTAGAAGATCGCAAAAGGTTTGCGCGCCTTTTAGTCGCTGTATAACCGTCATTACGGATGCCGGACCGGGATCTTTAATTTATCAAAAAGAACAATAGGCAGTACGCATACAATGAGAGCATTTATATTGATGGCTATCAGCCTCTTGCTTATAAGTTTGGTTTCCTGCTACAAGTTGGAAGATTTAGCGCCTCATTTTGAGGATGGCCGCAGCGTGGTAGTGTATGATCTGCCGGGCGATACCTTGGCCACGGATGGTTGGGACGATAATTACGAAGAAAAAGATACCTACCTGCGTCAACGCTATTACAATTCGCGCTGGACGGATTCTATTCGCTTTGCGCCTAACTATCCGGGCGAGGTCATTAACTCGGCAGAAGGCGTGGATATAAGCCAGGGCAGTAGCGCTGGCGATGAATGGAAGGCTGAAATACGCGCGAAAGAATCAGCGATCAATTGGTTGATTGATGCTGCTTCGCACCCCGCGCCGGTAGCAGACAACGATGCCTATTTTAATACAGCTAGCAGTTTTCATTATATCTATAGGAGCAATAACTGGTACCAGATGGAAATATTGGGAGAGCGAGGCACAGCCGAAAACGACAGCATATTTGTAAACTGGCGGGGGTATGTGCAAGATCCGCCTCCCAATCCGGAAGTCGGCTGGGCCTACCGGGATAATGATAACAACCGCGTGTATGTATACAATGGCAAGGCCTGGGAGCTGATGGTAAACGACGCCAATTACCGGAACAACAATGATTTTATCCAGGTAGAATACAGCAAGAGCGGAAAGGAAGCCGGCATATACAGTATCTTCCTGTTCCGCTTCAGCGATGGCAAACAAATATTCATACGCGATCATGCGGATTCTGTACGCTATTTAAAAACGGACGAGTGGGATATTGCTTTTACCGGCGATATGAACAGTACTGTTTTTCTGAACAACGGCCGCTCAAAATACGGACCCGCTACCGGAAGCCCCGTTACCATATCATCTCTTTGGCCATATGATTATGGCTATGATTTCATGAACGAGGCCCCCGACGACGATTTCTTTGACAACAAACCCGCCGATGAGATGCAGATCGGCTATGCCTCGGAGTTTGGCCCCGGCGTTAATTCGTGGTATGAATTCGGAAGCACTTTTATTGCCAAACCCTTTCCGTACAAGGGGTATTATCTGCGGCTGGAGCAGAAAGACGGCAGCTTTCTTTATGGCAAGCTGCAGCTCATCAGCATGTACAAAGGGGCGCCGGAGGTATTGACCGATCGCAACTGGCCCTCTCCCTACCTGACCTTTCGCTATTTTATACAAAAGGACGGCAGCAGGAACCTGAGAACAAGAGATTAGGGAGACCGAAGAAGCTGAAAGGAATTCAGCGTTTTGACGGTTAAGAGTTCTTTGACATATCGGACATAGAAAAAGGATTAAAAAGGAGGATTGATAAGTCCCTTAAATTCATCTATCGAAACAACGTTTACCGGGGGAAATGGAATAGATTTTAATTGTCTGAAGTCGGCGTCATGTGTAAGTAAATATTCGGCGTTAGCGGCAACGTAACAGTCTACAAATTTATTGTCGTCCTCATCTTTCAGCAATCGCCATTTATAATATACCTGGGTGAAATATACATTTGGAAGTTCTTTTAGGGCAACAATGAAATAATGAGCAACAGACGGAGCATATTTGACTTTTAAAATTTCTTCATATTCCAATAATATTTCGTTGGTAATATACAGATCGAAAGCCCCATCCAATAGCTTTTCTATCAGCCAATGATAAACAGAATGGCGCGATAGGGAAGATACAAGAACATTGGTATCAATCACCAGTTTCATCGCCATATGGAGTTTCACTTTCGTTTAGCCATTTGTTCATTGTATCATTTGTGTAGCCTCGTTGCGCCCAAATATTATCGGCCTCATCTATGGCTTTATTGGCAAAATAAGACGCAAGGTATTTTTTGATGTTCAGAAGGTCTTCCTCTTTTATATCAGAACTGTAAAGTTTTACGAGCTCCTGTTGGAGATTGCTTAATCTGTGTACTGCTTTCATGTTAGAGCATTATGACTAAAGCTACACATTTTCTGTCGTAATTTATAAATGCTGATCCATTTTGAAATTCTATGTCTTGTATGTCAGTATATTTTATATTGAAAAAATATTATACATTTTATTGTGTTAATGAAGCTGAAGCCGAAGCAGCCTGAAAATAAAATATTATGAATCGGCATTTGATATTTATAAGTATACTGTTGTTGGCCATAAGTCAGTTACAGGCGCAGCATGCATCCTTGAAGGGAACCGTCACTACGTCCGACGGGCAGGAGCTGGCGGGCGCCACGGTAACTGCAGGGGGCCTGACGGTAAGCAGCGATGATAACGGCTTTTATGAATTGAAAAACCTGAAAGCCGGAACGGTCATACTGGAAGCGACCAGGGTAGGGCATTTACCCGTTAAGGATACCTTGCGGTTGAAAGGGGGCATTAACACTAAAAACATCGTACTGACCAAGACGGAAGACTCGCTGGCGGATGTGGTAGTAGCAGGCGAGAAACGGGGCGGCAACCGAAATGCGGAATCGCTGATCAAGGTAGAAAACAGCATTATGCCGGTAACGATCATAGATAAACGTACAATAGAGCTGATGGGTAGCCGGCGGTTGGATGAAGTGGTGAAGGAGCAAACGGGTATTGCCATTGTTAATGATATAGCCGGCGGCGCCCGTTCAGTAGGCGTGCAGATGCAGGGCTTTGGCGGAGAGTATGTATTGGTGTTGATAGATGGTCAGCCGATGGTGGGCCGTAATGGCGGTAATTTTGATTTGTCCCGCATCAGCGTAAGCAATGTGGAACGGGTAGAGATCACCAAGGGATCCGCATCCTTGTTATACGGCGGCGATGCGCTGGGAGGAACCATCAATGTGATAACCCGGCACGATATTGCAAAGCCCCAGGCGTATGCCGCGATAAACTATGGAACCAATAATACCCTTGACGTATCGGCGGATGGAGAGACTCCGGTATTGAACAACAAAGGCGGCCTGGCGCTAAATGCCAACTACTATCATACGGACGGGTTCAATACCAGCCAGGGAACCATCAAAGGAACCACCGCGCCTCCCTACGATAATTATGGCTCGCAGGCGAGGTTCCGGTATCGCTTCAACGATAAAAACCGGCTCTCGGTGATGGGTCGTTTCGGACTGCGCCGCAGTTTTATGGAAAAAGATTTTGGCGTAAACTATAAAACGCAGGATGTATTGGATGAATATGATATCAATCTGTCCGCCAATTTTGAACATAGCTTCAATGACCGGCTGAAGAGTATGACCCGTTATTATATTACCCGGTACAGCGCCGATATGAGCGTCAATCTTTCACAGGGAGATAGCATCAGCCAGACAAAATTCGGACAATTGATGAACAGGCTGGAGCAGCAGGTTGCCTATACGATAGATGAAAAGCTGGATGTCATAGCAGGCGCCGGCGGCATAATAGAAACGATTGATGAGAATATACTAAGCGATGTAAACAAGATCACTTCCTACTTTGCTTACACGCAGGCCAACTGGAAACCGGTTCCTGAACTGGAGCTGACCGGAGGATTTTGCTACGATCATATTGTAGATTATGGCTGGCGGCTGGATCCCAGTATGGCAGTCAAATACAAACTGTTTCCAACGCTTACCGTGAAAGCCGCCTATGGCACGGCCTTTAAGGCGCCGGATATGCGCAAGCAGTACCAGGTATTTTTCAACCCTGCCTTTAATTATATGATGGTGGGCAGCGCGGTGATGCGCAACACGATTAATCAACTAAGGGAGAGCGGACAAGTGAGCCAGTATGAGCTGGAAACCGTGTATGATGAAATAAAAGGACTGGCATTGAATGCGGAAATGAGTAAATCGTACAACTTCAGTCTTATTTATGAAACCCTGAATAAAAAATTGAGGGCGGAGGGCAGCGTGTTCTATCATGATATCACCAATCAGATCAATTCGGTATTGATAGGAAGAGATATCAATGCCAACCTGATATACTCCTACAGAAATAATGCAAGGGCATATTATCAGGGAGCGGAATTGTCGGTAAGCTTGACGCCGCTGAAAGGTCTGGAGCTGAGCGGAGGGTATCAGTACCTGATAGCTAAGGACAGAACGGTAGGCGATGAGATAAAAGAAGGCGGTAAGTTTTTCAATCCCCTGTTCGACCCCAATACCGGTTATGTAAATTATAACCCCTCCGCCGGCGATTACTGGGGCATTGAGAACCGTTCCCGGCATATGTTTAACGCCCGGGTATTTTATACTTATAGTCCGCTGCAGCTAAGCGCGAACGTCCGGGTTAACTTCAGGGGCAGGTATCCCTTTAGCGACAAGAACAACAATGGCTATATGGATCGCTTCGACACATTCGTAAAAAAGCATTATTTGCTGAACGCCGGCCTGGAGAAGAAACTAATGGAACGAAGGCTATCGCTTCGATTGATGGTGGAAAATATTTTGAATTTTGTCGACCAGAAAGCGCCCGCGCAACCGGGACGCATGTTCTTTGCAGGGGCGGCCTATCATTTTAATTAAACTTGAGCGGCGGTCTGTTTAAAAAGGCAGATGCAACGGGCCGGCGCGGTTATTTGCGAAAGACGGGCGGCGCTCACAGCGACCGGAATATTGCAACTGGCGTCGCTGATCCCGCCGGGTGGCATGGTTAACTCCCATGCTTTATGTCGCTGGGCGAAATGCCAAAGTATTTTTTAAATGCGGCGCTGAAATTATTTTGATGGCTGAAGCCGGTCAACTCTGCCGTTTCAAAAATGCTTTTTCCTTTTTCCAGCAGTAATTTCCGGGCGTATTCCATCCGCACCCGGAAGGTATAATTGTGAATGGTAACGCCAAAATATTCTTTAAAATCCTTGCGGAGTTTTGATTCGTTCAGCGCTGCCAGTTGGGCCAGTTCTTTTTGAGAAGGCGGGTTGATGAAGTTATTGTCCAGGATATCCCTTACCTTTTCCAGCTTTTCCTCGTCGTAAGTGTCGGTCGCCTTTCCAGGGCCGTCTTCAGCGGTTAATTGTTCCAACTGATAAATCAGCAATTCCATTACTTTGGCCTCTGCATGGAGCCGGCGTAGCTCTCCTTTTTTTTGTCCTTCTTTCAGCTCATTGATAATGCGTATCATTTCGGGCGTTGCCTGCAGGTCAATAGGATTGAAGTTGGTATACTCCCGGTTGTCAATGGCGGTAACAAAATCCTCATGAAGCGAGGAATGCCTGTTAATGAGATGAAAGTAATAGTCTTTGGACAGCGCCATAAGAAAATAGCTGTATTCTATATCTTTTTTGATCTCATATTCATGAGAGGCCGAGGGGATATAACGGATATTGTGCCGGCTGCGGCCGAATAAGTGGAATTTTTTGAAGGAAGGTATCCTGTAAAAAATAAACTGGCTTAGCACGGTATCTCCTGAAACTTCTGTCTGGATCTTTACCGTGTCGTCGCATTTCATTTCGGTGTACAGCAAAAACATCCCCGAAGCGCTTAGCTGAAAATACTTCATTTCCAGGGCCTCTTTTTTTATGGCCAGTCTCTTTTCGGTAATGCTGTTTTGAGGCGTATAAGTGTCTGAGATATTTTCTATAAACAGCCATTCATTTAGCCCCTTTATCTTACTTTGTATTACCATGCAGCAGCGCGGTTAAAGGCGTGTCAGAATTAGATTGTCCAACCAAATGGAAATTTATCCCTCTTTGGATGAGCGACATGGTTCAAAACGAAATATTGTTTTCGAATTGTGGAAAAACATGCCCTGAACAATGGATGGATTGCAATAAGCGCACAGCTGCTAGAATATTATTCAGCGTCTGTATCGGGGCCGACGGCGGTTTCAATGGTTTCAGGAACGATGTATACGCCTTGGGGAAATATTCGTTGTATGCTCCTGTAATAGGTCTCGGCTTCTTCGCGGGTTTTGAAATTACCCACCCGAAGCCGGAAAAAAGGCGCCTGGTACATCATATACGCTTTTAGTTCGGGAAACTCCCGGTAGACCTTTGTTTTTGCGTCCACCACCTGGTTCCGGTTATTAGAGCTGATCACCTGTATCCGGAATCCAGGCGCATAACGCCGGGCGTCGCGGGTGGTGATCTCATTGATCTCGATTTGCTTGTTGATCAGCAGGTCAACGCGGGGATCCTTATGCACTACAATATTTCCGCCCGACGATTGCGCGTTCCCCCGGGTAAACGCAAAGACAAATAAAAAAAGAAGAAAAATAGCGGTCTTATTCATTGTTCTCTATTTGCTGTTTTACGATCGTTACTCCGGCGCTGCATCCGAGCCGGTCTGCGCCTGCGGCCAGCAATTGACGGGCAAAAGCATAGTCGCGTATTCCCCCGGATGCCTTTATCTTTATAGCAGACGGCAAATGCCGTCTTAATAGTTGCACATGTTCTGCTGAAGCGCCTTTTTGAGCATATCCGGTAGATGTTTTCAGGAAGTCGACCCCCGCTTTAGCATATATTTCACAACAGCGGATGATCTCCTCGTCTGTCAGTACCCCGGATTCGATGATCACCTTAAGGATGCGGCCTTCCCGGCGAATAACCGGTATAAGTAAGGCGATCTCTTCAGCCAGGTAATCCCAGTCGCTGTTCTTTAATGCGATCAGGTTGATCACCGCGTCCAGTTCATCGGCTCCGTCTTCTATTGCCTGCAAAGTTTCTGCCAGCTTTGCTTTTGCCGTTGAATAGCCAAAAGGGAAGCCAATTACCGTGGCGATCTTCGTCTTGCTATCGGCCAATAGGCCTGCTGCGCGCCGCACAAAAGGGGGCGGAACGCAAACTGCGGCAAATCCATAGGCTTTGGCTTCCCTGCATAACGCATCGATCTCTTCTGCGGAGGCAGTCGGTTTTAGCAGGGTATGATCTATACAGGCGGCAATAGACATGGATGCGTTATCTCATTGGTTTATGCTGCAAGCGGCCGCGGGCAGATCGCGCCAAAGCATTAAATCTTTTATCTTTTTATTTATTCGGCGTTCTTGCCGTGGCAGTTTTTATATTTTTTTCCGCTTCCGCAGGGGCAGGGTTCATTTCTTCCTGTTTTTACGCCAACCCTTACCGGCTCTTGTTTCACGGCTGTTGAAGGATCGATGTAATCGTTTTCGTTTGCGGCATAATCATCGCCTCTTGCGTCTATTTCTTCCTTGTTGGACTGCATCCTGCTCATATCTGTCTTCTTCTCTTTTCCTTCTTTTATCTGCTGGCTACTCCTGTTCGGGTCCAGCGGAATATTGCCGTGGCAGAGGAAGCTTACGATATCCTTGTTGACATCGTTGTCCATTCTTTTGAACAGGTCAAAGGCGGTGATCTTATAAATGACCAGGGGGTCCTTTTGTTCGAGATAGGCGGTCTGCACGCTCTGTTTCAGGTCGTCCATTGACCGGAGATGCTCTTTCCAGGCATCGTCGATGATGGAGAGGGTGATCTGTCTTTCCAGCGCTTCGGTCAGCTCTCTTCCCTCAGATTTGATGGTTTTGTCGAGGTTGACCAATACCTGTATCCCTTTTTTGCCGTCGCCGAAAGGCACCACTACATTTTCAATATGGGCGCCCTGCGTTTGCCGGATATTCGTGAACACCGGTAGGGCCTGCCTTTGCAGGTCTGCTTTTTTCTGCTGGTAGCGGGCGGACGCTTCTTCGTATAATTTCGCGGCCAGCTCGTTGATGTTTCCTTTAGAAAATGATTCCTCGGTAATGGAGCTGTCCAATCCGAAGTTTACAATGCAGGCCAACTTAAATCCTTCATAATCGTTTAGTTCCTGGAATGAGGCGACCAATCCTTCCGCCACGAGATAGAATGCATTGTCGAGGTCCAGCGCCAGCCGCTCGCCGAACAAGGCATGGTTTCTTTTTTTGTACACAACATTCCGTTGCTTGTTCATCACATCGTCATATTCAAGCAGTCTTTTGCGTATGCCGAAATTGTTCTCTTCCACTTTGCGCTGCGCTCTTTCAATACTTTTGGTTACCATGCTGTGCTGGATGACCTCGCCTTCTTTGTAACCAAAGCGGTCCATGATGGAGGCGATCCTCTCGCTGCCGAACAGGCGCATCAGTTCGTCTTCCAGCGATACGTAGAATTGCGAGGTGCCCGGGTCGCCCTGCCTGCCCGCGCGGCCTCTCAGCTGGCGATCCACCCTTCGGCTTTCATGTCTTTCCGTGCCGATGATGGCCAGTCCCCCTGCTTCTTTAACGCCCGCGCCCAACTTGATATCCGTACCGCGGCCGGCCATATTAGTGGCGATGGTGATGGCCCCGGCCTCGCCTGCTTCGGCGACCACCTGCGCTTCCCGCGCATGTTGTTTTGCGTTGAGCACGTTGTGCGGGATCTTTTTTCCATGAAGCATCTTGCTCAGCAGTTCGCTCACTTCCACCGAGGTAGTGCCCACCAGCACCGGTCGTCCTTCATTGCGCAGCTTTTCTATTTCTTCAATGGCGGCCTTGTATTTTTCTCTTTTTGTTTTGTATACCAGGTCCTGGTGATCCTTACGGATAACAGAGACATTGGTGGGAACCTTTACGACGTCGAGCTTATAGATATCCCAGAATTCGCCGGCTTCTGTTTCCGCGGTTCCGGTCATCCCGGAAAGCTTATGGTACATCCGGAAATAATTCTGCAAGGTAACGGTGGCATAGGTTTGGGTAGCTGCCTCGATCTTCACATTCTCCTTGGCTTCAATGGCCTGGTGCAATCCGTCGCTGTATCTTCTGCCGTCGAGGATACGCCCGGTCTGTTCGTCCACGATCTTTACGGAGCCGTCCAATACAACATATTCCACATCCTTGTCAAATAAGGTGTAGGCCTTTAATAATTGCTGAACGGTATGGATACGGTCGGCCTTTGCGGAATAATCGCTCAGCAGGGCTTCTTTTTGCTGCAGCTTTTCTTCCGCGGATGATTCCGATTTCTCGATCTCAGCCAGCAGCACGCCGATGTCGGGGAGCAGGAAGAAGTCGGGATCCTCGCCCGCTTTGGTGATGGCCTGCAGGCCCTTGTCGGTGAGCTCTACCGAGTTGTTCTTTTCGTCGATATGGAAAAACAGTTCCTCATCCACCTTCTTCATTTCCTTTTGCTGGTCGGCGAGATAATAGTTTTCCGATTTCTGCAGCTTCACTCTCACTCCGGGTTCGCTGAGGAATTTGATCAGGGCGCTGTTCTTGGGCAGTCCCCTGTAGGCGCGCATAAGGGCCAGTCCCCCGCTTTTAGGATCATCGTCTCCTTCTGTAAATAATCTTTTTGCTTCATTCAGGTATCTGTTGGTCACCTGTTTCTGCATCTCCACCAGTCGTTCCACGCGGGGCTTCAGCAGGTGATACTGTTGTTCGTCGCCTTTGGGGATCGGTCCGGAAATGATCAGCGGCGTACGGGCGTCGTCGATAAGCACGCTATCCACTTCGTCGACCATGGCGTAATGGTGTTTTCTCTGCACCATCTCATCCGGGCTATGCACCATGTTATCGCGGAGATAGTCGAAGCCGAATTCATTGTTGGTGCCATAGGTGATATCGGCGGCATAAGCTTTTCTTCTCGCAGCCGTGTTCGGTTGATGCTTGTCGATACAGTCGACCGTTATTCCGAGCCATTCATAAATGGTGCCGTTCCATTCAGAGTCGCGGCGGGCAAGGTAATCGTTCACTGTCACGATGTGCACGCCGAGGCCGGTAAGCGAATTGAGGTAGGCGGCCAGGGTGGATACCAGCGTTTTACCTTCGCCGGTGGCCATTTCGGCTATCTTTCCCTGGTGAAGCACAATACCGCCGATCAGCTGCACATCGTAGTGCTGCATATTCCAGGTGATCAGGTTGCCGCCGGCGGTCCAGCTGTTTTTGTAGATCGCCTTATCGCCCTCGATACGGACATAGTCCTTGGTTACGCTCAGCGTTCTATCCAGTTCCGTAGCGGTAGCCGATAACTCGGCGCTTTCCTTGAACCTGCGGGCTGTTTCCTTTACCACGGCAAAAGCTTCGGGCAACAGTTGGTTCAATATTTCTTCGATCTGCGTATCGCGGTCTTTTTTGAGCTTGTCGATCTGCTGGTAGATCTCGTCTTTGCCACTGATGTCTGTGATGGGGAGTTCCTCGGCCTCGCGGGAAAGGGCTTCGATCTTTTGGTCGGTCTCCTGGAGATGCTGCGCTATCCGCTCGCGGAATACCGAAGTTTTATTGCGGAGCTCATCATTGGTAAGGGAAGCATAGGACTCAAAATGTTGATTGATTTGCGCGATAAGCGGTTGAATCGACTTAACGTCCTTTTCTGATTTGCTGCCGCCGAAAACTTTTGATATGAAACCTAACATATTATATCGTTGATAATTTATTTCCGTCCTATAGAGACAGTTTAAAAATGATTAAGGGTCAAATATGGCGCTAGTTGATACAAATAGCCAATCTGACAGGGACGCAAAGTTAAGGAAAACAGGGTAGCGACCTGCCCAACTTCAGCATGTTCTTCGGGCCGCGACATAAACAGGATGGAAATTTAAATTCAAATTGAAAATAAGCTCCGCTAAAACCGGCATGATGCGCTTTGTGTTAAAAAAATTAGTATTTTTATGGCTAAATATATTAGTTATGTCGGTTGCCGGAAAAAACCTGAAATATTTAAGAAAGCTCAGGGGCTGGACCCAGGAAGAGTTTGCCCTGAAATTAAAAATAAAAAGGTCCCTGTTGGGCGCTTATGAGGAAGAAAGGGCGGAACCCCGCCTGGAAGTCCTGGAAATCGCGGGGGAGATGTTTAAACTGACCCTCGACGAGTTGCTGCTGAAGGACCTGAGCGATACAAAAGGGAGTTACCTGGCCAAACGGAGGGCCCAGAAACTGGCTACCGGGAGCGCTGAGATATCCTTTGTGCCGGTCAAGGCAGCGGCTGGTTATCTTGCCGGGTATGCCGATCCGGAGTTTCTCGATGAGCTGAATACCTTTACCCTGCCAATGCTTAGCCCGGGATCTTATCGGGCTTTTGAGATCGTTGGCGACTCTATGTTGCCTACGCCCAGCGGGTCGATCATTGTGGGGGAGATGGTGTCGGGGTTGGACGATGTCAAAAGCAACCAGACCTATATTGTCGTATCGCGCAATGAGGGGATCGTATATAAAAGGGTGTTAAAAAACCCGAAACAGAAAGCCCGGGTCACGTTGGTTAGCGATAATCCTGAGTATCAGCCATATACGATAAATGCGGCAGATATTTTGGAGATATGGAAGGCCGCGATGGTGATCAGCAGGGCGAATATTCAGCCCAGATGGGATGTAAATCAGCTGGCTACGGTAGTGAGCAACCTGCAGGAACAGGTCGCCACGCTGAAGAATAAATTAAATTAGTCGTAAAAGATTGATAAATACGGTTTTTGCTATTAATTTAGTTTGACATTTGACAAGAGTATCCGATTTGGAAGGCATTTTCGGCTATTTTTGCTGCCCCGTCAATTCATGGCTAAGTTTATAGTTTTCATATATTTTTTGCTTATTTGTCAGTTTGCCGGTATTGCCCAGGCAAAAACATTGCAGGCGATAAGGGTTGATGAAGCTCCCCGAATTGACGGAATCCTGGATGAACCCATCTGGCAATCTGCGCCTTATGCGACTGATTTTATTACCCGTTCTCCCGTGTTTGGCAGGCCCGGCAACGACCGTACGGAGGTCAGGGTATTGTATGATAATATTGCTATTTATGTTGGCGTTCATCTTTATGCGGACCCTTCCATGATAAGGCGTCAGCTTACGCCCCGCGACCAGGAGCGGGATGCCGATGTGGACTATTTTGCCGTTTTCATCGATTCTTATAAAGACCGCCAAAATGCCTACCAGTTCGTGGTCACTTCCCGGAATGTGCAGAGCGACGCCCGGGTATCTCCCAATATCACGCCGGCCTCCGGCGTTTACGGCGATCTCAGTTGGGATGCGGTTTGGGATAGCCGGGTATCCATGGCGGCGGACGGATGGGTAGTGGAAATGAAGATCCCGCTTTTCTCTATCCGCTTCGCGAAACAAAAAGGGCCGTTGGAATGGGGGATTCAGTTCCTGCGGTTCAACAGGAGTTTAAGCGAAACATCATTCTGGAATGCTGTCGACCCGAATATCAGCGGATTCGTAAACCAGTTCGGAGACCTTTCGGGAATTTATGATCTGCTCCCGCCGTTGCGGCTGAGTTTCTCTCCTTATGTGAGCGGCGGATACCGGAGTACCCCCTCGATGATGCAGGGTTACCAGAATGAGGCGCTCAAGAGCGGGGGCATGGACGTTAAATATGGGCTTAGCGAGAGTTTTACCCTGGACGCGACCCTGATACCCGATTTTGGGCAGGTGATCTCCGACAACGTGATCAACAATATCTCTCCCTTCGAGATACAATTCCTGGAGAACAGGCAGTTCTTCACCGAAGGGACCGAGTTGTTTAACAAGGCGGATATCTTTTATTCCCGGAGAATAGGAAAGGAGCCGGAGCGATACAAGTACATCAGGGACTCTACGGGAACCGGCGCGCTGGCTGACTATGACGTGGTCCGGAACCCCTCGGTTACCCGCCTTGTCAATGCCTTGAAATTTTCCGGTCGCACGCGAAACAACCTCGGTATAGGCGTTTTTAATGCGGTGGGACGATCCGAAAAAGCCATACTCAGGAATAAATATTCCGGGAAGGATTCTGCGATCACCACAGAAGAACTGGCCAACTATAACGTATTTGTTTTAGACCAGGCATTTAAGAACAGGTCTTATATCACCCTTACCAATACCAATGTGATACGCAACGGGAACCGCCGGGACGCCAATGTGACGGGGCTGGACATGGTTTTCTATGATAAGCGGAACAGGTATGGCTTGGCGTTGGTGCCCCGGTACAGCAAAATATTTAACGCGGCCGGCGGGTACGACGGTTTTAAAAACTATGCATTTTTGGGGAAGGTGAGCGGAAAGTTCCAGTATTCCCTGAGCAATGAATTGGTAACGGCCATGTACGATCCGAACGACCTCGGCTTTTTGGAATCGCCGAATGAGCTCGTGAATACCGGGGAAGCGAGCTATAATATCTATGATCCCAACCGATGGTTGCTCAATCAGCAATATAGCGTCAAGATCCTCCAGGCTTACCTGTATAAGCCCTTTGAATATCAAAAAACGGAAGTGTCCGCGACTTCCAACTGGACGTTTAAAAATTTCTGGACCCTTCAGCTTCAGGCCGGGACCACGCCTTTCTGGTTTAATGATTTTTATGAACTGCAAACGCCGTCGGACCGGTTTATTACGCCGCGCCAGAAGTTAAAACGGTCGCCATTTTATTTTTTCTTTGCCGATGGCAGCACCGATAACCGCAAGCCTGTTTTTTTTAGCTGGAGCCTTGGCTTTTCCGAAGGCGAGTTGCCGGATAATCCGTTTTATAAGGTGGGATTGGAATCCCGCTTGCGGTTCAGCGAAAAATTTTCGTTGAACCTGAGCTATAACCGCCAGCATGACAATGGGATGTTCGGATATTCTTTTTTGCGAGATCCGCTGACGGACGAACCCATACTGGCCAGGCGGAAATATACGGATGTTACCTCCATCGTAAGCGGTATTTATAATTTCACTCCGCGGATGAACATCAGCTTCCGCGCCAGGCATTTCTGGAACCGCATCCTCAATACCAACCTGTATAATGTTAAAAGCGACGGATACTGGGACGAAAGGATGGATATAGACCCGTCTTCCCAAAATGTGAATTATAATGTCTTTAACCTGGACCTGTTTTATACCTGGGATTTCCGGTTGGGCAGCAGGATCATCTTTGCCTGGAAGAATAACCTGGGATCGGAGTATGAAAGCCGTCTCTATGGCCGTAATTACAGAAAATACCTGTCCAATGTGGGACAG
Organism: Chitinophagaceae bacterium UBA2791; assembly: GCA_002352105.1. Lineage (GTDB taxonomy): Bacteria > Bacteroidota > Bacteroidia > Chitinophagales > Chitinophagaceae > Flavitalea. Next base: position 74,745 of record DEHV01000061.1, on the reverse strand, counting down.
GTGATGCGGGCGCCGCATGGCAACGAGGTTACCATAAGGTTTATTTATTTTATCAACTACCAGGATTTCAAATGATCACCTGATTTTTACCAGCGTTTGCCCGACAATGGCGAAGGTCGCGTCTTTTTTGTCTGGCAACACGGAGACTGTGCCGGTGAAACGGCTGAATGCGGGTAAGATGCAATAGCGTTCTGTAAAATAAAAACAGGGAAACCGGAGCGATTGTTTTCCCAGCCCGTTGATGGTTATGCCGGGATGGATATGCCCCGAAAAAGTGTAGGGCGCCTCATCGCCGTTGTCTGTAATGGCGCCGTCAACGGGGTCGTGGCGAAAGCGGAATCCGGCTATCTGCAGCATTTCTTCGGCAATCTCTATTCCTGCTGTCTTGTACCATTCGCCGGGGAGAATATCGTGATTGCCTTTTACCAAATGCACCGGCAGCCGGGAAAAGTCATTTCTCCATCGCATGAACATGTCGAGCTCCTTGTTGGCGACGCTATGGAACATATCGCCCACCACGATCAGCCGGCGGGGTTTAAAAAACTGCAATTGGGCGATCAGCCGCTGCAGGTCTTCCCTGGATACCGATTGCGGCGCGGGAATGCCTGATTTCCTGAAATGCCCCGTTTTGCCAAAATGCAGATCGGACACGATCAGCGTTTGCTCCTCCTCCCAAAACAGGCTTCTGTCGGCGCACAGCAAGAGGGACTGCCCCCTGATATCGTAGCGATGCAAATACAAGGCGCAAAAATACAATGGCGCCGCGCATTTTAATACCCGCTTACCCGGCGGCGTCTCATTGTTTCAGGCCAGGCAACTGTTCAGGTTGAGCGCTCATACTTGTTTGGCCAACTGTTCCTGCATGCGTTTCACTCGGTCTTCCAGCTTTTCGGAAGAAAGGTTTTCCCTGAGGCTGTCTACTTTCAGCGGAAAACAGAACGGCGTGAGTTGCTGGGGGTAGGTAATAACGATCTGCGATGCGCCGATGCGGTTGAGCATTTCGCGCAGCCGGCGTTCTTCCATCTGCTGCTCCATGACCTCATTGTACGCCTGACGCAGCAGCAGGTTCTGGTTATCATATTCATTAAAAACCTGGAATAAAAGAGAGGCGGAAGATTGCAGGTGCCTCGCTTTCTTATATTCTCCCGGGTATCCCTGGAATATCAGTCCGCCTATCACCGCAATATCCCGGAATTTCCGTTTGGTCATTTCGGCCGAATTGACGCTGCGCTGGATATCGGCCAGCAGATGATCGGCGCTGAACAGTTCGGCGGCGTTGGAGTCATCTAACGGTATGGGTTGATCGCTGAGGAGCTCAAGCCCATAGTCGTTCATGGCAAAGGAAAACGTAATAGGCGCGATGCGGCTTAACCGGTAAGCCAGCAAGGCGGCCAGCGCTTCATGCACCAGCCGTCCTTCAAAAGGATATACAAAAAGATGGTAGCCGTCGCGCGTTTCAATATGTTCTATCAGCAATTCCTGTTCTTTCGGGATATACGAGAGGCGGCGCTGCAATTCAAACAAGGGCTGCAATACGCGTATCTCTTTGTCGCCATGCTTCTTCCCCTGTTCCAGCGCGGCGGCGGCTTCATTGAATTTTTTCCTGAGCATGATGCCGAGGCTGGACGATAAGGGGAGCCTTCCGCCGTTCCAGCTGGGGATGATGGATTTCGAAGCGTTGGATTTCCTGACGATAACCGTCATGTCCTTGATCATCACGAATTCCAGGTTCCTGCCCGACAAGGTAAAGGTATCGCCCGGCTGCAATCTTGAAATAAAATATTCTTCGATCATGCCGATGTATCCGCCGGATAAAAATTTCACTTTCAGCATCGGATCGCTGACGATGACGCCGATATGCATGCGGTGGCGCATCGCAATTTTCCGGCTGGTTATTTTATACAGGCCGTCTATCGATTCCACCTTCCTGAATTCGTCGTACTGTTGTAAGGCATTGCCTCCCTTTGTAATGAAGTGAAGGATCTCCTGCCATTCTTCATCGGCGATCTCGCTGAAGCAATAAGCGCTGCGCACTTCCGGAAGTATTTCGTCGGGCCGGAATCCTTCGGATATGGCAAGCGTGCAGAGGTATTGGATCAATACGTCGAAGCACAGAACAAAGGGAACCCTGCTTTCGATGAAGTTGATGTCCTTCGCTTCTTTCAGCGCCGCGGCTTCCGCCAGTTCGAGGGAGTGAGTGGGGAGGAAATAGATCTTGCTGGTTTCTCCCGGACGGTGACCGCTGCGTCCTGCGCGTTGCAGGAACCGCGCCACGCCCTTGGGCGATCCTACCTGTATAACGGTCTCCACTGGTCGAAAATCAACGCCAAGGTCGAGGCTGGCCGTGCATACCACCGCTTTTAAGGCGCCGCTGTGCAGGGCCTCTTCCACCCAGGTCCTGGTTTCTCTGTCGATAGAGCCGTGATGCAGGGCAATGGCGCCGGCGAGGTCTTCCGATTCGTCGAGCAGGGCCTGGTACCATCGCTCGCTCATTCCCCGCGTATTGATGAACAGCAGCGTGGTCTTGCTGTTTTGAATGATGGGAACGACCTTTTTGATCAGCTTTAATCCCAGGTGCCCCGCCCAGGGGTATTTCTCTATTTCATCGGGAAAGATCGATTCGATCGTTATCGCCTTGTCTATCGCTGCGCGCACGAGTTTGCCCTGCGACGGTTTTCTGCCGGTCAGTTGCAGCGGGGAAAGCAGTACTTGTTGCGCCTGCTCAAGATTGCCGATGGTGGCGCTGATACCCCAGATGTTCAGCGGGATAGGCCTGGTTGCGGTTTTTCTCAGGCCGATCAACCGCGTAATGGCGAGCTCGACCTGCACGCCGCGTTTGCTACCGAGCAGTTCGTGCCATTCGTCAACGGCAATAAGACGCAGGGAATCAAATAGCAGAGGATATCCTTTCTGCGCCAGTAAAAGATGCATGCTCTCGGGGGTGATGATCAGGGTTTCCGGCATGCGTTGTTTTTGTTTCTGCCTTTCGCCGGTGGGCGTATCCCCGTTGCGAATGCCCACTTTCCATTGCAGGCCCAGTTCCCCGATGACTTCTTCCATAGCCCTGGCCAGGTCCTTGGCCAGAGCCCTTAGCGGGGTGATCCAGATCAGTTGCAATCCGTTTCCGGATCGGGTAGTGAAATCCTTCGGATGCCTGTTGATAAAATCGATTACCGCGCCCAGGAAAACGGAAAAGGTCTTCCCGCAACCCGTGGGCGCATTGACCAGTCCGGACTGCCCGTTGAGTATATGCTGCCAGGTCTCTTCCTGGAACCGGAAAGGGGAAATATTCTTTGATAAGAACCAGGCGTTAACCTTCTTATAGCCTATGGTATCCTGAAGATTCATCTCCTGCGTGGCGGCTGGAGCAAGGTAAGCTAGCGCACCTCTGTTACCACTCCCGCTACCTTTTTGACAAAATAGATCTTTTTATTTTCAAAATAGTCAAGGGTCATGGTTTTAGGGTTTAAAACCGGCTGAATATCGTATTCGGTGAAAAGGTTAAAGTTTTTATCCGAAAGGCTGGACCCGAGGTTCTTGCCGTGTTTGATCAGCAGGTGCGTAAAATGGTACAGGGTTTCATATCCGCGGTATACCATATCGGTAGGCCTGGAATAGAATTTTGTTTTGAAAAACTCCTGTACGCTATTGGCAAGTTTGTGATCGCCAGGGAGATAGAAGGGGGTGGTGAAATAAACTTCTATGTTCTTGTACTCCGGCTTTGCCAGGTTGACCACATCCCACCAGGTCGGCATGCCAAAGACAACGGAGGGATATTGGTCGTGCAGGCTGGCCAGCTCCTGCGTAAGGCGCAGGCCGAACGGGATATCGAGGCTGCCTGAAATACAAACATTCGCGCTGGTGTTTTCCTGCAGGTGTTTTTTCAGATCCTCGGCGGTAAAATCATTTTCAAGGGTGATATATTTTATTTTCAGCGGAACGGAAGAGCGGTTGGCGATATTATCAAAATAGCCTTTTAAAAGTCCCTCCTGCGGTCCTTTTTTGCGGAACAGGATGATAGGGGAGACCGGGTAATTCTTTTGAATGAATTTGTACATCGCAGTGAAATGCGTTGCCAGGGTGGAATTGAGCAAAATAAAATTAGGGTTATTGGAAATGCCCGCGTCGTTGGGATAAGTGGCGTTGATAAAAGGAATATTCTTTTTAGCGGCTGCAGCGCCCAGTAGCCGGGTTTCAGGCCCGTTCGTCTGCCCGATGATCAGATCGATATGGTTAAACGATTCGCTATTGACCACGGCAGCAACAGGGTTCTTTGTTGAACGCGTATCGTAGAGGCGCACATCCAGGGAGATACCTTCTTTTTGCAGGGAATCGATGGCCAACTGCGCTCCTTCATAAAATTCAAGACCGGGATTGAAGAACCTGGGAAAATTTTTTCCGTAGCGGTATTGTAAGGATACATCAAATGCAGAGTCGAGAAAAAGGGGAGTAAAGATGGCGACTTCCATTCTTTTCTCCGGGATATCCGAGGTATCCGGATTTGTTCCTTGAAGAGAGTCCGTTTGAGCATAAGCGGCGACGGACATCAACAATGCCATAAAGATTACCAGATAGTCCCGTGTTTTTTTCATGCTATTCCTGTGAAATTTGTTTACTCCAAGACGGCTACTCCCATTCAATCGTTGCAGGAGGCTTGCTGCTGATATCGTACACTACGCGGTTGATACCCCGCACATTATTGATAATGTCGTTTGAAATGAAGGAAAGGAAATCATAGGGAAGATGCGCCCAGTCGGCGGTCATCCCATCCACAGAAGTGACGGCCCGCAGCGCCGCCGTATATTCATAGGTGCGCTCATCGCCCATCACGCCCACGCTTTTGACCGGGAGCAGGATAGCGCCCGCCTGCCATACCTTATCGTAAAGTTTGTATTCTTTTAACGCTTTTGTATAGCGATGATCGGCTTCCTGCAACAGCGCTACTTTTTCCGGGGTTATATCTCCCAGTATGCGGATGGCCAGGCCCGGTCCGGGGAAGGGATGCCGTTGAAGAAGATCTTCCGGTATGCCCAGTTCGTATCCCACTTTTCGCACTTCGTCCTTAAAGAGGTAACGAAGCGGCTCAACCAGCTCCAGGTGCATAATATCGGGAAGTCCGCCTACATTATGGTGCGACTTGATGGTCGCCGAAGGGCCATGTACGGAAACGCTTTCAATAACATCAGGATAAATGGTTCCCTGGCCAAGAAGTTCAATGCCTTCAATTTTTTTTGCTTCTTCCTGGAAGATATCAATGAACAGCCTGCCGATGATCTTGCGCTTTGTTTCGGGATCGGCCTTTCCTTTCAGTTCGCGGTAAAACAGATCCTTTGCATCCACGCCTCTGACGGCCAGCCCGATCTTGTCGTATGCGTCGAGCACCTGCTGGTATTCGTTTTTTCTTAACACGCCATTGTCGACGAAGATGCCGGAAAGATTATTGCCAATGGCCTTATGGATAAGGGTTGCAGCGACTGTCGAATCCACCCCGCCGCTCAGCGCCATGATCACCTTGCGGTTCCCGATCTGGCTTTTAAGCGCGTCTACCGTATTGGTAATAAAATGGGCCGGGGTCCAACTCTGGCTACATCCGCATATTAGCGTCAGGAAATTTTTCAGTATTTTTTTTCCTTCAACGGAATGGTATACCTCGGGGTGAAACTGAACGCCGTATAGGGGATGGCTTCCGCCGTTCATCTTAAAGGCGGCAAAGGGGATATCGTCTGTAGCGGCCAACACTTCAAATCCTTCCGGCATCCGGAGTACCGAATCGCTGTGGCTCATCCATACATCAGAAAGATCGGCTACGTCTTTGAGGAGGGTGTCGTCTTTTTTCTTTTGCATCAGGGCCCTTCCGTATTCGCGTTTGGCGCTTTTGGCCACTTCGCCGCCGAATTGTTTTGCCGCAAGCTGGGCGCCATAACAGATCCCCAGCACGGGCAGGCGTTGTTGGATCGATTTGATATCTATATCGGGAGCGTTCGCATCATTCACCGAGAACGGCGAACCGGATAAAATAATCCCTTTCAGGGAAGCGTCGAAATCTATTTGCTGGCGATAGGGCGTGATCTCGCAATATACATTGGCCTCTCTTACTGCGCGGGCGATTAACTGGGTATATTGACTGCCGAAATCAAGAATTAGGATCTTTTCCGTCATGGTCGTGCGAAGGTAAAGAAATAGATCTATTGCTCATAAATCTACATAGCGTATCCTGATCCAGATATCCTTATTTCTTCCCTTATCATCGGTGCAGGAAATCTTGACCGGCCCCTCTTCGGGGATAAAAAACTGAACATCATTCGGTTGACTGACCTTATAAAACCGGTTGTTGATATGCCAGTATATTTTTTCCGCATCGCTACCGGGGCGGCATTTCAACTGGAGGGGTTCCGGGTTCTTCCGGCTGATCAGGTATTCCGATCCGTTTCTTGGCGATAGGATGGCAGGCTGCCCGTCGCGAAATATCCGTTCGCAGTCAGGGTTATGGGCAGGGATCTTCTGATAGCTTATCCCGCGTTCGTCGAAGTATTGCTGCATTTCGGGAGCCATCGTCCTGAACAGCTTTTTTTTGTATCCCGCATGCGGCAGACAGCTTCTGCAATACGCGATCTTTTCGTCTGCGGAGACCATTATTTCCTGCATATGGTTGCAAGCGCGGGCGGAGGATTCCAGGGGGATAAAATAATCCGTCGCCAGGTTGTGGCAGTGTTCTCCGGGCGGCAGCCCTGTTTCAGAGCATACCTGCCGGATATCGCAATCGGGAGGTTGGCTGAACCATTCCCGGTCGGAATCATAGTCTATAGCGTTAAAGATCCTGAATAATAATGGCGTGGCGATATCGGCGCCGCTCAGTTCCGGAACGCCTTTCCCGGAAAAATTGCCCGCCCATACGCCTACGGTGAACCGTTTATTGTATCCGATACTCCAGGCATCGCGCCGCCCGTAAGAAGTGCCGGTTTTCCACGCGATCTGCGGCATGTGTTCCGTGCTCTGCCAGTTCAGCGGAAAATCGGGACGGTTCACTTTTGTCAGGATCTCGTTGATCATAAAGGTCGCCGCCGGGCTCATCACCCGGTAAGGGCGGTCGGCAGACGGCGCGTTTAAAAATCCGGGTCGCGCGTATAATCCTTCGCTGGCAAATGCGGTATACAGGCCCGTAAGCTCTTCCAGCGTGGCGCCGCAGCCGCCCAGGATCATGGACAGCCCCAGTTTTCGCTGATCCTTCCTGATCTGTTGAAAATTGCAGAAGGCCAGGCTGCTGATCAGCTCGTCCTTGCCCAGCAAGGCCAGGCTTTTTACGGCGGGTATGTTCAGCGAGTGTTCAAGGGCGTATTGCAGGGTTACGTATCCATTGAATTGCTTATCGAAGTTTTCCGGCGCATAACCATCATAGTTAATACCCACGTCGTTGATCACCGATCTGGGGGTAAACAATCCCTTATCTATGCATTTCCCGTAGGCCAGCGGTTTTAAGAGGCTTCCGGGCTGGCGTATTGCCGCGGCCCCGTTTACCTGGCCCCCGTCGATCGTATCCGTAAAATCGGCGGAGCCGGTATAAGCGATTATTTTTTTGGATTGATTGTCGATGACGACTACTGCCGTATGCCTGATGTTTTTCAGCTGGAGGCCCCTGGCATAATCCGACGCCAGCTTTTCTGTCTTTAGCTGGATGTTCATATCGATGGCCGATTCGATAACGGGGCCGTCAAAAGACCGCTTCAGCTTGTAGGCGAGGTGAGGAACCAGTTTTGGCGCGGCGTTCCGCGAAGCGTCAAAGGGCTCGGTAAGCGCATCCTGGATTTCCTGGCGGGTGAATACTTTTTCATCGGCAAACTTTTGCAACCAGCGGTTTCGCTGCCGTTCTATCTCCTGGTTATTTTTTCCTGGCACAAGCGAAGAGGGGCGGTTGGGGATAACGCAGAGCGCTACGATCTCCGCCAGCGATAAATGATCGGGGTCTTTTTTGAAATACAGCAGGGAAGCCGATTTAACGCCTTCAATATTTCCTCCGTAGGGCAGCAGGTTGCAATACATTTGTAAGATGTCCTCCTTGCTGTATTTCCATTCCAGTTGCCATGCGCGGAATATCTCTACCAGCTTGCCGGTATAACTTCTCGGCTTTGGCTCCAGCGCCCTGGCCACCTGCATAGTGATGGTGGAAGCCCCCGAGGCGCGCCTTCCCTGGAAAAGATTTTTCGCCGCCGCCTTGATCAATGCAAGGGGGTTCACGCCGTAATGGTAATAAAAGAACCTGTCTTCTTTTTGAATGATCGTTGTGCTGAGTAAGGGCGAGATCTCATCCAACGCTGTTTTCATCCGCCATTTATCGTCTTTTGTAAGAAAGGCATGGATGGTCTCCCCCTTATTGTCCGTGATGATGGTGGAATATTCTATCTTGTCGGGCAGCGGAAAAAGCAGATGCAGCGCTACAAATGCCAGGATGCCGAGCGCCGCCGACAGGCACGCAATGGCCAGCGGAGCCCGCGGTTTTCTTTTGAAAGAAGGGATATGATCGGCGCTGCTGTTCATTCCGCGACAAATTTACCAATATAGAGATGCCTTCCTACATTTGTTTATTCAATCCATAAGATATGATCAGAGCTTTCATGGCGTGGGCGCTTCTTGGCGGCGCCGTTTTTTCCAGTTCCTGTAACCGGAGCGTGGCGCTGCTCGACGATACCACGGCCAGGGGAGAAGTAGCCCCCCTGGAGAACCTCAGCTTCCGTTTCAACAAACCGCTGGCGCCGGACTCCTTACTGAACCAATGGGATTCTACGGAATACATTGTGTTCAACCCCCGCATACCCGGCCGTTTTCGCTGGGAGCAGGCAGATCGACTGGTGTTCTCTCCCTCGGCTCCGCTTCCCCCGGCTACCAGCTTTAAAGGGATACTCACGGACGCCCTCCTGCAATACAGCGAGTACGGCAGGATAGGAAAGGCGGACATTAGCTTTTCTACGCCGGAGCTGGCATTGGAGGACCTCAATGTTTCCTGGGTACTGGCCGATGAACAGGTAAAAAAAGCCGTTCCCCAGCTCGATCTTTATTTTAATTACCCGGTGGCGCCTGCGGCGATAGAAGAAAAACTTAGCTTGTCTGTCGGAGGAAAGCCGGTGGATTTTAGTTTGCAGACGCTGGGCGATGATAGTCGTACCACGGTAAGACTGCAGGGGATCGAGCTGCAGGACAAAGACATTGAAGCCACGCTGAAGCTGGAAAAAGGACTGGTTCCGGTTGGCGGAAAGAATGGCAGCAGCAAGGATATCCGGAGCGCCTGCCTGATTCCCTCCCCCTTTAATTTATTGGTCAACGATATTGTTGCCCAGCACGACGGGCTTTCGGGAACCGTCCTGGTGCGCGTCAGCCAGCAACCGGTCATGGAAAATCTATCCTCACAGATCAAAATAGAACCCGCAGTGAAATTTTCCGTTGAGCCCACCGACGAAGGCTTTGCCGTTAAAAGCGAACAATTTGATGCCAACAAGACCTACCGGTTAACGCTGCTGAAAGGCTTAAGAGGCCGGATAGGCGGAACGCTCCAGGAACAATACCACAACGATATAGCGTTTGGCGAACTCGAGCCTTCGCTGCGATTTGTCAGCAATAAAGGCGTATATCTTTCCGAGCAGGGGAACAGGATGGTCGAAATGCGGATCGTCAATGTGCCGAAGATAAAAGTGGCAGTGTCCAGGATATACGAGAACAACCTGCTGGCGGCGCAACGCTATGGCTATTATCCGAAAGAATCAAATGATGGCGGCGAATATTATTACTACGATGATTACAGCGATGGGCGTAATCTTTCGTTGGGAGATGTGGTGTATGAGCAGGAAATCGATACGCGTTCCCTGCCGCAGACGGGAAACAGCAGGTTGTATAAATTTAATATAGAAGAACGATTGCCCGGGTTCAAAGGGATTTATCATATCAAGATACGTTCGGCGGACAACTACTGGGTGGCCGACAGCCGCTTTATCGCCCTGTCGGACCTGGGGCTGATCGCAAAGGAAGGAAAGGATAAATTATATGTATTCATTAATTCCATTAAGACGGCGGAAGCGGTAAGCGGCGTCAACCTGGTCGCGTACGCAAACAACAACCAGGCGATAGGCGTTGGGGTTACCAATGCCGAAGGAGTGGCCGAGATCGCTTATTCCGAAAAAGGATTTGCGGGAGCGAAGCCGGCGATGATCGTGGCTTCTACGGGGAGTGATTTTAACTATCTTCCTTTTTCCTCGACAAAAGTGAACACCTCCCGCTTTGAAATAGGAGGCAAGCGCAGCAACCCTTCCGGCCTTGACGCATTTATTTATGCGGAGAGAGATATCTACCGCCCGGGGGAAACCGTCAATTTTTCGGTGATCGTGCGCGACCCGCAATGGAAAACGCCGGGAGAGATCCCCCTGAAGTTTAAATTTTTGCTGCCCAATGGCAAGGAACTTAGAACCTTTCGTAAAACATTAAACGAAGAAGGGGCTGTCGAGGGCAGCGTGGACATTGCACCCGCTGCCATTACCGGAACCTATGTGCTCGAAGCCTATACGGCCAACGATGTGTTGCTGGGGAATAAGCATTTCAGCATAGAAGAATTTGTTCCCGACAGGATAAAGGTTACGGCAACGCTCGATAAACCGTTCCTGGTCCCGGGGCAGGAAGCCAGGCTGGACATCAACGCCATGAATTTTTTCGGACCCCCTGCCGCCAACAGGAACTATGAAGCGGAAATACAGATCCGGTCGGCCTATTTCCGGGCTAAAAAATATCCGCAATATAATTTCGGCATCCAGAACCCGGGCATTTCCATGGACAAAGTGGTAAGGGAAGGCAAAACCGACGGTCAGGGCAATGCGGTGGAAAAATACGAGACCCCGAAGCTTTTTGCCAATTCAGGATTGCTCAGGGCCAACTTTTTTACCACCGTATTTGATGAAACAGGAAGGCCGGTAAGCCGGCTGGTTTCGGCCGATATTTTTACGCAACCGTTTTTTCTGGGAATAGCGGACGACGGCTACGGGTATTACCCGTTGAATCAACCGGCGAAGTTCTCATTGGTTGCCGTAAATAAGGACGGGGCGGCGGAGAACGGCGTGAAAGCGGTGATCAGGGTCGTGAAGCACGAGTACAGAACGGTGTTGTCCAGGTCGGGAAGTTATTTCCGTTACGAATCGCAGAAAGACGATAAGCTGGTATCGGAACAAACGATAACCATCAGCGGGGAAAATACGCCTTATTCTTTTACGCCCCGGTCGCCCGGCGATTACGAATTGCGGTTGTCCATACCCGGCGCTTCGGCCTATGTAAGCAGGCATTTTTATAGCTATGGCTCCTGGGGCGGCGACAACAGCTCGTTTGACGTAAATACGGAAGGCAATATTGATATTGAGACCGATAAAACGGTTTACCAGCCCGGCGAAACCGCTAAACTATTGTTTAAGCTTCCGTTCAGCGGAAAAATGCTGGTGACGCTGGAATCGGACAAGGTATTGTTTCACCGATATGTGAACGTCGAAAACCGGAGCGCATCCCTTGACATTAAAATTGCCGGCGAATATCTTCCCAATGCATATATCACGGCCACGCTGATCAAACCGCATGGGATAAGCGAGATCCCGCTTACGGCGGCGCATGGTTTTCGAAATATCAAGGTAGAGGAGAAGAAAAGGATCAATAAGGTGGAGATACTGGCGAAGCAGTCTGTCCGTTCCAGGACGCAGCAGGAAGTAACGGTGAAAGCGCATCCGGGAAGTTATGTAACGCTGGCCGCGGTGGACAATGGGGTATTGCAGGTCAGCGATTTTAAAACGCCCGATCCCTATGATTATTTTTATGCATCCCGCGCGCTGGAAGTGCAGGCCTACAATCTCTACCCGTTGTTGTTCCCGGAGCTAAGGTCCAGGTTGAGCAGCACAGGCGGCGACGGCGGCATGGACATGCAGAAAAGAACGAACCCCATGCCTTCGAAAAGAGTTAAGATCGTTTCTTACTGGAGCGGCATCGTAAAAGCGGGAAGCGACGGGCAGGCAAAGTTCAGGTTCTCCATTCCCCAGTTCAGCGGACAGGTCCGGTTGATGGCGGTAGCTTATAAGGGTGAAATACTGGGCGCTTCGGAGACGGCGATCACGGTAGCCGATCCCCTGGTGATCAGCTCGGCCATACCTCGTTTTTTAAGCATAGAAGATAGTATATCCGTTCCCGTTACCCTATCCAATACGACCGATAAACCTGTTCAGGCCACGGCCGCCATAAAGGTCAGCGGTCCGCTGAAGGTTGGGGCAAATCAGCGTCAGCAGTTATCCATCGCGCCCCATAGCGAGGCCAGGACGGTATTCTCGCTGGCGTCTTCGGCAGCGATTGATACGGGAAGTATCATCATCGAGGCCCAGGCGCTGGGCGAGACCTTCATCGACGAGACCGCTATCGGCGTTCGTCCCGCTTCGCCCCTGCAGGTGTTGACCGGCGGCGGATCGGCAAATGGAAAGGGCTCGCAGTCTGTTTCCATCCCCACAAACGATTTTCTTCCCTCAACGGTAAAATACAAGCTGGTCCTGAGCCGTAGCCCTTCGCTGGAGCTGGGAAAACAGCTGCAGTATCTGCTGCGGTATCCCTATGGCTGTACCGAACAGACGATCTCCGCCGCCTTTCCCCAGTTATATTATGGCGATCTTGCCGGGCAGATGTCGGTACGGCAGGGCGCGGCCTATAATGCCAATACCAATATTATCGAAGCCATCCGGAAGATAAAGCTCAGACAGTTGTATAACGGAGGCCTCACCTTGTGGGAAGGAGGAGGCGAAGAGCATTGGTGGTCTACCGTCTATGCCGGCCATTTCCTGCTGGAGGCGCAGAAGGCCGGGTTTGATGTAGACAAGAACCTGCTCAACGGCATTCTCGGGTTCATCAACAACAGGCTGCGGAACAAACAGACCATCGCTTACTATTATAACCGCGATCAGCAGAAAAAGATCGCGCCCAAGGAAGTCGCCTATAGCTTGTATGTGCTGGCGCTGGCGTCAAGACCCAATGTTTCGGCCATGAATTATTACAAGGCTAATAGCGAGTTGCTGAGCCTCGACAGCAAATACCTGCTTAGCGCAGCGTACGCGATAGCCGGCGACAAGAAAAAGTACAGGGAGTTTTTACCCTCTTCTTTCTCCGGGGAGGAATCGGTAGCGCAAACAGGGGGCAGCTTTTATTCCGATATCCGCGATGAGGCCATTGCCCTGAATGCTTTATTGGAGGTAGATCCTGAAAATGCGCAGATACCGGTCATGGCGAAACACGTGGCCGATAAGCTGAAAGAAAGAACATGGTACAGCACGCAGGAATGCGCGTTTAGTTTCCTGGCGCTGGGAAAACTGTCCAGGGCCGCCAATGCCGCCACGGTAACGGCAACAATAAAAGCAAAGGGAAAAACGATCGCTCAGTTTAACGGGAAGGACATCAGCCTGTCCGACAAGGAGCTGGGCGGCAATGCTATGGAGCTGATCACTAGCGGCGAAGGGCGTCTTTATTATTACTGGCAATCGGAGGGCGTCAGCAAAAGCGGGCAGTATACGCAGGAAGATAATTATATAAAGATCCGCAGGCAGTTTTTTGACCGGTATGGAAGAAGGATAAGCGAGCATGTTTTCCGGCAGAACGACCTGGTGATCGTGCAGCTTACGCTGGAAAGATCGTTTAGCGGGAACGTGTACAATGTGGCGATGACGGATATATTGCCCGCCGGTTTTGAAATTGAAAATCCCCGTACAAGGGAAATTCCGGGGATGGACTGGATCAAGGACGCGTCAACGCCGGTATCGCTGGATGTGCGCGACGACAGGATCAATATCTTTGACGATCTGGTATCCAATAAGCAGGTTTATTATTATGCTGTCCGCGCCGTTTCGCCGGGCATTTATAAGATGGGGCCGGTTGCGGCCGACGCCATGTACAATGGGGAGTATCATTCCTATCATGGCGCCGGGACGATTCAGGTGATCGCCGACTAGCGGCAGGCTTGATTTTTTTAGCGGGGATCAGGGGTAAACAATAAAGGCATTTATGACAAGGAAAGAAAAGATGATTCTCGCCATCCTGGCCAGTTTGAATTTTACGCATATTTTGGATTTTATGATCATGATGCCCCTGGGCAATTACCTGATCCCTCATTTTCATATTTCGGCGAGGTTCTTCAGCTGGATCGTCGCATCTTACCCGGTAACAGCCTGTGTTTCGGGATGGATAGCCGCATTCTATGTGGATCAGTATGACCGGAAAAAAGTGCTGTTGTTTGCCTATACGGGGTTTCTTATCGGCACGTTGTTTTGCGGCCTTGCGCCCGACCCTCATTTTTTGATGGCGGCAAGGATACTGACCGGTCTGTTTGGCGGGCTGATCGGCGCCCAGGTACTGTCTATCGTTGCAGATACCTTTCCGTATGAAAAAAGAGGTCGCGCCATGTCGACCATCTTTATGGCTTTTGCCGTCGCTTCGGTATTCGGCGTTCCCTTTAGTTTGTATCTCGCCAACCTGATCAGCTGGCATGCGCCCTTTGTATTTATTGCCATAGTAGGCGCCCCCATTGCTTACCTGATCATGCGTTACCTGCCGCAAATGCGGGGGCATCTTCGGCAGGGAGAGGGCGCTAAACGCAGGCCCAATGTAAGCCAGACGCTTAAGGAAGTATTTGGCAATAAGATCCAGGTAATGGCGCTCCTTCTATCCGGCTCGTTGATGCTTGGTCATTTTATGATCATTCCCTTCATCAACCCCTATATGGAATTTAATGTGGGCTTCAGCAAGTCGCAAACGCCGATGATCTATATGGTCGGAGGAGTTTCGGCCTTCCTTTCTTCTTTCACCATCGGCAGGATGTCGGATAAGTACGGCAAGCTCCGGGTATTCGTGATCTGCCTTATCCTATCGCTCATCCCCATATTTTTTATCACCAATATGCCCGCCATTCCCTTTTATGCGGTGTTGGGCATATTCAGTTTCTGGTTTACTTTTTCAACCGGCAGGAATATTCCCGCCCAGGCCATGATCAGCACGGTGGTGGAGTCGGCGCAAAGAGGTAGATTCATGAGCTTTAATTCATCGTTCCAGCAATTGTTCACCGGGCTTGCTTCCATCATCTCCGGGCTGATCGTCGCCCAGGACAGCAGGGGAAGGATACTCCACTACAATTGGGCGGGCTATCTTAGCGTTTTTATTATTTGCTGTTCTTTGTTTATCGCGGTGAGGTTGGCAAAAAGACAATCATTGGACTAGAAGCGCGTTTTATTTGTTTAGATGGCGAAGGCATTACTTACTTCCCTCTTCCTTATGCATCCGGTCGAGCGATGATATATGTATCGCCTAGGCCGGCAATACCAGTCCTGTTCTTTGTTTATGGCGGCGAGGCGGCAAGAGGCGATCATTGATCCGGGATCGCCGGCAGGGCTCGCGGAGCGTTTATGCCCGGGTCAGGCGCAAAAAAAAGCATCGCTGGTGCGATGCCGTATAAGTTGTTTGATAGCGTATCGGGTTAGGCAGATGCCAATGTGTTTACTCTGCGAGCCAGCTTGCTTTTAATATTAGCGGCTTTATTCCGGTGAATGATGCCTTTTTTCGCCAGCTTGTCGATCATGGAAACAACTCCGGGCAGAGACTCGGAAGCGGCTTTGTTATCTTTGATCGCTTTCAGGTCGCGGATGGCATTACGGGTGGTTTTGCCATAGTACCTGTTTCTATCTCTGCGTTTGGTAGCCTGACGGACATCTTTCTTAGTAGCCTGGTGATTTGCCATTTCGCTCAAAAATTTTAAGACGGCAAAAGTACAGGATTATCCTGAAATATCGAAAACCATGTTTGAAAAATATTGAAAATTATTAATAGATGACTGATTATCAAATAAATTACCCTTCCTGAATGAATTATTTTGACCGATATTTGTAAGCAGATTTATTATGCTGACATTTGTGTCAGCATTGAAGCATTAAGTTAACAACTGTATGAAGGATTTCAGTTATATCACCAATTCGCACCCGGCTTTTATTGAAGGACTTTACCAGGATTTTGTAAGGGACCCCGCTTCCGTGGACCCCGATCTAAGGAAGTTTTTTGAAGGATTTGATTTTGCGATCTCCGCCCGGAACGGGGCAAATGGTCCGCAGCCGTCGGCGACAGGGGAAAGCTTGCCGAATATTACGGCCGACGGGGTAGACTGGAAAAAGGAGCTGGGCGCCTACCGGATGATCCTGGGATACCGGAACAAGGGGCACCTGATCGCTAAGACCAATCCTATCCGTCCTCGGAAAGACAGGGGGGCGAATCTTGATCTGGGCTTTTTCGGTTTCACCGAAGAGGATCTCCAAAAGAATTTTTTTGCGGGAAACCTTATCGGGCTGGGGACGACCTCTCTTAAAAATATCCTGGAACACCTGCAGAAATGTTATGCAGCCCATGTGGGCATCGAATTCAAATACATCAGCGACCAGAAAAAAGTCGATTGGCTGACCACTGAAATAGAGAAAAACTGGCTGCAGCCGCTACCGCTGACCAAGAAAAAAAGGATCCTGGAGAAGCTTAACCAGGGGGTGATGTTTGAAAAATTCCTGCATACAAAATATGTGGGCCAGAAAAGATTTTCCCTCGAAGGAGGGGAGACCACCATCGCCGCCCTGGATGAGATCATCACCACGGCCGCAGATCACGACGTGCAGGAAGTGGTGATCGGGATGGCGCATCGCGGCCGGCTGAATGTGCTGGCCAATATCATCGGGAAAACATACGAACAGATATTCAGCGAATTTGAGGGAACGGCAAAGGTCGACCAGACCATGGGCAGCGGCGACGTTAAATACCATATGGGTTTTGGCAGCGAAGTGAAAACGCCCAATGGGAAGACCGTTCACCTGAAACTGTGTCCCAACCCTTCCCACCTGGAAGCCGTCGATCCGCTGGTCGTCGGGTTTGCGCGCGCCAAGGCCGACGTGGTATATGGCAGCGAATACGATAAGATACTCCCCATATTGATTCATGGCGATGCGTCCATCGCGGGCCAGGGAATAGTATATGAAGTGGCGCAGATGAGCAACCTGAGCGGTTATTTTACCGGCGGGACCATTCACTTCGTGATCAATAACCAGATCGGGTTTACCACCGATTTCGACGATGCCCGGAGCTCCGACTATTGCACCGCTGTTGCGGCGATGATCCAATCGCCCGTGCTGCACGTTAACGGGGACGACCCCGAAGCGGTGGTGAAATGCGCGGAGATCGCGACCCGGTACCGGCAGGAATTCAATTCGGATATTTTTATCGATATGGTCTGTTACCGCAGGCACGGTCATAATGAGGGAGACGATCCCAAGTTCACCCAGCCCGCATTGTATGCGATCATCGATAAGCATCCCAATCCCAGGGAAGTGTATTCCAGCTACCTGCTCGAAAACGGGGAAACCGATGCGAAAGAACTGGCCAAGAACATGGAAAAGCAGTTTTGGCAGGATCTCCAGGAAAGACTCGACGATGTTAAGCAGCATCCCCTTCCATATAATTATCAGCAGCCAGAGCTTTGGTGGAAAAGCCTGAGAAAAGCAAGCGTGGAAGATTTTGATCGATCGCCGGATACCAGCATCAGCGAAGAAGATTTTAAAAAGGTATTCGATGCCGCAATGAGCTGGCCGGAGGACTTCAAGCCGCTTCGGAAAGTGGAAAAAATAATCCTTGATAAGATAAAACTGTTTAAAGAACAGGGAAAGGTCGACTGGTCCACAGGCGAGCTGATGGCTTACGGCAGCCTGCAGCTTGAAGGGAAAGATGTGCGGATGAGCGGACAGGATATCCGCAGGGGCACTTTTTCTCACCGGCATGCCGTCCTGCGCGATGAAACCAGCGACAGGGCATATAACCGCCTGAGCAGGATACCCGGCGCCGCCGGACAGTTGAGGATCTATAATTCCTTGCTAAGCGAGTACGCAGTAGTGGGATTTGAATATGGATATGCAATGGCAACCCCGAATACCCTGGTGATCTGGGAAGCCCAGTTCGGCGATTTTGCCAACGGCGCACAGATCATTATCGACCAGTTTGTCGCCAGCGCGGAACAAAAATGGAATCGTATGAATGGCCTGGTATTGCTGCTCCCGCATGGTTATGAAGGACAGGGCCCCGAACATTCCAGCGCTCGTATGGAACGCTTTCTCCAGCTTTGCGCGGAGCTGAATATGGTGATCACCAATATCACCACCTCGGCAAATCTTTTTCATGCGCTTAGAAGGCAGCTGAGCTGGCCATTCCGGAAACCCCTGGTTAATTTCTCGCCGAAGGCCAACCTTCGCCATCCCGGTTCCTATTCGGCGATGGAAGAATTTACCTCCGGATCCTTTAAGGAACTGATCGACGATCAGTATATCGACAAGCCGGCAAATGTGAAAAAAGTATTGTTCTGCAGCGGCAAAGTGTATTTTGACCTGGCCGCGCATCAGCAGAAAGAAAACCGGAAGGATACCGCCATCATCCGGTTGGAACAGATATATCCTCTTCCGCTTAAGCAATTGGAAGCATTGTACAACAAGTACAACAAAGCAACCTGGTTCTGGGTGCAGGAAGAACCCTTGAACATGGGCGCGGCCTCGTTCCTGCAAATGAACCTGAAAAGTATAAACTACGGCGTGATCAGCAGGCAGCCAAGCGCTTCGCCGGCGACAGGATATGCCAAGGTCCATGCCATGGAACAGGCGGAGATCATTGAAACCGCTTTTGGAATATGAGCGGATAAAAGCGCTGCGATGCAATGAAAGAAAACAGGCGTTCTTTATTTCACATTCAATAAACACGAACAAACAAGAATAATTAAGCGATTATGATCGATATAAAAGTTCCAACGGTAGGAGAGTCAATAAGCGAAGTTTCCTTGCTTAAATGGGTTAAGAAAGACGGCGATTGGGTTGAGCGGGATGAGGTGCTGGCCGAGCTGGAAAGCGAAAAAGCGACCTTTGAAGTGAATGCTGAAAAAGCAGGCCTGCTGAAAACGGTTGCAGCGGAAGGCGATACGTTGAATATCGGCGACCTGCTGGGCCAAATAGACGATGCCGCCGAAAAACCCGCCGGAGCCGCTTCGCAGCCTTCTCCCCAGGGAACAGATCAACCGGCCCCGCCTGCCGCATCGGCAACCGCCGCGGCCAGCCAGCCGGCCAAACCTGAACAACGAGCCGATATTAAGGCTACGCCGGTTGCTTCAGCCATTATCGCCGATAAAAAACTGGATCCCAAAACCGTTACGCCTTCGGGATACCAGGGCAAAATATTAAAGCACGATGTATTGGACGCGCTGAGCAATCCGGGTAGAAAACCGGGACAGGCATTGTTCAGCCGGGAGGAGAAGAAAGAGAAGATGAGCAATCTCCGGAAAACCATTTCCCGTCGGTTGGTGGAAGCCAAGAATTCAACGGCGATGCTTACCACTTTTAATGAAGTGGACATGAGCCGCATCATGGAAACGCGGGCGAAATACAAGGATAAATTCAAGGAAGCGCATGGCGTTGGACTGGGCTTCATGAGTTTTTTTACCAAAGCCTGCTGTTTTGCGTTGCAGGAATGGCCTTCCGTGAATGCATATATCGATAAGGAAGAGATCATATATCACGACTATTGCGATATCTCTATTGCCGTTTCCGCGCCGAAAGGGCTGGTGGTGCCGGTTATACGAAATGCCGAAAGCCTGGATATGGCCGAGATCGAGCGAAAGGTGATCGAACTGGCGACCAAGGCCAGGGAGAACAAGCTCAGCCTGGAAGAAATGCAGGGCGGCACTTTTACCATTACCAACGGAGGCGTATTCGGCTCCCTGATGAGCACCCCGATCATTAATATCCCCCAGTCGGCGATCCTGGGTATGCATAAGATACAGGACAGACCGGTGGCAGTGAGTGGCCAGGTCGTGATCAGGCCAATGATGTACATTGCGCTGAGCTACGATCACCGCATTATCGACGGCCGCGAATCGGTGAGCTTCCTGGTAAGGGTGAAGGAATTACTGGAAAACCCCGAGCTGCTGTTGTTTGGGAAAGACCCGATTAAGAGCCTGCTGGATCTATAAGGATGATATTTTATGCGCATCTGCATGCTGCTGTACAACTTATCGCCGGATACGACGGAGGGCAGCCCTTTGCCGCCTACCTGAAATCTTTTTTTAAAGCCCATAAAAAATACGGGTCGACAGACCGGAAACATATCGCGGGGCTTTGCTATGCCTGCTGGCGGATAGGCCGGGCGTTGCCGGATCTGGACATTGAGGAAAGGATCAAAGCCGGTCTTTTTTTGTCTGCCGAAAAAAAAACAGCGTTGCTGGAATTCCTGCCCCCCTCATGGAAGGAGTTCCTGGAAACCCATGATTTTCCCGATGCCTCAACCAGGATCGATCATATCTGTCATGTATACCCGGAGTTTTTACCTGCATCCATTTTTCCTTGCGCAGAAGAACTGAGCGAATCGATAAATAAGGAGTTGTTTATTTGCTCTCACCTGCGGCAACCCGATCTTTTTATCCGGATAAGGCCGGGCTATGAAGCGCAGGTCCTTTCCCGGCTTGGGGAAAAACAGGCGCCCTTCGATCTTATAGCGCCCAATGCGGTCAGGCTTCCGAATGGTTTCCCCATCGACGCGATCGCCGCGGTCGACCGGGAAATTGTGGTGCAGGATCTTAGCTCGCAACGGACCGGCGAGCTGCTAAGGCTGATTAAAGATCAGTTGCCCGTTCCGGCAAAAATCTGGGACTGCTGCGCCGGCGGCGGCGGTAAGTCTATCCTGGCGCATGATCTGCTGAACGTTGTTGATATAACGGTAACTGATATACGTAAAAATAGCCTGGCCCGGCTGGAGGAGCGATTTGCCCGCGCGGGCATCGGGAAGCCCCATGCCTTTGTTATGGATCTTTCCAGGCTGGAGGTAAACGACTTTCCTTCGAATAATGTCTCGCAATCGTCTGCAGCATTGGGCGCCAGTGTTCCGGGATCGGCAAAAAATGTTGTTTCTTCTTCGCAATCGCCGCCCGGCCCGGATGCCCGCGCGATGCGCCCCCAAAAGAATACGATCGTTCCGCCGGAGCCTTCCTCCTTCGACCTGGTCATTGTCGACGCCCCCTGCTCGGGTTCGGGAACCTGGAGCAGGACGCCTGAACAGCTTTCTTTTTTTAAGCGGAGGGAGATCGAGCGGTATGCAGACTTGCAGCGGAGATTGGTGAAAGCAACGCTGCCTTTTATAAAAAAA
This sequence comes from Chitinophagaceae bacterium UBA2791, assembly GCA_002352105.1. GTDB lineage: Bacteria > Bacteroidota > Bacteroidia > Chitinophagales > Chitinophagaceae > Flavitalea. The sequence goes on along the minus strand of DEHV01000061.1, from coordinate 53,508 downwards.
CAAGGATACCTCTTGTACATCACCTGCTCTGTTTTCAGGAAGGAAAATGAAGAAGCGGCGCGGGCCTTTCAATCCGGATACGGGTTGGAGTTGTTGGAAATGCGTATGATCGAAGGCTATGCCGACAAGGCCGATACCTTGTTCGCTGCGTTGTTTAGAACTTCGGTAACTCCAGCGTAGCCTTGTTTTTACCATCGTTATACCGCAGGTAGTACATGCCTGCGGCTGAAGCAGGGATGCTCATGGGGATATGGTAAAAATTATTTTCCAGCGTCTGGATCTTCAGGCTTTGCCATATGCGACCGGAGAGATCGATGATCTGGATATTGGCATTCCCGGAAGACGGGGCCTTCAGCAATACGGTAAAGTCTTTTTTCACCGGCAGCGGAAACGCTTTGATCCATTTGTCTTTCAGGATGCCCTGAGCCCTTGCTTCGCGCTTTTGCTGCAGCAGCGTATAAGCTACCCGGAAATTGGGAATGCCATACCCGTAACGGTCATCGGGATTATTGTATTTGTCGGCGCTTTTCTCTACGGCTTCCTTGATCTCCATATTCGAAAATTCCCGGAACGCCTGCCATAAACAGGCAATCAGTCCGGCTATGTTCGGAGTGGCGAGCGAAGTGCCGTTTCCCGTTCCTGGCGTTCCGCTTACTGTGATATAGGATGCCGCCCTGCCCATCGAAACAATATTGGGTTTTAGCAGTCCGGCGCCGTTGGGGCCCCAGGAACTGAATCCGGCAATTAGTCCCGCTGCATCCACGGCGCCAACAGTGACCACGCTGTCGCCATCTGCCGGGCACATTACGTATTTGCTTTCGGTTGATGAAGTTCCCGAGTTGCCGCAGGCCGCCATGACGATCATTCCTTTTTTTGCGGCAAGGTCGGCCGCATTGGTGATGAGCGCGGTATTGCCATCGCGTTGCGCATAGCTATGATTGAGGGAGGGGTCGTCGAAACTGACATAACCCAGGGAGGAGGAGATCATATCGGCCCCCACGCTATCTGCTTTTTCTGCGGCGGAAGCCCAGAACTGTTCTTCGGCAATGCTTTCAGACAACACATTCTCTGTTCTGTACAGGTAAAAATCTGCCTGGGGCGCGCTGCCTACCATAACGCCGGGGATATCCGCGGCCATGGTGGAGAAACAATGCAGCCCGTGCGAATGGTCTTCGTTGACGCTGTACTCGTTATTTACGAAATCGTATTCCCCCTTTATCCTGTTCTGCGCGCGCGTTCTTTCAAAAGCGGGGTTGGTGAGGTATCCCGAAAACCCGGCGTCGAGGATGGCTATGCTTATGCCCTCGCCGCGGAACCCCAGGTTGTGAAGGTATTCTCCTTCATGAATGCGGATCTGGTCGTAGCTCGCGCCGTAATGCGCGGCGTCGTCGGCGATTCCGGTAGCCCTGGTTCTCGAGGGCGGTTTATTTGTAGCGGAACGCGGTTGCAGGCTGTCCCGCGGTTCATCAAATTTCTTATCAGGGCTTCCCGCTCCGCTGGTCCTGGTTTTTATGGGGCGGACGGTCTGGCGAACCACAAAGGGAAGTTCCATGATCTTGTTCAGTGCGTCGTCATCGGGGATTTCCACCAATGCCTGGTTAAGCCATTTGGAAACGCTTAGGATGGTTACGCCGGGGATACCGGCAATGCTGTTCAGGTAATAGGGGTTCACCGGGAGGTCGGTGGAATCGACAGGTATGTTTTGCCGCGCCCGTCTTAAAATGGATTTTTCCGACAGGTAGGCGGATGGCGCTGCGAGCGAATAAACAGGGCTCTGTTTGTCTTTAAAGCGGATAAGATGCCTGTTCTGGGCATTTGTTGCCAGGGAAACGGCGATCGCTACCGGTATCAGGAAGAATATTTTTTTCATCTGGCATACATTGGGGGCCGGATTTTTGAGGGTTGATCTTCAAGGGCGATCACTCGGCAGGTATTACGTTCCTGCCGGGCATTCGCGCCGCTTCGTCAATTGTGATCGAGTATGGTCATTTTGATACCGAATCCGGTCTTATAGCCCGGGTTGCCTCCGTTCGGGGGTTGGTATTCCCACATGGCAACCTCTTTATAGATCAGCCCGATCCCTTTTGCATATTGTTCAACCCAGTAATTCCGGTAGGCCAATCCGTCCGGATACGTAATGGGCACGTTGACAGAATCCGCAACCTGGATAACGGTGACCGTATTGTCGAACTGTTTGCCGTCGATCAGCGTTGGCTGGTTGACGTTATGGTAGGTATAATCCCATATATCGATGTCTTCATCGTTGCTGAACTGGTAAACCGTATAATAAGGCGAGTAGGGCAGAAAGCTGTTGCCATGCCAATGGTATCCGTCTTTCAGAGGGATCCTCAGCTTCTGGAATTTCAGGTTGTCTTCTAAAATCTCTATGCTTTCGCGCGTGGGCGTTACCCGGTATGCAAGCGCCGAGGTCCATTCCGTATCTTCCGCGCTGCCGGCATCCCGCAGGTACCGGACCACCCTGAATCCCTGCCGGCCCGCATTATCCGTTATTTCTTCTTCCACCACATCCTTGGCCTCGTAGGAGATAACGGTATCCCGCTGACCAAAATGAATATATACGGTGGAATCCAGCTGATAACGGATATATTTCCCGACCTGGAGAGGCAAATATTCGTTAAGCGAGCCTTCAAAGGGAGAGTCGGTTTTTTTTTCGCAGGACCCCATCAAAACAGCCGCTGGCAGAAGGACAAAAATAAAATAGCAGATTCTTTTCATAAGATGAAAGCTAAGCGCGCCCTTCCGGGGTAAAATAGTGTTTCAACATAACGGAAAAACAGGAAAAATATTGCCCTTAACTGGTTGACCGAAAAGGTTTAAAGCTGGATAATGCCTCCGCCGATCACATCATCCCCTTCATAGAAAACAGCGCTCTGTCCGGGCGCAATGCTTTTTACTTCTTCAAAAAAGTTAACGGCAATGCCTTTTTCATGAGGGTACAGTTGCGAAAGGGCGCCCTTGTCCTTATACCTGATCTTGGTAACGGCTTCCATTCCGGGCGTAACGCCGTCGTATTTGATCCAGTTGATCTTGCTTACCAGCATTTCCGACCGGTTCAGGTCGTCCTCATCGCCCAATACGATGGTATTGGTTTCCGGCACGATTCCGGTCACATAAGCGGGTTTGCCCAAAGCGATATCCAATCCCTTACGCTGACCGATGGTATAAAAGGGATATCCCCTGTGCCGGCCCAGCACTTTCCCGGATTTATCAATAAAATTGCCTCCTTCCACCGATGATTCCAGGGTAGGTATCCTGCGTTTCAGGAAGCCGCGGTAATCGTTGTCGGGAACGAAACAGATTTCATAGCTCTCGCTTTTTTTTGCGAGTTCCGGGTAGCCGTAGCCGATAGCCATTTCCCTTATTTCGGGCTTGCGGAAAGAGCCCAGCGGCAGCAAGGTGCGCGACAGCAGGTCCTGGGGAAGTCCCCAGAGCACATAACTCTGGTCTTTTAATTCATCGAGCCCTTTGGATAGATAGAAACGGCCGTTTTCTCCCTGGCGGATATTGGCATAATGCCCCGTGGCGATAAACTCGCAGTCCAGCGCATTTGCCCTTTTCAGCAAGGCCCTCCATTTGATATGCGTATTGCACATCACGCAGGGGTTGGGCGTTCTGCCGGCCAGGTATTCTTCTACAAAATTATCGATCACAAAATCGCCGAATTCATCCCTGATATCCAGCACAAAATGCGGGAAGCCATGCTGAACGGCCGCCATACGGGCGTCGTTAAAGGAATCGAGGTTGCAGCAGCCGGTTTCTTTTTTGCCGGGACCGCTGGAGGCATAGTCCCATGTTTTCATAGTGATCCCCACTACTTCATAACCCTGGTCATGAAGCATCAGCGCGGCGACGGTGCTGTCGATCCCGCCGCTCATGGCAACTAACACTTTTCCTTTCCGGCTCATGGGCGCAAAGATACCTTAATACTGCAATTTCGCCATGCTGCCGGGAATAGTTTAGCTTTTTTTAAGGTCAGATCGTTGCTGCTGCGCCGGGACCTTATTTCTCGGGAGATATGGCTTTAACGTATGGCCTGCCTGATGCGGCTAAGCGCTGTATATCGGTTAACGCTTGGATCGTCCGCCTATAGGATTTATGTGTTGGGGTCGCTGGCTTTTAAAACAAATGGCTTGCTCACATCCGATGCGGTCAATTTCTGCAATGGGTTTAACGCTTAGATCCTTCGCCGCTATGTCCTGGGTTCCTGGTCATAGCGGGAGCCTAGGGTTAAAAGTAAAAGTCTGTTCGCATCTGATGCGGTAAATTGCCCGCGTATGGGTTAACATATGCCGGTATGCGGGGCTTAGCCGGAGGGTGTTGAAAGTCCGTTCGAAAGCCCGATTTCGCTTGATTGCGCAGCGTTGTTTAGCCTTTTTTAAAGCCGCCGAACCGGATCCCAAAATGAACATCAGCCTGCTTGGAATTTCCGGCCAGGGCGGTCAGTATGCTGCCCGACCCGATAAACACGGGGCCCATACGCAGGGAAAGGCCGGCATTCATTTTGGAAAGCTCGTTATAATGAAGTGGGAGATATACGCCAAACTTCCTTGTTTCATATCTGGGAGTTATGGACAGTCCGGAATAGGAATAGTTGTTGTATACTTTCTCTTCGCTGCCATTCAGCGCGATCTGCCCTGCCAGGCTTACGTAGAACCCGCCCTGGATATTAAGATCGGCATTCAGCTGCAAGGTGGTGGGCAGGGATACGCTATACGTGTTTTCCTGGGAGCCAACAGGGGTAAAATACTGGGGATGGGAAAGAAAGAAATCATTGTAATTTTCCAGGTCCTGTTCAGCCAGTTCGTCCATGTACAAACGCTCCGCATTGGTAATATGGATATCATAAGCCCCGTTTTTACCCGCTTCTTTCTCGTATTTTATCTTTCCGATATCAAGAAGCGCGGCGCCAAATCTGAATTTGTATTTTTTGCCGCCGGGACGGTATTCATACACAAACCCCAGATCTCCTCCCAATCCCGAGCTTTTGGAATTGAGCAGGTCGGCAGCTTCGAAATCCGAGACATTGATCCCTCCTATGCCGACGGCTACCCTCCCGGTCGTGTTTGCCAGGTAGGTTTTCTGAATAAAGTCGTCGCTATCGAGCGTTCCATTAAAATTGTTGATGTTCATATAGGTATTGCCGGCGCCTGCCAGGTATTTAACCGTAAATCCTCCCTTAAAGAAATGAGCGCCCTGCTGGGTGATCACCCTGGCGAAACTAAGGCCGTATTCGGTCCATCCGTTTACCGCCAGGCGCATGTTTTCGCTGGATGAAAGCGTATAAGGGAGCTCTGGGTCGTTGGAGAAATCATCCGAGAGCTTATCCGCCAGCTTGCCGTCGATATTCATGGCGTTCACAAAAAGTCTCGCGCGGCTGGTAAGCGCAATTGCATTTTTTTTGCCGATATTAAGCATGAATGAAGGGCCGTGAAGATCCAGGTTGATCTGGGCGCTGGACGGACCGGCATCCTTGCCGAACAACTGGTCTTTTAACTTGTCGCCTTCAAATGATTCGGAAATGTTTTTCAGTTTGAAAGACGCGTTATCGTTTCCTACAAGCAGATTAAAGGAAAACAGGTTGACGTCAAAACGGTGCCGGCTATCCGCAATATTTGCGGGATTAAAAAATACGCCGTTTACCCCGGTATAAGCGCCGGTGCGGTAACCCGGAAACTCCTGCGCGGAGGCGGCGGCAAAAAGCAATATGATCTGCGTGGAAAGGATGATTTTTTTCATGACCACTTAACGCTGCGGCGGCAAAATAATTGCATGGAGGTCTTTGTCATGATAAGGACCCTAAGCCGGTTGTCGGATCGGGAAGACCATTGCATACAGGCGGAAATATTTCATAGGGATAAACAATGGGGAAAAAAGGCGGAGAAATTAGTTAAAACACCGAGGATAGGACCTGCCAAAATGGTTAATTTGCAGGTTCACTGTTGTAAAAAAGTAGACTATGATAAAAATGCAGGTTATTGGTAATCTCGGAAAAGATTGCCTGACGAATACGGTCAATGGCAAGAGCGTGATCAATTTTAATGTGGCCCATACAGAGCGGTTCAGGGATAGCCAGGGCGTTCAGCGGGACAAGACGATATGGGTGGAATGCGCTTACTGGACGGACCGCACCGCTGTGGCGAACTATTTAAAAAAGGGCACGCAGGTATATGTGGAGGGAACTCCTGATGTGCGAACCTATCCTAAAAATGATGGCACTACAGGCGTTTCGCTTTCCCTGAGGGTATTCAGCGTGCAGTTGTTGGGAAGCAGGGGCGGCGATCCCGGAAGCGGCCCCGACACTTATCAGCAGCAATCTTCGGGTTCGGCCTCCCCGGTTTCTGCCGGTAATGAAATGACGGATCCCGTTGACGATCTTCCATTTTAAATAATAATAATAATATAAAAGGGTAAAATCCGGCCAAGGCTGCATTTTACCCTTTGTTCCTATGGCAGAAGAAGTATTTTCTTACGAGCGTTTGACGGCATTTACCAGGGGCATATTCAGCAGTATAGGTTGCAGCGACGAGGATGCGCGGGTTGCGGCTAAGGGATTATTGAGCGCCGATATACGAGGCATTGATTCTCACGGCATTGCCCGCTTGATCGGGTATGTTCGATTATGGGAAGCCGGTAGGGCCAATACCGCCCCCCATATCCGGGTCATCCATGAAACGCCTTCTACCGCCGTGGTAGACGGGGATAGCGGGCTGGGATTGGTGGTGGCGCCGTTTGCCGTTAAAATAGCGATAGAAAAGGCCAGGCAGGCGGGAACTGGCTGGGTTAGCGTTCAGCATTCCAACCATTTTGGTATTGCCGCGCATCATGCCTTGCAGGCGGTGGAAAATGAAATGATCGGTATTGCGATGACCAACGCGAGCCCGCTGGTAGCCCCGACCTTTTCCACGGAAAGGCTGCTCGGTACCAATCCCATCTGCGTAGCCATTCCCGCAGGCGAAGAGCCTCCCTTTGTGGCGGATATGGCCACCACCACCGCGGCGAACGGTAAACTGGAAATACTGCAGAGAAAAAACGAAGCCGCTCCCGAAGGCTGGATACAGGATAAAGAGGGGCGGGTATCTACGGATCCCCACGAGTTAAAACGGGGGGGCGCCTTATTGCCGCTTGGCGGCGACAGAGAGCATGGAAGTCACAAGGGATATGCATTGGGCGCCATCGTGGACATATTTTCAGCCGTTTTAAGCGGGGCAAACTATGGCCCCTGGGCGCCGCCGTTTCCGGCTTTTATGGCGATGCCGGAACACATGCCGGGAAAGGGGATAGGTCATTTTTTTGGCGCCATGCGCATTGATGCATTCCGTCCCGCAGACGATTTTAAGAAAAACATGGACAACTGGATCCGGCGATTCCGGTCTGCCCGTCCCATGGAAGGTTATGAACAGGTGCTGGTGCCCGGCGATCCGGAAAGAATGATGGAAGCGGAGCGTCTTGAGAAAGGTATTCCCCTGCTGAAAGCCGTGGTAGACGACCTGCAAACGCTGAGCGATAAATTCGGTATTCCGCTTTGATATCTTTAGGTTGCCTCTGGCTTGCGCCGCTTTACCGCCGGACGCCATCTTCGGTTGTTCTCCCCGGGCTTTGAACGGTGTCCTCAAAGAAACTTCTCCTTTGTCTTCGCCTTAATTTATTTGCTTCATGGCCGGCTGTCGGGGTTGGCTTGTTCCTTTGTGAGGTTGAACGGCTTTCCAAAGAAGCTCCCGCTTGCCTTAATTTGTTTCCCTTAGCGCCGGTTTCCCTGCATATAATATGGGGTATTCGGTTATCTTTGCAATCCTAAAATTTTTTGAATGAAAGTAATGAAATTCGGAGGCACTTCCGTAGGCAAGCCTGAAAGAATGCAACAGGTATCGGAATTGATCACCCGCGCGGATGAGCCCGTTATAGTCGTCCTAAGCGCATTGAGCGGCACCACGAATGCGCTGGTAAGCATAGGGGAAGCTATGGCATCGGGAGATAGAGAGCTTGCGAAGCAGCATATCGATAAACTGGAAGCGCATTATCATGCCTTTGTTTCGGATCTGCTGAAAGCGGAGTCCACGCTGGCCAGAGCAAAGAATATCGTTTCAGAACATTTTGAATTCCTGAACATCATCCTCAAGATATCATTCAGCGAAGCATTGAGCAAGGATATCCTGGCGCAGGGAGAATTGCTGTCAACGAAATTATTCTCCGCTTACCTGGAGGAAAAAAAGATCGATCATGCGTTGCTGCCGGCCCTGGAGTTTATGGCTATCGATGAAAATGACGAACCCCATGTGCCGGAGATCAAAACAAAATTATCCCGGCTGCTGCAACAGCACAAGGATAAAAAAATATTTATCACGCAGGGCTATATCTGCAGAAATGCAAGGGGAGAGGTAGACAATCTTAAACGAGGCGGAAGCGATTATAGCGCATCGCTGATCGCTGCAGCCGTTGGCGCCTCTGCTTGTGAAATATGGACCGATATCGACGGCATGCACAACAATGACCCCAGGGTCGTCAATAAGACCCGTCCCGTCGAACAGCTGAGTTTTGGAGAGGCTGCCGAGCTGGCTTATTTCGGGGCCAAGATCCTTCACCCGGCTTCTATATGGCCTGCGCAGTTCTTTAAAGTGCCGGTGAAATTGCTGAACACGATGGAGCCTTCTGCGGCTGGAACGTTGATTGCGCAGGAAGCCGGCTCCGTTGGCGTAAAAGCGGTTGCTGCAAAAGACGGGATCATCGCCATTAACATCAAGAGCAGCCGCATGCTGTTGGCATATGGATTCCTTAGAAAAATATTCGAAGTATTTGAAAAATACCGCACCTCGATAGACATGATCACCACATCGGAAGTTGCCGTGTCGGTAACCATTGATAACGCGGGCCACCTGGATGAGATCGTCCGGGAACTGGAGCCGTTCGGCACGATCACCGTGGAGAAAAACTATTCCATTATTTCCGTGGTGGGCAATGAAATCGTTCAAACGCCTGATCTGCTGAAAAAATTATTTGAAGCCTTGTCCAGCGTGCCGGTGCGTATGGTGAGCTACGGCGGTAGTAAGCACAATGTGTCTATACTCGTGCCTTCGGACGACAAGGTCAAGACCCTTCAATTGCTGAATAAGGGGTTGTTCGGACTGGAATAACAGCGTATAACGCGTTCAACATACATATGCCGGGTTGATGATCGTCGACCCGGCATTTTTTTGGAGATCGGCATGCCGGTTCGTAGCGGTTCCGGTATAGACGGAAGCGCCAGGCGCTGTGTTGGCGACATCGCGCGGTGAACGAATGGATGGCGTTAAGGAAATGTTTTTTTCAGCCAGTCAACCACCAGGTCCATCCACCGGGTATCGCTGGTGGGATTGATCATGCCGAAACCATGGCCGCCGTCTTCGTACAGATACAGCTCAACGGGTACATTGTTCTTTTTGAGCGCTTCGGCAAAAGCCAGGCTGTTCTCTACTTTTACGGGATCGTTCTTTGCATGCACCAGGAAGCTGGGAGGCGTTTCGGGACTAACCTGCAGATCGTTGGAGTATTCCGCAATCTTTTCCGGCGAGGGATGATCGCCCAATAAGTTTTTCCTGGAGCCGGTATGGCCGAAGTTATCAGAAAAGCTAACCACGGGATAGACCAGTACCAGGAAATCAGGCCTCAGGCTGATTCTTTTTTTATTGCGGACATAAGCTTTTTCGAAATGGGTGCCCGCGGTGGAGGCGAGATGGCCGCCGGCGGAAAATCCCATGATGCCAACCTGGTTTTTATTGATTCCCCATTTTTTAGCGTTTTCCCTTACCATTTGGATGGCCCGCTGGGCGTCCTGGATCGGTCCTGTTTCTTTGTTCTCCATGGTCTGGTCGTCGGGGATCCTGTATTTCAGCACAAAGGCGGCTATGCCCGATTCAATAAACCGTTCGGCGACATCATATCCCTCATGCTTAGCCGCAAGTATGGAATATCCTCCGCCGGGGCAGATGATCACGGCCTGGCCTGTGGCTTTTTCGGGCGGAGGAAAATAGGCCGTCAGCGTGGGGATGCTTACCTTATGCACGATCAGGATCCCGTCTTTATTGGTTTCCGAGGTCTCGGCGTTAACGGAAGGCTTCGCGCCGGGGATCTTTTTAGGATACAGGGGATATACTTCCTGGGAAAACGTTTTTGTAGCGAGGAAGCAGCCCAGCAATAACCATATGATCGATTTCATTTTTAGCTTGTTTTAATGAGCAGGTCTTTATACCCGACAGCCGGTATAGCGGCGTCTCGCAGAAAACATTCCTTTCAAACGTACATAAAATTTTTCATTCATAAAATATGCAAAGGATGAATGAAAAATTTTATGGGAGTTCCTCTTGGCTAAAAAAAATAATAAATATTCAAGAGAAATATAAATGTTATGCGGTAAATAATGCGGAGGATACTGGTAAATGGAGTAAACTTGCCGATCAATTACAAGATAACGGTATGAAAATAGGCATCGAAGCGCAAAGATTGTTCAGGCCCGGAAAGCACGGTATGGAAGTCGTGGCGCTGGAGTTGATCAGGCGTCTTCCGCGCCTGGATAAAAAAAATGAATACCTTCTTTTTGTAAAAAAGGATACGGATATGTCGGGCATCTCCGAATTGCCAAACCTGAGCATCCGCTATATATCTTCTCTTACGTATGCCGACTGGGAGCAGGCGGGTCTTCCCCTTGCCCTGAAAAAGAACAAGCCCGATCTTGTTCATTGCATGGCCAATACGGCGCCGCTGATCTGCCCGGCGCCGCTGATCCTCACCCTTCATGACGTGATCTATCTCGAGAATACAAACTTCGGCGGGTCGGCCTATCAGAACCTGGGCAATCTTTACCGGAGGGCGGTGGTTCCGCGCGCGATCAGACAGGCGCGGTTGATCATTACCGTTTCCATGTATGAGAAAAATATCATAGCCGAAAGGTGTAAAACGCCGGCAGATAAGATCAGGGTGGTGTACAATGGCGTGGATGAGCGATTCCACCCGGATCATCATCAGGAAACTGCAGAGGCGTTCCGTCGGAAATATTTGTTGCCGGAAGCGTATATTCTTTTTCTTGGCAATACCGCGCCTAAAAAAAATACCCAGGCCATGGCGCGGGCGTATACCGAGTACTGCGATAATTGTGAGGATGCGCTGCCGCTGGTGATCACCGATTATGCCAGGCGGCATGTGGAGCAGCTGCTCCGGGAGCAGAACAAGATGCATCTGATGGATAAATTTATTTTCCCCGGATATATCCCGATAGAGGAGATGCCCTTATTGTATCATCATGCGCAGGTATTTGTGTATCCGTCGCTCAGGGAAAGCTTTGGCCTGCCCATGCTGGAAGCCATGGCGAGCGGGGTTCCGGTGGTCGCTTCCAATGCTTCAGCAATACCCGAAATAGCCGGGGATGCAGCATTGCTGGTCGACCCGCATTCCTACAAGGAAATCGCGCAGGGCATCGCGAAGATGGCTGCCGATGAGCATTTGCGGGCGGTATACCGGCAAAAAGGGTTTGAAAGGGCGCGCCTGTTCAGCTGGGAAAATTCAGCGCGACAGCTGTTGGATATCTACAATGGAATATAACGGAAATCTGTATTCGTTTTTGTTCTACCCGTTGGTAATATTTTCGCGTATATTTCTATATTACTACCATCGCGTCGCCATAACTGAAGAACCGGTATTTGTCTTTGATGGCTTTTTTATACGCTTCCATTGCCAGGTCATATCCCGCAAAGGCGCAGACCATGATCAGCAAACTGGTTTTAGGCAAATGGAGATTGGTGATCAGCGAATCGGCTACATTGAAGTTGTAAGGAGGATGAATAAAGATATTCGTCCATCCTTCAGAAGGCTTCAGCAGTTTTTCCGCAGTATAAGAAGATTCAATAGCGCGCATGGTGGTAGTGCCCACGGAACAGATGCGATGATGGCCTTCGATCGCCTTGTTGACGATCTTGCAGGCGGCCTCGTCGATGCGATAATATTCTGCATCCATTTTGTGTTTGCTCAGGTCTTCCACCTCGATAGGGCGGAAAGTGCCAAGGCCGGTGTGCAGGGTGACTTCCGCGAAGCGGATGCCTTTGATCTCAAGCCTTTTTATCAGTTCCTTGCTGAAGTGGAGCCCCGCCGTGGGGGCTGCAACGGCGCCTTCATGTTTGGCGTAAACTGTCTGGTAGCGTTCTTTATCCTCTTCGTCGGGCTTGCGTTTAATGTATTTGGGAAGCGGCGTTTCGCCCAGTATTTCCAGCGTTTGGCGGAATTCATCATCGCTGCCTTCCCAAAGGAACCTGATGGTCCTTCCCCGGGATGTGGTATTGTCGATCACTTCCGCTACCAGCTCGTCGTTTTCGCCGAAATATAGTTTATTGCCTACGCGGATCTTTCTTGCGGGATCAACGATNNTCTATGATATCGCGGAAATGTTTGTTTTCAATTTGCCCGGTTTTCCGGTGAATAACCATCATTCGCGCATCTTCTCTTTTTTTGGCTGGATGTTGGGCAATAAGGTTGAGCGGCAGATCAAACTTAAACTGGGATAACTTCATGTAAACAATTATTTAAAATGTTGCCACATGATATCAAACGAGGAGGGATGGAGAGGGCCGATCGGGTTTGGTCCGATACTAACCTGATCTTACGGCACCAGGTTGATATTATGTACGGTTCCTTTTTCAAGCGGGCAAAGGTAATGATTTTTTGACCTCTTGCGTTTATTTTTTCCGGCCAGGCAGACGTATATCATTTTTTTATCTACCGTTGCCGCTATGCGCTGAAACCGGGCTGTCAGATCAAAGCTAAAACCCGTCTGGTAGTATTTGTTCCGTCACAACATATTGAAATTGAGCGCGCTGCCGATCTGTCGGCGGGCGCCTGGCGGGCAGGTCGAGCTAAAATGCCCATCCGCGATGATCATCATTATTCCAACGCTGTACCTGGGCGGATGCCCGGGATGGCTTCCAGCAGTTTGCGCGAATAGGCCTTTTGGGGATGGCGATAGATATGCTCAGCTTCCCCGATCTCCTCTATTTTGCCCTGGTTCATGACCATGATCCTGTCGCTAGTATACCTGACCACCGAGAGATCATGGGAAATAAAGATGCTGGTGAACCCCAGCTCTTTTTTGAGATCGTTCAGGAGATTTAACACCTGCGCCTGGATGCTGACATCGAGCGCGGAGACCGACTCGTCGCAGACAATAAAATCGGGTTGGGGCGCCAACGCCCGGGCAATCACGATGCGTTGACGCTGCCCGCCGGAAAATTCATGCGGATACCGGCGGTAATGATCGGCCTGCAGGTTGACTTTTTCCAGCAGCGCTATTGTCTTTTCCTTTCTTTCTTTGGCCGTAGCGTAGAGGCGGTGGATCTTCATCGGTTCTTCTATAGCCTGACCGATCGTGATTGCCGGGTTTAAAGAAGAGTAGGGGTCCTGGAAAATGATCTGTATGTTTTTCCTGAATTTTTTCAACGCAGCGCCCGAATAACCGGCCAGGTCCCTGCCCCGGTAAAGGATCCTTCCGCCGGTAGGCTCGATAAGCCGCAGCAGGGCCCGCCCCAGGGTGGTTTTGCCGCAACCCGATTCGCCCACCAGCCCCAGGGTTTCGCCCGCATATACCTCGAAGCTGATATTGTCTACTGCTTTTACAAAATGAAGCGGTTTGCCGGTGAAAGATTTTTTTGCCGGGAACCATACCTGCAGGTTTTCCACTTTTAACAAGACGGGCCGCGGATCGCCTGTTGCAGCGGACGCGCGTTCTTTTATTTCCCTGGTTTCGTCCGTCAAAGAGTCTGTAAGGCCTGTCGGTATAGATGTGCGCGTTGTTTCATCAGTTGCGGCAGGCGTTTTTTCGGGAAGATCATTTTTTCGTTCATTGGTTAACGGTAATGAATAATTTTTATCTGTTGTGTTGCCGCCTTTTTCCAGGAACTCGCTTGCCGTTGGCAATCGTTCTCCCCTGGCATAGAGGGCAGGCCGGCAGGCGAGCAATCCCTTCGTGTAGGGGTGGGCAGGATGGGATAGGATATCCGCTGTCGGCCCCTCTTCTACAATCTTTCCCTTATACAGGATGATGGTCCTGTGCGAGATCTCTGCGATCACCCCAAGATCATGCGTAATAAAGATTACGCCCATGCCGGTTTGCGACTGAAGCTCCGCCAGCAGTTCCAGCACGCTTTTCTGTACGGTTACGTCGAGCGCCGTTGTGGGCTCGTCGCAGATCAGCAGCGAGGGATTGCTGCTGATGGCCATGGCGATCATTACGCGTTGTTTCTGGCCCCCGCTGAGCTGGTGCGGATAGCGATTGAAGATCAGCGCCGGATCGGGCAGCTTCACTTTCGTCAGGAGTTCGATGGTCTTGCGGCGCGCTTGCTCCCTGGATATTTTTTCGTGTAAACGGATCGCCTCCATCACCTGGTCGCCGCAGGTAAAAACAGGGTTAAGAGAGCTCATGGGCTCCTGGAAGATCATGGCGATATGGCGCCCGCGGATGGATTGTAAGCGCTGTCGGTCGAGTCCGACCATATTGAATTGCCTCAGGCCATCCGGAGAGAACAATATTTCCCCGCTTATATAGCGCGCAGGAGGGGAAGCCAACAGTTGTAGTATGGCCAGCGAGCTTACCGATTTCCCTGATCCGGATTCTCCTGCCAATCCCACTATTTCGCCCCTGTTCACCTGAAAGGAGATGCCGTTTAAGGCGGTATGTTTGCCGGCTTCCGTGGCAAAATCAATGCGCAGGTTATGTATGGTCAGCAGGGGAAGCAAGATCGGGATTTGAATTTAGTTTGAAATTTGAAAGCTTCTTTTCGGTAACAATGCTTGGGCCGCGCAAATCTCATAGTCCTTTTTTCAACGCCCGCAGATAAAGGTTCATTAAAGAGAGATCAGTAGGTTCAGCTGCCCTCAGGTTGGGTAGTCTTTCTTCTGCGTTCTTTGGTTGAAAATGCTGGTCGTTCTCCATTTATTTATTTTTATATACATTTTTCTAAACGGTCGGCGTCAAATTAAAGCCGAAGCGCGACCTGGATCGGAAGCAAAAAAACTGGTTTTAAAACCGTAGGTGCCTGACGGTCAATCCGTCGTTGATCAATTGTTTTAACGAGTCGATGCCGATCCGGAGATGCCTTTCAACAAAGTCGGCGGTAATCGCTTCGTCGCTTTCCTCTGTTTTTACGCCTTCGGGGATCATGGGCTGGTCGCTGACCAGCAATAAGGCGCCTGTCGGGATCTTATTAAAAAAGCCCACGGTAAAAATAGTGGCCGTTTCCATATCGATGGCATAGGCGCGGATCTTCTGCAGGTATTCCTTGAACAGTTCGTCGTGTTCCCAGACCCTCCTGTTGGTCGTGTATACGGTCCCTGTCCAATAGTCTATTCCATGGTCGCGAATGGTGGTGGACACCGCCTTCTGAAGCGCGAAAGCAGGCAGGGCCGGCACTTCGGGAGGAAAATAATCATTGGAAGCGCCTTCGCCTCGGATCGCGGCAATCGGGAGGATAAGATCGCCGAGCTTATTGCGTTTTTTTAATCCCCCGCATTTGCCCAGGAACAACGCCGCCTTGGGTTCTATCGCGGCGAGCAGGTCCATGATCGTAGCGGCGGCGGGGCTGCCCATTCCGAAATTGATCAGCGTGATGTCTCCGGCGGTCACGCATTGCATGGGCTTGTGAACGCCGATGATCTCCACATTGTTCCATTCGGCAAACAACCGGATATAGTGCTGGAAATTGGTTAACAGAATGTATTTTCCAAAGTTCTCCAGCTTTTGGCCGGTATACCTAGGCAGCCAGTTCTTTATGATCTCTTCCTTGGTCTTCATCGAAACCAATATACCATTTCTCTTTAATACCGTTGCGGTTTAATAGCAGATTTGTTTTATAATCGCATAGATGAAAAGCGCTGAATGCGCGCTATCAACAGGGCTAAAGACGCGCCTGGGCGTGCGGCGGTATTGCTGGCGTTCTGGCATACAAGGGTTAATAATGCTTTGTTGCATTATACTGCGCGACGCCCGGGGAATTCCTGAAAGGACGCCGTTTAATGATATATTTGCGGGGTATGATCCAGATCGAGTATCCCGACCATCATTTCCGGATAAAAGAAGAAGACGGCAAAGCGTTTATTTTTGACGAGATCAGAAAATCATGGCTCCGCCTGACGCCCGAAGAATGGGTAAGGCAGAACTTTGTGCAATACCTGGCGCAGGTAAAACGATATCCCTCTTCTTTCCTGGCTTTGGAGAAAAGGATACTTGTGGGAGCGCTGTATAAAAGATTTGATATCCTGGTCTATGATCGGTTTCACCAACCCTGGATGCTGATCGAATGCAAGGCAATGGATGTGGCATTGAACCCGCCTGTGCTGGAGCAGGTATTGCGTTACAATATAGCCGTTCCGGTTCCCTACCTGACGATCACTAACGGTAATGCCTGCGCTGTTTTTCAGAAAAAAGACGATAGCCTGCGCGCGCTCGACGCGCTTCCGGATTTCGACCAGTAGCCTGCTCTTATTTACGGAAAGATGCCCAGCTCGTTATAACTGGTGGCCACCTTGTCGATGGCCAGCACATAGGCGGCTGTTCGCATATCGGGTATCTTCGGATTGTTTTTCCATACTTCCATGATTTCCCGGGTAGCGGCGATCATGGTTTCCTCGAGGCCGCTCCTGACCAGGTCTATTTCGTCGGGGCCTCGAAGAATAAGGTCTCTTTCCGTGGCGTTCACCTTTTTCCCGGTGAGCTCTTCGATCTGCTCCAGTATCTGCCCGTTCAGGTTTTCGGCGAACCGTTTTTCCATGCGGCCATAACGCACATGGCTAAGGTTTTTTAACCATTCAAAATAAGATACGGTTACGCCTCCGGCGTTGAGGTACATATCGGGAACCACCAAAATGCCTTTCTTCAGGCATTCTTCATCGGCTTCGGGAGAGAGCGGGCCGTTGGCCGCTTCGCCGATGATCCTGGCTTTTATTCTCGATGCATTGCTTTTATTGATAACGTTTTCCAGCGCCGCAGGGATTAAGATATCGCAATCCATTTCCAGCGCTTCGCCGTTCTTTTCAAAATTGTTGGCGCCTTTGAAATTAAGGATAGACTTGGTTTGTTTACGGTGAGCGACCACTTCGTCGACGTTCAGCCCCTCGGTATTCCAGATGGCGCCCTCATATTCGGCGATGCCGATGATCCTGGCGCCGCCTTCCTGGAAGGACTTGGCGGCATGATAGCCCACATTTCCCAATCCCTGGATAACGATCCGCTTGTTCTTGACGCCCTTCGGCAGGCCCAACCGGTTCATGATCTCCTCTGTATTGCATATTTCTCGCAATCCGTAGAAAACGCCCAGGCCGGTAGCTTCCCGGCGGCCCCGCACCCCTCCCTGCGTAACCGGCTTGCCTGTAACGCAGGCAAGCGCATCAATTTCGCCGGGGCGCATGCTGCTGTAAGTGTCCAGTATCCAGGACATCTCTTTTTCGCCTGTTCCATAATCCGGAGCCGGCACATCCACCCCCGGACCGATAAAGTTCTTTTTGATCAGTTCGGCGGTATAGCGGCGGGTTATTCTTTCAAGGTCATAAGCGCTGTATTGGCGCGTGTCGATCGTGATGCCGCCCTTGGCCCCCCCGAAGGGCACGTTCACGATAGCGCATTTAAAGGTCATCAGCGCGGCCAGCGCCATTACTTCGTCGAGGTTTACATTGGGGGCAAACCTGATCCCCCCCTTACAAGGCGTTTTGTGATGCGAGTGCTGCACCCGGTATGCTTTGATCACTTGCAGCTTATCGCCGATCTTAACAGGGAAGTGCATACGATATACGGCGTTGCATTGTTTGATCTGTTCGAGGAGCCCCGGATCCCAACTGGTAAAGGCGGCGGCTTTTTCGAAATTTTTCTCTACATCTCCAAAAAAGCTGTATTTCTGGTCAGACATAAGATATTTTTATGGGGTTTATTAAATACTCATCCAGGTAATAAACGCTCCGGGGGCGGATAAAATTGGCGGCCTAGCTTTTTTCCATCCTGGATATTTTTTTGTCCAGGCGGACAATATAAACGAACAGGCCGGCAAGAATGGTGACCAGGACGGCTACTACTACATATATTTTTGCATCCGACCTGAGACCTGTGGCGACCCGCTCCGTTTGAGGAGCTATGTCCTGCGCATAAATAGATAAACCGAGAAGAAGCGATTGAATGCTGAGGATTAATTTTTTCATGATGCCAGACTGGTGTAGGTTTTTTTTTCTTCGAGCAATTGCAGGCGCAACCGTAAGGTGGTGATCCATATCCCCAGTAATATCCATCCTATTACTGCCGGCCAGAATACTGTTCGCATGGTAGCGTCGAGATCCTGTCCGCCGAAGCCCGGGTTCCCTTCAACGCCCTTTCCCCCGGGATGCAGCGATTCTACCATTCGGGGCAACACCATGATCATCGGCACATAGATAAAATAGGCAAATATGTTATATACCGCGGAAACGCGGGCTCTTTTGTCAATATCCGTCATGGAGTTCCTGAGTATAAAGTAAGCGAGATAGATAAGCAGGGCGATAGCCGCTCCTAATTGTTTGGGATCGTTATTCCAGGGCGCTCCCCAGGTATAATTGGCCCAGATCATCCCGGTAACCAATCCCAGCATCCCGAATACGATGCCTGTTTTGGCAAACTCGCTCGCGTAAATATCATGCCGGGCTTCCGGCTTTCTTAAATAAAGGATGGAATAAACCAGCGAAACCGTGATCAGCGTTAACTGGCCAAACCACATGGGCACATGGAAGAAAAGATTGCGGATGGTTTGCTCAAGGTTGCCGACATCAGGAACGGGTATCAGGAAGCCTGCAATAAAAGTATAGGTTAATAAAACGATCGTTAATATTTTCCACCAATATCCGCGCATAGATGCTTTAAGTGTCGTCAATAGAATGTACAGGTAATGTTTAACCGGATCCAAAATTAGGACAAAGCGATACAACTAAGCCAATATATCCATAATATTTATTGCATATTATGATATATGCAAATATTTGACGCTAACGGTTTATCATTTTTAACAATTGTCCGGAACGCTTAAAACCGGTTAAAGACCCCCCGGCGGCAACGCTAGTCTTTCCACAGAAAAGGAAAGAGCACGGCCGCCAACGCCAGCGTCAGCAGGTCGAGTCCTACGAGCAGGGCCGACATCTGGAGCAGTCCTTTCTGGATCACATCGGCAAAGGCGATATTGGAGATGCGCATCAGCAGCAATACCTGCGGGATGATCAGCGGGAAACCGAGTATGGCGATCAATGCGGCATTCTGGCGCGCCCTCGCCGCGATGGCGGCAAGAAAGGTAAACACAAAACTCAGGCTGCATCCTCCAAGGCACACGATAGCGGTGAACTGTAAGGGATGTTGCAACGGATCGCCCATCAATAGCCGGAACAGCAGCAGGCTGGTAACGCTCATAACGGTCATTAACAGGGCATTGAACAGCAGCTTGGATAATATAAAATCGCGCGGCCCGGCGATCGTATAATAATACAGCATCCTGCCGCTGCTTTCCTGGAGAAAGCTTTTGGCCACGGCATTGACGCAGATAAACAACTGGATCATCCAGAACAGCCCGTTCCAAACCTTCTCCTCCGGCTGCCCCATCGCCAGGTAAAGCACAAAAATGGTGGAAGCTACATACAATACAATGCCGTAAAAACTGTATTGCTGCCTGATCTCCAGCAGGAAGTCCTTTTTAAGCAAAACGAAAATATGTTGCAGGCTTTGTGTCAAGAACTAATTCATTTCATGATAAAACTATGATATGTTATGGTCCTGCCCGATCAAAAGCAGAAGAGCGGTGGTTACGCTTACCTGGAATCGCTGCATGTTGCCTTTGATCCTTGCTTTATCAGGCCGCCCCTGCCTTCTGCCTCCCCGGCTCCTTATGGATAATAGGAATAAAAATTGCTAACTTTATAATCAAACTACTAGTAACCCAAAAAAGCATTCCTTTCATGGAGCAGTTAGCGGAACTGATTGGCAAATTAAATGAACAATTTGAACAAAAAGCGCATCCTTCAAAACTATTGGGTCTGATCAGGTTGATTGAACAGGAACTGATGAAGCAGGAAATGGCCACAAGGCAGGTCAGGAGCAGCTCTTCCATATCTGTTGTGATGCCGGCTTTTCGCAATGGGATACAGGATACCGTAGAGGAAATACTGGATAAAGAGCCGTTATTGGAGCAGGAAAGGATGGAGGACAATGCCGAAGAAACGAATGCGTCGCCATCTGAAGCCGCGCCGCTGCAATTCGATCCGATGAGGGAAGTGCCAACCCTTGCGCACCAGGAAAGCATAAGAGAGATCAATGAAATGATCGGATTACGCGATCCTTCCCTTAATGATAAGTTAAAAGAAGAAAAANNCGCAGCCTTAAAACGATCAACGGCTTTCGCATCTTTGCAGAAGCGGAGTATTGGATCGAAAGAGAATTGAAAGTGAAACTGGGATGGGAAGAGCACAAAGCGACCACCCGTCATTTTTATCAGTTGATCAAGAGACGGTTTTCCTGAATATAATTCAGGATGTTCAGCGTAGCTCCTTTTTTGGAATACACATAGTGTTTAGCGGCCTCAGACCGCGCCTGGTAATCTTCTTTTTTCTCCAGGAGCTCATCCAGGGCATTTTCCAGCTCCAACGCATTGTTAATGGTGATCGCAGCGCCTTCTTCCAGCAGGTCGATGGCTTCCCTGAACTGGTTAAACACGGGCCCGATGACTACCGGTTTGCCATATACGGCGGCTTCCAGCATGTTGTGAACGCCCGCATCTCCAAAGCCGCCTCCTACATAGGCAATATCGGCATAATAGTAAAGCCGGGAGAGCATGCCTATATTGTCGATGATCAGGGCATGCGCTGTTGTTCGCTGATCGGCCATCCACTGCGAATACCTGACGGTATGCTTCAGCAGTTTCTCTATTTCCTGGATCCGGCTTTCATCGGTTTCATGAGGGGCTATGATAAACCGGATATCGGGGTGATGATGCACATAATGAGCCAGCTCTTCTTCATCTTCCAACCAGGTGCTGCCCGCGACAATTACCTTCTGATCGCCGCAGAACGCGGGGATGCCCGGCGCCTCCCGGAAATTTTCCGCAATATCAATTACCCTGTCGAACCGCGTGTCGCCATTGACGGTAACATTGGCGGAAAAGCCTATGGTTTGTAGCCGCATGGCCGATTCCGGCGTTTGCACAAAGAGCCAGGTAAAGCATTGCAGCATCTTTCTATGCAAGGAGCCATACCATTTGAAGAAGGGCTGATGTTTTTGAAAGACAGCGGATACCAGCAACAGGGGAATATTCTTTTTTTTGAGCTCGGCCAGGTAATGATACCAGTAGTCGTATTTGATCCATAACACCAGAGAGGGCTGAATGATATCTATGAACCGGGCGGCCGAACACTTGTTGAACATGGGCAGGTAGAAAATATGGTCTGCCCCGGGATAGTCTTTCATCACTTCGTAACCGGAAGGCGAAAAAAACGTAATTACGATCCGGCAGCCGGGAAAGCCGGACCTGATGCGCTCCAGCAAAAAACGACCCTGCTCAAATTCGCCCAGGGAAGCGCAATGCATCCATACGACAGGCCGGCCGTCGTCCGACCGGTATTCGGCCCCGATCCTGCTGAACAGGTTGCGACGACCGCTGATCCAAAGCCTTGCTTTGGGGTTCCAGGCGGCGGCGATTCTGATGGCTAAATAGTATAATCGGGTAAAAATATTGTATAAAAGAAGGGACACGGGCAAAGGTAAGCTTTTACCTATGAGCGCAAAAAATCATTGATTATTATCTGGCTCCTAATGGTTAACATTGTCAGAACCAGTTTTTTAAGTAGTTTTGAGCGCTTTTAAAATGCAATATACAGTATGAGACCCATCCAAATGGTAGATTTACAGCGGCAGTATGCTAAAATCAAATCCGAAGTGAACCTGGCCATCCAGGAGACGCTGGACAGCGCCGCTTTCATAAACGGGCCGGCCGTGAATAATTTTGCGGTAAATCTCTCACAATATCTCGGCGTTAAACACGTCATTCCCTGCGCTAACGGCACCGACGCCCTGCAGATCTCGTTAATGGCGTTGGAACTCGCGCCCGGCGACGAAGTGATCACGCCTTCTTTTACCTATGTGGCTACCACGGAAGTGATCGCCCTGCTGAAGCTGAAGCCGGTGTTTGTGGAAGTGGACAGGCGCAGTTTCTGCATCGATCCCGCCGCTATAGAAAAAGCCATTACTCCCAAAACAAAAGCGATCGTTCCCGTCCACCTGTATGGGCAAAGCGCGGACATGGAAGCGATAATGGATATTGCCAAAAGGCATAACCTGTATGTGATCGAAGACAATGCCCAGGCCATCGGCGCCCGGTATACCTTCTCCGACAACAGCGTTCAGAAAACAGGGTCGATCGGGACGGTTGGCGCGACCTCGTTTTTTCCGTCTAAGAACCTGGGCGCTTACGGCGACGGGGGCGCCATCTTTACCAACGACGATGAGCTGGCCGCCCGTCTGAAAATGATCGCTAATCACGGGCAGAGCAAGAGATATTATCATGATATCGTAGGATGCAACAGCCGGCTGGACTCCATACAGGCGGCGATTCTCAATATCAAACTGGGGCGTCTGGATGATTATATCGCCGCCCGCAATAAGGCGGCGGATCATTACGACAAAGCCTTTGCCGGCAATCCTAAGATCGCCGTTCCCTATCGTTCTGCCAATAGCAGCCATGCTTTTCATCAGTATACGCTCACGCTGAACGGGGTGGACCGCAACGGGTTGAATGAATGGCTGGCCAGCCGGAACATACCTTCCATGATCTATTACCCGGTGCCTGCGCACCGACAGAAGATGTTTGAAGCCTTCGGCGGGCAGAACTTTGATCTTGAAATTACCGACTGGCTTACCGAAAGGGTGATCTCCCTGCCCATCCACACGGAAATGGACGAAGATCAGCTGGCATACATTACAGAAAATGTGCTGTCGTTCATCAACAAAACCGCCTAACTCCTAAAATCTAAATATCAATATGAAAATCGCCGTAATCGGGACCGGATACGTTGGACTGGTAACTGGGACCTGTTTCGCAGAGACGGGAAATGAAGTGGTCTGCGTGGATATCGCCGAAGAGAAAGTGGAACGCCTGTCCAATGGCCAGATCACTATTTATGAACCCGGCCTGGAAAAATTGTTTTTGCGCAATCTCCGCGAAGGCCGGCTTCGGTTTACTACTTCGCTGGAAGATGGCATAAAGGACGCGACCATTGTATTTCTTGCCCTGCCTACCCCGCAGGATGAAGATGGTTCTGCGGACCTTAAATATGTGCTGGGCGTAGCGGAAGACCTTGGAAAACTAATGAACGACTACAAGATCATCATCGATAAGAGCACGGTTCCGGTGGGCACCGCAGAGCGCGTGGGGGAAAAGATATCTCTTAACTATAAAGGTGAATTTGACGTGGTGTCGAATCCCGAGTTCTTAAGGGAAGGCGTTGCCGTGGATGATTTTATGAAACCCGACAGGGTGATCATCGGAACAGGATCTGAGAAAGCCAGGAAGATATTGAACGATCTTTACTCGCCCTTTGTCCGCCAGGGCAACCCGATCATTTTTATGGACGAGCGTTCCGCAGAGCTGACAAAATATGCGGCCAATTCCTTCCTGGCCACGAAGATCTCTTTTATGAACGAGATCGCGCAACTTTGTGAAAAAATGGGAGCGGACGTGGATATGGTGCGCCGCGGCATAGGAGGCGATGAAAGGATCGGGAGAAGATTTCTTTTTCCGGGTATTGGCTACGGAGGAAGTTGCTTCCCCAAAGATGTTCAGGCCCTGGTAAGATCGTCGAAGGAGGTCGGATATGATTTTAATATATTGGAATCGGTGATCAAGGTCAACGATCGCCAGAAGCTGCACCTTCTTCCCAAGATCAAAAAATATTTTAACGGGGATCTCAAAGGGAAAAAAATTGCGGTATGGGGACTGGCGTTCAAACCGAACACCGATGATGTCCGGGAAGCCCCTTCGCTGTATATCATCCGGGAACTGCTGGCGCTGGGCGCCGAAATAGCCGCATTTGATCCCGAAGCCATGAACAATGCCCGGAAGATATTAGGCGACGCGATCCGTTTCTCTGAAAATCAATATGATTGTCTACAGGACGCCGATGCCCTGGTCATCGCTACGGAATGGAATGAGTTCAGGACCCCCAATTTCCTGAAGATCGTTACGGCCATGCGCAATAAAGCTATTTTTGACGGGCGCAACCTTTTTGAGATCGCCGCAATTAAAGAGCTTGGATTTTATTACGAAAGCATTGGAAGGGCCCCGGCCATTCCGGTAAACGGAACAACAAAAAACAAATAAACATGCCAAAACGGGTTTTGATCACAGGAGCGGCAGGTTTTTTAGGCTCTCATCTGTGCGACCGGTTCATTAAGGATGGTTGCCAGGTGATCGGTATGGATAACCTGATCACCGGCGATCTTAAAAATATTGAACACCTGTTTAAGCTGGAGCAGTTTGAGTTTTATCATCATGATGTTTCCCGGTTTATCCATGTCCCGGGCGAACTGGATTATATTCTTCATTTTGCTTCCCCCGCCAGTCCTATCGACTACCTGAAAATACCCATCCAGACCCTTAAAGTGGGCTCCCTGGGAACGCATAACTGCATGGGCCTGGCCAAGGCGAAAGGAGCGAGGATACTGGTGGCTTCCACCTCGGAAATATATGGCGACCCCATGGTGCATCCCCAGCCCGAAGAATACTGGGGAAACGTGAACCCCGTTGGCCCCCGGGGCGTGTACGACGAGGCCAAGCGTTTCCAGGAAGCGATTACCATGGCCTATCATAATTTTCATGGTCTCCAGACAAGGATCGTGAGGATATTCAATACCTATGGTCCCAGGATGCGGCTGAACGACGGCCGCGCGCTGCCCGCTTTTATCGGGCAGGCTTTGCGTGGGGAAGACCTGACCGTTTTTGGCTCCGGCGCGCAGACCCGCTCTTTCTGTTATGTGGACGACCTTATCGAGGGGATCGTTCGCCTTTTGAAAAGCGACTACGCGCAGCCGGTAAATATTGGGAACCCCGACGAGATCAGCCTGAAGGAATTTGCGGAAGAGATCATCGCGCTGACCGGCTGCAAGCAGAAAATAGTCTATAAGCCCCTGCCGGAAGACGATCCCAAACAACGTCAGCCGGATATTACCAAAGCCAGGCAGATACTTGGCTGGGAGCCGAAAATAAGCCGTAAAGAAGGGCTGACCATTACCTATAATTATTTTAAATCGCTGCCGCAGGAGGATCTGTTTAAGCTCCCCAAAGAATTTATTAGCAGGAAGTGAAATTACCATACCGTTATTACGTTATGTATTATGAATTATAGCATATGCTTTTTCTTCATCTAAAAAATGTAAAATAAAATGTATAAGGAGCTGTTGGAAAAAAAATCGAAACTGGCGGTTATCGGACTCGGTTATGTAGGATTGCCCATTGCCCTTGAATTTGCTAAAAAAATATCTGTTATCGGCTTTGATATCAATGCAAAACGCATCCAGATGATGCGCAATAACCAGGATCCCAGCAAGGAAGTGGACGAAAAGGAATTTATAGGCAGGGACATCGTTTTTACCAACGACCTTGAGGTATTGAAACAAGCAAAATTTTTTATTGTCGCCGTGCCCACCCCGGTGGATAAATACAATGTGCCCGATCTCAAGCCCCTGGTCGGCGCATCGAAAACCGTGGGAAAAGTACTGAAAAAAGGCGATTACGTAGTATATGAATCTACCACCTATCCCGGATGCACGGAAGAGGACTGCCTCCCGATCCTGGAAAAGGGTTCCGGGCTGAAGATGGGGGCGGATTTTAAGCTGGGCTATTCCCCGGAACGCATTAACCCCGGCGATAAGAAGAATACGCTGAGGACGGTGGTAAAAGTGGTCTCGGGCTGCGATGCCGAATCGCTGGAGGAAATTGCCAAAATATACGAACTGGTAGTGGATGCAGGCGTTCACCGCGCGAGCTCCATCAAGGTGGCGGAAGCCAGTAAGATCGTGGAGAATACGCAGCGCGACCTGAACATCTCCCTGATGAACGAGCTGTCGATGATCTTCGACCGCATGGGCATCAATACCTTTGATGTCATTGAAGCGGCGGGCACCAAATGGAACTTCCTTAAATTTCAGCCCGGGCTGGTAGGCGGCCATTGTATAGGGGTGGATCCTTACTATCTTACCTATAAGGCCGCGGCGTTGGGATACGATTCCAAAGTGATCTCCTCCAGCCGGTCGATCAACGACGATATGGCCAAATATGTCGCGAGGAAGATCATTACCCATGTGTTGCGGAATTCCAGCGAGCAACCCCGCGTACTGGTGAAGGGCGTAACGTTCAAGGAAAACGTAAGCGATATCCGCAACTCCAAGATCGTGGATACGGTGAAGGAATTGCTGCTGTTCAACATACAGGTGGATGTGGAAGATCCCTATGCCCTGGGCGATGAAGTGCATGAAGAATACGGACTTAAATTGTGCGGCAGGGAAGAAGGCAATTACGATGCGGTGATCATCACTGTTCCGCATCGGGAATACCTTGGATTGGACGCGGGTTATTTTGAGCATATTACCAAACCCAAGGCGCTGATCGCTGATCTCAAAGGATTGTTTAAAAATAAAATACCCAACCGGGAATACTGGAGTTTATAAGGATGAGCCAGGAGAGNNTTTTGTGAGCCGGTATCCTACGTATCGCATCGTTAATATGGACGCCCTGACCTATGCGGGCAACCTGGAGAACCTTAAGGATATTGAGAACGCGCCCAACTATATTTTTGAAAAGGGAGATATCGCCAATGAGGAACGGACAGCGGAACTGTTTGCCCGGTACGCTTTCGACGCCGTGCTGCACTTCGCGGCAGAGAGCCATGTAGACCGGTCCATATACGATCCGCTGGCTTTTGTGCGCGCCAATGTGATGGGAACGGCCGTTCTGCTGAATGCCTGCCGGGAATACTGGGGCAAGCAGCTGAAGGATAAATTGTTTTATCATGTATCCACCGACGAAGTCTATGGATCGTTGGGCAGCGAGGGGCTGTTTACCGAGCGCACTCCTTATGATCCGCGTTCGCCCTATTCGGCTTCCAAAGCTGCCTCCGACCATTTTGTAATGGCCTACTATCATACCTACGGACTCCCGGTGATCATGTCGAACTGCTCAAATAATTATGGATCGCATCATTTTCCGGAG
Source organism: Chitinophagaceae bacterium UBA2791 (assembly GCA_002352105.1). Classification (GTDB taxonomy): domain Bacteria; phylum Bacteroidota; class Bacteroidia; order Chitinophagales; family Chitinophagaceae; genus Flavitalea. Next base: position 26,224 of record DEHV01000061.1, on the reverse strand, counting down.
AAGCTTATCCCGCTGATGATCAACAATATCAGGAACAACAAGCCGCTCCCGGTATACGGCAGGGGCGAAAACATCAGGGACTGGCTCTGGGTGGAGGATCATGTGCGGGCGATAGACCTGATCTTTCATAGGGGAAGGATAGGAGAAAAATACAATATTGGCGGTCTCAATGAATGGAAAAATATCGATCTTGTCCGCCTGCTGTGCCGTATCATGGATAAGAAGCTGAACAGGCCGGAGGGAACTTCGGCAAAACTGATCGCTTATGTGGCAGACAGGCCCGGGCACGACCTGAGATACGCCATCGACGCGACAAAGCTGAAAAACGAGCTGGGATGGACGCCTTCCCTGGATTTTGAAGAGGGGCTGGAAAGAACGGTCGACTGGTACCTCAATAACGAAGACTGGGTGAACCGGGTTACTTCCGGCGCTTACCAGCAGTATTACGAACAGCAATACCTGAAGAGATAGTTAAACCGCCTAATCATGTTATTTACGCCAACCGGACTTGCTGGATTAATTGTTGTGGAACCGAAAGTATTCGAAGACGATCGCGGATATTTTTTTGAAGCGTATAGTCATAAAAATTTTTCCTCCGAAGGCATAGCGGTTGATTTTGTACAGGACAACCAGTCGAAATCGGGCTACGGCGTTGTTCGCGGGCTCCATTATCAAAAACCGCCCTATGCGCAATCCAAGCTGGTGCGCGTGTTAAGCGGCGCCATATTAGATGTGGCGGTAGATATTCGCAGGGGGTCGCCCGGTTTTGGAAAGGCTTTTTTAATAGAGCTCTCCGCGGAAAACAAAAAGCAGCTATTCATCCCCGTTGGTTTTGCCCACGGCTTTTCGGTGATCAGCGAAACCGCGGAAGTGCTGTATAAATGCGATGCGTTCTATAACAAACAAAGCGAAGGCGGCATCGTTTATAATGATCCCGGGCTTTCGATCGATTGGGGCATTCCGCCCGATAAGATCATCGTTTCCGAAAAAGACAGGCTCCTGCCGACTTTTGAAGCCTGTGCAGGAGATTTTACATACAGCGGTTAAATAGTAAAAATATGAACATGCCCGCTATATTGGTCACCGGCGCGAACGGGCAGTTGGGAAATGCATTGCGCGCGTTATCGGTTTCGTTTTCTCATTTCCGTTTCTTTTTTTTATCCGCGGGGGATCTGGATATTACGGAGGAGCATGCCGTCGACCTTTTTTTCCGATCCAACCGCCCTGCATATTGTATCAACTGTGCCGCCTTTACAGCTGTGGATAAGGCGGAGGATGAAGCAGAAACGGCTTACCGGTTGAACAGGGACGGAATAGCCCTGCTGGCGCAGGCCTGCAGTAAATATGCGTGCAGGTTGATGCATATTTCCACCGATTATGTATTCAGCGGCGCATCGTCTACCCCTTACCGGGAAGAGGATGCCGCCGACCCGAAGAATATTTACGGCCTGTCTAAACTGGCCGGCGAACGCGCCGCTATGAAACATGATCCGGGTTGCATCATCATCAGGACGGCCTGGGTATATTCCGCATACGGATCCAATTTTGTTAAAACAATGCTCAAGCTGATGAAGGAGCGGGAATCGGTTAACGTGGTAAACGACCAGACAGGAACGCCTACCTATGCGGTTGACCTGGCAAATGCCTGCTTATCGATCGTTGCGGGCGACAATTGGGCGCAGGGGATCTATCATTATACCAACGAGGGCAGGGCCAGCTGGTACGATTTTGCGCTCGCCATCAAACAAATGAGCGGCGCAGATTGTAATGTTAATGCCATACCTTCATCCGCATTTCCGACAAGGGCAAAACGACCCGCTTTTTCCTTATTGGATACCCGGAAGATAAAAAGCGTTTTTGCCGTCAGCGCCCCGGAGTGGCAGTCGGCCCTGCGCCGCTGTCTTAAGGAGATGAATGCGCTGAAAGAAGCATGAGCGCTCATGAGCAGGGATCTGATACTGAATAGGATCTCCCGATAGGACGTGGGGAATCTCGTTGAAACCCTTTGCGCCGACCCGGACAA
>DEHV01000061.1:23740-24193 GCA_002352105.1 Chitinophagaceae bacterium UBA2791 | reverse complement strand
CCTTTTTCCTGGAAAGATCTTATTACAGAGCGGAACACCCCGCAGGTGCGGCGCCGGAAGAAGACATTGTTGCGGGGAAAAGATATTTATACTTCGCCTGACGGTTTTCCGCCCAACCTGACCATTGTAACGCCCCCGCTTTCTTACCCGGTGAATTTTTTGCCGCCGGGCAAACTGTATCAATGGGTCGCCAGTATAAATGAGTCCAGGCTGCAAAAAATGCTCCGGACCGTGATCCGTGAAAATGGCATCCGGGAATATGTGTTCATCAATTTCTTTGATCCCTTTTTTTTAAGAACGATACCGGAAGATATAAAACCGTTGAGGATGGTATACCAATCGATGGATGATATCTCCGAAGTAGGGTATACCCGCAGGCATGGGGCCAGGCTGGAAAAAGAGATCATCCGCAAGGCAGATTTTACGCTTTGCACCTCCCTGGAACTAACCCGG
>DEHV01000061.1:0-23628 GCA_002352105.1 Chitinophagaceae bacterium UBA2791 | reverse complement strand
GGCGCCCGCGAGATCACCGAATTGCCGGCCTATCTTCAACATTTCGACTGCGCCATCATCCCTTATAAGATCAATAAACTGACCAAAAGCATCTACCCCTTAAAGATCAATGAATACCTGGCGGCAGGCAAACCCGTGGTCGCCACTCATTTTTCGGAAGATATCTACGCTTTCCGCGAATCGGCTCATATCGTCAACACCCCTCATGAGTTTTGCCGTGCCATCGACAAGGCTATTTTTGAAGACAATGCGGAGAAACGAAAGCTCCGCGCACAGGTTGCCGAACAGCATACCTGGAAAAAAAGGGTAGAACAGTTCTGGGAGATCATTTCCAGGGAGCCCTTGCCATCGTGATATGGTAAGACCCCGAAATAGGTCGGGAGCCCGATAGGCGCGCGCCTGTGCGATTCCTTGCCATCATGATCCGGGCCAGGTTTTATTTAAACCGCTTCAGGATCTCATCCACGCTCAGGTTCCCTTCAAAGCTGCCTTTCAGGCTGCCGTTTTTGTCATAAAAAGCCAGGTAGGGGAAATTCTGGATCCTGAAGAACGGAGGAAGGATATATTTGACATCCCTGCCCGTAGTGATATTGGCATATTTCTGCAGCCCGTATTTTTTATTGAATTCCACCAGCTCTTCCATCGGCTGGTAGGTAGCCATTACGATCTGGTATTTGGAAAGGTCCTTTATTCTTTTGATCATCGCCTCGGTCTGATGCTGGCAATGATCACAGCCCGGGCTGAAAAACATAATGATGAGCGGAGCGTCTTTCTTGAGTTTTTCTTTGGTTAACAGCGAGTTGTCTGGCAACTGGAGCTCAAGGGGCGGAATGGTCTTGGTTTGCTGAAAAGGGGCTGGCTCGTATTGAGCAGACAATGAAGACGCAAACAGGCAGCTAAGGCACAAAAGCGCCCATATTTTCGGAGCGCCCGAACCGCTTTGACGCGGAGCGCCGCGTTTTGCTAGGGATCTGCCTAAAGCCGCCGACCCGGCATGGCGAAAACGTTTCGGATACCCATTCCCTGTGCGGGCGAATGTAAAAAAGCCTGGTTTCATAGATGTTGTTTTTAATTCCAAATGTACTACCGATTTACCGATGTATAAACCTGAATTTTCGTTCCAGTTAGCGAGAAATCCCCTTACCTTTGCCCTCCGTTCAGAAAAAAATGAACGGATATTTTAACCAGTTTAAAAGACAAGTATTATGGCAACCACAGCCGATATCAGCAGAGGCATGATTCTCAAATTGGACGGGAATCTGTATTCCGTAGTAGAATTCGGGCAAAACAAGACTGCGCGCGCCGCTGCCAAGGTTTGGGCGAAAATGAAGGGGGTAGACAATGGCCGCAGCATTGAGCACACCTGGAATTCCGGGGATACCATCTACCCGGTAAGGGTGGAGAGAAAAGCTTATCAGTTCCTGTATAAGGACGAATCGGGATATACCTTTATGGACAATGAAACCTTCGAGCAGATCACCGTTGCCGAATCCATGATCGACGCGCCCCAGTTCCTTAAGGACGGCCAGGAAGTGGGGGTGCTGATGAATACGGAGACCGAGCTTCCCATGACGGTCGAGCTTCCCGATAAGATCGTATTGCAGGTGACCTATTCGGAGCCGGGCTTAAAAGGAGATACGGCTACCCGCACCCTCAAGCCGGCCACGGTGGAAACCGGCGCAACGGTGAATGTGCCCTTATTTGTGAATGAAGGAGAACTGATCCGCGTCAATACCAAGTCCGGGGAATATGTGGAAAGGGTGAAAGAATGATTTTCCCCCGGCAGGTAGAATTCAGCTGTTGAATCCTTACCTTAGCTGCCTGTTTTTCTAAATTCACGTTTATAAAAAACCGTTACGAATGGATTTCAAACAAATTCAGGAGTTGATCAAAATGATCAACAAATCCAATATAGGCGAACTAACGATAGAGGAAAAAGGCTTTAAATTAACGATCAGGCAAAAAGAGGAGCCTGCGCAGCATGTTTATGCCAGCCCGGTCCAGGCCCCGCAGCCATACCCGCAACAATTACCTCCCGCATCATCCATACCACAGGTTCAATCCCAGGCTTCAACAGAAAAATCAAAACCTTCGGCGGCTTCCTCCGAAGCGCCGGCGGATCACCTGGTGACCATTAAAAGCCCCATGATCGGAACGTTTTATCGCAGCCCATCGCCCGGAAAACCTGCATTTGTTGAAGTAGGGGATGAGATCGTTCCAGGGAAACCGGTTTGCATCATCGAAGCGATGAAGCTGTTTAACGAAATAGAAAGCGAGATAAAGGGAAGGATCGTAAAAGCCCTGGCGGAAGACGCCTCCCCGGTTGAATATGATCAGCCGTTATTCCTTGTTGATCCGACATAGATGGGATTATACTTTCTCCCATTTCAAATTTCAAACCAGTTCTAAAAGATGTTCAAAAAAGTATTGATTGCCAACAGGGGAGAGATTGCGCTCCGTGTGATTCGAACGTGCAGGGAAATGGGTATAAAAACAGTGGCTGTCTACTCTACCGCAGATAAAGATAGTTTGCATGTGAAGTTCGCTGATGAGGCGGTATGTATCGGCCGGCCCGCCAGTTCAGATTCTTATCTTAACATTCCCCATATCATGGCTGCGGTGGAGATCACCAATGCCGATTCCATCCATCCCGGTTATGGGTTCCTGGCCGAAAACGCCAAGTTCGCGGAGATCTGCGGCGACCATAACATCAAATTCATCGGCCCGACCCCTGCCCAGATCAGGGCCATGGGCGATAAGATGACGGCGAAGGAAACCATGATCAAGGCCGGCGTACCGGTGGTGCCGGGCGGAGAATCCCTGCTGGAAAGCGTGGAAGAAGCCAGGAGCCTTGCCAAGGACGTGGGTTATCCCGTGATCCTGAAAGCCACTGCCGGAGGCGGAGGAAAGGGCATGCGCGTGGTCTGGGAAGATTCCCAGATGGAAAAAGCCTTTGAAACGGCAAAGGCGGAAGCCGCCGCTTCTTTTAAGAATGACGGGATCTATATGGAGAAATTCGTGGAAGAGCCCCGCCATATAGAGATCCAGATAGCGGGCGACCGTTATGGCAAGGTTTGCCACCTGAGCGAAAGGGACTGTTCTATCCAACGCCGGCACCAGAAGCTGGTGGAAGAATCGCCCTCGCCCTTCATGACGCCCGAACTGCGCCGGCAAATGGGCGAAGCGGCAAAAAAAGCGGCGGAGGCCATCGGCTACGAAAGCGTGGGAACGATAGAGTTCCTGGTGGATAAACACCGGAATTTCTATTTTATGGAAATGAACACCCGTATCCAGGTGGAACACTGCGTTACGGAAGAAGTAACCAGCTTCGACCTGATCAAGGAACAAATAAAGATCGCCGCCGGAGAACCCATCAGCGGGCAGGATTATGAGCCGCACGGCCATGCCATCGAGTGCCGGATCAACGCGGAAGATCCCTATAATGATTTTCGTCCCTCGCCGGGGAAGATCACCGTGCTGCATCAGCCGGGAGGACATGGCATCCGGGTCGATTCCCATGCGTATGCCGGTTATGTTATCCCCCCGTATTACGACTCGATGATCGGCAAGATCATTGCCGTGGCGCGCACCCGCGAGGAAGCCATCAATACCATGAGCCGCGCGTTAAGCGAATACGTGATCGAAGGCATTAAAACAACCATTCCCTTCCATCAGCAGATGATGCGCAATGAAGCCTTCCTCAGCGGGAACTTTAACACCAAGTTCCTGGAATCGTTTACGATGATGTAGGATAGCCGCTTATCATTCCGTTTGGTTGTAATGTTGACGCTTTAAAGCTACTACCACGTCATTGTTGAAAATGCCGCTTAGCGTTCTGTTCCTAACGTTGACGCGGCTCAGGAACGACTTAGCTGATCTGCGCAATAAGGAGAAGATGAAATATCGGCGTATTGCTGGGTTCAGGCCTGATTCAGCCGGTCTTCCACGCCATAAAAACCGGCCAGTTTGCGGATGATCTCTTCCACTACCGCGTCGGGGCAGGAAGCGCCGCTGGTCATCAATATTTTTACCGGCGTTTTTTCCGGCAGCCAGTCTTGCGTGACCAGCTCCTGCTTGTTGCGGAAATCATAATGGCTGATGGCCGTTTTCGACAGGATCTTTTCGGCGGAATTGATAAAATAAGCCGGTAGTTTTTCCTCGCAGAGCTCCACCAGGTGGGTGGTATTGGAAGAATTGTATCCGCCGGCAATAACGGCCAGGTCGGCGGGCGTTTCCAGCAGCGCGATCACGGCCGATTGGTTGTCGTTCGTTGCGTAACAAAGGGTGTCCCTGTTGTCGGCAAACCGTTCCCCGATATTGTTGTCCGATAGGCCGTAATGGTCCTTCATCACCTGTTTCAGGAAATCTGCAATAGCCTGCGTATCCGTTGCCAGCTGCGTGGTTTGGTTCACCACGCCGATCCGCTGAAGATCCCTTCCGGCGTCGAACCCCTCTGAATACCTTCCTTTAAATGTTTCATAAAAACCTTCAGGCGGTTCCGCGCCGGTTATATAACTCGATAGGGTAACCGCTTCCTTCATATCGTTGATCACCACCGAGGGCGCATTCGAAGAGGCATGCGAGAAAGTGGCCCTGGTTTCTTCATGCCTGGGCTTGCCGTGTATGACGATGCTGTATCCCTTATTGGCTATCTGCTGGCTGCGGTTCCATACTTTTTCCACAAAGGGGCAGGTGGTATTGTATTTTTCGATGGGTATCCCTCTTTCCCTTAGCAGGCTCTCCATCTCAAGCGTGGCGCCAAAGGCCGGGATCAGCACAATATCATCGGCAGTCAGCTCGCTGAGCGGGATCAGTTCCCTTCCTCCCGTATCCTGTAAAAAACGGACGCCCCTGGAAAGCAGGTCGGCATTTACCTGGGGGTTATGGATCATCTCGCTCAGCAAAAAAATGCGCTTGTCCTGGTGCGCCTCGATGGTTTGAAAAGAGATCTCGATGGCGTTTTCCACCCCGTAGCAGAATCCGAAATGGCGAGCCAGGTAAATATGCAGCGGCCCCAGGTCGAGCAGGGTGGGGCTCGAATCTTTTTTGAGCTTATCCTGGAACTTGCGGGATTCCTTTATCTTTCCTACCAGCGAACTCCTGTATGTCTTAGGAACATTGAACGTTTTCATACCGGCTGCAAAGGTACGGCGCCTGCGGCTATTTGCTAACCTGTCTTTTCTTTGACGGCGACCCGCCCGATCTCCACTACGGCATCGCATCTTCTTTTCACAGATCATTTAAGAAAACTGTTTATAGGGCAAGCCATAAAGCGTTATATTGGGGCGAAGGGCGCGCAGGGGTTCGTACAGATAAAAAAATAATGAGCTATGGGAAGAAGGTTTAAGACGGTGGAATGGGCATACAATGCCTCTTTTTATGAGGTCAACACCAGGCAATACACGCCTGAGGGAACTTTTAAATCCTTTGCGGAGCATTTGCCCCGGCTTAGGGATATGGGCGTCGACGCGCTGTGGTTTATGCCCATCACGCCTATCGGGAAGGAAAAAAGACTGGGCTCCCTGGGCAGCTACTATGCCTGCTCCGACTATATGGCAACGAATCCTGAATTTGGTTCCGTTGCCGATTTTAAGCGGCTGGTGGATAAAGCCCATCGGCAGGGATTTAAGGTGATCATCGACTGGGTGGCCAACCATACCGCCTGGGATCATGTATGGACCAAAACCAATCCCGGCTATTATAAAAAGAACAGCGCCGGCAGCTTTTATGACAACAATGGCTGGAGCGATGTCATCGACCTGAACTATTATGATCATGCGATGCGGGAATCCATGATCCAGGCCATGGCTTTCTGGGTGAAAGAAACAGGGATAGATGGGTTCAGATGCGATATGGCCCACCTGGTCCCGCTCGATTTCTGGCGGCAGGCAAGAATGCGGCTCGACGCCATAAAACCCTTGTTCTGGCTGGCGGAGACCGAACACCTCAATTATCACGAGGTATTCGATTGTTCTTACGCCTGGAACTGGATGCATCAATCCGAAAAATTTGTCAGGGGGCAGATCGGCATTGGAGAACTTCGCCGCACGCTGGAGGAATATAGACAGAAATCGGCCTCTTCCCATTTCTCATACCTGTTCTTTACCAGCAACCACGATGAAAACAGCTGGAACGGAACAGAATCCGAAAAATATGGCCCGGCAGACCTCTGCTTTGCTACGCTGGCCTGCACCTGGATGGGCTACCCGCTGGTGTATAGCGGACAGGAACAGCCTAACCATAAAAGACTTAAATTCTTCGATAAGGATACGATCCCGTGGACGGGTAAATACGAGCGACATGATTTTTATAAGACATTGTTGCAGCTTCGCTCCCGCCATCCCGCCCTGAGCGCCGATCCGGATGTTTCGCAGACCGTTTTGTTGGATGCAGGGGGAGGAAACATGCCGGCGATCCAGTATCTCCGCGAGGCAGGAGAAAAACAGGTTCTTGTATCCCTGAATTTATCGGATGCGCAGCAAAGCCTGTCGCTGGAGACCGGCCAGGTATCGGGAATCTATAAAAATGTTTTTACCGGGGAACAACTGACCCTTTCTGCCGGGCAGCATATCCTGCTTGAACCCTGGGCATACAGCGTATTGGAAAAATAGGGTCGCCGGATAAACAGCGAGGCTGCCTCAGATCAAGAGACAGCCTCGCTTTGTTATGTTTCTATACGCCTCGTCAGGGACTGGATACTATTGCTTATTTCGCATTATTCAGATTGATGATAAAGTTATATACGCCTTCGTAGCCGGGATAAATACCTTCCACCCTGACGCTTCCGGACGATTTCTCCAGGATCTTGCGGAAATCATCGACGGATTCTACTTTTTCATTATTAGCTTTGAGGATCACAAAGCCTTCCTGGACCCTGACCTTGCTCAGCAATCCCTTGGAGCCGATGGATTTGATCTCCACGCCGCCGGTCACGCCATATTCTTTCGCGCGTTCTTTGGAAAGCGTCTGGAATTCTGCGCCTAATTTATCCAGCACGGACGATTTCACCACGTCCAGCGTGCCTGCGCTGTTGCGAAGCGTAATATTAACTTTCTGCTCCTTATCATTTCGTTTGTAGGTAAGCGTTATTTTATCGCCCGGGCGGTAAGTGGCGATCATGCCCACCATTTCTGCTCCGCTGGTGATGGGCGAGTCATTGATGCGGGTGATGATATCTCCTTTTTTAATGCCTGCGGCATAGGCGGCCCCATCCTTCGGCGCATCCAGCACGTACACGCCCTGGTAATCGCCGGTAATGCCATGTTCTTTCTTGACCTCGTCGCTCAGGTTTTCATTCAGGTACTGAATGCCGAGATAAGCCCTTTGCACCGTTCCGAATTTCATCATATCGGCGATGATCTTTTTTACGATATTGACCGGGATGGTGAAGGAGTAGCCGGCATAGGCGCCGGTAGGAGAGGCGATGGCGGAGTTAATGCCGATCAGCTTGCCCTCGGTGTTCACCAGCGGTCCCCCGCTGTTCCCGGGGTTAACGGCGGCATCTGTTTGCAGGAAGGATTCAACCGGGGTGCTGCTTTGCCTGCGGTTGATCTCCAGGGTTCTTCCCTTGGCGCTCACGATGCCCGCGGTAACGGTCGCTTCCAGGTTCAACGGGTATCCCAGGGCCAGCACCCATTGACCCACTTTTACCTCGTCTGAGTTTCCATATAGCAGGAAGGGCAATCCCTTTGCGTCGATCTTCAGCACGGCCAGATCGCTGCTCGGATCTGCTCCTACCAGCGTAGCCTTAAAGGATCTCCTGTTGCTGAGGGTAACCGTAATTTCATCGGCCCCGTCGATCACATGATTATTGGTTACGATATATCCATCTTCGCTGATGATCGCTCCCGATCCGGAAGCCATCTGCGGTAAGGAGCGCGAACGGTCGCCAAACAGATCGTCCAGGTCAAACAGGTCGCCAAAAGGACTTCTCCTGGGCAGGTTGTTGCTCACCGTCCTGGCGGCCTTTGTTTTGATGTGCACGGTAGCAGGAATGGCCGCTGCGGCAGCGGGCGTAAAATCTATTGAAGCATTAAGACCCGCTATGCCGTCAAATCCGGCATAATTGGCGGGAACCTTTCCGGAGTCAACGGCTTTCGGTTGCGGATAAATATAAACGCTGTCTTTATTAAAATGATTAAACCCCCACAGTGTTGCCAATGTAGTGGTTGCGCTTAACGCAATAACGGCAAGTGTGTTTTTAAATTTCATATTCTTCTCGGTTTGTAAGAGTGTTGTCAAAATATATGCCCCGTTCAACAAATAAACGATGGCAGATCGGTTTCTGCTGCGCGCTTAAAGGAGTTTAACAATTAATTTACTAAAGTCTTCGTACTTCATGCAAATTTACCGCCAATTGACAGAAATTTAAAAAATTGTGCTCATTAATGCTGCCGGCAGCTTGACAAAATTTCATAGATCCAGCAGAAATTGCAGGGTGTCTGTCTTATCTGCATAGTCGTTCAACTGCGGAAGCTGCGCCGTCCCGAAGGGAAGCTGGCCTTTTCCTGTTACGCATTGCACATCGTCATTTCCCTCAAGGGCCTGCTCAGCCGTGCGGATATCGTCGTAAAACTCATAATGCAGCTGGCTGATGGGAGAGAACAATGAACTGTTTTCCTGCAGCAGGATAGAGCCATTGGTCATGTAGTACATTTTGTTGACGATGAGAATGGCCAACTGATAATCATAATTATTCTTGTACTTATGATGCGCGGCAAGCCGGTCGTATTTTTTGAACGCTTCCAGCAGCGGCACAAAATCATAGCCGGAGGGAACATATATCTTGGTGATGTTCCGGCATCCCAGCCCGAAGTACAAATACACATCATCGGCCAGGCGTTCCAGTTCTTCCCTTGTTTCGTTGCCGGTAAGGATAGCCGCCGAACTGCGGTTGCGGCGGATAATATGCGGATACTTGCTGAAATAATAATCGAAATACCTTCCCGAATTGTTGCTTCCCACCGCTATATAGGCATCGCAATCCTTCAACATATCAGCGATAGCAATGGGCTGATCGGCCGCGCCTTCCCAATCCGAGAGCGTGTTGACCAGGTGCGTGATCAGCGCCGCATCCTTAGACGAGGGCTTGATGGTTTGCCAATGACCCGCAATGAATGCGCAGAGGAAATCATGGAATCCAGCAAGCGGAATATTTCCGGCCATCACGATGCCGATATTTTTAGGAGAGGGATTGCTTTCCGGCAGGTTGTAACGGCTTATCCAGGCCTCGAGTTGCTCCGCCGATAAATAAGCGTTTGCAATATGTTTCAGCTGGAAATCGATGAATTCGGGAATAAACCAGGGGTTCTCGTAGAATGCCTTTTCTTTTGCTTTCTCCAGTTCAGCGCCGTTTGCTAAAATATACGATCCAAGCCTGCGCAATAAAACAAGTCGTTGTTGTAAGTTCATTCCGTCTTATATTTGTAGACAAAATTAACCGGAATCATTTCACAAAAATCCGAGATTTATCATGGCTATAAAAATAACAGATGAATGCATTAATTGCGGCGCCTGCGAGCCAGAGTGCCCCAATAATGCCATCTATGAAGGCGGAGTGGAATGGGCGATTGCCGACGGCACCACGGTCAAGGGAATGTATACGCTTATGGATGGATCGGTTATTCCTGTCGACCAGCGCAATGCGCCTATTGCAATAGACACTTATTATATCGTTCCCAATAAATGTACAGAATGCCAGGGGTTTCATGAGGAACCGCAGTGCGCGGCGGTTTGTCCCGTCGATTGCTGCGTGCCCGATGAGATGTATGTTGAAACCGTGGAAGGGCTGCTGCTTAAAAAGGACAAACTGCACATTTGATAGCGGGAATGATAAGCATGAAAGGTAAAATGTAAAATATCGTTATGGTTTTACATCTTACCTTTTTGTTTTTTGTGGAAGGCTGCCGTTATGGCGCATCCGGCGGCTAATTATTTTTATATTGTATCGTTTCGTATCGTAAAACCAACTTCATTATCGTTAAACAATTTTAAAAATGGGTCTCAAACCAGTTATTGCCTTAGTCACAGGCGGTTATTCTTCCGAAGCGGAAATTTCTTATAAAAGCGCCGTTACCATCGACAAGCATCTCGACAGGGAAAAATACGAGGTGTACAAGATCGATATCGCTCCCTCAGGTTGGTTCTATGAGCAGGGTTCCGAAAAGATAGCCGTAAACAAAGATGATTTTTCGCTTACCCTTTCAGGAAATAAAATAGTATTTGACGCCGTATTCATCGGTATCCACGGCACGCCGGGAGAAGACGGAAAACTGCAGGGGTATTTGGATCTGATGAATATTCCTTACACTTCCTGCGATGCCGCTACCTCTGCGCTGACCTTCAACAAGCGGTATACCGTTGCCGTTGCGGCATTTTCGGGCATCAATACGGCCCGTTCCCTGCATCTTTTCAGCCACTCGCCCATGGACGCAAAAGAGATTGCCGGGAAGCTCAGTTTTCCGGTGTTCGTTAAACCCAATAACGGCGGTTCGAGCATCGGCATGAGCAAGGTGAACAAGTCGGAGGACCTTCCGGCAGCGCTGGAAAAAGCTTTTAAGGAAGATTCCCAGATCCTGGTGGAAGAATTTATTTCGGGCAGGGAATTTACCGTAGGCGTATTCAAATCGGCCTCGGGCATTACGGTGTTGCCCATTACAGAAGTGGTGACCGCTAACGAGTTTTTTGATTTTGAAGCGAAATACAAGGGATTAAGCAAGGAGATCACCCCGGCGGACCTCAGCCCGGCGCAGGCCGAAAGCATCCGGATCGCCGCTAAAAAAGTATTTGAGGCGTTTAATTGCAGGGGGATGGTAAGGATCGATTTTATCCTCAATGATTCCAGCGAAGAGCCTTACCTGCTTGAGATCAACACGGTTCCGGGTCAGAGCGAAGCCAGCGTTATACCGCAGCAGGTGAGGGCGATGGGATGGAATCTGGCGGATTTTTATTCTTCGCTGATAGAAGACGCCCTGTCCAGGAAAACGCATTGATAATCTATCATTTTAATTGTTTATTTGTGCTTAATTTTAAATAAAAACCCGGACAGCCTTGTTTAAATTCATTACCGGTAAGCCGCTTTGGGTAAATATCCTGTTCAGCATTGTATTGTTATTTGTCCTGCTTTTTGCATTCCTGCTTTCGCTCGACTATTTTACCATGCATGGAAAAACGCTTACCATTCCTATGGTTACCGGCGTTTCGCTGGCTGAGGCGGAGAAGCTATTGGAGGCCGAGGGTTTTGATATAGAGATCCAGGATTCTGTCTATTCGGATACGGCCGCGCCGCTGGCGGTGCTAAGGCAGTTTCCTGAAGCGGAGTCGGTGGTGAAGCGCAACCGCACCGTTTATCTCACCATCAACAGGGCCGTGCCTCCTTCGGTGGAAATGCCCAATCTTGAAGGCATGAGTTTTCGGACGGCGGAACTGGTGCTGAAGCAATACGGTCTGAAACTAAAGGACACTACGTTCAGACCCGATTTTGCCAAAAACTCTGTATTGGAGCAGCGGCACGATCGAAAACGGATCAAGCCTGGCGAAAAGATTGTTATGGGCAGTGAAATATCCCTGGTGTTGGGAAGCGGGCTCGGTCAGGATGAATTTAATGTTCCGGACCTGTTCGCGCTGAGTTATTCGGAAGCCGCCTTATTGCTGGAAACAACCGGCCTGAATATCGGCGCCATCGTGCCCGATAAGGATGTGCAGGATACGCCCAACGCCTTTGTCTATCGCCAGAGCCCGGAAAGGTTTACCTACGACAACAAGATCAGCAGGATAAGGCAGGGGCAGGTGGTCGATCTTTGGCTGAGCGTGCAGAAGCCGGTGAGAAAAACGGATAGCGTTGCCATTCAGCAGGAATTCTGATTTTTTTAACCATCAACTTATTTTATATGCAGAACATATCCGTTGAAGAAGTAAAAGCGCGGCTGAGCGCAGGGGAAAAAATTAACCTGGTAGACGTGCGGGAGCCCGACGAGCATGCGGCATTTAATATTGGCGGAATACTGCTTCCGCTGGGCCAGGTACAGAGCATGCAGTTGGGAGCCATAGAGGATCTGAAAGAAGAAGAAGTCATCGTGTATTGCCGTTCAGGCAAAAGAAGTATGCAGGCCGGTCTTTTCCTGGAGACCAACGGCTTCAGCAATGTCAAAAACCTCGAGGGCGGAATGCTCGCCTGGCAGGAGAAGGAAAATAGCTGAGCAGTAAAACAAACGCCATTTTTTACTTGGGTTGCCCAAGCCATTGGGCGAACCGCTCGTCTTATTTGGCTGCTTTGCGAGAAGCGGATAATGGGAATGTTGAGCCGTTAATTGCTTTTGCGAGATCATAAGGGTTTCATCATAAAACAAAAGGGTTTCAAGCGCGAAACCCTTTTGTTGTGCTCGTTCCTCCTGCCGGAACTTTCTTCTTCCGCAAGCGAGGTTGGCATGTTCACCTACTCTACAATTCAATATTCAGCGCCGCCGTGAAATTCGTTCCGGCCATCGGGAAATAATAGTTTTCCGTGACCACCGACCCGCCATAGAGATAACTAAAAGTATACCCGTTGGGCTCGTATTTTTTATTAAACACATTATTTACCTGAACGGCCAGCCGGACCGATTTGAAGAATTGCTGCGAGATCGTATACGAAAGTCTTGCATCCTGCGCATAGTAAGGATTAAGGCTGCGTTCCTTGTTCGAGGTATTGTCGAGGTACTGGCGGCTGACATATTTTCCTATCAGGTTGATCTCCCCGTTTTTGAGCGGCCTGATGTTTAATGAGGCCGAACCGACAACAGCGGGGGAGAAAGCAATGAATGAAGAAGTATAAAAATTGGTTTTCTGCCCGCCGTTATCATAATCGTCGTAATACTCCGTAAAATCTTTCAGTTTGTTAACGCTGAAGGAGGCGTTCGCCAGCGCGTCCATCCATTCGGTGATCCGGGTCCTGCCCTGCAACTCGATGCCGGCGCGATAGCTGTTAGGAATATTGGTTCGGGTATACGCTCCCACGTCGTTTATCTTACCGGTAGGAACCAACTGGTCTTTGTACAGCATGTAAAAAACATTTGCCGCCCAGCTCCAACGCGTATTTCCTCTCTGTGCGCCCAGCTCAAGATCATGCATCTTTTCCGGCCTGGGCTGTTCCGCCGCTCCCGCTTCAAAATCATCCCGATTGGGTTCCTTGGCCGCATAGGCATAGGATGCATATATGCGCGTATCGCCTGCGGAATAGGAAAGTCCCGCTTTCGGATTCAGGAAATTATATTTTTCCAGGATCGTCAGGGAAGGATTGTTCCGGAAGCCATAGAGATTGTATGAAATATTACGGTATTGCACATCCGCAAATACTTCCAGCGCTTCAGAAAGGTTGCGGCTATATTTCGCATATGCGTTAACGTCTGTTTTATCGGCTTTCAGATCGTACCATTTGTACCCGACCGGGATCCCGGTTTCGCCCCAGGTAACAAAGCCATAGTGTTTGCCGTCGTACCGGCTCCATCCGCCCCCGACGGTCAGCATATCCTTTTCGCGCTTGTGTTGCAGCGAAAGGATCTGGCCATAAAAATGGTTGTCCAGCCATAGCTGGCGCACCAGGTCGGTTTCCGTGATGGTCTCGCTCCCGGCAACAACATCGGGGAGCCCGTAATCCGCAAAAGATTCACCGGCCTTGTATTGTTCATAATAACCCCTGCCCCGGGTCAGGAAAAAGGCGGTGTTGAACTCCAGTCCCTTGTTAAACCGGTGATTAAAGAACAACTGGTAATGATCCTGCTGGTAATTATCTGTTTCATTGGCATAGGGTTCGCCCGGCTTTTCTGTTCCGGAGTAGTTGGCGGTGCGATTGTTTGCCAGGTCGTCGGCCGTAATGCCGTTCCAGGCCTGGTAGGTCTTCTCCTTGCCGGAAAGGATATTCATCCGCAGCGAAGTGTTCTCTGCGAGGTAGGCGCCGGAAATATAAAAAGACGACAGGCGGGTGGACGCCCGGTCGATAAAGCCATCGCTCGAGATCTTCGAAAGTCGCGCGTCGAGGGTAAAATGATTGTTCATCAACCCGGTCCCGGCCTTCACCGTATGTTTCCAGGTATTGAACGATCCCGCGCTATTGTTGACCTCGGCATAGGGCGCGGTGTTCACTTCATTGGAACTGAAGTTGATCGTGGCCCCGAAAGCGCCTGCTCCATAGGAAGAGGCCCCGATGCCGCGCTGCACCTGGATATGGTCCACCGAAGACGCCAGGTCGGGCAGGTTAACAAAAAACAGCCCCTGCGATTCGGCATCATTGTAGGGGATCCCGTTAATGGTCATGTTGATGCGGGTCGCGTCCGATCCGCGGATCCTTATCCCCGTATAACCGATGCCATTTCCCGCATCTGAATTCACCACCACCGAAGGAGTTTGGTTCAGCAGGAAGGGGAGGTCCTGGCCAAGATTGGATTTCCTGATCTCTTTTTTCGAAATTTCTGTCTTGGCAAAAGGCGCATTTTCAGCGGCCCTGACCGCTTTCACTTCCACCGGCTCCATAAACAGATCGAATCTTTTCAGCGAAACGATCAGGGGATCTCCCGGAAGCAAAAGGGTCCCGGAATAAGACTGGTAGCCGATGGCGGAAATCCTTACCGGGTAAGCGCCAGGCCGCATTTTTTTCAGTAAGAACCGTCCCGATTCATCGGTGGTCGTGATGGCTGAATGGCCAACTTCAATGGTTGCAGCGGCGATGGCGCTGCCGTCTGACTGGTCTGTGATCACGCCCCTTGCATCATGCAGGGCGGCATCTGGTCTTTCATTGGCCCGCTGTGCGCTTACGCTAATGGTAAGGCATAGGCATAGCATGGCCAGAATGGTTTGTTTCATTTCCTGTTAATTTTAATGCCGGCTTAAGCCGATTAAAAAATGATTAAACAGAACAATGAATGCGTACGTGAAGCGTAGAATGAATAGATTGACTACCTTCCCTCCGCAGGCATTACCCTGAGCAGGTTCAACGGGTTTCATCTCAGCCTTCTGTATTAAGCAGAAAGCGCCCCGGGAATCTGAAGCTTCTTTCCTTTTCCTGGAAAGAAGGGCAAAGATAAACGGATTTTTTTCATTTCTTCCAAACAATCGCCGGCAACGATTGAGTTATAACAAAATGAATGCATTTTGTTTGCGGAATGCTTACGGGTATCAGTTAGCTGTCAGATTATTTGCCCATTGCGGTAAGCAGCGTTTGTCCATAGACAAGGAATTGATCCGATACTTCAATTTGTTTGCAGAAATTATTTTAGGGGAAGATAAATCCGGCCTGATCCGTTAATGCTTTTTTGCTAAATATAAAAAGGCCTGATGGTCAGGCCTTTAAAAAATAAATCCGCTTGTAGTTGCGAAGGGAGGGTTCGAACCTCCGACCTTCGGGTTATGAGCCCGANNGAGCTACCGCTGCTCTACTTCGCGATGTGAGGAACAAAGGTAGCTGTATTCCGGCTTAACGCCAAATAGTATTTGAAAATACCTCGTTAAGGCAACGATAATTAAGTAGTTTTGCAAAAATTCAAACGAGCATGAAGGCGGGTTTTGTAAGCATTTTCGGACGTCCCAACGCTGGCAAAAGCACCTTGCTGAATAAGCTGACGGGCGAAAAACTTGCCATCGTTTCTCCAAAAGTGCAAACTACCCGGCACCGCATCAAGGGCATCGTTACGGAAAAAGATCACCAGATCATTTTCTCCGACACTCCGGGCATCATTGAACCCCGTTACAAACTGCATGAAAAAATGATGCTGGCGGTTAAAAGCGCGGCGGCAGACGCCGACCTGGCCCTGTTGCTAATTGATGTTCACGAAAACCTGGAGGAGGTAAACGCTATTTTTTCTTCCCTCGGTCTGAAAGTTCCGGCCATCCTTGCGGTGAATAAAATCGATAAAGCCGACGCCGCCCGAAAGGATGAAGTGATCCGGTTCTTTGGCGATAAAAAATATGTGTCTGAGATCATTCCCCTCTCTGCCTTAAATGGAGAGGGAACGGCGGCGCTGCTGCAGGCGATCATTCATTATCTTCCCGAAGGCGAGCCTTTTTTTGAGGGAGATGAGCTCTCCGACCTGCCCACTCGGTTTTTTGTCGCGGAGATGATCCGGGAAAAGATATTCCTGCTTTACCAGGATGAGATCCCTTATCATACGACCGTTATCGTCAATGAATTCAAGCAGAAATCGACCCTGATAAAGATCCGCGCCGAGATCATCGTACAAAGGGAAACGCAGAAAGGGATCTTGCTGGGAGAAGGAGGGAAGATGATCCGCCAGTTGGGCACGGACGCCCGAAAAGACATTGAAGCATTTCTCGGGCAAAAGGTTTTCCTGGAGTTGTTCGTCAAAGTGCGTCCCAAATGGCGCGACAATGAGATGATGCTGAAAGAATACGGATATCATTAGACGGCCGGAGGCATCGAACCCGGCCGGTTGCGGGAGGGGCCGGCAACGGGCCAGGTATCCTTTTATGCATGTTAAACATATAAAGAGGTAAAGAGTCATATATTTTTCTTTACAGGTAACAAATATTATGTCTGGATTTACAGTAGCTATAGTAGGTAGACCGAACGTTGGGAAAAGCACATTTTTTAATCGCCTGCTCGAACAGCGTAAAGCGATCGTTGATGATATCAGCGGCGTTACCCGCGATCGTCAATACGGCGTGTCCGATTGGAACGGCAAATCATTCAACCTGATCGACACCGGCGGATTTGTTCCCCAAAGCGACGATATATTTGAGCAGGAGATCAAAAAACAGGTATTGATCGCCGTGGAGGAAGCGCATGCCCTGGTATTCATTGTTGATGCAACCACCGGGATAACCGATCTCGACGAGGCCATGGCAGATGTCTTGCGCCGCACCTCAAAGCCCGTGTTTTTGGCGGTGAACAAGGTGGATAATCATGAGCTGTTGCTCGAGGCTACCGAGTTTTATGGCTTAGGCTTTGAAAACATTTATTTTATCTCTGCAATGACGGGAACGGGAACCGGCGAGATCCTCGACGCCATTACTGCGCTGATATCGGAAGACAGCTCCAATGAGGTAAGGGAGATGGAAGGTCTTCCCAAGATAGCGATCATGGGGCAGCCCAACGTGGGCAAATCATCCCTGCTCAATGCCCTGGTAGGGCAGGAGCGGACGATCGTCAGCAATATTGCCGGCACTACCCGCGACACCATTCATACGCATTATAATCTTTTTCAGAAAGAATTTATCCTGATCGATACAGCCGGCATCCGGAGAAAGACAAAGGTGCACGAAGACCTGGAATTTTATTCTGTTATCCGCGCGATCAAAGCGATGGATGAGGCCGATGTTTGCCTGCTGCTGCTGGATGCGGGAAAAGGCATTACTGCCCAGGACCTGAATATTTTTAGCATGGCCGTTAAAAAAGGCAAGGGCATCGTTATCCTCGTTAACAAATGGGACCTGGTGGAGAGGGAGACCAATACGGCCCGGGATTATGAAAAGTTGCTGAAGCAGAAAATAGCGCCTTTCACGGACGTGCCGATCCTGTTTATCTCCGTAACGGAAAAGCTGAGATTATTTAAGGTGATCGAAACAGCGCTGGAAGTATACGAAAACAAGCAGCGAAGAATACCCACTTCACAGCTCAACGAGGTCATGCTAAAAGCCATTGAATCCTATAAACCGCCAGTGGTAAGAGGCGCGCCGATCCGTATCAAGTATATTACCCAGTTGACGACGCAGACGCCTTCCTTTGCGTTTTTCACCAATCATCCTGATGATATCAAGGAATCTTACCGCAATTACCTGGAAAATCAACTGCGTAGCCAGTTCAAGTTTACCGGCGTGCCGTTGCGTATCTTTTTCCGCAAAAAATAAGGCTGGATCAAACTTTTACAGTTGATGAATTCGGTTAATAGATAAAATGCTATATTTGTGAGCATTACTAACCTAAAATACAAAGCTATGCAAAAACTGTTAGCGATTCTGGCCATTTCGGCTATTCTTGCCGCCTGTAACGATAACACCAACCCGGATGAAAAGGTTACCGATACCATACCGGTAGCGCCTGCTCCGACGCCCCCCGGAGACACTACGATCATCGATACGACCAACAATAACTAAAGAATTGTTCAGTCCGTTGAAAATCCTGGCTTAGGCCGGGATTTTTGCGTAATAAGCCATATGGTATTGTTTTGGCTTGTTTTCCGGGTTTGGGAATTTAATTTTTCTTTTGTTTGTGCTGGATGATGTTTTATATTATTGTAATTTGCCGTTATATTTCTTTAAAGTGTCCTGAAAAACCCCCTGATCCAGCTCCTGTGCATTTTTGGCATTAAACTTTTAAGTATGAAGAAATTCTACGCATTGTCCGTAGTATTATTTTTTGCCGCGCTTAGTTATGGACAGATCACCTGGATCGGAGGCGGTTCGGGTAACTGGAACACCGGCTCCAACTGGACGGGCGGGGTCGTTCCGGGTTCTTCGGATAGCGTTGTTTTTAACAGTTCTGCGGAGGTTGACCTGAATGTCGGTTCCATTGAAATAGAATCCCTGACGATTACATCAAACGCCACAGTGAAACTGATAGGCGTTTACGGCGACGGTACCCTCATTATAGTGACTAATCCTGACTATCCTGCGTTAAGGATCGATGCCGGCAGCCGGTTGATAGATAGCGTTTATGGCGACCCGACGCGTTATTGTGATTTCGAATTCGCAGAGAATGCCAGCGCCGAAATATCCGGCGCCTGGGTGTTTACGGGCAGCGAGGATAGCGATGGATCAATGTTGTGGCTGGCTGAAGAAAACCCCGGACTGGTAAATGTTAACAGCGGGGGATCTATCGTTATAGGAGAAAATGGATATTCTCCGGTTACCTATTCCGGAAATGATATCTTTTTTGTTTTTAAGAACGGTTCGTTATTTCATTTTGCCGGAGGTTCGTCGCAGGGTGGTACGGCTCTTCCCGATGCTATTTTTGAGCCTGCTTCCACTATACTGGTCTCGGCTTTACAAACAGGGATCGCTTTCAGCGCCATAGATGAAATTGGCAATCTGGCTTATGAGTTTCCCGGGCAGTCCGGTACTTTTAACCTGGGCATTCCGGCAATAGTTACCATCAAGGGCGATTTGCGTATCTCCAATACGAACAATCAGAAACTGGTATTGCTGGATAATCCTTCAAACTCTACAATTGCTCCGGTTATTGAAGGTGATTTGATCATTGAAGGCAATTCCGTAGTGGAAATTTCAGAGGGCGATCCTGAGAGGGTCATTAGCCTGACTGTCCAGGGCGATGCGAACATCGGCGGAACGGCATTTAGCCTGCAAAGCCTGCAAGGAATCAACAACAGCAGTACTACAACCCTCATCCTCCAGGGAAACTTGAACCATACTGCGGGAACATTCGGCGCCAGCTCTACGGTGACAGACGAGTCAGAGCATTTGTATGTGGTGGAGATGAATGGCAGCGCCGCGCAGACCATTACTTCGCACAACGGGTCTATCGATAATGCGGATAACCAGGTAACCCTCCGGATCAATAATCCCGCAGGCGTTACCCTCAACTCGCCGCTGGAAGTAGGTCGCTTGAGCTTTAATTCTATCGGCAAAGGACATCTTATCACTACCAGCGAAAATGTGCTCACCATTAACAATGTTTCCGGAGACGATATTGTGGTAGATTCCCCGGATGATGACGGTTTTGTCAGCGGCCCGGTGCGGAGAAGAACAATTACCACC
This sequence comes from Chitinophagaceae bacterium UBA2791, assembly GCA_002352105.1. GTDB lineage: Bacteria > Bacteroidota > Bacteroidia > Chitinophagales > Chitinophagaceae > Flavitalea. The sequence goes on along the minus strand of DEHV01000061.1, from coordinate 3,927 downwards.
GATACATTGTCCATCCCTACGGGTAAGGGCAGCGTTTACCGGCCCGTAAGCGTAATTCCTGCTACCCAGGACGGCGTGACCATAACGACTTACGAAGCTGATTATTTTAATACCGCTCATGCCAGCAGCAGCCAGGTTGCGCACCCCGTATTGGGCGTGTCGGACGCAGAATATTGGGAACTGCGCAGGGAAGGCGAGGGAGCCGGCGCACGGGTGGCGCTATCCCTGAATGGCCCGATAACTGGCGCTGGCGCTGAACATTTTATTATCGCTACAAGGTTTGATGGCGCCAATTGGGTAACCGCCAGGGCTGCCGGGGATGATGACGGCGCCTACCTGCCCGGAGACGCAACCAGCGGCATTGTATCATCGACTGTTCGAAACTCTTTCGGCTATTTCAGTTTCGGCTATGTGATACAGAGCGCGCTGCCCACCACGCTTGCACATTTCAACGTGAAGAAAACAGAGGCGGGCGAAGCGATTCTGTCCTGGAAAGTCACCGATATCAGTACGCCGGAAAGATTTGAGGTGACCAGGTCGTCGGACGGTATTAACTTCACAACGATCGGAACGGTATCCGGAGTGGAACACAAGCTGGACTATAGCTTTACGGATCGTGAATTGCTGACCGGCAATAACCATTATCGCCTGAGGATGCTCGATAAGGACGGAAGCGTTACCTATAGCATTGTGGTGATCGTGGTCAATGGCGTGAAAGGCGTTGCAATGTCGGCGCCCATGCCCAGCCTGGTATCTGATCGTACAAGGATGACCGTTAGCTCTGCGGTTCAGGGAAGGATGCAGCTGGTGATTACGGATACTTATGGCCGGGTCGTTCAGCAGCAGGTAGCCGAGATCAATAAGGGCAACCAGGAAATATGGATGAATGCCGGTCGCCTTGCAACAGGCATATATCAGATTACCGGTTATATGAACGGAGAAAGAACCTCCACATTCCGGTTTATCAAGAAATAAAATACGGCTTGGTTAAGCCTGCCGTAATAAACAAAAAGCTGCTTCAATACCGGAGCAGCTTTTTGTTTGGGGCGTTGGGAAGGCGTATCCGTTATTCGGTCGGCAGTTACAATGAAGTAGCTATTGTTGCAGGCTGATTTATGAACCACAGGAAAGGTTATCCAGTTTTAGCGATCATCTAAGCTTACCCGATGGCCGGAGCGAAAGGGGTTATTTATGATGGGGTGGAATCTGGCAAATGAATTCAGCAACGGAAAGGAGCGCGGAGCATGAGTTTACCCCATGGCTTGAAGCCATGCATCTTCCTGGTTCCACACAACTTGGAGCCGTAAAAAAACTGTTGGAACAATATCGCTGGCGCCGCTTTGAGCCGCATCCCGAATGGGTAGAACCGCACAGCAGCGTCTTATATGAACCGCATGAAAAATGATATGATGATTCCGCAAAGTTTGCTGAAGACGGAGGGCATTGGGACCGTTCCTTTGCTGCAGGCATACCCGGCGAAGTACGCGTCATTTATGTGCCTGGTCATTATTACGACTGAACATCAGCATAAGGCTTCAAAAACACGGAAGGTTACAGGCAGAACACAATAAAAAACCCGGCTCTATTCGAACCGGGTTAATTTGTTTATCTCTTGCTATGCTAATCGAGGGTTGGCGATTTTGTAAAGGCAGAGATACTGGACTTTTGCTCACATAGGGGTGGATTGGACGGATAATGGATCATTGGACTTTGGCTTTCTAGGATCAGGATTACTACGGTTTTTGGATTTTTGGACTTTGGTTTTCTAATGTTTGGATTTAAGGGTTTGTCTTGCGTTGACAGTGTAAATATGCGCCAACATATACTCCTGTTCCAAAATATTGCCGGGTTTCTTTGAGTAAATTGTGGTTAACTTCAAATAGCCTAAAGACAAATACTTATCGCTGGTAAGTTTACCATCCGTATGTTCGTAAAATTACGATTGTTTTTCAAGGCCTATTATATACAAAACGATACGCTGGCGACCGGCATCTTAATCAAAACAAAACGTCTGCTATGTCGGAATGCTATAAGGGCAGTTCAGATAATCTCCCTAAGTCATCCGGGCTGAAGGAAGCTATTGTAGTCTTCCGTGTCTAAGCATAAGGATACGCTACCTGAAGAAGTAAGGCTTATCGTTCATTCCTTTTTATCTTGATGAAACAAAGATAAACGGACTAATTCCTCCCTATTCCAGTAATAGCATATAGCGTCCGGGCCCAGCCATATCCGATCGGCTTTTGTCGTGTTTAAAATAGACCAGCCTGGATCGTCCGGAAAAATCTTCACTTCGGGATAAATAAAACTAGTATCGCCCGCATACGCTGGTTCTATTGTACCGGAAACAGGCAGGTATTCCAGCCGGTCCAGGTAGTTGACTGGAATAACCCGCTGAGAATCGATTCCATATAATGCTAAAAACTCATTAAAGCCATGCCGGAAAACATAGGCGCCTTCAAGTTCATCGGGAATGTTAATGATGGCTTTTGTCGTGTCTCCTGGCGAAGAAATCGCCATCCGAATATTTTCGGTGGCTTTCGAAGCCAGTTCCCATTGAGCAATGTTTTTATGGAGAAAAAAACCGAAATACGCCGTAACCGCAACAACAACATATTTTCTTGCGGGTTTCCTTAAAGCGGTCATGATCCAATACGACAGAAGAATACATAAAAAGGCTGAGGGGAAATAAAGCAGCCGGTCGCCCTCTGAGGTTCTGGTGCTTACGCCAAACCTTGCCGGAAGGATAAGACTGATGAACAACCCCCATAGAACCAGGTAGTAGCGTATCTTTCGTTGCCCGGACAAACGCCGGATACACCGAAAATGTATCCATACGATGAGGCTCAGCGACAGGACAGCCAGACCGCTCATTAGCGGAGCCTGCTCAATGGGAGGAAGGATCAGCCGGGCTGCCGTTTTAAGCGGATCCAGTATATAATCGGCAAAGGACCTCTCGTTGAATAAGCGATAGATATATTCGTTGGAGAGCTCGTTAAGATAAAAAAAACGAAACAGAATATAGCCTGCTGTAACAAGCGACCAGGCAATAAAATAGGCCAGGGGCCGGCCTCCCGGAGGCCCGGTATTGCGCGACCACGCCAAAATGATCAGCGGTATAAGAATGATGGATTCGTATCCGCATAGCGCTACCAGGAATAGCGCCAGGGACAGAAAAAAGGTCCGGCGGGGATTTTTATGGTCCACGGTTAGCAGCAGTATCGCGATCCCACAGAGGCAGGCAATGGAAGACAGGCGTCCGGTTAGCCACGCGATGCTTTCCACATGAAACGGATAAATAAGAAAAAGAAAACCGGCGAGGGCCGAAAAAAACAGCCGGTCTTCCGCATCCTCAAACTTTGCCAGGAGAAAAAAAAGCAGGAGAACCAGGCAGGAGCTTATACTATGGATAAGTATATTAACCACGTAATAACTGACGGGATTCAGGCCGGACAACAGGTGGTTAAAATAAAAGCTGACGTCCATTAAGGGTCGGAAAAACTCCTCGAGCAGAAATTTTTTCTGTATAAGAATGCGATGGAGCGAGAGATAATCATCAGATAAAAAGGTATTGTTCAGTACCGGGGAAAACACGCCAAAAGCGATTACAAGATACGCGAAGCATATCAGGGCCAGGGGTTTCTTAGCGCTTCCGGTGAACATATACATCGAATATCAGAAAAAATACCAAGGACGCAAAACCCGGCGCTCGCAACGGAGCGTCAATAACTTTGAAAAGGAGCATAAAAAACTGATCATATCTGCTCTATGCAACGGGGCATCGGATTAGACGAGCGACATAAGGATCTCGCTGCATGGCTCGCTTAGTTATCGACCATTCGCCTTGCTGATCTCATATAAGGAATATTGCCGGATACCGGGCGCGTGTAAGCATATTTATTTCTCAAAAAATATGTTTTCGTACTTTTT
>DEHV01000004.1:1566-26823 GCA_002352105.1 Chitinophagaceae bacterium UBA2791 | reverse complement strand
GTTTTTAATAGCACAACACGTTATTATTAAGATAACTATTTATCATAGACTTAATGAATTGCGTTTAAGCGCGGCTGCGCGAAGAGCGCTTTTTCTTTAAAATTTTAATCCATCCACAGATACTTAATTGGGCAAGAGGGTAAATATCGTTACTTTAGCTATGGAACGATTAAACAATGCAAGATTGCCAAATGAATGCGGAGCTTTTTACGCTGCTGGCCGCGGGAGATGAAACGGCTTTCCGGCGGGTGTTTCATTACTATACCCCGCGTTTGCGGCCTTTTGTTTTCAGTATTGTCAAATCAAATGCCGTTGCAGAGGAGATCGTTCAGGATATTTTTTTAAAGCTATGGGCCAACCGCGAGGCGGTGGCTCAGAAAGAGAATCCCTCTTCCTGGCTGTTTACCGTTGCGGCGCGCCAGTCCCTGAGCTTTCTCCGGCATATGTCTGTTGAACGGCGTTATATCGATAGCGTAAAAGCGCAAATTGCACAGCATTCATTGCAGAATCCCATTGAGGATCGCCTGTTTTTGCGGGAAGAGGAAGCGCTCTTAAAAAAAGCGGTTGAAATATTGCCGCCCCGGCAAAAACTTATTTATACGCTTAGCCGTCATGAGGGATTCTCCCATAAACAGATCGCCGATCAGCTGAATATCTCCCCTCATACGGTGAAAAACCATATTATCACGGCGCTCCGGACCCTTCAGGATTTTGTCCGGAAGGCCAGTATCATTGTTTCCTGTCTTTTTTTTACCGCCAACTAGTCCTTTTTCTTCTTCCCGGCGTCTGCTATCAGTTGGCCGCTGTTTTAGCGAATATTACTTCAATATTGACATGAATGAGTTCAGACCGTATTAATTACCTGGTGCGGAGCTATGCTGCCAATAGCGCCACGGAAGAAGAGGTGGAAGAGTTGTTTGCCTGGCTTCGCAGACGGGAAGGCGACGAGACATTGCATGATGAGCTCGAAAAAATGGCCGCGGCTACCGCCCCTGATCAGGATTATGATCCTGCTTACTGGGAATCGTTTATTGCTAAAGTTCTTGATAAAACAGGAAAGACCGGGCAACCGGCTGAAAGCGATAAAAATGCGGAAGCTTATACCGCCGTCCGGAAAATTTACGGGTTGCGGAAGAGCTGGTTGCATTATGCCGCCGCCGTATTGATTTGTATTTCGACAGCGGTGGCTGTGATCCTCGTTAACCGCAACAGGTCCGGGGAGCCGATGGCAGATGGGTATCGTCAGTCGACCAATGACGTATTGCCTGGCCGTGAGCGCGCTACGTTAACGCTGGCAAATGGCGAGACCATTCAATTGGATATCGCGCAGGGGGCTATTGTAAAACAAGGGAATTTATCGGTCATCAACCGGAACGGCAGGCTGGACTATGAGGGGAGGGCAAACAACGCGCAGCATCATACCTTATCTACCCCGAATGGCGGGCAATACCAGCTTCGGTTACCCGATGGCACCAATGTTTGGCTGAATGCGGCTTCCAGTATTAGCTATCCAGTAGATTTTATCGGCGCAGAAAGAAGGGTGGCGGTAAAAGGAGAAGTTTATTTTGAAGTGGCGAAAGATATAAAAAGGCCTTTTAGGGTTGATGTAGACGATAGATCGACAGTCGAAGTTCTCGGAACACATTTCAACATCAATAGTTACGCGGATGACGGCGATATCAAAACGACCTTGCTCGAAGGAAGCATAAAAGTGATATCCGACGATAAGCAGGTAGTGATCAAGCCTGGTCAGCAAGCGGTTAGCGGAGCTTCAGCCGGAGCGTCCACCCCGGGTCTTAAGGTGATCGACAGCGGCATAGACATTGTTCAGGTGATGGCCTGGAAGAATGGGCTGTTCAATTTTGAGCAGGCCGACCTGAAGACGGTAATGGCGCAGCTTGGCCGTTGGTATGATATTGACGTTAAGTATGAGGGCAATGTGCCGGACCGCATCTTCAGAGGTAAGATTACGCGCGATCTGAAACTGTCGCAGGTGATCAGCATACTGGAAGACGTCGAAGTGAAATTCAGAATTGAAGGAAGGACCCTTGTGGTGATGCCCTAAACAGGATGGAGTCCTGTAAGCCGCTGGCGCCCGAAAAGATGACCCGTATCCGCTAACCAGTCTGAGCCGGTATGCCCGATGCATTGAAGATCGTTGATTAGCGATAGCGCGTATAGTATAGGCTGCAGCAAACCATTGATAGTAGCCAGACTGGCTTGACTGATCTTAACGGCAATTATTTGATAGAATGCTCATAAGAAACCGCCCCGGGTATCGACCGGGACGGCAGAAGCATGGGCAACCATTTAAACAAACAAGTCCTAGCAGACTGCTTATTGAATCACCCAAAACCAGAACAAAGTTATGGAAAAGGCTCTTTGTAACTGTTCCGCTCCTAAGGAGCAGCAAGACCGCAAAAGATTGCCGTTGTTTGGCGTCGCCTCGCCGACCGGCCAGCGACCGATAAACCGCGTAATGGCGTATCGCTTTTTGCAGTTGCGGTTTTCACGTAAAACCAAACTAATGATGAAACTGACCTTCCTGTTTCTGATGACTGCTTTTCTGAGCGTACACGCTTCAGGCGTGGCGCAAAAAGTTACGCTATCTGTTACAAACGCTCCCCTGGAGCGCGTCTTTAGCGCCATTGAAAACCAAACCGGTTATGTTTTTTTCTTCGATCATCTTGCGCTGAAAAATGCGAAGCGGGTTTCTGTCCGGGCAAATGACATGCCGCTGGCGGATTTCCTGTCTTTCATTATGAAACGCCAGCCTTTGAAATATTCGTTTCAGGGTAAGACGATCGTCATTTCCCGCGCATCCTCGTCATTGCCTCCCCGCAGGGAGATAAATGACGAAGCCGTTCCTGCTTCCTATACCGACGCGCCCCCCCCGCCAATAGATATCGCCGGCAGGGTGACCGATGAAAATGGCAATCCGATTGAAGGAGTTAGCATAAGGATAAAGGGCTCTGCGAAGGGAACCGCTACCAATGAGCAAGGAGAGTTTGCATTGGAAAATGTGGATGGAGATGCGGTATTGGAGCTTTCGTATGTAGGATTTAAAACGATCGAAGTGCCGGTGAACAAGCGGTCATCAATAAACGTGGTCATGGAGGAAAACATCTCCTCGCTGAACCAGGTGATAGTGGTGGGATATGGAACGCAATCCAAGCGGGAGGTTTCCGGTTCCATCACCAATGTGACCGAAAAAGAGTTTAACCGGGGCGTTAGCAGGAATGCGATAGACCTGTTGCAGGGCAAGGTTGCCGGCCTGACCATCACCAAAGGAAGCGGAGACATCACGAATGAACAGTCCATTCGCCTGAGGGGCGCTTCGTCGTTAACGGGCAGCAGCCAGCCTTTTATTGTGATAGACGGAGTGCCGGGGCTAAGCATTAATGCCGTTTCCCCGCAGGACATCGCCTCCATAAGCATATTGAAAGATGCTTCCGCTGCGGCCATTTACGGATCGAGAGCGGCAAGCGGCGTTATTCTTATCACGACAAAAAAAGGGATAGGGGCCAGGCCTGTTGTTGAATATGAGGGATATGTTGCCGTGGATAAGGTGTCGAACATGCCGAGGGTGTTGACGGCGCAGGAGTGGCGTGATTATACCGCCTCTAATAATATTGATGTTAGCGGTATTGATCTGGGAAGCAATACCAATTGGTTTGAGGAAATCATGAGAACGGGAGTTACGCATAATCACAGCCTCTCTTTGTCGGGAGGAGGCAAGAACAGCTCTTACCGGGGGTCGTTTTCTTCGCTCGATCAGCAGGGCGTTGTACGCGACAACTCGATGCAACGGTATAATGCCCGGATGGCGTTTAATCAAAAAGCGCTGAACGACCGGCTCGATCTGACTTTTACAGGGGCCTTCACAGAACGGAATTTCTCGCCTACGGATACCCGTAATTTTATTTTAGCGTATAACATGATCCCCGTGGCGCCGGTGAAGAATGCCGACGGCTCCTGGTTCGACTCGCGCGAATTCGACCAGGGAAACCCGGTGAGAAATATCGAGTACAATAAGCGCCGGCATAAGAACAGCCTGTATTACGGTAACATGAAAGCGGTTTTACATATTACCAGCGATCTCGCGGCAGGGTTGAGCGTATTGAAGCAGAGGGAATCGAATGATTATGGCGAATACAATGATGCGCAGACGGAACGCGGCAGGGACGACCAGGGGAACGCCAGAAGAGAATCCTGGACGGCGGATAAAAAATTATTGGAAGCCACCCTAAACTATAAGAAGATATTTGGAGAGAGCCATATAGATGTCTTAGGAGGCTACTCGTACGAAGCCAATTACTACCAGAATGCCGGCGCGCAGAACAGGCAGTTTGTCACCGGTTTTTTTGGGTATAACAATATCGGAACGGGCGAAAACCTTCGCCCGACCGACGTATGGTCGGGGGCCAATATGAATAAGCTGATCTCTTTTTTCGGCAGGGTAAATTATATGCTGAAAGACAGGTATGTGCTGACAGGATCCGTTCGGCGCGACGGTTCCTCAAAGTTTGGCGCGAATCATAAATGGGGCACATTCCCGTCTGTTTCGGCCGCCTGGATCTTATCTGAGGAATCGTTCCTGAGCCAGAAAGATTTTTTGAACATGCTGAAGTTAAGGGTAGGATACGGCAAATCGGGCAACCAGGAAGGCGTTCAACCTTATCAGTCTTTATTGTTGTATAGCGGATCAGGCCAGTATTATGACAATGGCAACTGGTATCAGTCGTATAGCATCAGTCAGAATGCCAACCCCGATCTTAAATGGGAAGAAACGGCAATGTTTAATGTAGGGGTCGACTTTACAATGTTCGAAAATCGCGTAAGCGGCGCTGTTGAATATTATGACAAGAGAACGAGAGACCTGCTGTACACGTATAACGTTCCCATCCCCCCTTATTTTATCCCTACCATGATCGCTAATGTGGGCGCGATGTCCAATAAGGGCATAGAGGTCATGGTCAGCGTGGATGTCATCCGGAAAGATGATTTCCGGTGGAACGTATCAGGAAATCTTGCGCACAATGTCAACAAGATACTTAGTCTTTCGAATGATGTGTTTCAAACAAAATCGATCAAAACAGGCGATGCTTTTATTCGGGGAGGTTCTGTAAATACGACTTCTATTATAGAAGAGGGCAGGGATGTAGGCTCTTTTTATATGTGGGTAGGAAAGGGATTGGACGAATCGGGAAAATATATCCTGGACGATATGGTAGACGGCGTTCCCGGCCTTACCACGGAAGACAGGACCTATGTCGGCTCTGCCCAGCCAAAGCTGACCTATGGCCTTTCCAATACTATCATGTATAAAGGTTGGGATCTTAACTTCTTCCTGAGAGGCGTGTACGGGAATGATGTGCTTAACTATTCCAGGCTGGCTTATGCCACCACGCAATGGCTGCCGGGCGCGAACGTGCTGTATGAAGCGCTTACGTTGGGGTTGAATGAAAATCCTAAGCTCAACAGTTTCTATATAGAAAAAGGCTCCTTCCTGCGCCTCGACAACGCCGCTATTGCCTATAATTTTAATATTAAGAAATCTTCATTGGGCATTCAACGGCTGAGGGCTTACTTCTCGGGACAGAATCTTTTCGTGATCACCAAATACAATGGCGTGGATCCGGAAGTGGATATGTCGGGGTTAGCGCCCGGCGTTGAGGGTAGGGATTATTACCCGAAATCAAGAACCTATTCTTTGGGAGTTAACCTGGGATTCTAAAACGCTAACAGGGATTTTTCTTAATGTATTAAAATCTTCACGATGAAAAATATTAATCTTTTTCTGATACTCTCTATCTTCTTTCTTCTCGGAATGGCCCCGGGCTGCACAAAGCTCGATGAGGAAGTATATGACAGGATACCTGTGGACCAGTTCGGAAATACGACCAAGCAGATCAATGCGCTGGTGGGGCCGGTGTACAGAACATTGAAGGATGTATGGAATACGAATGACTATTATTTCTCCATAAGCGAGTTTACTTCCGATATGGCCATCAACCCAACGCGCAAAGGCGGCGATGGTTGGGAAGGCGGATGGGGCAAAGAGATGACCCAGCACACCTGGACGCCCGAATCTTATATAGGGATAGCGTTTACGATGAGCTATAAAAATATCGGCATCTGCAATAAGATCCTGAGCATTGTGGAAGAAAGCGATATTCTCAATAAGGAACAGGTGCTTGCAGAAATAAAGGGGGTCAGGGCTTATTGGTATTACATGCTCCTGGATTATTACGGGAACGTGCCGATTGTTACGGACTTCAAAGATCTGGACCTTCCTGAAACAAAAACGCGAAAAGAAGTGTATGAATTTGTGTTGTCGGAGCTGAATGAGATAAAGGATAAGGTCAGAAGCGATGTGTCGTCGGAAAGTTATGGCAAGGCGACCAAAGGATTTGTATATACCCTTCTTGCCAAGATGTACCTGAATGCCATGGTCTGGAATCCGGATGGCGGGGAAAAATGGCAGGAGTGCATAGATGCCTGCAATGAGGTGATGAGCCTTCCGTATATCCTGGAGCCGAACTGGAAACTCAATTTTGCCGTTCATAACGAAACCTCCAGGGAGATCATATTCCCAGTGGTCTTCAGCACTCCGGACGGAGGAAATTATGTGGCGCAAATGACATTGCACTACCTGGATCCTATTGCATTGGGTCTGAATATTGAAGGATGGAACATGGTGTGCGCCATGCCGGACTATGTAAAAGCATACGATCCGGAAGACAAGCGCCTCGGTTGGTCGTTCCTCACCGGGCCGATGCTCGACCCCGCCACCGGAGAAGTCCTGATCACCGCTCATGGACGCCCGCTGATCCATACCGTCGACATAACCATGAAATACGCGATAGACGCCGACGGGTGGGGGCAGGTAGAACAGGAGGAGGGCGCGAGGATCGCGAAATGGGAATTTGAAAAAGGACTTAGCGGACATTCCCAGAACGATTTTGCCATCTTCAGGCTTGCGGATATTTATTTGATGAAGGCCGAGGCGCTGGTGCGCAGCAGCGGCGACAATACCGAAGCGACCCGGCTGGTAAATGAGATCCGGAAAAGAGCGTTTGACGACCCTTCCAAACTTAAATCATCGGTAACCTTAGACGATATTTATCAGGAAAGGCGGTTTGAACTTGCATGGGAAATGACTTCCCGCCAGGATATGATCCGCTTTGGAACATACCTGAACGGCGTTCCCGGATGGAGAGGGCCGAGCCCCGAAAAATGCCTGCTGTTCCCTATCCCCACAGAAGCCATGGACGCCAACCCGAAATTAATTCAGAATGCCGGCTATTAAAAAGCTAAAGCGGCTGCCTTTATTTGGAATGCCGGCGATATGGATATGCTCTTACCTAAATATTACTTAATCTAAATTAAACAATTCGTATACACATGAAGGGTGATTCAAAGCGCATGACGCGTAGATCGTTTATTAAAGGAAGCGGCGCTATCGCCGGGGGATTTGTGATTGTTCCCAGCTCAGTCATTAGCGGTTTAGGATATAAGGCGCCAAGCGATAGGTTGAACATTGCCGTTATAGGCGTTGGCGGAAAAGGAAACGAGAACCTTAGCAATGTTTCGGGAGCTGAAAACATTGTAGCGCTTTGCGATGTCGACTGGCGCTACGCAAAAAAAGTATTTGATGCGCATCCCAGAGCGAAAAGATATTGGGATTTCAGAAGGATGTATGATGAAATGGACAAATCCATTGACGCGGCAATCATTGCCACGCCGGATCATACGCATTGTATTGCCGCTTCGGCCGCGATGATCATGGGCAAACATGTTTATGTGCAGAAACCCCTTACCCATACCGTTTATGAATCCAGACTGCTGACAAAATTAGCGGCCAAATATAAGGTGGCTACGCAGATGGGGAATGAAGGCGCGTCTGAAGAAGGCGTTAATCTTGTTGTGGAATGGATACAGCACGGCGAGATCGGCGAGGTGAGAAAGGTGGAAGCATTTACGGACAGGCCCATATGGCCGCAGGGCCTGACCCGCCCGGCTAAAACGGAAAGGATCCCCGACACGCTTAATTGGGACCTGTTTATCGGGCCTGCTGCCATGAGACCTTACAATGGCATTTATACGCCCTGGAATTGGAGGGGATGGTGGGATTTCGGCACCGGCGCGCTTGGCGATATGGCCTGCCATATTCTTCATCCTGTTTTTAAAAGTTTAAAGCTGAGGCGCCCGGTCAAAGTGCAGGGAAGTTCCACGCTTTTATTGACGGAGTCTGCTCCGAATGCGGAAATGGTGAAGTTTACCTTTCCCGCTAGAGAAAGCGTTGGGAAGATGAATTACCCGGAAGTGGAAGTGGTCTGGTATGATGGCGGGCTGCAGCCTGCTAAACCCGCGGGATGGCCGCCGGGAAAGGACATGAATAACGGGGGCGGGGGCGTTATATTTCATGGTTCAAAGGATACGCTTATTTGCGGTATCGCCGGCGACGCCCCCTGGCTGTTATCCGGCAGAACGCCCGTTGTTCCCAAAACGGAACGCCGGGTGGAAACCAATCATGAAATGGACTGGGTGCGCGCATGCAAGGAAAGCGCGGAGAGCAGGGTCGCGACCAAATCTGATTTTTCGGAAGCCGGCCTATTTAACGAAATGGTGGTGATGGGAGCGCTGGCAGTCAGGCTCCAGGCGTTGAACAAGGAACTCGAATGGGATGGAGAGAATATGCGGTTTACGAATATCAGCGACAGCGACAGGCTGAAGATCTGTATCTCCGACAACTTTGCTATCGTCAATGGAGAACCGCATTTTGATTCGAAATGGACCGAGCCGATAAATGCGCGATCCTTCGCGGCGGAAATGATTAAACATACTTACAGAAAGGGATGGCGGTTGCCGGAAATGCCCGTATAGAAACACAATGTATTGCCGCCTTTATAAGCAGGCGCATATATCCAAACGCATATATCTAAAATCATAGGATCATGAAATCAGCATATTTTATTTTATCGGGGATCATTATGCTCTTCTCCTGCCGCGACGAGGCGTCGCAGCGCGCGCAGCTCAATGCGTTGACCCCGGAGGAGGAAAAACAGGGTTGGGAGTTGCTTTTTGACGGGCAAACTACGAACGGATGGAGGTTCTTTAAGGGGGATGAGATAGCAGGATGGACGGTCGTCGACGGCATTCTTTGTAATTCAGGAATTGGCAGCGACCACGGCGGCGATATCATCACGAAGGAAAAGTATAAAGATTTTGAACTTTCGCTGGAATGGAAAATTGATTCTTTCAGCAACAGCGGCGTATTTTATCATGTGCAGGAACTGGATAGCATCCAGGCCATTTATGAATCAGGGCCGGAATACCAGCTGGCCGACGATATGAATGATCCGGATCCCAACACGCTGAGTACGCAGTACACAGGCGCAAATTATGCAATGAACCGGCCCGTCGGCGCCGGGGTAAAGCCTTTAGGCGAATGGAATGAAACGCGGATTGTTGTAAAAGGCCCCTATGTGGAGCATTGGCTAAATGGAGCGAAGGTGGTGGAATATGAGCTATGGTCGGAGGACTGGATAAGACGGAAGAATCTGAGCAAATGGAAGGACCATCCTTATTATGGCATCGCAAAAGATGGTTATATTGGCCTGCAGGACCATGGCGGACTGACCTGCTTCAGGAATATCAAGATCCGCAGGTTATGAGCCTGGTCGTTAACAGTAATAGTATCATCTTTAAACTTTTATTAAATGAAGAACAGCAGATCTGATTCGTTTGGCCTGTCCCGTTTGCCTAAGCCGTATACATTTTATGGCGCATTAAAGGGATGTTTTCTTTTTCTTTTATCCGCAGGCATGAGCGCGAGTGCGCAGGACAAACCGGCGCATAAGCTGAATGTGCTCGTTATCGGCGCGCATCCCGACGACCCCGATGCGGGCGTGGGAGGGTCGGCCTATAAATGGGCGCAGGCGGGCTGCAATGTGCTGCTGGTTTCCCTTACCAACGGCGATGCCGGCCATCAGTCCATCAAGGCAAAGCAACTGGCGAAGATCCGCCGCGAAGAAGCCCGCAGGGCGGGAGAGACCATCGGCGTAAGGTATATAACCCTGGATAATCACGACGGACAATTGATGCCGACCTACAAGAACCGGCTGCAGGTCATCAAAGTGATCAGGGAGCATAAGGCCGACCTGGTCATCTTCCCAAGGCCTTATGATTATCATCCCGATCACCGGTATACGGGAACGCTGGTGCTGGATGCCGCTTATATGGTAACCGTGCCTACCATCCTGCCGGAGGTCCCCTTTCTCGAAAAGAACCCCGCCTTTCTTTTCGTAAGCGATAGGTTTACGCATCCCGAGCCGTTTAAAGCGGATGTAGTCGTTCCTATTGACGATGTGATCGAAAAGAAAATGGATATGCTCGATCAGCACAAGTCGCAGATGTACGAATGGCTGCCTTTTAACGACGGGATCCTCGACCAGGTTCCCGCATCGGATGCGGATAGAAGGGTATGGCTTGGAAAAAACTGGAAAGAGACGACGAGCAGCACAGCTCCTTTCCGGGATAAGCTTGTAGAGCTCTACGGGGCGGAAAAAGCGGCTACGATCAATTATTGCGAAGCTTTCCAGGACTCGGAATATGGCGCAAGGTTGACAAAGGAAAACCTCAGTTATTATTTCCCTTTCTTAACGCTTAAAAACAATTGATGGTAAACGGGGTCATCCCCGTTCTTTCTTTTTCCTTTCCTCGTACTTATTCCTGATCACGTCCTGGATCGGCAGGTTATTGATCTTGCTTTCGAGCCAGGAGATAATGTCGAGATAGCTGAATGCCCTGGTCTCGAGGGGATTGTTCTCGTATTGTTTTAGTTTGACGAGCAGGTCGCGGAAAGCATTTTTTAAGCCGGAAGGGGAGATGCGGAAAGAGCCGCGGAGAAAGGCCAGNNACCGATCTGGCCAGGTATTCCACCAATTGGTAATTGCGTAACTCGTAGTGGGCGATCAGATGAAGCAGCCGCGAATAGCACTGCAGGTCGGTGCGCAGGTCCACTTTCCAGTTGATGATCTTGTTGAGGTGATCGATCGCTTCTTCTATCCTGCCGCTGCCGAAATACATCGACGCGAACTTGTAATGGAATACCAGCACCCGGTGGCGGTCGAGATAGATACTGTAATCAGCCAGCTTTTCTTCTATCTGTTTCACCAACGCCAGCCCCTCAGTAAAAGAGCCTTCCAGGAAGTGTTTGTTGATCAGGGCGATATTGAGATAAACAAAGGTCTGTACCCGGTTATTGATGTTCTGCTGCGCCAGTTCCGATTCCGAGAACTCCCGGAACTCGCTCAGCGCCGTATTGAATTGGCGGTGTCGCTGGAGGCTGAAATAGGCGTTGAGCAGGTTATGCACGCCCTTGATATAGTGCGCGGTCTCCACCTGTATCATCCGCCCGTCCCTTCTGAACAGGTCCACCCATTTCGACGTGTACCGGTAATACATCCGCCAGTCCTGCCGGATAAAATTGTACCAGCAATAGGATTGATACAGGTAAAGCCTGGCGTAAAACCCCTGGAGATCGCCGGTCATTTTAGGTAGGCGGTCGTTGAAAAACAGGGTGAGCTCGTTTTCCTCCTCCTTGTTCCGCACATAGCCGTTTTTAATATACCAGCTGTAAAGCAAAAGGGATAGATTGGATAACCTGTTAATGGTTACCAGGGCCTGGTTGGCCTGATCGGCTTCCGTAGTAAGCCGCTCCGCCCTGTCCTGCATGCTCCGGGTAATATGGAGCGCTTCGATCTTTTTTTCGAAGAACAGGGCCTGCATCAGGTAGGTATACTGATTATGGGCCAGAGCCAGGTCCTTCATTTTATCTAAAGCCTTGAGACTCTGTAGGTAAAACCCCTTATTGTACAGGATACGCGCATAGTCCATCTGCTCATGCAGCTGCAGGTCTATATTATCCGTATCTTTAAGGATACGGAGACTGGAAAGGATAGTGCGGTATAGATGGGCTTTTATATTGGAAAGTTGCTGCTTTCTGAAGTTTTTGTTCTTAAGCAGTTGATTTTCATCGTACTCCGACATTTTCTCCAACGCGTCAAAAAGTTGTACGATTTTAAGGTCCTCGCCCCCTGAATTGCGCTTAACATATAGCTTAAAGTTCCGTTTTTCTGCTTTTTCCAGGGATTTGATAAGCAGGAAAAGCGAATCTGTAGGTCTGTTGGGCATCGTAGTTAATAGTCTTTAAATCCTTGCCAGTATTGCGTTCAGCTTTTGCGCATCTGCTTTTAAGAGTGTAAATTTGAAACAAAATTGATTCAACCGGTACATTATAATGAATTAATTTCGACTTCTCCCTGTTTTGAGGGGTTTATGGGCGCCTGACAGCAACTCGTTAATACCTGTCAAGTTACCCTAATTCGTCAATCATACCATATGGCAGATAAAAAAATTTTCATTTTCGACACAACGCTCCGCGATGGGGAGCAGATTCCGGGCTGTAAATTGAATACCAGTGAAAAAATTGAACTGGCCCTGAAGCTGGAAGCTCTTGGAGTGGATATTATCGAGGCGGGATTCCCCGTTTCCAGTCCCGGCGATTTCAGCTCTGTTCAGGAGATCTCCCGGATCATTACCAATGCCACCGTCTGCGGGCTGACCAGGGCGGTTAAAAAGGATATAGAGGTGGCGGCGGCCGCGCTGAAGGAAGCAAAACGCCCCCGTATCCATACCGGTATCGGCGTGTCTGATTATCATATCAAGGGAAAATTTAATTCTACCCGGGAGGAGATCCTGCAGCGGGCGATCCAGTGCATTACCTGGGCGCGCAACTATACCGATGATGTTGAATTTTATGCGGAGGATGCCGGAAGGGCGGACAACGACTATCTGGCGCGCGTCATTGAAGCCGTGATCAAGGCGGGCGCGACTACGGTAAACATCCCCGACACCACCGGTTACTGCCTTCCGAGCCAGTACGGCGCCAAGATCGCCCACCTGGCAAACAAGGTGCCGAACATTGATAAAGCGGTGATTTCCTGCCATTGTCACAACGACCTGGGCCTGGCTACCGCCAATTCTATTGAAGGCATCATCAACGGCGCCCGGCAGATAGAGTGCACGATCAACGGCCTTGGCGAAAGAGCCGGCAATACGGCNNAGCATCAATACCAGGGAGCTTAATCCTATGAGCCGTCTGGTAAGCGATACCATGCGCATGCCGGTGCAGCCTAACAAGGCTATCGTCGGCGCCAATGCTTTTTCGCATTCATCGGGCATTCACCAGGATGGATTTTTGAAAGATGCCATTACCTATGAGATCATCAATCCGGAAGAGGTAGGCGCTGAAAGTTCCAGGATCGTACTCACGGCAAGAAGCGGTCGAAGCGCGCTTGCCCACCGTTTTCAAAAACTCGGATTCGAATATACCCGCAATGATATTGACGTGTTGTATGAACAGTTTCTGAAAGTGGCCGACCTGAAAAAAGAAGTGCTGGAAGACGATCTGAAGGAGCTGGCGCGTCAATACCAACAGCAGACCGTAAATGCATAAACGTTTTGGTCCGGTTATTATAATTATCCATGTCCTAAACCCTTAACGGATTTTATAGCGTATGTCCTATAGCGAGGCGATAGGGAGAGGTTCTCTTTGTCCAGCCGGACAAAAGGCGTCCAGCTAAACACATAAATTAATCGCTTAAATGCAAAAGAGTATCGCCGTCATCCCGGGTGATGGAATAGGTCCGGAAGTGACGCAGCAATCGATAAAAATACTGGAAGCGATTGCCCAGCAGTTCTCACATCAGTTCCATTATTCCTATTGCCTGATGGGAGCGGAGGCGATCGACCGGACAGGGAACCCGTTGCCCGACGCTACCGTGGAAACCTGCCTGACCAGCGACGCTATTCTTTTCGGCGCGATCGGCGATCCGAGATACGATAACGATCCGATGGCGAGGTTACGGCCGGAGCAGGGTTTGCTAAAGCTCAGGAAATCATTGGGACTTTATGCAAATATCCGTCCCATAACGGCTTACCCGCCCATCCATCATTTGTCGCCGGTAAAAAGCAGGCAGTTGGAGGGGGTCGATTTTATCATCGTCCGCGAACTGATGGGAGGCATTTATTTTGGGAAGAAAGAGTTGAACGAAGTACAGACCCAGGCGATAGACGAGTGTGTGTATACCCGCAGGGAGATCGAACAGGTTGCGCATTTGGCATTTGCCTATGCCCGCAACCGGTCGGGAAAAATGACTTTGGTAGACAAGGCCAATGTGCTGGAAACATCCAGGCTATGGAGAAAGGTGATACAGGAACTGGCCGAACAGTACCACGATGTGCAGGTGGACTATATGTTTGTAGACAATGCGGCGATGCAGATCATCCTAAACCCTAAACAATTCGACGTGATCCTCACGGAGAATATGTTTGGCGATATCCTCAGCGACGAAGCAAGCGTGCTTGGCGGATCGATCGGGTTGTTGCCTTCCGCCTCGCTGGGCGGTTCCCTGGCGCTCTTTGAACCGGTTCACGGATCGTATCCGCAGGCGGCGGGAAAAGATATTGCCAACCCGCTGGGGTCCATACTGTCTGCGGCGATGATGCTGGACTATTTTCAACTGAAAGAAGAAGCGGCGCTGGTCCGGATGGCGGTGGAATGGACGCTTGCCCACGGTTTTGTGAGTAAGGACATTGATCCCGTGAACAACTATTCGACGTCTACCATCGGCGACCTGGTGCGCGATTTCATTGAGAACAGTTTGTCTTCCGAGATCAACAAATTCAATATTGCGTTGAGTAAATCAACGATCATATAAACAGCCTGCGGGAGCGCGGCATGATGAGGGAGCGATGAATTGAGGCGTGGCAACGCATTTAATGCGATACGCGAAATAAAATCCTAAAAAAATCCTTTGTTGCAATAAAAGTTCTTTGTATTTCGAAAAGCGGGCAGTATATTCGCTCCTTAAGCAACCAGTATGTTGGGTAAGGGAATAAATAATCTGATCGTAAGCGCTTCTGCAATAGTTATAATTATTGTGGTAGTGATCATTCCTGCAATGCATGGAGGCGGATGTTAACGTAAAAAAATAAAAAACGATATAGCGACCCGCCTCCAAAGGCGGGTTTTTTGTTGGAACGAAACAGGTAAACTGGGGAAGCGCCGAATGAACGCAAGGAATGGAATGACCGGGGAAACAGATACAGGAATACGATGAACAGGAAGGATAAAGTCAAGGGGAAGAACAGAGAGACCGGAAGAATTGCGACGAAAAAATAAAATAACGAAAGCAGCTCCTAAAAATTAAACGTAGATGGCAACAGCATTGAACAAGTATTCAAAAACGATGACGCAGGATGAAACGCAGCCTGCGGCCCAAGCCATGTTATATGGCATTGGCTTAACAGATGATGATCTTAAGAAAGCGCAGGTAGGCATTGTGAGCATGGGCTATGAGGGCAATACCTGTAACATGCACCTGAACGATTTGTCGACCATTGTGAGGAAGGGCGTATGGGATGCGGAACTTGTGGGACTGATCTTTAATACTATCGGCGTGAGCGACGGCATGAGCAACGGAACGGACGGGATGCGGTATTCCCTGGTGAGCCGCGATATCATTGCCGATTCCATCGAAGCCGTATGCGGCGCTCAATATTACGACGGGCTCATCGCTCTCCCCGGATGCGACAAGAACATGCCCGGGTCCATCATGGCCATGGGTCGCCTGAACCGTCCTTCTATCATGGTTTATGGAGGCACCATAGCGCCGGGACATTATAAGGGGCAGGACCTGAACATCGTATCGGCATTTGAGGCGCTGGGCCAGAAAATAGCCGGGCAGCTTAGCGAGGAAGATTTCAGGAATATCGTTAAACAGTCCTGCCCGGGCGCGGGCGCCTGCGGAGGTATGTATACCGCCAATACTATGGCTTCCGCTATCGAAGCGATGGGCATGAGCCTCCCTTATTCTTCCTCTAACCCGGCCCTGAGCGAGGAGAAAAAACAGGAATGCCTCCAGGCAGGTCAGGCGATCAGAAACCTGTTGGAAAAAGATATCAAGCCCTCCGATATCATGACGCGCAAAGCATTTGAAAATGCGATCGTCGTGGTGATGGCGATGGGGGGAAGCACCAATGCGGTGCTGCACCTGATTGCGATGGCAAAAAGCGTAGGCCTTTCGCTGATGCAGGATGATTTCCAGGCGGTGAGCAACAGGGTTCCCGTGCTGGCGGATTTCAAGCCGAGCGGAAAATACCTGATGCAGGACCTTCATCAATATGGTGGAACCCCTGCCGTGATGAAATACCTACTGAAAAAAGGATTCCTTCATGGCGACTGCCTCACCGTTACGGGCAAAACGCTTGCGGAAAACCTGGCAACGGCAAAAGACCTGGATTTCGACGCGCAGAAGATCATCCTTCCGGTGGAATCTCCGGTGAAACAAACCGGCCATCTGCAGATCCTTTATGGCAATCTTGCGGAAGGCGGCAGCGTAGCCAAGATCTCCGGCAAGGAAGGCGAAAAATTTGAAGGGCCGGCGCGGGTGTTTGACGGGGAGTTTGAACTGATCAATGGCATCCGGAGCGGTCGCGTGCAGCCGGGAGACGTGGTGGTTATACGCCAGGTGGGCCCCAAGGGCGCGCCGGGCATGCCGGAAATGCTGAAGCCTACTTCGGCCATCATCGGCGCCGGACTGGGTAAATCCGTGGCCCTGATCACGGATGGCCGGTTCAGCGGCGGCACCCACGGGTTTGTCGTCGGCCATATCACCCCGGAAGCGTATGAGGGAGGATTGATCGCCTTTGTAAAGGATGACGACAGGATCACCATCGACGCCGTCAACCGGCAGATGACCCTTCACGTTAGCGACGCTGAAATAGCAGAAAGGAAAAAAGGCTGGACGCAACCGCCGTTAAAGGCCTCGAATGGCATATTGTACAAATATGCCCGGCAGGTGAAAACGGCGGCAGACGGCTGCGTAACCGATGAATGAGCGGTTCCGGGGCCTGCCTAAAAAAACAAACTTTTTTGAAGTATAATTTTTATAACATGAGCACATTACAGGAAGCGGCGATACCCGCTAAGGAAACACAGACTGCCACCCAGATCAGCGGTTCCCAGGCCGTTCTGGAATCTTTACTCACAGAAGGAGTGGAAATCGTATTTGGTTATCCGGGCGGCGCGATCATGCCTATTTATGATGCGTTATATGATTACCAGGATCGCATTAAACATATATTGGTGCGTCATGAGCAAGGCGGCATCCATGCGGCGCAGGGATATGCCCGGTCTTCAGGAAAAGTGGGCGTGGTGTTTGCCACCAGCGGCCCCGGCGCTACTAACCTGGTAACGGGACTGGCCGACGCGCAGATCGACAGCACCCCGCTGGTCTGTATCACCGGCCAGGTGTTTGCCCACCTGCTCGGCACCGACGCCTTCCAGGAAACCGATGTGATCAATATCACCACGCCGGTTACCAAATGGAATTACCAGGTAACCGACGCTACGGAGATACCTGCCGTGCTGGCCAAGGCATTTTATATCGCTAAAAGCGGACGGCCGGGCCCGGTGCTGATCGATATCGCTAAAAATGCGCAGATACAGCAATTTGATTTCGAGGGGTATAAACCATGCAATCATATCCGCAGCTATCGTCCTAAGCCGGTGGTAAGAAAAGAATATATTGAACAGGCGGCAAAACTGATCAATGAGGCCAAAAAGCCTTTTGTATTGTTCGGGCAGGGAGTTATTCTTGGCAAGGCAGAAGAGGAGTTTAAAAAATTCATTGAGAAATCGGGCATCCCTGCGGCATGGACCATACTTGGATTGAGCGCGCTTCCCAGCGACCACCCGCTGAACGTGGGCATGCTTGGTATGCACGGGAACTATGGACCTAATGTGCTCACCAACGAATGCGATGTGCTCATCGCTATTGGAATGCGGTTTGACGACCGCGTTACCGGTCGGCTCGATAAATATGCCAAGCAGGCCAAAGTGATCCATCTTGATATTGATCCTGCGGAGATAGATAAAAACGTCAAGACTGCCGTGCCGGTATGGGGCGACTGTAAAGAAACGCTGCCCATCCTTACCCGGCTCGTGCAGGAGAAAAAACATACCGAATGGGTGAATACATTTAAAAATTATACGGCGCAGGAGACCGAAGCGGTGATCCATGACGAGCTGCACCCCACAGCGGGCATCATGACCATGGGCGAGGTAGTGAATGTGTTGAATGAACTTACCGGCGGCGAATCGATCATTGTCACCGACGTGGGTCAGCACCAGATGGTGACCTGCCGCTATGCAAAATTTGCCAAGACCCGGAGCAATATCACTTCCGGCGGATTAGGCACGATGGGATTCGCTCTTCCCGCCGCCATAGGCGCGAAGTTCGGCGCGCCCGACAGGACCGTGGTGGCCATTATCGGCGATGGCGGTTTCCAGATGTGTATCCAGGAATTGGGCACCATCATGCAAAGCGGGATAGACGTGAAGCTGCTGATCCTGAATAACGAGTTCCTGGGAATGGTCAGGCAGTGGCAACAGTTGTTTAACGACAAGCGCTATTCCTTTGTCAATATAGCCAGTCCCGATTTCGTAATGCTGGCGAATTCCTACGGCATATCCGGAAAAAAAATATCCCTGCGGGAAGAGCTGAGAGACGCGCTGCAGACCATGCTCAACCACCAAGGGTCTTACCTGCTGGAAGTAATGGTAGGAAAGGAAAACAACGTATTTCCCATGGTGCCCCAGGGTTGCAGCGTGGCGGAGATAAGATTAAAATAACGTTAACCAATTATGACAACACAACTTCCTAATATGAAACAGGAATATACCATTACGGTTCATTCGGAAAACCATATCGGTTTGCTGAACCGTATCGCGATCATTTTTTCCAGGAGAAAGATAAATATCGAAAGCCTCAATACCTCTCCCTCTGAAATACCCGGCATTCACCGCTTTACTATCGTGATCAATGAATCGGAAGACGTAGTGGGCAAGCTGGTAAGACAGATAGAAAAACAGGTTGGCGTATTAAAGGCCCGCTTTAATAACAATGAAGAGATCGTTTGGCAGGAGCTGGCGCTGTATAAGGTGTCGACCGATGAAATTGCCGAAAAGATAAAGGTGGAAAGACTGCTCCGCGAATATGGCGCCAGGGCTGTAGTGATCAGGAAAGATTATACCATTTTTGAAACTTCCGGGCACCGCGAGGAAACAGACAGGCTGGTCCGTTTTTTTGAACCATACGGATTGATTGAATTTGTCCGCAGCGCAAGGGTGGCGATCACCAAGGCCAGCAGGGGCTTTCACGACAAACTGAAAGAATTTGAGCAGGCCGAGCCCAAAACCGAAGAAGTGGTGGGAAATGAATTCCTGAATCAGAGCGACGAGATCTTTACCATGTAACATTAGCTTCCAGTAATCATAAACAACAATCATCAGCACAAACACAAAAACACGCTTAGTAAAACCATCAAATCATGGCAAAATTAAATTTCGGCGGCGTTGAAGAGAACGTCGTAACTCGCGAGGAATTCCCATTGGCAAAGGCGCAGCAGGTATTGAAAGACGAAGTAGTGGCAGTTATTGGTTATGGCGTTCAGGGCCCGGGCCAGGCGCTGAACCAGAAAGACAATGGCATCAACGTAATCGTTGGTCAGCGGAAAAATTCAAAGTCATGGGATAAAGCCGTTGCAGATGGATTTGTTCCGGGCGAATCATTGTTTGATATCGAAGAAGCCTTGCAGAAAGGAACCATTATATGTTATCTGCTCAGCGACGCTGCGCAGATCCAGTTATGGCCTACCGTTAAAAAACATCTTACCAAAGGAAAGGCATTGTATTTCTCCCATGGGTTTGGCATTACGTATAACGATCAGACCGGCATCGTTCCGCCTGCCGACGTAGACGTGATCCTTGTGGCGCCTAAGGGCTCGGGCACTTCCTTAAGAAGGATGTTCCTGCAGGGCCGCGGGTTGAATAGCAGCTATGCAATTTTCCAGGATGCTACCGGCAAGGCGTTCGACAGGGTGATCGCCCTGGGTATCGCCGTGGGCAGCGGTTACTTGTTTGAAACCAATTTTAAGAAAGAAGTATACAGCGATCTTACCGGCGAAAGAGGAACATTGATGGGCGCCATACAGGGCATCTTCGCCGCACAGTATGAAGTGCTCCGCAAAAAAGGCCATACCCCTTCCGAAGCGTTCAACGAAACGGTGGAAGAGCTGACGCAATCGCTCATGCCCCTGGTGGCGGAGAACGGGATGGACTGGATGTATGCCAATTGCTCTACGACCGCGCAGCGCGGGGCGCTCGACTGGTGGAAGAAATTCCGCGACGCCACGCTCCCTGTTTTCACCGAACTATACGAAAGCGTAGCCGCAGGCAAGGAAGCGGCCCGCTCCATCGAAAGCAACAGCAAACCCGATTACCGGGAGAAACTGGAGTTGGAGCTGAAAGAATTGCATGAGAGCGAACTCTGGCAGGCGGGTAAGACGGTGAGAAGCCTCAGACCCGAAAACCAGAAACCGGTTAAATAGGCTTTGTTTCGGCAAGAAATGTTTAATGCCGGTTTATTGATCTCTTTTCACCCGGAACCTTAGCGGTCGTTACGGCGAACGCTTAACAGATATCGTAATAGATTGTCTGATGATGGCTTGCGCGCCTTTTTTAAATCTATCTAACATGGATGCGCATACGTATTATGGCTTTGCTATGGATTTTGACAAGGCCGCCGACCAACTCAAAGATATTGTAAGCCGTACCCCGCTTTCCTATAACCAGGCGCTTTCTAAGAAGTACCAGTGTAATGTTTTTTTGAAGCGGGAAGACCTCCAGGTGGCGAGGTCCTATAAAATCCGGGGCGCTTACAATATGATGAGCAGCCTTTCTCCCGAGCAGCTCCGGCAGGGCGTGGTTTGCGCCAGCGCGGGTAATCATGCCCAGGGATTTGCGTATAGCTGTAAAAAGCTCAATGCNNTACGCCGACCGGATGCGCATGACCTTTATTCCGCCGTTTGACGATCTCCGGATAATAGAGGGGCAGGGCACGGTGGGCGTTGAGATCCTAGAAGACCTCCCGCAGGTCGACTATCTTTTTNNGCCGCAGTGCGAAGAATTGGCGATATTACCTATGAGATAGGCAGGAACGTGATCGACAGGATACAGTTGGTTCCCGAGGGTAAGATCTGTTCGGCCATCCTGCGTTTATACAATGAGGACGCTATCGTGGCAGAGCCTGCAGGCGCCCTGTCTATCGCGGCGCTGGACGATCTTGCCGATGAGATCAGGGGCCGGAATGTGGTATGTATACTGAGCGGGGGCAATAATGATATCGACCGGATGCAGGAGATCAAGGAGAGATCGCTGCAATACGAGGGACTGAAACACTATCTCCTCATCACCTTCGCCCAGCGTCCCGGCGCGTTGCGGGAATTCGTTACCCGGGTGCTGGGTCCCGACGACGATATCACCCGGTTCGAATATGTGCAGAAACACGACAAGGAAACCGGCCCGGCCCTGGTGGGCATCGAGCTGAAAGACAAGAAGGACTATGCCCGGTTGATCCATAACCTGAATGAAAATAATTTCCAGTACACCGAGCTGAACAAAAACGATAGCCTGTTCGCCTATCTTGTCTGACGAATACGGCTATGGAACTGTTTTGTCCGGCCTGCTGTCCCTGCTTTCTCCATCGCGGCCGGCGATGATCAATCTGCTGCGCGCTCTTCGCTACTGGCGTCGAAGATGATTGTATGGGTTCGGATACGCATAGCATACCGGGGCGAAAAAATATTTTGTTCGGCGGTCTAGCCTGCCGGCAAGGGGTTTTTCAATTATCTGTCAATTTGTTAACGCGATGGAGCTGCCGGGTCTGCGCGGCCCGTTTCGCGGCAAAGCCAGTAGGGAAGCAGCCCTTGTGAGGATATCTGTGGAAAATTTCTGATATTTGTGGGCTCTGGAACGGCATTTTTGTCGTATTTTCATATCGATTGCTCGCTCATTCCCTGATGTTTGTATACCAAATCGGGATTTTATTGAATAATTTCTAACAAAAACAACAATAACTAATGACAGGCGAAGGATTGTATTCCTCCTCTTTTGAGCGCGACGCGTGTGGTATCGGGTTTGTGGCGAACATCAAGGGAAGTAAATCTCACCAGATCATCAGCGATGCGCTTACGGTGCTGGAGAATATGGAGCATCGCGGCGCATGCGGTTGCGAGACAAATACAGGAGATGGGGCGGGTATCATGATCCAGACGCCCCACGAGTTTTTCTTTGATGAATGCCTGAAAATGGGCGTTCATCTCCCTTCGTTCGGACGTTACGGCGTAGGCGTTATTTTCTTCCCGACCGATCTTCGGTTACGCGAAGAGTGCAGGGATATTTTTAATCGCGCCGCGGAAAAGCTTGGGCTGGAAACGCTGGCCTATCGAAAGGTTCCGGTGAACACCGAAGGCATTGGCCCCACCGCGCTCTCCGTAGAGCCCGAAATGGAGCATGTATTTATCGCCTGCCCCGACCATATCACCGACAGAGATGAATTTGAGCGAAAACTCTTTGTGCTGAGAAAATATGCCAACCGCACCATTCTCAACACCGTAAAAAAAGACGCGATAGGCTTTTATATCGCTTCCCTCTCCTATAAAACGGTTATCTATAAGGGTCAGTTGACCAGCGCCCAGGTACGGAATTATTTTACCGACCTGAGCAACAAGAGAATTGTCTCTGCATTTGGACTGGTACACTCCCGGTTTGCCACCAATACCTTTCCTTCCTGGAAGCTTGCCCAACCCTTCCGCTTTATTGCGCATAACGGAGAGATCAACACCTTGCAGGGCAACCTCAACTGGTTAAAAACCAGCGAGAAAAGTTTTGTTACCCCGTATTTCAGCAAGGAGGAGATGGAAATGATATTGCCGGTGGTGTCTGAAGAACAATCGGATAGCGCCTGCCTCGACAATATGATAGAGCTGCTGGCCCTGACCGGCCGCTCCCTCCCTGAAGTGATGATGATACTGGTCCCCGAAGCCTGGGATGGCAACGACCAGATGGATCCCGAGAAAAAAGCTTTCTATGAGTTTTATGCTTCCCTGATGGAGCCCTGGGACGGCCCGGCCTCGATTTCATTTACCGACGGGAAACTGATCGGCGCCACGCTTGACAGGAACGGACTGCGTCCTTCCCGCTATTGTGTAACGACCGACGACAGGGTGATCATGGCTTCCGAATCGGGCGCCCTGCCGGTTGATCCCTCGCTCATCAAAGAGAAGGGCAGGCTGCAACCCGGGAAGATGTTCGTGGTAGATATGGAACAGGGAAGGATCATCAGCGATGAAGANNCAGGTGTTTAAATACCAGAAAGCTTTTGGGTATACCACGGAAGACCTGGATACCATTATAGCGCCTATGGCCAAAGATGGCAAAGAACCGATAGGATCTATGGCCGCTGATATTCCCCTGGCCGTGCTCAGCGATCAGCCCCAGCACCTGAGCAGCTATTTCAAGCAGCTTTTTGCGCAGGTAACCAATCCGCCTATCGATCCCATACGCGAACGTATGGTCATGTCGCTGGCGGCCTTTGTGGGCAACAACGGCAGCCTGCTTATCGAAGACCCGCTGTCCTGCCATACCGTGGCGTTGAAGCATCCCGTGCTGAACAATCATGAACTGGAAAAGATCAGGAGTATAGATACCGGGATATTTCAGGCCAAAACCCTGCAGTCCTATTTCCGGGCCGACGGCAAACCGGGATCATTAAAGAAGGGGCTGGACCGCGTTTGCCGTTATGCGGTGGATGCCGTGGAAGACGGGTTTGAAGTGATCATCCTGACCGACCGCGCCATCGACTCGGAACATGCGCCCATACCTTCCCTGCTGGCCATGTCCGCCATTCACCATCACCTGATCCGCAAAGGGTACCGCGGGCGGGTGGGCATTATCGTGGAGGCCGGCGACGTATGGGAAGTGCATCATTTTGCCTGCCTGCTTGCTTTTGGCGCCACAGCCATCAACCCCTATCTGGCCCTGTCTACCATTCGCGATATGAAGCTCAGCGGAAAGCTCGAGTCGCCGCTTGAAGTGGAAGACCTGAAAAAGAATTATGTTAAAGCGGTGAACGAGGGATTGCTGAAAGTGTTTTCCAAAATGGGCATCTCTACCCTGCAATCATACCAGGGCGCGCAGATATTTGAGATCATCGGTCTCAACAAATCCGTAGTGGACACCTATTTCTCCGGCGCCGTATCGAGGATAGAAGGAATGGGACTGGATGAGATTGCCCGTGAAAGCTTGTCCAAACACCTGTTTGCTTTCAGCCGTAAGGACTTCCCGGTCGACCGGCTGCCGGTAGGAGGCGTGTATCAATGGAAACGGAAAGGCGAAACGCATCTGTTTAATCCGCAGACCATTCACCTGTTGCAGTATTCAACCAGGATGAATGATTACGCCGCGTTTAAAAAATATTCCAAGCTGGTCAACGAACAGAGCGAAAAAGCCTGTACGCTCAGAAGCCTGTTTCGCTTTAAATACAACCGGCCTTCTATCTCTATCGATGAGGTGGAACCTGCGGAAAACATTTATAAAAGATTTGCCACCGGCGCCATGTCTTTCGGTTCTATCTCCTGGGAAGCGCATACCACGCTGGCCATCGCCATGAACAGGCTCGGCGGAAAAAGCAATACCGGCGAGGGCGGAGAAGATGAAAGCCGCTATGAATTGCTGCCCAATGGCGACTCGATGCGCAGCGCGATCAAACAGGTAGCATCGGCGCGTTTCGGCGTCACCAGCTATTATCTTACCCAGGCCGATGAATTGCAGATCAAGATGGCCCAGGGCGCGAAGCCGGGCGAGGGCGGACAACTGCCGGGTTATAAGGTGGATGGATGGATCGGTAAAACGCGTCACTCCACGCCGGGCGTAGGGTTGATCTCGCCTCCGCCGCACCACGATATTTATTCTATTGAAGATCTTGCGCAGCTGATCTTTGATCTTAAAAATGCTAATCGCTCGTCAAGGATAAACGTAAAGCTGGTGTCCAAAGCAGGCGTGGGAACCATCGCAGCAGGCGTGGCCAAGGCCAAGGCAGATGTGATCCTGATCTCCGGCCACGACGGCGGAACCGGCGCTTCTCCGATCAGCTCGATCCGGCATGCCGGGCTGCCCTGGGAATTGGGATTGGCTGAAGCCCATCAAACCCTGGTCCGTAATAAACTGCGCAGCCGCATAGCGCTGCAGGCCGATGGCCAGATGAAAACCGCTAAGGATATTGC
>DEHV01000004.1:0-1546 GCA_002352105.1 Chitinophagaceae bacterium UBA2791 | reverse complement strand
GGGAGATCATGGCTGAGCTTGGCTTCAGGACCATTAATGAAATGGTGGGACAGGCAGATTTCCTGGAGAACAGGAATGATGTGACCCACTGGAAATATCATAACCTGGACCTTTCACAGGTATTGTATAAGGAAGCCGCCGCCTGTCCTACGGACCTGTATCATAACGAAGAGCAGGATCACGGGCTGAATAATATCCTGGACTGGCAATTGCTCAAAGCTGCCGAAGGCGCGATCAACGAAGGGCGGAAGACAAAGGCAAGCTTTGCCATTAAAAACACAGACCGTACCACTGGTACCCTGCTGGCAAATGAGATCAGTAAAAAATACAGGTCTGAAGGATTGCCGGACGATACCATTCATTTCAACTTCTCCGGCACGGCCGGTCAGAGCTTTGGCGCCTTTAACACCAGGGGCGTAACGCTGGAGCTTGAAGGCGACGCCAATGATTATTTTGGAAAGGGGCTTAGCGGCGCAAGAATGATCGCTTATCCTCCCAAACAATCGCTGTTTGTTGCGGAAGAAAACATCATCATCGGCAATACCGCTTTTTACGGCGCCACTTCCGGCGAAGCCTTTATTCGCGGTAAAGCAGGCGAACGTTTCTGCGTCAGAAACTCCGGCGCCAGGGTGGTCGTAGAGGGCGTGGGCGACCACGGATGCGAGTATATGACAGGGGGACTGGCAGTCATACTGGGCCCGACGGGAAGGAACTTTGCGGCCGGCATGAGCGGCGGTATCGCATATGTGTATGATGTGAAGGGCGAGTTTCCTTCGATGTGCAATAAGGAAATGGTAGACCTGGATCCGCTGGATTCGGAAGATATCGCCGTGTTGCAGGAAATGATAGGTAAACATTACGCCTATACGAAGAGCAGCGTTGCCAAATTTGTGCTGGACGATCTGGAAAACCAGGCCAGGAATTTTATTAAGGTATTCCCGGCTGACTATAAAAAAGTATTGCAGTCGGCAAAATCAGCGGCGCTGGTCAAATAGCAACGATGCGCGGAAGCGTTTTGCCGCAGGTAAATCAGAACGCCGGAACAAAAGAAATAGAAACACAAGCGGGAACTATTCCCAAATAAGGGTGAACGCCCGGGCAATAAACAATAGTAAAAAATGGGTAAACCAACAGGTTTTTTAGAGTATACAAGGGAACTGCCGGCTAAACGTCCTGTGCAGGAGCGTTTAAACGACTACAAGGAATTTGTGGAAAGATTTCCTGAGCAAAAGCTGAACCAGCAGGCGGGACGTTGCATGAATTGCGGCGTTCCTTTCTGTCATAGCGGATGCCCGTTGGGAAATGTGATACCTGAATTCAATGACGCCGTATATCGCAAAAGCTGGAAGGAAGCTTACGATATCCTGACCTCTACCAATAATTTTCCTGAATTCACCGGGAGGATATGTCCCGCGCCCTGCGAAAGCGCCTGCGTGCTCGGCATCAATCAACCTGCGATAACGATCGAAGAGATCGAAAAGCATATTATTGAGATCGCTTTTGAAAAAGGATTGGTAAAAGCGCATAAGCCCAATATCCGCACCGG
>DEHV01000051.1:10954-19315 GCA_002352105.1 Chitinophagaceae bacterium UBA2791 | reverse complement strand
ATATACGGGCAGGGCGCATTCGGACTGGCCGATAACCTTGGCATCAGCAGATCCGAAGCCAAAGAGATCATTGACAACTACAAAAGACAGTTCGTCAATATCCAGAAATACATGGACGACATGATCAATTTTGCCCGCGACCACGGTTATGTACAAACGCTGATGGGCAGGAAAAGATGGCTGAAAGACATCAATTCGGCTAACTTTACCGTACGCGGATATGCGGAAAGGAACGCGATCAATTCCCCGATCCAGGGAACGGCCGCCGATATGATCAAACTGGCCATGATAAAGATCCATAAGGCCTTCAAAGAAAGAAATTTCAGGTCTAAAATGGTATTGCAGGTGCACGACGAACTGGTATTTGACGCCGTTAAGGAAGAAGCAGAGATCATCAAGCCCGTGATCATTGAATGCATGCGCAATGCATTGATACTGCCTAATGACGTGCCCGTCGAAGCCGAGATCGGGGGAGGAAGCAACTGGCTGGAAGCGCATTGATAAGGATATCAGGCAATTTCTTTCTCCCTAAGAATATACATTGCGCATAAGAACAGGAAGAATTGCAGACTATGCCGGGAAACCGGCAAATAAATAACATTATCCATGGCCGAACGGCATAAGCTATAATGAAGAAGCGAACTAAAAACTCGCGTTACTGAAACCAAATAGAACAATAACCCGGCAGGATATCTTAAATCCTGACCAATACGAAACCAATAACGCCTAATACGAACGATGAAGATGGAACCAGCGCAGAAAAAGCCCGCAAAACCCTTACTTGTTTATTGTTACGACGCTTATTGCGGATGGTGTTACGGCTTCAGCCCGGTAATAAAAAAAATTGCGGAAGTCTATAAGGAGCAGGTCGACATAGAGGTCTTTTCAGGAGGAATGATCCTCTCGCCTCAGCCGGCCCCGATCGGCGTTATGGCGCCCTATATCCGGGAGGCATATAAAACAGTTGAAGAAAGGACCGGCATCGAGTTCGGAAAAGATTTTCTCTGGCATATTTTTAACCCCGACAAAAGCGATTGGTTTCCCGATTCCCTGAAACCCGCCATAGCGCTCTGCATTTTTAAGGAATTTTATCCCTGCGACCAGGTAAGTTTTGCCGCCAGCCTTCAATATGCCTTAAATTACGAGGGGAGGGACCTGACGGATGATGAAGCCTATCGCCGCCTGCTGCATCAATACCGGATCCCTGAAGAAGATTTTTATGACAAGCTGCACAGCAGGGAATACGAGCAAAAAGCGCAGTATGAATTTGCCCTGGTGAAACAACTGAAAGTGACGGGATTCCCTACGGCGTTTATCCAGGCGGAGGAATTAAAATTTTACATGATAGCCCGCGGATACACGGATTACGACACGGTAGCCGGGAATATCGATAACGTGCTGAAAGAAATTCATCATTCCGGCGTCAAATCATCCTGACCAGGTAAACCTATTATTTTAGCGATTAAATATCTCGACCATGCCATCCCTTAACAGAATATCTTTTTTTAGCGCTTTTGCCCCAAGTTGCGCTTCTACCGGTTTCGCTGATCTTCCCAAAAGCGCATACGTTCTTTTTGCGATCCTCATGAACCTGACAGCAGTGAATGCACAATCCGGATCCATGGACTTCGAAAAATATGACCCGGTATCTACATTGGCAGTTCCTCAGCATCCTGTTACCAGGGCAAAATTTCCCTTTATTGATGTGCACAATCACCAAAGAAGCATGCAAGCCGGGGATCTTACGCGCCTTGTAGCCGAGATGGACAAGCTGAACATGGCGATAATGGTGAACCTCAGCGGCGGCAATGGAGAGAACCTGAAAGCATCTGCTGCCAGCATCCGCGCCAATCACCCCAAACGGTTTATTGTCTTTGCCAATATCGACTTTACCGGCATAGGAGAAAACGGGTGGTCCGACAAAGCGGTCAGGCAATTGGAAGCCGATGTTAAAAATGGCGCCAATGGACTTAAAATATTCAAGAACCTTGGGTTTTCGGTTACAGACAGAAGCGGCAAACGGGTAACAGTAGACGACCCCCGGTTGGATCCGATCTGGAAAAAATGCGGGGACCTGAAAATACCCGTGCTCATTCATACGGCAGACCCCAAATCGTTCTGGGATCCTATGGATGAAAAAAATGAAAGATGGCTGGAGCTGAAAACGCATCCCCGCAGGAAAAGAAGCGCCAACGACCCCGCGCCTTTTGAAGAGCTGCTCAGCGAACAACATCGTATGTTCAGGAAACATCCCCGGACAACCTTTATCGCCGCGCATTTCGGGTGGCTTCCGAATGATCTCGACAGGTTGGCAAAGCTGTTAACCGAAATGCCGAACGTGGCGGTAGAAATGGGCGCGATCATCGCCGAGCTGGGCAGGCAACCGAGGGCGGCGGCCGCTTTTTTTGAGAAATTCCAGGACAGGATCTTGTTTGGCAAGGATTCATGGGCGCCCAGCGAATACGCCACCTATTTCAGGGTGCTGGAAACCGCCGATGAATATTTCCCCTACCATAAAAAATACCATGCGTTTTGGAGCATGTATGGCATGGGGCTTTCCGACGATATACTGAAGAAGGTCTATTATAAAAATGCGCTGCGCATCATCCCTAATATGGACAAAACCCTGTTCCCGGATTAGGCCCGGCNNTAGAACGTATTTACCTGGTATTCTTCGTCGAAAGCGTCGTTCTCATAGACCTGCAGCGCCACTTTCCATTCCGTGACATAGTATTCCATTGTCAGCTCGATCTTCAGGTTCTTCATTTCGCCGGAAGAAGGCAGCAAATAAAAATCGCTGGTCACGAATCTCTTCTCTGTAGTGGGACTTTCATAATTCCCATTCAGGATAAAAGGTTTCTGCCCGTCAATTTTTATGATGCTGTTTCTTATCTGGGCATGTAATTCCTGGTATTTGCCGGATACGGCTGAAAAATCCTCCGATACCATCAACAGGCATTTCCAACCATAGGCTTCCTTTCCATCAACGGGCGAATAACGGGTGACCACCGCGTTTTCGGAACCTTCCACCTTGACTTTTGAAACGTAATCGGTCGACTGAGGATTATTGCTAAGCAATTCGCCGCTTATATTTTTAAACCGGCTGGGGTAGTCCTGGATCACTTGCTGAAGCGTTATGTTGGCGCTGTTTGAAAACACCCCCTGCGAAAGGGCAGCAAACGGGGCCGCCCACAGTAACCACATTACAAGGCTTTTCATCATAAAGGATTTAGCCAAAATTAGCAAAAAACAGATAAGCCAAGAATAGGGATTTTACGTAGGAGAATTAACACAATAATAAGGGTCGCTGCGCGTTATATCGTACAATTTCCTCTTAAATTCCAGTAAAATCCATATTGATATGCAAAAGAAAGCCATGTACTACGATGTACATAGAACAAAGATATTCCGCGATCATTACCGTCCTTCTACCGGCCTGCTAAGGCTTGTTAAAAGCGTTTGGACCGTTCTTATTATAGGAGAATCGCCCATCAGCCCGTCTTCCGGAAAAAGAAGGAAATAATCAAATCCGCAGTAAGAGCTTAACGCTTACCTCTGGAACCACAAATTGTATGCGTTATTAAGCTGCCTTAAGCAATTGAGGCGGCTTTTGTTTTTTGAAACGCAACGGTAACAAACTCTGCGACCTGCGCCTGATGAAATGCATAATACCCAAACATAGTTTCACATACAGGAAAACCGCAATATCGGTTAGCGCGGCGGCGCGGCGCGCCATAATCGCCCGGCAGAAGCATTAGCTGAACAGGTATTCCACATCAGCCTTGGTGAGGGTTTTCACAAAACCTTCGTCGTCGGTGATCAGGTCCTTCGCGAGCGCGCGCTTCTTTTCCTGCAATTGAAGGATCTTGTCTTCAATCGTATCCTTACAGATCATGCGGTAGGCAAATATATTCTTCGTTTGACCGATACGGTGGGTACGGTCGATGGCCTGTTGCTCTACGGCGGGGTTCCACCAGGGATCTACAATATACACGTAGTCGGCTGCGGTAAGGTTTAAGCCCACCCCTCCCGCTTTCAGCGAGATCAGGAATACGCGGCAGTTGTCTTCATTCTGAAAACGCTGGATCGCTTTTTCGCGGTCTACCGCCGAAGTGCTGCCGTCGAAATATTCATGGTCAACGCCTAGCTCCCTGAGCTTCTCCCGGATCAATGCCAGCATGCCCAAAAACTGCGAAAAGACCAGGGCCTTATGGTTGCTGATGTTCTCCGTTATCTCTCTTCCCAGCTCCTCCAGCTTAATGCTGTGATTGGGGAACTTCTCCGCCTCATTGAGAATAGCGGGAGAATCGCATATCTGTCTCAGTTTCATCAACCCCTGCAGGATGGTCAATTGCGACCGATTGATGCCCTGCTGCTCTATTACGCCGAGTATCTTATCCCTGTAATCGTTGCGATAAGCGTCGTAAATGTTTCGCTGATCCTTATCCATTTCGCAATAGAGGATGGTCTCCATTTTTTCCGGAAGATCCTTGGCTACCTGCTCCTTTGTTCTTCTCAAGATGAAAGGAAATAAGATCTTCCTCAAATGATCCTTGCGCTCGGGATCGCCGAACTTATCGATAGGCGTGGAAAATTCCTGCCTGAAAAATTCAATGCTCCCCAGCATCCCCGGGTTGAGAAAGTTCATTTGCGCAAAGATGTCAAATGTATTGTTCTGCAAAGGCGTGCCGCTCATGCACAGCCGGTTCTTGGCGCGCAACAGCCCGGCCGCCCGGGTCACCTTGCTCGAGGGGTTCTTGATCGCCTGCGATTCATCCAGCACCACATAGTCGAACGGAATATCGACAAACAATTTTATATCGCTTCTCAGGGTGCCATAAGTGGTAATGATGACGTCGGTGTCGTTGAATTGTTCCTTATGCTTGGCGCGTTCCCCGCCATGATGAATCGTATAACTAAGCGAAGGCGTGAACTTTTTAATTTCGTTTTCCCAGTTGAACATCAGGGTAGTGGGGCAAACCACCAATGCTGTCAGCTTGCCATAATGACTCTTGTAATAGCTCAGGAAGGAAAGCGCCTGAACCGTTTTACCCAAACCCATATCATCGGCAAGGATGCCGCCCCACCCTATCTCCTGCAGGTAGTTGAGCCAATGGTAACCGTGTTGCTGGTAGGGGCGAAGGATATGGGCCAGGTGTTCGGGAACCGGTATCTCCTTGATCTTGTTAAAACTCCGCAGCTGATCGTATTTCTCTTCTAGCCTCACCACCAGCTCTTCCTCGTTGCGTTCTTCATGCAGCTCGTCGATAACGCTCATATGATATTTAGAGAGCTTAAGCTGGTTCTGCTTGCCCTCTCCCACGCGGAATAGCAGCGAATATTTTTTTATCCATTCTTCGGGAAGAATGCCCAGGGTGCCGTCTGTCAGCGGCACAAACTGCTGGCGGTTGGCCAGCGCTTTTTTCACGTCGGCGATGGTCACTTTCTGGTCGCCAAAAAATATATCTACCCGGGCGTCGAACCAATCGGTATTGCTGCTGATATGGATCTTCGTCTGCGGCTTAGCGGTATTAAAGCGAAAATTCTTCAGCGCCTCAAATCCATATACCGGGATCTTCATTTCCTTCATCGCATCCACGAAAAGAAAGAACCAGTTGTTTTTTAACACGTCCCCGCCCTTGAGCGCGAGTTGTTGTCCGCCTTCCGGTCGGATAAAATTAGAGTGCAGGAGCTCCAGCTTACGGATAAACTCCGCTTCCTTTTCTTTTGCGCGGTGAACGATCATCACCTTATCGCCGGCGGGAATGGCCAGGTCGTCCTTTCCGCCTGCCTTTGTTTCGAACCCCTTATAAGAGAACAGGGGCTGGAATACCAGGTATTCGCCTTTCTCCTGCAATACCACGCGTTTTTCCGGATCGCCGTCTTTCACTTCGCTGATGAGCTGCCGGTCGAATTCCACATGGTACTCCTTTGTCAGCGGCAGCACAAACTTGGCCAGCTGTCCCGGCCATTCTTCAGCGGAGAAACAGAGCTGCCCCTTTGTGATAAACCTTTCCGAAAGCACGGCGTCTTCTGCTTTCTCCCACAGGTACAGGTTATCCTGGTAGAAAAACAGCAGGCTGCTATTCGCCATATTTTCCGTGACCTGCACATGCTGGTTGCTCAGCTTGACCCAGCATTCCACCTTATACGCTTTATTGTCCTTTACCACCTTGAAATAAGGCGTGACGAAATCGGCGACAATACCAACAGACGAAAGATTGCCGGTCTTAAAAGGTTTCTTATCGCTCAGCTGGAACACAAAAGGATTCTCCGCAATATCCTTTAGAAATTTTTTGAGTTTGGGATGTATATACTCGATGATCAGGGCCTTGGTCTCTTCCGGCAAATCGTCGTCCTCATGATGAATGATGTTTTCCCAGATGCCGCTGAAGGGCGAATTGCGGTTAAGGTATTTGTTGATCTCCGCATCCTGCAGTTTCCGCAGAGAGGGGATCAGCTGTTTATCGGACTCGTTCAACACATCGGTATTGATAAACTTTCCCAGGTCGACCTTCACCGCCTTGTCTACATACCCGTTCTGCTCCTCGTTAGGCTCTCCCATAACGGCTTCGACGGCGAACCCCGGATAAGCGTCATGGTTAAAATTGAATACAATGCCAAGCCGTTGCGCCGCCGTTTCTGCTTTTTCCGCTTCGCTCTCCGGCTCGCCTCCTGATGCAGCTTCCATAGCCACCGCCTGTCTTGACCGCGAAAGCTCCTGCGGAGTTATTCGTTTAATGGAAGTATCAAGCACGCGGAGAAAGGGCTTGCCGTCCTTGTAGGTAAATTCAAATTTTCCTTTCAGATCATCGGACAGCGAATAACCGTATAGTTCGAGCAATTTATTTTTCTCCTTGTCCCAGTTCCTGATCGTATCAAAATAATAAGGTCCCTTTGTTTGCAGCAGCTGCAGGAAAACGATCACTTTGGGAAGGCATAAGGGATATTTGACATCTTCATAATCGCAACTGGTATCAAAGTTCCGCTCTTCATTCTTTCGTATCACGACGTTATAAGAAACGCCCTCGATCTCCACGGAAGCTTTTACCATCTCATCCTTCGCATAAACGATCTCCGCCTTGTTTGCGGTTAGCCATTCTTCCGCTGCGGCGTAGGTTTGCGGCGAAGAAAGCAGGCGCAGGATCTTATAGTCGATCTGCTTCATTTTCACGACGGTATGCCGTTGATCATAATCAACCTTCTCCGCCTTCAGCATGTTTTTATCCAGCATTTCCTGCAGGTGGATCAGCGCCGCCGCTTCATGACGGCAAATATCGCCAAGATTATAGGGGCAGGTACAACGCACCGACAAGGTCTTGGGATCCTTAAACTTCTGAACGCTCACCCTGTAGAACGTGCTGTAGCCATCGTCTTTCACCCGAAAGGCGACAGTATCCAACAGTTCGTCATACTCAATCAATTCCACGTACCCAATGGCATGGATCTTTTTCCCGCGGCGTATTACTTCATCGGTTCCATTGGTGTATACATGTTTAATAAGATGGGGTAAAGCCATATATAAATTTTCTTCCGGCAACAGATTCCAGACCCACTGATTCCTCAGCCTGTTTAAAAATGGACAATCTGCAAAAGTAAAGGAAAAAACGCGAGCATAAAAAGGCATGGCCTGTTAATTGCCTATTTCTCTTATTATTCTAAAATATTTTTAACAACCCTTGGTATAGCCTTTGTCCTGTATACCTTTGTATACCCTGAATATGCCTGGCTGCTTAACAAAGAACCAAGATATATGATGAATAACCTCTACCACGCCTTCCGTTTATTCCTGATTTTGATGATCGTCTGCCCGGCGTCCTTTGGGCAGAAATTAAAAAGAGCCGATAAAATTATCGTTTCCAACCTTAGCGCGCATGTGAATTATCTCGCCGATGACAAGCTGGAAGGAAGGCGCGCAGGAACAGCGGGAGAAAGGCTTGCGGGAGAGTATATTGTCAGAAAATTCCGGGAGATCGGCCTGAAACCCAAAGGAGACAATCAATCCTGGCTTCAGCCTTTCGAGATCAATGATGGAAAGCAGGTCCTGCCCTCCTCCCGTTTTACCATCAACGGGAATAACCTCGGGTTGTATTCCGATTATTTTCCATTTTCTTTTAGCTCCAGCAAAAGCGTGGAAGCCCCGGTGGTGATGGCTTTAGCGGAAGCCGGCGTTCCCTGGTTCATTGACCTGAAAGAGATCCTGGAAAATGTGCAAAATAATCCACATGCCGACCTTATCGGGGCGATCCGGAACAAGGCGATACATGCTCACAGCAAAGGGGCTACCGCGCTGATCGTTTACAATGGATCCAATGAAAAAGATCTGCTGTTCAACGGCGCCAGGCCTCCCGCAACGGTTGA
>DEHV01000051.1:0-10836 GCA_002352105.1 Chitinophagaceae bacterium UBA2791 | reverse complement strand
GCCAGGCTGTTGAAACAATCAAAGAAAAAGAACAGCGCCAGTAATTATCTTTTTATTGCTTTTTCGGGAGAAGAATCAGGCCTGTATGGCTCAAAATATTTCACCGAACATCCTACCATTGATCTGCAGAATATTTCATTCATGTTGAATATGGATATGATAGGCAGGCTCAATGAACAGTCGAAGATCCTTACCGTAGGCGGCTACGGCACTTCGCCTTCCTGGAGCTCCGCATTGAACGCGATCCCGGCATCTCCCTATTTTACCGTTAAATACGATTCCAGCGGCGCAGGGCCCAGCGATCATACCTCCTTCTACAGAAAAGAGATCCCCGTGCTGTTTTTCTTTACCGGCCTGCATGCCGATTATCATAAGCCCAGCGATGATGCGGACAAGATCAATTTTAACGGCCAGCTGCATATTGTGAAATACATCTTCAACATCATTGAAAACGCCCATAAAATGGGAAAGCTGGCGTTTCTCAAAACGCGCGACCGCCAATCGTCCACTTCGGCGCAGTTTTCCGTAACCCTGGGCATAATGCCCGATTATACCTATAACGGCGAAGGCGTCCGGGTAGACGGCCTTTCGGACGGAAGGCCTGCGCAGAAAGCTGGGATCCAGGCGGGAGACATTATTTTACAACTTTCGGATCATTCCACCTCCTCTCTTGAATTATATATGCGGGCATTGTCTAACTTTAAAAAAGGCGGGCGCGCCACGGTGAAATACAAAAGAGGAAATAAGCTCAGGCAGGCGGAAATCGTTTTTTAACAAAAGCATTGCCGACTGCTCCCTAACTTATTGTTCCCGGCTATGGCGGCATCGGCCGAAGCCAGGCAAGGGTCTGCGCACATTAAAACCCAATGGAGACAGACCTGACCCGACGGTTGCAAAAGAGCTAAGCCCAATAAATGAAACTGAAACTAAATATCGACAGCCTTGCAGAAGATTTTTTCCACGATACCCGCCTGATAGGCATCGTAGCGCCCATAAAGGACTACCAGTTGTGCTGGCATTTAAACCATTTATTAAACATTGATTTCAGGAACAATAATGATATCGAAATACAGCTGACCAAAAAAAACCGCAATTATTATTTTGCCGTATTCCAGTATAATGAGCCCAGCGCCACGCTGCAGCACTATCTTTACAATAATCATTTTGACGGGGAGTACCTGTTGTCTGAATCCAGGCATCTTGATTTCCTGTATCTCTTAAAAGGGGATACCGTAACGGATGATACCCTGAGAGAGCTGATGCATACCATCAAACAGATCAACGGCGTCCAGATGGTCATGGAACTGTCGCTGGAGAAAATCAAAGGCAGGGCAAACCTGATCTTCTGAACAGAAGAAAGGTGCTTGTTTTGAATAATTATTGTTTATTCTATTATTCATTTGTAAAATTGAAGAAAATGTGGACCGAAGAAAACAACGCCTTATATAAAAAATTCGTCTTCAAAGATTTCTCCGAAGCCTTTGCATTTATGACGAGGGTCGCTTTGGCCGCCGAAAAAATGGACCACCATCCATCCTGGTCAAACACCTGGAATACAGTGGAGATACGGCTTTCCACACACGATGCCGGGAATACCATTACCGAAAGAGATAAAAAACTATCGAGAAAAATTGATGAAATCCATTCAAAACCATGAAAAAAATAACCGCCGGCATACCCGCAGCAGCCATTGTCGCCTCCCTGTTCCTGTTCTCCTGCAATTCCGGTTCCGATAAAAAGGCGGAGCCCGAAGTAATGCCAGGGGAATCGGACACTGTAGAAACCGTAGATACGCTGCTGAACAGTGAAACCATAAGCTTCTTTAACCATTCGGGGTATTCGGATTATGCCAGATCCAGGTTAAAAAACTTCGATTGGAGCCGGTTTAAATTAGTAGATACCTGGAAAGACGACTCGCTGATGAAAAGCGAGTTCAAGCCCGATAACTACTATTTTGAACGGTATGGAAAATTCCTGAAATATTCCCCGGACAGCTCGCTATTCATTGACCTGGACAGTTACAATACCATTATCGAAATAGAGAACGGGAAGCTGACCGGTTTCGAGGAAGGCCCCGATACGGAGATCAGCCTTGTCGATCCTTCCAAAAAAGAAAAAACACGATTGATATTCCTGGGTCCCGGCGGGTCGGTCGACGAAGGCGGCTGGCTGGATAAAGAAACCCTTGTGCTGATCGGGATGCAATACAACGACGAAGGAACCTCGGCCAAACCCATGATCTGGAAATACCATTTGCCCACTTCCACCTTTTACCTTTATGAATCCCCCGACTCTGTAGACGTTGAAACCCAGTTAGACAGCTGGCGGAAAGAACGATTAAAAGGGGTTGAGCTGAAATAAGATCCACAGCCCTTGCCGGGTAAACAATACAGCTGAGCCTATTAACCATTAAAAAATGCCGCTCTTGTCAGGGCGGCATTCCATATTATTTTCAGAAAACTTATCCGTTCATACTGGCCAGGAATTCCTGGTTATCCTTGGTTCCGCGCATTCTCCTCAACAGTTCGTTCATCGCTTCTTCCGTATTCATATCGGTCAGATATACGCGAAGCAAATTGATGCGCTGCAGCACGTCTTTCTCCAGCAGCAGGTCATCGCGGCGGGTAGAAGAGGAAACGATATCGATAGCAGGGAATATCCTCCTGTTGGCCAGACGCCTGTCGAGCAACAATTCCATATTACCGGTTCCTTTGAACTCTTCGAAGATCACTTCATCCATTTTTGACCCGGTATCGATCAATGCCGTAGCGAGGATGGTCAGCGATCCGCCGTTCTCGATCTTCCTGGCCGCGCCAAAAAACTGCTTGGGCTTCTGCATGGCATTCG
The DNA here is from genome assembly GCA_002352105.1 of Chitinophagaceae bacterium UBA2791. Taxonomy (GTDB): domain Bacteria; phylum Bacteroidota; class Bacteroidia; order Chitinophagales; family Chitinophagaceae; genus Flavitalea. The sequence continues at coordinate 7,989 of DEHV01000051.1, read as the reverse complement.
CTTCGACGCCTCCCGACAGCACCTTGCCGGATGCGGGGGCAACCGTGTTGTGCGCGCGCGCCAGGCGGGTAATGGAATCCAGCAGGATCACCACATCATGGCCGCATTCCACCAGCCTCTTTGCTTTTTGCAGGGCGATAGCCGATACCTTAACGTGTTTTTCCGCGGGCTCGTCAAAGGTAGAAGCGATCACTTCTCCCCTGATGCTTCTTTCCATATCCGTTACCTCTTCGGGGCGTTCATCGATCAACACCACCATCAGGTAACACTCAGGGTGATTAGCTGCAATAGCGTTGGCAACCTCTTTCAATAACACCGTTTTACCCGTTTTAGGCTGGGCCACGATCAATCCGCGCTGACCCTTTCCTATCGGCGTAAAAAGATCCATTATCCTTGTGCTATACCCGGTGGGGCTGGTAAAAAGATTAAGCTTCTCGAAAGGGAACAAGGGGGTTAGGTAATCGAAGGGAACGCGGTCGCGCACATCTTCGGGACTCTTGCTGTTTATGCTTTCCACCTTGAGGAGGGCGAAATATTTTTCTCCTTCCTTCGGGGGCCTTACCGCGCCCAAAACCGTATCGCCGGTCTTTAATCCAAACAGTTTGATCTGGGAGGGAGAAACATAAATATCATCAGGCGAACTCAGGTAGTTATAGTCGCTGCTCCGGAGAAAGCCATAGCCATCGGGCATCATTTCCAATACGCCCTCGGCATTGATCACGCCGTCAAATTCAATATTGAATACGGATTCGCGGCGATGAGGATAATTTTTTTGCTGCTGGTCCGCAGGAGAGGCGGGGGCTTTGTCGACCGGAAGGGACTGTTCGATCTGTTCTGCCTGCGCTTCCAGGACGCCATCAGGCCCCTGCTCTTCGTTAAGCAGGGCGGGGGTTTTGTCGACCGGCGGATTTGATTTGCCGGCTTCCTCTTCCTGTTTCTTTTTACTTTTTTTGATAGGCGTGATCTTCTCGGAAGCCTTCTTTTTGGTTATCTCCTTTTTAGGCTCCTTCTTCGGCTTATCGCCGCTTTCAATGATCGCTTCCTCTGTGGAATTAGCCGTAGTGGTCTTAATAACCCGTTTTTTCCTACCCTTCTCTTCCTGCGCCCCGTTCTTGGAATCGCTGGCGGTTACGGCCTGTTTATCGAGAACCTTATAGATCAGCTCCTGTTTATCTAGTTTCTTGGCATTGGGGATCTTTAACTGCTCGGCAATGTCCAGCAGTTCAGGAACGAGCATGTCGTTCAATTGCAGAATATCATACATAAAAAAACTTGAAAGTTTACCACTTGATCAAAACAACCAAACTTGGTTTGTTGAAAATACTTTTGAAATGAGTTTATACTTGAACCGGAACGACGTAAACTGATGAGTTTTGTGAGATCTGGGACGACTAATCAGCTTTATTCCGGCACAATAATACATTTAAATTAATAAAATCCAAAATTTTTTAGCCTAGGAGAATGATAAAATTCCTCCCCGGAAACCCGTCGCTGCAACTCAGGATTTTACTACCAGCCTCCCGTTTTCATAGAAGGGAAGCACATTAGCCAGGTCCTCGGTTAAACAATAACGCAGGTCCTTCTCCAGGCCAAAACCCGAAAGTCGCTGATAATGAGAGGCGTTCTGCTCTTTCAGATAGCCGTACAGGTCCTTTCCTGCCGAAGCGTATACCTGCTGGGCGATTTTTGAGGAATCGCAATTAATGTAAAAATGCCGGCTTACCCGGGATGCCACCGCCCCGGCAAACAACAGGTCTTCAAAATTCACCCTTCCCTTCCAGGCGGCGCAGGCCAGCAGAACCGGTTTTTGCTGAGCGACCAGGTAATCGCATATCGCGCTGATATTACAAAAGGCGCCGGTAACGATATGCCCTGCCCCCGCATTGACCGCCATGTGCAACAGCTTGGTGCCATTGGTGGTGGTTAGTATCAATGTTTTATCACGGATAAACTCCCTGGGATATTCAAAAGGCGAGTTGCCGTAAGCAAGGCCTTCTGCAATCTTCCCGTCCCGCTCTCCTGCCGTAATGCCCCCTGTCGATTTGCCGAGGGAAATGCATTTGGCCACATCATCCACAGGCGTCACCGCCGCTGCGCCATTATAAAGCGCGGTCGCAATAGTGGAAGTCGCCCTCAACACATCAATGACCACAACAATAGTATCTTTCACATTATACAACTGGAGCAGGTCCGGGGAAAGAACAGTATATAATTCAGGTAAGGACGGCGCGCCAGCTTTCTGTTTCTGCATAATGTCTGATGATTTCATTGCGTTTCCGAATCAGGCCCTCCAGGTATTTCCTGAGGTAGCGTTTACCCAGGAACCGGCCCAACAGATCAGTCGGGGGACCAAAATAAACGAGATCAATAAGGATGCACCCATTGTCCACCTTCTTGAAATGATGCTCATGCCGAAAATTTTCCAGGTCGCCTTTCACCTGTTCTTCCGCAAAGAAAACCGGCTTCTGCAATTGGGTGATCTTTAGCATGGAAGACCGCATCTTACCGGCATGCTTTACCATCAGGGTAAGGGTCTCGTCCTTATCAATAAGTTTGGATCCTGCCCCGGAAGAAAATATTTCCTTCCGGTTGTTAAAGACATATTTCCACACCGTCAGGTTCCGCGAAAGGTCAAAAGCCCTTTCCACGGGAGCCGCAATAAATGTGGTCATATGAATGTGTGTCATAACACTAAATTAGGCAAAAGGAAGCTTCACAATCCTTGCCTGCAGCAGTTTATCTCGCACCTGGATATATATTGTACTGTCGATATTGGCATGTCTGACATCCACATACCCCAGACCGATAGCCTTGGACAGGCTGGGAGATTGCGTTCCGGAAGTGACTTTTCCGATGGTCTCTCCCCGGGCATCCTTGATCAGGTAGTCGTGGCGGGGAATCCCCTTGTCGATCATCTCAAAGCCCGACAGCTTCCGTTTTAGCCCCTCCTGTTTTTGTTTTTCAAGGATATCCGAGCCGTTGAATTTCTTGTTGAGTTTGGTGATCCAGCCCAGCCCCGCTTCCAGCGGAGAACTGGTATCGTCGATATCATTGCCGTACAGGCAAAAGCCCATTTCCAGCCGAAGCGTATCCCTTGCTCCCAGGCCGATAGGTTTTAATCCTTCAGGACCGCCGACCCTGAAGATCTCATCCCAGATCTTATCTGCCGCGCCGTCCTTATTTTCGAAATAGATCTCTATTCCGCCTGCTCCCGTGTAGCCCGTCGCGCTGATCAGGGTATTGTCTACCCCCGCAAACTTACCCTTTTCAAAAGTATAATATTTCAGGTTGAGGATATCGATATCGGTTAGCGGCTGCAGGACCCTGGTAGCACTAGGGCCCTGGATGGCCAATAAACAGGTCTTATCCGAAATATTATGCATCTCTGCCCCCCGGGTATTGAACCGGCTTATCCAATTCCAATCCTTTTCAATATTGGAAGCATTCACGACCAGCATATAGGCTTTGTTTTCTTCCAGGCAGTAGATCAGCAGGTCATCTACTATTCCGCCGGTTTCATTCGTGAGGCAGCTGTATTGCGCCTTTCCCGNNCCCGAATAAGAAATAGGCATATAATATCCCGCAAACTCAGCCATCTTAGCGCCAAGGGCCTTGTGCTTCTCTAGAAAAGGAGTGAATTTCATATAATGATCTGCAATTGAGTTCGCGCAAAATTAAAGGTTGCCCCCAAGGCAACCAATTAATTAACCGAAAACATAGCGTTGTTCTATATGAAATACCGGGGGTCCAGCCGAAATACATGCCGGAGATATCATATCCCACGCCCAATCCCGATAGCATCAAATGGTTACCAGGATCGCTCTTTCAAATGTATAATTCGTTTGAGAATAAAGTCTTCCTGTTCCACCCATACCGCTTCCTTAAGCCCCCATTCCTTCATTAAGGACTTTGCATGTACAGTATCCGAAGCGTTAGTAAGGTTTCTCCCGGCATAGTATTCTATCATCGGATTGGCTTCAATCATTTTCATAAAAATCTTGTGTTCCCGATCTATATTTCTCAGGCTTTTACCGAGGATTTCATATGTATCATACCGCATCCCGGTCAAAGAGGTTTTTCCGGGAGGGTTTATATAGTAGTATTGCGCTATACCAAGCAACATAACCGAAGCCATAACTATCCGGACTGTTCCGGGCCTGGAAAAGAGGTTGATTTCGCTGCAATATCTTGCAAATAAAAAAGCGATCAATGGGGAGGCCGGAATGACCGAGAACTCATGAACAAATGACCAATTGGAGAAGTTCAGATGATATAATACAACAGCTCCTCCCCATATCACTGCAAATGATTTTTCACTGCCGGAGAGTAAGCTGCCTTTTCTTAACGAAGACGCCAGGCAGAGGAACAGCGCGATCAACAGCGGGAGGTAAGCAGTAACATAATGCATAATGAGCATGGCTGTTTTACGTAACCCCGGCAGCGACCTGTTAATTTGAAAGCGGCCTTCCCAATACTGTTTGGTTTCTTCAAAGCCTGCATAAGATGCGAATTGCCAAAAAATCAAAGAAACGCCGCAGATCAGTCCTGCGACAATGATCCCGGTAAGAAGCAGGTATCTGCGATCCTGCCTCAGCTTAAAAAGGCTGTAAACAATGGCGGTTACTCCGATAAAAAGAGTAAACCAGTCCATATATATGCCAAGCAAAAGCAGGAAAAACAGCAGGATCAGCCGGGCGCCGCTGATCCTGTTTGCCGCTTCAAACATTGGCAACAGCGCCATCATTACCAATATAGCAAATGGAAGCATCATGAAAGTATGCGTATACCCGTTACCGGAATACCATAGCGCCCCCGGCGAAAAAAGCATTACCAGGCATGCAGTAACAATCATCGTATTCTTTTTTCTATTCTCTTTTGATAGTATAGAATTGAATAATAAGATGCATAACATTAATGTAAGCAGCCCAAAAAGAAGGTTTAATATTCTTAAGCCGGCGACAGAAACCGGCGTATCAGCTATTGTAAAGAAAAAATATGGCAGCATATACCACCCGGGCCCTATTGACAGGTAGACGACGTTACCGTCCTTCGTCAATACCTCGTTCCCCAGAAACTTATCCCCTTTATTCTGGTAATTCATTACCGGCGTGTAATGAAAGATATATCCTCCCCCCGCCTGCTTCCAGGATATCGCATTTATTAAGACAACCGCCGGTAAATATTCGTGATGTTTGGATAATGGGCGATGTAAATTAGGGATCCGAATTACAATACTCAGCAAAAACGCGATAAGAACAATTGCAACAACATGCTTTCGTGTCAACATACACGATATTTCTGTAGTGTTTTGGCAAAAGAGTTAATACAGCAAGATAACTATTTTCAAATAAGTCTGCTCAAAGGACTCCATTAGCAAAAGAGTTCCGAACCACTGTTGTCGGAGAAAATATTAGGAGATATTAAAAGGAGGTTGTGAGACTGAATGAGGTAGTCGGGCAGCCCCGCCGAATGACCATTCGGACGGGGACGGGCATTAACCAGGTACGGAGGTATCCAACTAAAATGACATACTGATGCCCTTGTTTGCTCTTGAAGGTCGAACCTTATTATCATCATTGACGCGGTCCGTTCTCAGAGGTCTGCCCTCGGGCGATATGATGTATTCCCTGCCGGGTTGGGGACTAAAGAAATCATCCCTGTCTTCCCAGGAGTCCGCTACCCAGTTCCAATCACCATTGTACTTCATTCCAAACCAGGTAAACCGGGACAGGTTCTTATCAAAATATATCTTTTTCCCTACCGGCGCTTCTATGACGATCCTTACCCATTGGTTGCGAAACTTATCCTTTCTATCGACGGCAAACCCCTGGGGCAAGGTCAGCAAGCTATCCTGCAGCGCCGGCTCATAGCTTATTTTTTCCGCCTGCTCATTGGCTTTTGCTATGCTATTGCCGCGGCTGGATTTTATCCGATAGATATGAAAAGCCGAGTCGGGACTTTTTACCAGGCTGACCCTCACCGTGCGGAGCATAAAAGAATCCTCGTCCATATTTATTGGCCAGGGCCCCTCCGAGTCGAGCCCAAAAATATCGCCGCGATTCGATTTCCAATCTTTCGGTTGAACGCCTATCGTTAGTCTCTGCACCTCCGGCGACGCAACGAATAGCTGGGTTTCATCAAGCCGGCTTTTCTTTTTAAAATTGCCGCCCACCGTTATCGCCAACATGATCACGCTGAACAACCCGATGATCCATAATCCTCCGAAAATATACCCCAGGTAATGGTTCCTCGAGCGAACGCCCATGATCCTCCTGATTATCCAGGTGATAAGGGCAACCAGCGGAACGCCGAAAAAAAGGAACAATCCCAACCAGAAAAAAAGGTTCTGCCAGAGCCCTTCCAGGACAAAGTCCTTCAGCGGCGCCAGGGCAAAGCCTCCAAACAGCAGGGTAATGAACATGCCAAACAGGCCAATGGCGATCATCGCTCCCACAAAAAGAAAAAATGCTTTGAATATAACGCCTATGGCATGCCCCAGTCCCGAGCCGGCGCTTCTGACTATGGGCCTTGCCTCATCAGAAAAAGACCTTGCCTGGGAAGAAACATTCTGGCCGAACAGTTTTGCCTCCTGCCCAAATTGCTGGGCAGAAGCCTTAACCTCCGATCCCCATTTTTCAGCCTTGGTCTTAATGTTTTCAAGATCCTCTTTTACGGTATCGCGGATGGAATTGAGATCTATCTTCTCGCCCCTCATTTCCAATCGATCCGCCGCAGTGTTGGCCTGGGGAACGGCGATCCATAAAACCACATAGGTAACAAACAATGCCCATCCGAAGGATCCCGAGATCACGCGGGGGAAAAAGCCAAAATCCCAGTTCCACCAGAATGCATTAAATCCGCCCGAAGCAATGGCCAATAAAAAAGGCAGAGCGAAGATCAGCCTGGGAACCCAGATCTCTATATTAAAATAAGCTGCAAGTCCCCCGCAAACGCCGCCCAGCACCTTGTGCTCCCGGCTGCGATACAAGCGTTTGGTGATATTAGACTGAATGGAGCGGGAGGGAACAATGATCCAAAGAAGAATATATACCCAGAACAGCGCGCCGGATAAAACCACGAACAGGATGCGCATAATGACCGGATCAATTTTAAGATAATTGCCCAACCCGCTACAAACGCCGCCCAGGATCCTGTCGTCTGCATTACGATAAAACTTGCCCCTGGAAGAAGAAGCGGTTTGAAAAGGAGGCGGGGTTGTATACTCGCGTTGGCTCTGCTCCTGCGTTCCCGCGGAAAAATCCTCCTGGTCCTGAGCCTCAAAATCTTCAGGCCGGCCCATGCTGCTGATCACCGCCTCCACATCCGCTTCCGTGATACAGGTGATCCCTTTTTTCAAGCGTTCGGAGAAAAGTTCCGCAATACGTCCCTCGATATCATTGATAATTTCATCGCGACCCTCCTCATTGGCAAAATACCTCCTCAGGCTATCGACATACTGTTTCAGCGATTCATAGGCAATTTCCTCAATAGGAATTACCCTTCCCTGGAAATTTATGTTGATCACTTTTTTCATTTTACTTGCTATTTGAGATTGAGATTTTCGTTAGTGGATTGAGGGTCTATGGCATTTTCTTCGTTGGCCGTTGTAGCCAGAGAATCTTTTTTACTGGTCAGGGTATTGACGGCGTTCGCCAGCTCATACCAGGTCGCTTCCAGTACATTGTAAAATTCCTCGCCCTTGGGAGTAAGCGAAAAATATTTCCGGGGAGGCCCCGAATTGCTTTCCACCCAGCGGTACGTCAACATAGAAGCATTTTTTAACCGGGTAAGCAGGGGATAAAGGGTCCCTTCCAGGATCTGCAGGTTGGCGGCCCGCATCTCTTCGATGATATCCGAAGGATAGGCTTCTCCCCGCCGGATCACCGAAAGAATACAATATTCCAGGATCCCCTTTCGCATCTGGCTCTGCGTATTTTCAATGTTCATATTCGATGCATTTTATGCCTTGATCGAACAAAGATAAGGAAT
>DEHV01000020.1:125856-130561 GCA_002352105.1 Chitinophagaceae bacterium UBA2791 | reverse complement strand
ATACAACCGGGTATCAGGGAAGATAAGAACCTGAAAAAAGGCGATCTGCTGACAGAAGAAGAATACCTGGAAATACTGGAAAACCTTCCGAAGGACAATCAATACCTTCCCGACGAGGATCCGCAGAAGTTCATTGCCAAAATGGGCGCTGAATCCGTACATGACCTGTTGGCGAGGATTGACCTCGACCAGCTGTCCTTCGACCTCCGGAATGCCGCGGCTACCGAGACTTCGCAGCAACGTAAGGCCGACGCTCTGAAAAGGCTCAGCATCGTGGAGTCTTTCCGCGAGGCCAATACCCGTATCACCAACCGTCCCGAATGGATGGTGATGCAATATATCCCCGTTATTCCGCCGGAACTTCGTCCGCTTGTTCCCCTGGACGGCGGCCGTTTTGCGTCTTCCGACCTGAACGATCTCTACCGCAGGGTGATCATCCGTAACAACCGCCTTAAGCGTTTATTGGAGATCAAGGCTCCCGAAGTGATCCTGCGCAACGAGAAGCGCATGCTCCAGGAAGCGGTGGACTCCTTATTCGACAATTCCAGGAAGTCCAATGCCGTCAAGGCAGAGGGCGGACGCGCGCTGAAATCGCTTTCCGACGTGCTGAAAGGCAAGCAGGGACGGTTCCGCCAGAACCTGCTGGGTAAACGCGTGGACTATTCAGGTCGTTCCGTGATCGTGGTGGGGCCCGAAATGAAACTCCATGAGTGCGGATTGCCCAAGGATATGGCCGCTGAATTGTTCAAGCCGTTCATCATCCGCAAGCTTATTGAAAGAGGGATCGTTAAAACCGTTAAAAGCGCCCGCAAACTCGTAGATAAAAAAGAAGCCGTTGTATGGGATATCCTCGAAAATATTCTGAAAGGACACCCCATATTATTGAACCGTGCGCCAACGCTGCACCGCTTGTCTATCCAGGCATTCCAGCCCAAGCTGATCGAGGGTAAGGCCATCCAGCTGCACCCGCTCGTGTGTTCTGCGTTCAACGCCGACTTCGACGGCGACCAGATGGCGGTGCATGTTCCCTTAAGCAATGCAGCCGTGCTGGAAGCCCAGCTGTTAATGCTCAGCAGCCATAATATCCTGAACCCGCAGAACGGATCCCCGATCACGCTGCCTTCGCAGGACATGGTATTGGGACTTTACTATATCACCAAGGGAAAAAGAAATACAGAGGTCGACGTGGTCCGCGGCGAGGGCAAGCATTTTTATTCCGCCGAGGAAGTGCTGATCGCCTACAATGAGAACAGGGTGGATCTCCACGCTTACATTAAGGTGAAGGCCGATGTGCGGAATAATGACGGAACCTTTGTCAATAAACTGGTGGAAACCACGGTAGGCCGCGTCATATTTAACCAGTTCGTGCCTAAGGAAGTGGGCTATATCAACGCCCTGCTGACCAAAAAGAACCTGAGGGAGATCATCGGCGATATCATCAATATCACCAATGTTCCCAAAACGGCCAAGTTCCTCGATGATATCAAGCAACTTGGGTTCAGAACAGCCTTCCAGGGCGGTCTGTCGTTCAATATCAACGATCTGATCATCCCCTCCATTAAGGAAGAGGCGCTTGATAATGCCAAGGCTGAAGTGGATGAAGTGTGGGACAACTACAACATGGGTCTTATCACGAACAATGAACGATACAACCAGATCGTAGACATCTGGTCAAGGGTGGACACCCGCATCACGGAAACCCTTATTCGCGAATTAAGCTCCGACAAACAAGGGTTTAACTCGGTGTTCATGATGCTCGACTCCGGCGCCCGCGGATCCAAACAACAGATCAAACAGTTGTGCGGTATCAGGGGACTGATGGCAAAGCCGAGAAAAAGCGGTTCATCGGGAAGCGAGATCATCGAAAACCCCATCCTTTCCAATTTCAAAGGCGGGTTGAACGTATTGGATTATTTCATCTCTACGCATGGCGCCCGTAAAGGTTTGGCGGATACCGCTCTTAAAACGGCGGATGCCGGTTACCTGACCCGTCGTCTGGTTGACGTAGCGCAGGATGTGGTGATCACAGAAGAAGATTGCGGCACCCTTCGCGGCATCGCCATCTCAGCATTAAAAGACAATGAAGAAATAGTAGAACCGTTGCTGGACCGTATTGTCGGTCGCACTTCGTTACACAATGTCTACGCTCCTGCAACAGATAACATGATCGTTGAAGCCGGAGAAGAAATTACGGAAGAGATAGCCAAGCGCATTGAGTCCGCGGGTATTGAAACTGTAGAGATCCGTTCTGTGCTGACCTGCGAAAGCAAACGCGGCGTCTGTGTGAAGTGTTACGGTAAAAATCTTGCNNACGCTTCGTACCTTCCACGTGGGCGGCGTTGCGGGCTCCGCTTCGGTAGAGTCCACGCTTTTCGCCAAGTTCGACGGCACCATCCAGTTCGACGGTCTTCGTTCGGTGGCCACCGAAACCACCGACGGTTCAAAATCCCAGGTGGTGATCGGCCGTACGGGCGAAGTGAGGATCATGGACGTGAAGAACGACCGGTTGCTCATTACCAATAACGTGCCCTATGGCGCCATATTGATGGTGAAGGACGGTCAGCAGGTGAAAAAAGGCGATGCGATCTGCACATGGGATCCGTTTAACAATGTGATCGTGGCGGAAATTGCCGGCCAGATCAAGTTTGAAAATGTCACTGAGGGCGTTACTTATAGAGAGGAAGCGGACGAACAGACAGGCCACAGGGAAAAAGTGGTTATTGAAACAAAGGATAAAACAAAGATTGCCACGCTTATCGTAGAGGGCAAGGAAGTTAAGACCTATAACCTGCCTGTGGGCTCGCATATTGTGGTGGATGAAACAGAAGATGTAAGGGCCGGCCAGGTGCTGGTGAAGATCCCCCGCACCCTGAGGATGCAGCGGGATATCACGGGCGGTCTGCCTCGCGTAACGGAATTGTTTGAAGCCAGGAACCCGGGCAACCCCGCTATTGTTTGTGAGATCGACGGAGTCGTTTCCTTCGGCGCCATCAAACGCGGCAACCGCGAAATCGTAGTGGAAGCGAAAGACGGAGTGGTGAAAAAATACCTGGTCCCCCTAACGCGCCAGATCCTGGTGCAGGATGGCGACTTTATCAAGGCTGGCGCCTCCCTCAGCGACGGGCAGGTGGCTCCCGGCGATATCCTCTCCATCAAGGGGCCCTTTGCCGTACAGGAGTACGTGGTGAATGAGATCCAGGAAGTGTATCGTTTGCAGGGCGTGAAGATCAATGATAAACACATTGAGGTGATCGTCCGGCAGATGATGAAGAAAGTGGAGATCGTAGATCCGGGCGATACCCGGTTCCTTGAAGAGGATCTGGTGGACAGGTTCGAGTTTAATGAAGAGAACGACTGGATATTTGATAAAAAAGTGGTGACCGACGCGGGAGAAAGCGCCAAACTGAAGGCCGGACAGATCGTTAGCCTTCGGGAGATACGCGAAGAAAACTCCCTGCTGCGCCGCTCAGACCGGAAGACGGTTGAGTTCCGCGATGCCAACCCGGCTACTTCGCACCCGGTGCTGCTGGGTATCACCAAGGCTTCCCTGGGAACGCAGAGCTGGATCTCCGCAGCGTCTTTCCAGGAAACCACCAAGGTGCTTTCCTCTGCCGCCATTCAGGGTAAAACAGACGATATGTTGGGCCTCAAGGAAAATGTGATCACCGGCCACCCGATACCGGCCGGCACCGGCCTGAGGGATTTCGACAACATGATCGTCGGAAGCAAGGAAGAATATGAATTATTACAGACTACCCGCGAAGCGATGAGCTTTGATGAAGAGGAATAGTTAAACGGGACTGTGAAAATAATCCAAAGTAGGAAGCGCAAGCTTCCTACTTTTTTCTTGAGAGGAGGATCGGGCGTTTTTTAAGAGGGCTCAAGCCCGGGAAAACCGGCGCCTGTATTTGTTTCATTGGTTTTTTAACAATTTTATTTTTGCATTTGCCCTAACTTGTAAGGCGTCTGCGTTCATATAAACTGCTTTGAATGAAAAATATTTCTACTTATCTGAGCCTGCTATCCTTAATTCTTATCGGCATCCTTTTTTATCTCCATTTCAGTCCCGCTGAGAAAAAAAGCGTCGAAACGACGTCCGAAGATCAAAAGGAAAGCCCTTCATTTAAAATCGCCTATTTTGATATCGACTCGTTACAGGCCAAATACGATTATTTCAGGGATGTTTCGGATAAGGTGAAATCGAAGGAAAGCTCTATGACCTCCCAGCTGAATAGCCTGCAGCAGAAATACCAGAAAAGGATGAAAGAACTGCAGGACAAAGCTCCGACAATGACGCAGTCGGAAGGGGAAGCCGCCCAGCGCGAATACATGCAGATGCAGCAAAAATACCAGGAGAACCAGATGTCCCTGGAGCAGGATCTTAAAAAACATCAGCTGGATATGATGACCGATGTGCGTAATAAAATAGAAGACTTTTTAAAGCAATACAATAAGGATAAGGGTTATGCCTTTATACTTTCTTATGAGCCGGGTTTTATGCTGTATTACAAAGATTCGGCTTATGATATTACCAGCGATGTGATCAATGGCCTGAATGCAGAATATAAGGCCAAGAAATAAAACCGGCAGGGTTAGCCGACGAGGCGCCGGCATGCCCCAGGCAGGCAAATGGATGGAAATAGAAGGAATGAGAAAGGTTCGGATTTTCGATGATTTATTATATCTTCATCCATTCTATTTATAA
>DEHV01000020.1:0-125737 GCA_002352105.1 Chitinophagaceae bacterium UBA2791 | reverse complement strand
TATGGATGGAGTTTGTTTTCCGTTATTCAAACCGGCACCATCGCCGCTGTAGGCGTTGCTTTCTCGAAATTTGCCGCCTATATATTCCCCTCTCTCGGGCCAGATAACCTGCTTATCGATTTTGGCATTACCAATCCGGATCATCCGCTGCTTAGCATAGGATTGCCCGGCATATCGGCCGCGCAGCTTGTTTCTCTTGTAATGGTCATCTTACTGACCTATATCAATACCAAGGGCGTGGAAGGAGGAAAGAAGATCCAGACGGTATTTACCATCACCAAATTATTATCCTTGTTCGGATTGATCATTTTCGGATTGATCCTGGCCGCTTCCCCGGAAATATGGAACGCCAACTGGGCCAATGCCTGGGACGCAAAAAGACTGATGCCGGAAACAGGGGAATGGGCGCCTGTTGTTGGCATCGCCGTGGCGCCGCTGTTTGCCAGCGCGCTGGTGGGATCTATCTTTTCCAGCGACGCCTGGAACAATGTGACCTTTATTGCCGGCGAAATAAAAAAACCGGAAAAGAATATCGGCTTAAGCTTGTTCCTGGGCACGCTTATCGTTTCCATCATCTTTATCGCTACCAACCTGATGTACCTGAGCGTGCTGAGCCTGGATGAAATTGCAACGGCGCCCGACGGGAGGGTTTCCCTCGCGGCCGCATTAAAGATATTCGGCGGCGCTGGCGCCGCGGTGATCGCGGTGATGATCATGATCTCAACCTTTGGTTGTAATAATGGATTGATCCTTTCGGGCGCCCGGGTATATTATACTATGGCTAAGGATAAGCTGTTTTTTAAGGAAGCAGGCAGACTGAATAAGCACAATGTTCCGGCATTTGCTTTGTGGACGCAGGGCATATGGACATGCTTGCTCTGCCTCAGCGGCACTTATAACCAACTGCTTACCTATGTGGTATTTGTGGTGGTTATCTTTTATGCCCTTACCTTATTGGGAATATTTCGACTAAGGAAAAAACGCCCCGACCTGCCTAGACCGTATAAAGCGTTCGGATACCCCCTGCTGCCGATCATCTATTGCGTAATGGCATTCCTGATCTGCGGCGCCTTGTTCTTATTCCAGCCGAAGCAAACCTGGCCGGGCGCATTGATCGTATTACTAGGCATTCCTTTATATTATTTTGTAGTGCGTAGAAAAAGATAGAAGGCCGGGTCAAAAGACGGTTCTTCCGATCGATCCGGAAGATATTTGTAGCGTAAAAAGGTAAAACAGGAGTAAAACTCATGTCGAAGCTGGATTTTGAAAAACTATTTGGCGAATTCGCAAACATTAAGATAGGCGTATTGGGCGATGTGATGCTGGATACTTATTGGTGGGGACAGGTGGAGCGAATATCCCCCGAAGCGCCTGTTCCGATCGTATCCCTGGACCGTAAAGAATATCGTATAGGCGGCGCTGGTAATGTGGCCCTCAATCTTGCCTGCCTCGGCGCCCGGACCTCCATCATTACGGTTGTAGGGAATGATGAGGAAGGAAAAATACTGAGATCCCTGTTTGAAGAGAACAATATCCGGACGGCATACATGTTGCCGGATGCTTCCCGGATCACGACCAGCAAATCGCGCATCATCAGCCGGAACCAGCAAATGATGCGGCTGGATGCAGAAATAACCTCCGATCTTTCTGCCGCCTGCGAAGAGCAGTTGCTGGCCGCGGTAGCCGCTTATCTTTCTAACGAAAAGCCAAACGTCGTTATCCTGGAAGATTATAACAAGGGAACATTGACCGAAAGAGTGATCAGCGAGACTATAGCGCTCTGTAAAAAACATGGCGTGATCACCAGCGTCGATCCCAAAAGAAAACATTTCCTGGATTATCGCGGAGTGGATATTTTTAAGCCTAACCTCAAAGAAGTAAAAGAAGGGTTGAACCTGCTGATCGACGAAGTGAATGAGAAGACCTTAAGGGATATTCATCATGAGTTGAAAAAACGGCTCGATCATTTGATCTCCTTTATCACGCTTTCTGAGAAGGGGGTCTTCTATCAACGGGAGGATCAAAGCCGGACCGTACGGTCGCATTTCCGCAATATTGCCGATGTTTCCGGCGCGGGCGATACCGTCATTGCCGTAGCTTCTCTTGTCTATGCGGCAACCGGCGATATCAACCTCATGGCCGAGATAGCCAATATTGCCGGCGGCCTGGTTTGCGAAGAGGTCGGAACGGTAGCGATCAATAAAGAACGCCTGCTGGAAGAATGTAGGCTACTGCTCTCCTGAAGGTGGTTTTCCGCTCCCTTGAGCAGTAGGCCTTGTTCATCTCTTTCTCTCCCTAACAAATATGCGTTAAACAACCGGATCCCGGTATCGCGGTATCGGCTGAGATGCGGCGCCGGCAATGGACGCGAGGTTGCTGCCCGCTCTTGTAAAGCGCCCATTTATTCCCGGCACGAAATTTAGATAATTATATTCCCCTGATCATACTAATCAGCAGCCTGAGGAGTTATTAAAAGGGAAACCCTGCGCCGCAGGCCCGGGATAACACGATCCCGGTATCGCCATCGCCGGTTGGCGGGAAGGCCGGATAGAGGCAGGCGCTGGCGGCCGACCCCTTTCATAGCGCCCGGTAAGCCGGAGCCGAGGTATAAATAAATGGTTTGAGCGCTCAGTATTTTGTTATTTTAGTCAGTAAATTCATCTATGCTTGGCATTACTATCCTGGGAAACAATTCAGCGCTGCCTGCGTTCGACCGGCATCCGACCTCGCAGGTGGTGACCGTCGACGACCAGGTTTTCCTGGTTGATTGCGGAGAAGGATCGCAGGTTCGGCTGGCAAAGTACAAGATCCGCTGGAGCAGGATCAATCATATCTTCATTTCTCATCTTCATGGCGATCATTATTTCGGGCTGCCCGGATTTATCCATAGCATGGGGTTGCTCAACCGGGAAAATGACCTGCATCTGTTTGCGCCCGCCCCTTTAATAGATATTCTAAACCTGCAATTCTGCGCTGCAGGATCGACGTTATCCTATACCCTGCATTTCCATCCCCTGGAGAAAGAGGGGGAACTGCTAAGAACGGATAGGTGCAGGGTCAGTTGTTTTGCTACCAAACACCGGATCCCTTGCTGGGGCTTCAGGTTTGAGCAGATCAAGGCGCCGAGGAAGATAAACCCGGTAAAAGCGCGCAACCATAAACTGCCTCCTTCTGTATTCGAGAGGCTCAAATGGGGAGAGGATGCGATCAATGAAGAAGGAGCGCTGATCAGCAATGAATGGGTCACGGAAGCGGCTCCCAAACCGAAATCCTACGCTTATTGCGCCGACACGATATATGATGAGGACCTGGTTGAAAAAGTGCGGGCGGTAGACATACTCTATCATGAAACGACCTATCTGAAAGACCTGGCAGACCGCGCGGCGTTGCGTTTTCACGCGACGACGGCGGAGGCGGCGACGATCGCGCTGAAGGCGGGAGTAAACAAACTGCTGATCGGCCATTTTAGCTCGAAATACGATAAGCTCGATGTTTTTCAACAGGAGGCGCGTGAGATCTTCCCCAACACCGAATTGGCCCTGGAAGGGGCGACCTATTTTGCTTAGGATTTTCCCATTTGCCTAAGGCGGCTTCCGATTAATATAATGGTTTGCCCGGCCAGTTGAACATTGTGTCAGCGACCGGAGTCCAACTTATAATTAATGCGATAGTTTGTTATTGGCCTTGGTCTGTATTTAAGACAACTTACAAACCGCTTTTTCCTGTACCAGGTGGTATTTTTCCGTCTTGTAGTTGCGATCAAATAGAATACTTCAAACCGTTCTTTCTTGTATAAGACGAAGGCGCTTTTGAGACGGATCCTTTTCAATGAATAGTCCCTGGCCCGGCTTTTCAATCGGGTTTCCCCGAAAGTTTCTGGCCAAACGCTATTTTCTTGCTTTAAAAAAATTTTTTCTTTTTCGAATAGATGGGATAGGCTCAAAGGGAGATACCCGTGATTTCTGAGCTTTTAGATAATAATTCTCCTTGCGCCATTGTGCGGCTTTTTTCTACTTCTCCACGTCTTGTATCCCTTTGTAGATAACTGTTTTGAATTTTCAGGCAGACCCTCAATAAAGGATCAGGCGCCGGCTATTTCAGCAATGCGCTACCTTCTTTAATTGCCGGAACCTCAGGCGTTGGCCTTTTGCAGATTCTTCTTAAAGAAAGTAGATTGGAACGCCCTTACTTTTTGCTGAACAGATTCGCTTAACGGGGTCAGCGGCAGGCGAAGATTGTTACCGATAATACCGGATTCGGCGAGGAATGCTTTAACGCCGGCGGGATTGTTTTCGCAGAACATGAGCTCATACGCTTCGATCAACTGGTCGTTAATTTCCTTTGCCGCGGCAAAATCTCCATCCAGGCAATACCTGATCATATCTGTGAAGGGCCTTACGAAATGATTGGCCGCTACGCTGATCACGCCGTCAAGTCCGCAGGCAAGCTGGGGCAGGGCCAGCGCATCATCGCCGCTCACCACAAGAAAATCAGCAGGCCTGTCGCGCAGGATATGCATGCATTGGGCCATATCTCCGCTGGCTTCTTTAATGCCCGCGATATTGGGAACCTCGTTCGCGAGTCGTAAAGTGGTCGCGGCAGTCATATTTCTTCCCGTCCGCAGCGGTACATTGTATAAAATGATCGGTTTGGGAGATGCTTTTGCCAGCGTCTGGTAATGCTGGAAAATACCCTCCTGCGAGGGTTTATTATAATAAGGCGAAGCGCTCAATACGGCAACGGATTGCGCCAGGGGAAACTTTTCAAGGTCCCTGATCAGTTCCTGGGTGTTATTACCGCCAATGCCTACCACGATGGGTACGCGGTTGGCTGTTTTTTCGTAAGTATATTCGATGATATTGATCTTTTCTTCCTTGGAAAGGGTGGGAGCTTCCCCGGTAGTGCCCAGGGTGACAATATAATCGATGCCTTCGCCAATCAGTTTTTCGATCATCCGGCCGAGGGCGTCAAAATCCACTGCGCTATTGGTATCAAAAGGCGTGATGATCGCTACCCCTGTACCTTTTAATGTTTCACGTAATGACATTCAGAGAAATTAAAAAATTATAAATACGAGCTATCTGTGGTGATCAGCATCGAACTGCAAAATTAGGTTTTATTCGGACTCATTTATCCTTTTGGCCTGTTGTTTTGTTAACGGATTGGCCGGGAATTCCTGTTCTGCACGGGGTCAGGAAACAAGGACAGGAAGCCTTGCCTACGCGAGTGGAAGCCATACATCATCGGAGGTAGGATTATTGTTCCTGAGCCGGGAAACCGATATGCAGCTGCATGACAAATTTAGAACCGGTAAAACTTTAAGGCAGGCTCCGGGCCGATGGGTTTACGCGCCAGGCGAAGATCCCTGCTCGTCTCCTGTTTCGTCCCAGAAGCCCATGGAGACAAATTTTTGGATGCGTTGTTTGATTCGAAGTTCAGGATCTATCTGTTGTAATTCCTTAATGGTATTGACCAGATGAGGCTTGAGCAGGGCTGAGGCTTCATCGTAATCCCAGTGCGCCCCGCCCAGCGGCTCTTTTATGATACTGTCGATCAGGCCGAAGTTTTTCATATGATCGGGAGTAAGTTTCAGTTGTTCAGCGGCTTTTTCTTTCTGGTCCCAGCTACGCCAGAGGATAGAACTGCAATTTTCAGGAGAGATCACCGTATACCAGGCATTTTCCAGCATGAAGATGCGGTCGCCCACGCCGATGCCCAGGGCTCCCCCGGAAGCGCCTTCTCCGATAATGACGCAGATAACCGGCACTTTAAGGCGCATCATTTCATAAATATTGCGGGCGATCGCTTCTCCCTGGCCCCGTTCTTCCGCTTCCAATCCGGGATAGGCGCCGGGGGTATCGATCAGGGTGATAATGGGTTTATTGAATTTTTCCGCCAGTTTCATCAGGCGGAGCGCTTTGCGATATCCTTCGGGATTGGCCATTCCGAAATTGCGCAGCTGCCTTTTCTTGGTATTGCTGCCTTTCTGTTGACCGATAACCATTACGGTCTGGCCGTCCAGGGAGGCAAAGCCGCCGATCATGGCCTTATCATCTTTTACGTTCCGGTCGCCAAAGAGCTCGATAAAATCGGTGAAGATCTTATCGATATATTTCTGGGTGTATGGCCGGTCGGGATGCCGGCTGAGCTGCACTTTTTGCCAGGGCGTTAACTGGGCGGTAATCTCCCTTCGTTTCTCCATTACCTGGGCCTGCAGTTTATTGATCGAATCGCTAAGATCCACCTTGCTTTTCTCGGCCGTCTGCTTCAGCTTTTCGATGTCTTCAAAAAGATCCTTGATAGGCTTTTCAAAATCAAGAAATTGTCTGTTTTTATCCTGTGGCATAAGCGAATATAATCTGTAAAATTAAGGCATGAAGGTAATAATTTGATATTATATTGACATTGGCTATTGCCGGAGAGGAATATCGGAAAGGCTGTCTCAGGTTCAGCGTCCTACGCAGCCGCGTATAAAAATTTAAAATGAACCAATGCTTAAAGACAGGCGGCCGCCCGGTTTAGTCTTAACGCTTTGTGGGGCTGCGGATAAAAATTCGAAAAGAGTCGTTGCTTAAAGATAATTTTGTTGGGAGGAATGTTTCCGTTCCCTATCTTTGCCCTCCGTTTCCGGAGATAGTTTTTCGGAAGCTAAGGATTGGTAGTTCAGTTGGTTAGAATGCCGCCCTGTCACGGCGGAGGTCGCGGGTTCGAGTCCCGTCCAGTCCGCCTTCACCCACCGAAGCTTTAGCGCAGGTGGGTTTTTTTTAGGTGGGCTTCTGCGGACGAAGTCCGCGGAAGACGCGAAAGAGACTTTCGCCAGCCAAAGCCCGTAGGGCGAAGGCTGGCTTTTTCTTGTCAGGCGTATTTCTTCTATCCGGCCTACTTTTGGTCACTGGAGCGATCTTCGACGGGCAAAGTCCGCTGAAATTGTTAAAGAGACTTTTATATCCGAAGTTTTATCGCATCAAACAACCATGATCTCTATCATTTAATGGGGTGTCAGCATCTTATTTATTTTGTAATATTTTTTTGCCCATACTCACAATAGAGCTTTCAAAAAAGTCTAGAATAAGAAAGGTTAACTTACCTTGAAGATTGATAAAAATATTTTTTTTCTTTAAAGTAAGAAGGCGGCGGCTGGTTGTATGTTTACAATATCTCTGAGGCGCCGGGGCGGAGCGCTGATGTTTGGATTAGTATTTCCCGATAGGGTTTAAGTAATTTTATATCTTAGGCTATAGTAACCAATTGAACCATAACTCTAAATATGAGGAGCGCGCGCTTCTGGACCTTTCAGCCGAAGGCGATGGGGAGGCTTTTGCAAAGCTGTTTCGTTCCTATGCCCCTTTATTAGAGGCCAACATTCGCCGTATGATATGGGATAAGTACGGCGCTTCGGAAGTATTGCAGGAGACCTTTATCAAGCTTTGGGTACATCGCAATAAATTAAGGGATGTGGTTGCTGCAAGGGCCTATTTCAATAGAGTCGCTTTAAATGAATGTCTGGATTATCTCGGCAAACTTGCTAAGCAGAACAAATTGCGATTATCTGCACATTTTTCAGATATTATTGTTTCAGGTCCTGAGGAAGTGTTTGCTTATAAAGAAACGGAAAAGATTATCCAGGATGCAATAGATAATCTTCCCCAACAAAGAAAAAAGATCTACTATTTGAGCAGGAATGGAGGTTTAAATTCTTATGAAATCGCTAAGGAACTGAATTTGAATCCTGATTATGTGCGCCAGGCCATTAGCGCTTCCAGGAAATATATCAAGGACTGTCTCTTTCGTAATGGTAAAAGTCTTGTTAGTCTTTTATTTATTTTAACGTGTTGCGTTATTAATGAATGTTGAAAAATAGCGTCGTAATAGTTTGAATTAAAAAAACGTTGTGCTGTTGTTTTGGTTAGCGACGAAGCTTTCTGAAACAGATGCGCAACGCCAAAACTCTTTTTCATGCCAGTTTTGTGCTGGATCGATCATTTGAACGGGAAAAATTAGCTCAAATCAAACAAGTCTTAAGTTTTTAATAGCGCACGCGTTAATATTAATATTCCAATTGCCCGTGTAGTTATAATCCTCAATGCATGATGTTTCAGGTTTGAGCAGAAACCTTGTCTTTCTGTAAATTAAAAATATATACGAATGAAAAAGTCAGATTTATTTTTGATTGGAGGACTTTTAGCGTCAATTTATTCATGTAGTAGTAAAAAAGAGAATAAAGAGGAAAGCGTCATTTTCCCAAAAATTAGCGAGGTCATTCAAATAACCGATAACAGCCACGAACATCTTTTTGCAAGTTATTCTGGAATAAATTCATTTGATAAATCAGGACGGTACGCTACTGTCCTGGAGACTGATTTGAAATTTAAACTACCAGATAACGTAAATGAACCTGCTACTTTGGGATTAGTGGATCTGGAAACCCATGAATTTATTCCATTGACGAAAACCAGGGCATGGAACTTCCAACAAGGATGTATGGCTCACTGGCTCGGAACTTCGCCTGATTCACTGATTATTTATAATGATTACAAAGATGGCCGGTTCGTCTCTATAATCATGAATGTTCATACAAAAAAGGAAATAAAAATGTTTCCTTACCCAGTTGGCGCTGTATCTGAAGATGGTAAAGAAGCGGTAAGCCTTAATTTTTCGAGAATAAGGTTAACGCGTCCTGGTTATGGATATGGAGGAGATGGCCAGGATTCGCATAAGGATATCGCCTTTCCTAAGGATGACGGAATTTTTTTGATGAATCTTGAAACAGGCGAAACGAAGCTCTTGCTCTCTTACTACCAAGTGAAGGATTTAGTTCCGCCAGTAGGAGATAGCGGACTATTATGGTTTAATCATGCAAAATTTAGTAAGGGAGGAACCAAGCTGTTTTTCTTTGGAAGGCAAAAAAACAATTTAAGCGATAAAGGGCGTTATACCACTTCGTTTACAATTAATACAGATGGAACCAATTTACAGAGATGTTTTCCTGCTGATGCTGATTGGGGCGGTTCTCATTTCGACTGGTTAAATGATGATGAATTATTGGTTACAGCTAATTATCAAGGCAAGCAGTATTCGCATGTATTATTTACTATTGGGCAGAATAATTATGAAAGATTAGGCGGCGGGCTATTGGATTATGATGGCCACCCTACATTTTCTCCAGATAAGAAATGGATGGTGACTGATACCTATCCGTCGATATTAAGAGAGCAAAAAATTTATTTACTTAATATGGAGACACAGGCAATTTTACCGCTTGGAAGATTTAGCGAACCTCAAGAATATAGCCGAGAAGGATTTTGGCGTTGCGACATTCACTGTAGATGGAGTTCAAAGGGCGACATAATCGGATTTAATTCCACACATTCAGGTAGCCGACAAGTTTATATTTTCAAATTAACCATTTAAGCTTCAATTGGTATTGATCTTTAATGGTATTTAATATAGTAAATATTTCCCTGCCCATACTCACAATGGACTTTTTAAAAGCGTCTTAGCATTGGGAGGATCAACCGCTCTTTTGAAAATGGACAGAGAACACATCATATATCTTCTTAATGGTTGGGTCAATCAAACTTTGACCCGGCCTGAATTAGATGAGCTTACCAGGTTATTGGCCGATGATGCCAACAGGGGCGCGGTAATGTCGGCAGGAGCCGAGATATTTGACGCAACCAAGGATGCCCCGGAATTTCAGGATAGGTTATTGCCCTATCTGGAGAAAGCATTAATGACTGATCTTGCGCGGGCGAACAACGGAACGGCTGAATCTCAGGCGAGCGCTCGCCTGTCCGGATCGCGGAGATCTTTCAATTTCAAATATGCGGCGGCGGCAATTGTTCTGCTGTGTTTCGGGGCCTACTTTTATTTTAAGCAACCCTCTCTGCAAAAAACTCCACAGCCGTTGGAAATGCCCGTGGCAGAAGAGGACAAACTCCCTGGTTCTACTATGGCAACGCTCGTCTTAAGCAATGGCAAGGAGATCGAGCTAACCGATCAACCGCGTCAAACTATTGTCGACGAAGGATTGATCATTCACAACGACGGAGGCGCATTAAGTTACCCTGAATCAGAAGTTGTTGTTTATAATACCATGCGCACTCCAAACGGAGGGCAGTACAAACTTACGCTGGCTGATGGAACACAGGTTTGGTTAAATGCGGCCAGCAGCATTACCTATCCAACTTCTTTTTCGGGAGATACGCGGGAGGTGAGCATCACCGGAGAGGCTTACTTCGAAGTTGTTCGGGATCCTGCCAGGCCTTTTAGGGTAAAGACTTATATGGAGGAGGTTACGGTAATGGGCACCGCTTTTAATGTAAACAGCTATCGAGACGAAAAAGGCGTAAAAATATCTCTCCTGAATGGCGCTGTTCGCGTTAACAATATGAAGCTTAAGCCGGGAGAATCGTATGTTGAAGGAAAAATAGGGCCAGCCAACCTGTCCCAGGATCTGGCTTGGAGAAACGGCGTATTTAATTTTCATCGGGTTAAACTTCCTGATGTCATGAGGCAGATCGCCCGATGGTATGACGTGGATATCCGTTATAAAGGGAATGTAGAGAATATTGAGTTAGGAGGGGAAATTGGCAGAAACCTTACATTGAAGCAGCTTTTAAGCGGTTTGCAGGATACGGATGTACAGTTTGATCTGCAGGGAAGGACGTTGACCGTCAGCGGTCCATAAAACTTAGTTAATAATTTTTATCATAGGTCTGTTTAAAACGAAGCCGGATTCTGCTGGGGGGCAGAATCCGGGAAAAGTTCAGGCTAATCAAATAAAAACTCAGGTTTCGAAGTCTTATTATTCATCAACCTAAAACAGAAACGAAAGTATGCAATTATCTGCTTTACCCCGCCATTTTTTTGGCATAAACGGGGATGTAGCCAAAACTTTTCGATGTATGCAACTCATCGGCGCTTTTTTATTAGGGTGTTGTCTGCAGGTAGCCGCAACCGGGGTATCGCAAACGGTTACATTATCAATGAAAAATGCGCGTTTAGAAACCGTGTTGGACGCAGTGAAAGCACAAACGGGATATTTTGTCTCTTACAAGACAAATCAACTGAAAAGCGCGCGACCCGTAACTGTTCATGCGGATCGTATGCCGCTGCAGGATTTTCTTCAGCAGATGCTGAAGGATCAGCCGCTGGAGTTTGCCATTAAGGTAAACACCATTTTCATTAAAAAAGGAAAAGCGCCTTCGCCGCCTACCCGATATGAGGGGGAGAAAACTATTGCGATTCCGCCGCCTGTTGAATTGAAAGGATTGGTGACAAATAGTAAGGGCGAGCCTTTGGAAGGAGTTAGCGTAGGCATTGTGGGCACAAACAAGGGAACGATCACAGGTTCCGACGGCATGTTTCAGTTGACCGTATCGGATGATCAGCTTCCTATTGAGCTTGAGTTCTCCTATATAGGTTATGAGCGGCAGGTGGTCAAGAGCGGCGGACAGACTATGTTTAAAATAGCGCTTGTCGAATCGATTGACGGATTTGCCGACGTTGTAGTGGTGGGGTATGGCGTCCAAAAAAAGGTTGATGTAACCGGAGCAATTTCAGTGGTAAAAGGGGTCGATATAAAACAGAATCCCGCTGCCAATCTTTCAAATTCGATTGCCGGGCGTATTCCCGGCGTCATTATCAATAACCGTTCAGGAGAGCCAGGGCGGGATGCTTCGCAGATATTTATACGCGGCAAAGGAACGTTGAATGATAACAGTCCTTTGATTGTCATTGATGGGATTGCTAACGCGGGGAGTTTCGACAGGCTAAATCCGGAAGATATTGAAAGCGTAACTGTTTTGAAAGATGCATCAGCGGCAATTTATGGGGCGCAGGCTGCCAATGGCGTGATCTTAGTAACAACCAAGAGGGGAAAAACAGGCGATCCGCTAATAACCTATGACGGAAATTATAGCCTGACACAGCCAACGCGTTTGCCAGAATTAATAAACGCGTGGGAGTATGCTACCTATAAGAACGAGCTAAATGCCAGAACAGGTTTGCCGGCTGAATTTACCGAAGAACAGATACAGCATTATAAAGATGGCGACGACCTGGTGAATTATCCCAACACGAATTGGCTTAACGCTATTCTTAAAGACCTAAGTCCTCAAACCCGTCATTCGCTTTCATTAAGGGGAGGCAGCGAAAAGGTATCCTATTTTGTATCCGGAGGATATTTATACCAGGATGGGATCTTTCGCAATTCGGCTACTAACTACAATCAGTATAATTTGCGGTCCAACTTAGACGCCAACATACACAAAAATTTTAAGATCTCGCTCGATATCGCAGGCAGAATAGAAGATCGTCGCTATTCGAACGTCAGCGGAGCAGAGCTTTTTTCATATACCTACGGCACATTCCCTACGCTACCCGATTTTTATCCGAATGGCCTGCCGGGAGCAGGGGTAGAAGCCGGCCGGAATCCTGTGTTGCTTGCGTCAGGCGCATCAGGATTTAGAAAGGTAAAAGATTATTTCCTTCAGTCGCGGATCGTATTTGACTTGAAATTACCGTCCATAACCGAGGGGCTCTCTCTTAGCGGCTTTGCCGGTTATAACTTTCAGTTTAATAATGAGAAACTGCTTAACGACAATTGGGATTCGTACAGATATGATAAGAACACGGACCTTTATATAAACTACCGCAATAACCTGGGGCCGATCAATCTTACTGAATCATTCAGGAATTACAAACTCGCTACGTACAATATAAAACTGGGGTATGATCGTTCTTTCAATCAACATAAGGTAGGGGCGTTTATCGCCTATGAGCAAAGCGAGGGTTTTGACGAAGGCATAAGCGCCTACAGGACCGGATACCTTACCAATCAGATTGACCAGATATCTTTAGGGGGCAATACGGGGTTGAATAACTCCGGTACCGCCTTTCAATCTGCCCGTCAGAATGTTTTTGGACGAATAACGTATAATTTCGATGAAAGGTATCTTGCGGAAGTCATATTGCGTTACGATGGATCTTTTAATTTTCCGGTAGGCCGGCAATGGGGCACATTCCCGGGAGTTTCATTAGGATGGCGGATCTCAGAAGAGTCCTTTTTCAAAAACAATGTTTCATTCATTAATCAGCTGAAGTTGAGAGCGTCATGGGCGCGATTGGGCAACGACAAAATATCTCCCTATCAATCCCAACTTCAGTACAACAGGGATGCGGGCTATTATTTCGGAGCTAATCTTGATCGCGTTCCCGGTCTGTCTCTTGGCGTGGTGCCTAATCCTTTTGTAACCTGGGAGGTTTCAGATACCAAAAACCTGGGAATAGAGGCTTCCTTATGGGGAGGGGCGCTAAATGTAAACGCGGACTATTTCTTTTCAAAGAGGAACAATATCTTGGTTTCCCGGAATGCATCCATACCTACAAGTACGGGACTTAGCAGCGCTAATCTGCCGGCAGAAAACATTGGGAAAGTAAGCAGTAATGGTTTTGAACTGGAACTATTTCACAGGGGAAAGCTTGGCGGTTATTTAACCTATAACATCGGCCTGAATTTCACGCATACTCAGAATAAAATTGATTTCATCGATGAGGCAGCCGGCGTTCCTGATTGGCAAAAGGCGCAGGGCCATCGGATGGATTCCTGGCTGCTGTATAAAACCGACGGCATATACCGTTCCCAGGCCGAAATAGACCGGTCGGCCCATTTAGCGGGCGTCCGACCGGGCGACATTAAATATATTGATTTGAACGGAGACGGAAAGATCACCTCTAATGATCAAATAAGGATTTACGAGAGCGCTACTCCATTAAATATATTTGGAGCGCCCATGGGCGTAAGGTATAAGGGGATTGGCTTAAACTTGTTGTGGCAGGGACAATCGAAAGCCAAACAGGTCATCAGGCCTACCTTTAACCCTTTGACGTTGCCTAGATGGATGTATGATGATCGCTGGACAGCAGCCAATACCGATGGAAAGATGCCCGCTTCGTTTGCTCCCAATGATAATTTTAACACGCTGGAATCTGATTTCTGGCTTAGAGACGCCTCATTTATACGTCTGAAGACAGTAGAGTTATCCTATAATTTTCCTACGCAGACCCTTTCTCGATTCAATGTTCAGAATATAGAGATGTATTTGAGCGCATTCAATTTATTTACAATTAGTAAAATAAAGGACTATGATCCGGAACTGAGCGTCTCAAACGGAGGCTATTACCCGCAGACAAGAATATATAATGCAGGCGTTCGCATTTCTTTATAATTGAAAACCAGATACAATGAAAAAAAATATAAACATCTTACTATATGTTTGCCTGGGCATATTCGCGGTGAATGGCAGCTCGTGTAAGAAGGATTTTTTAAACAGAAAATCATTAAATGCCTATTCCGAGTCGGATGTATGGACAAATATAAATTTGGTGCAAACATTTGTCAACTCCAAGTACAGGGCTTTACCTTCTATTGAAAGAGGCAGAGCTATACCTAGCGCCGTTCCTCTCTCAGGAGCTTCCAGCGAGGGGTATGCGCAGTTCAATTACGAGAGCGCAAAAAAATGGAATCTTGGGGAGATAACGCCCGACAATCTTTCCATGGACGTCTGGCAGCCTTATTATGATTTCATCCGGAGTTGCAATACATTTTTTGAGAATATAGATGCAGTAGAGGGAGATCCGGAGATCAAAAAACGCCTGACAGGCGAAATGACGTTCATTCGCGCCTGGTGCTATTTTGATCTGACGACAAGATATGGGGGAGTTCCGCTTATTACAAAAGTGTATACTTTGGCGGATACTGATTATATGGTTCCTCGTAATACGTATGACGACTGTATAAAATTCGTGGTAGATGAGTTGGATAAAGCAATAGCCGCATTGCCGCTGAGCTATACGGGAAACGATATCGGCAGAATAACCAAAGGCGCCGCTATGGCCTTGAAATCACGCGCATTGCTTTATGCGGCCAGCCCTTTAAATAATCCAACAAATGATCAAAATAAATGGAAGGCGGCGTCTGACGCGGCGGAAGAGTTAATTAATTTGGGCGTCTATTCGCTTTACCAGGGAGAGTATGGACAGATCTTCCTGGAGAAATTTAACCCGGAAATTATCTTATCTTATAATGTAAACAATACCAGGAACGATTTTTTTGATCGGTTCGAACATAGATTAAATGTGTATATCGGACCGAATGGCTATCACGGCTGGTCGGCTTATGCGCCGTCCCAACACCTGGTAGATCAGTTCGAAATGAAGAATGGCCGGATGATCTCGGAGGCCGGATCGGGATATGATCCCGCCAATCCATACGATAATAGAGATCCTCGATTCTATGCCGATATCCTTTTTAATGGCGCTCCTTTCAGAGGCAGGGCTTATGAATCCTTCGAAGGAGGATATGACAGCCCCCAAAGTTCAATAGAGAATTGGAATGCAAGCGTAGTAGGCTATAATTGGCGGAAATACGCTGATGAGAGCCAGCCAATAGATGAAAATTTAGGGTCAAACCAAAGCTGGATCATCTTCAGGCTTGCCGAGATCTACCTGAATTATGCGGAAGCGCAATATCAGCTGGGAAATGAAGTAGATGCGCGTACATACGTGAATTTGATCCGCGACAGACCCAGCGTACAAATGCCTGCGATCTCCGTTTCAGGGCCCGACTTGCTTAAAGCTATTCAACATGAACGCGAGATTGAGCTTTGTTTCGAAGGGCATCGTTTTTTTGATGTGCGCAGGTGGAAAATTGCAATGGATACGGAGAGCAAGCCATTGATAGGGGTGCATATTGATAAAGCTGGCGACGGTACGCTCACTTATTCCTATATTCAAATACAGGAAAGAAGATTTACCGAAGCGCACTACCTGTTTCCCGTACCTACATACGAAATGAATAAGAATACGCAATTAGTACAAAACCCGGGCTATTAGATGATCATATTATGAAACACACTAAAACGAAGTCTTTTTTTTCAGGAGCAATTTTCTGTCTTTCGATTTTATTCATATCAAACCAAGGTGTTTTTTCACAACTCACCATACAGGAATGGACGATTCAATCAGGATATCATATAAAGGGAGATGGAAATACAATTTCGTCAGTTAACTATGATGATTCAGGATGGTATCCATTCACAGGCGCTACGACTGTTTTGGCGGCTCTTGTAAAAAATGGCGTGTATCCTGATCCGTACTACGGAACCAATCTCATGCAAATCCCGGGCTACCGCCATGGTTACAGGCTAGAGATGCCGGACGACAGTCCCTTTAAAGCGCGCTGGTGGTACCGGTCAGAATTCGATGTTCCCAGCGACTACGAGGGGCAGAATATATACCTCCTTCTTCACAGCATCAATTACAAAGCAAACATTTGGATCAATGGAAGATTGTTGGCCGACACTACAAAAATCGAAGGGACATTCCGTTTATTTGAGCTTGATATTACGCAGTATGCGACTCCGGGCAAGCGAAATGCGATCGCCTTAGAAATAGTTCCGCCTACAGGAAACGATCCTTCTATCAGATGGATGCAAGGGACGCGTCTTCCTCCGGATAACGATGCAGGTATCTGGTATGATGTAAAAATTAAATCCGGAGGAGCTATTCATATTAGGGATACCTATGTCAGCACGAAATTGAACTTGCCGGCATTGGACAAAGCTGAACTCACGATAACGGCCTCGCTGATCAACAAAGCGTCGAAGAACGAGGCTGGAGTTGTCGTCGGGACAATTACCCAGGTAAATAATATCAACGAGGGCGGAACTTCTGCGGGCGGTAATGAGAAGATTAGTTTCTCGCAGAAAATAAATCTGAAAAAGGGAGGCGAAATCCGGTTTTCAAAGCGCCTGGAAGTCCGGGATCCGAAATTGTGGTGGCCCGTCCATGTAGGCGAGCAGAACCTGTATGAGTTGGTTTTTGAGGTGAAGAGCAAGTCGGGCCTGGTTTCGGAAAGAGATACGGTAAGGTTCGGTATTCGGGAGGTATCTACAACGCTTGATCCTTATCCTGAGGATGTGCCAATGATCGGACAAAGCGCCGGCGCCGACAAGAATGAAGAAGGCCCGCGCACCCAGAAAAAGGTCCTGGTGCATTTGATTAATGGGAAGCGTATTCTTATCAGGGGAGGCGACTGGACAGAGAATATGATGATGGAAACCACGCCGGCAGAGGAGGAAGCGGCGATACTCTACGCAAAGAATATGAACCTGAATACGCTTAGGCTTGAAAGCTTCTGGGGTTCAGACTACTTTTTCGATTTGGCTGACAAGCATGGCATCATGATATTTAATGGATTGAATTGCTGCTCGATCTGGGAGGAATGGGATAAATGGACCAGGCATACCGCAGAGGTTGCCGTATCCAGCCTGCGCGATCAGGTGGTTCGGTTGCGTAATCATCCAAGCCTCGTCAACTGGGCGCTTGGAAGCGATAACTATCCCCCTAGGGAGATCGAGCGCCAATATATTGACGTCGTTGAAACCTATCATAAAGGAACTCCTTATATAACGGTGATGCCAAACCGTATCAGTAATATCATTGGGTATACCGGTTATAGCGAAAGACCGGATAGAGAGGATCCTCCTTCTGCCTGGTACGAGAAAATGGAAGGAATGAACTGGGAATCCGGCGGAGTCGGAGGCGAACAGATAGCGCCCATAGAAAGTATGCGGGCAATGATGCCCAAACACGATCTCTGGCCTATCAGCGGCTCATGGGACATCCGGTTATGGCCGGGCATGTTTGAAAAAAGCAGGCAGGCTCTATATGACAGATATGGAAAGCCTCATTCTCTTGAAGAGTATAGTTTATCTTCTCAGGCATGGCAATATGAATCCAACCGGGCTGTTTATGAAGCCGTTGCCCGAAGTAAATATTTGACCAGCGGCACCTTGAAATACCGGTACAATGCCGGATGGCCTTCGCTCTGTTTTCAGTTCTATGATTATTATTTGCGACCGAATGGGTCATTCTTTGGCGCCCAGGTTGCCTGCGAGCCGCTGCATGTGCAATATTCGTATGACGATAGTTCCATCTATGTGGTAAACAGCTTTTATAAGCCGTTTAATGATCTGCAAGTAAAAGCGACCGTATACAATATGGATCTATCTGTCAGGTTTCAAAAGTCGGGCTCGCTCGATATATTATCTGACGGATCGGAAATGGCTTTTAAGATACCGCCGATAAATGGACTTACGCCAATCTATTATCTATATCTTGAACTGACCGACAAGGCAGGAGATCTGATCAGCCGGAATTTTTACTGGTTATCTGTTAAGGCGGATGCTGAAAGAAATTTTAGCGCTTTAAGGGCCCTTAAGACGGTAGATCTTAAGGCGACTTCTACTATTGAAAGTAAGGGAAAACAAATTATAGCCAGCATTGTATTTGAAAACCAGTCAAACGAACTGGCGTTCATGGTTCATCCCGCTATCTTAAAGGGATTGCATGGCGAAGAAGTGTTGCCGGCATACTGGAGCGCCAATTATTTCAGTTTGCTGCCAAATCAAAGCTATACTGCTACGGTTAGTTTTGATAGTTCTCTTTTGGCTGGAGAAAAGCCTCATTTTATGGTAGAGGGCTGGAATATCAAGCCTAGGGAGTATGCTTTGGATAACGGCGCCTCCGATGTAACCCCGCAGTTGAAATATAGCGAGTTTGTAGCGCCTGATAGCGTAGGTACAGGGAGGAATTTTATTGTCAGCGTCAAGGTAACCAATGAGGCCAGATCGGGTAAAAGCATTCTGAAGGACAGGGTATATCTCTATATTAATGGACAAGTAGAAGGATATCAGCATATTTCGTTGGCCCCGGGTGAAAGCAAGACGCTGATCTGGCCTTATGTAAAGATACACGAATTCGGGACTTATCAGGTTAAGGCGGGCGATCTTCCTCCAAGAACGGTAATGGGAACAGAAGACCGGTTTTTTCCAATAGGAGAGTAAGAAATGCTAGTTAAGACAACCGCAGGTTTTGTCTTAACTAGCGCCTGATAGTAAAGCGTCTTCTATTCCGGATTCAGTCTGCCTGGAATTCGTTTGGCGCGTTGATCGTTAATAAACTATAGTTGTTGAATATGAAAGTCATTTTGGCGCAATTTCTATTGATATTGTTGAACATTAATATGGAGGCGCAAACGCTATCCAATACATTTGAGGTGCGATATTTTACCAATGATCAAAAAGCAAATGGAGAGACAGATTTCAAAGGCGAGACCGAATGGATGACGACTGATCAACGCGTAAGGTTTTTGAATGATTATGCGTATTACGGAGCCCGCTTTTTTGGAAACCCCGATCTGGACCAACGGGTTGTGGAGGATGATGAGATTGCCGCTGTTTTGAAGAACCTGAAAAAGCAGCCAATAACGACCATACGTAAATCTATTCTTTTGAACGACTGGAAAAGTTATGGCTACAAAGATGGACAGGAGCTTTCTACACAAAGAAACTTAAGAGAATGGGCCTCGCATAAGGGAGTAAGTATCGATAACAATACAATGTTCCTTGAGGATGCTTTGATTGAAAGAACAATTGATCCATTGTCCTGGAGATTTGAAGCCAGCGCCAATATTAAAATTGAGAAAAATGCTTCCTTTTCAATCTCCTTTAGCGACAATAGCAAATCGGCCATTGCTATAGATGTTAGCCACGAAGAGCTAAGCCTGATTTCTGCCGGGAAAGCCATTAAAATGAAAATCAACGCCGGCGACTGGATAAAACTGTCGGTTGAGGGCGACTTTACGCAAAAGCGTTTTAATCTGATCCTTGGCGATAGGAAATTGGCGGACTATATCCTTATGTCCGATACCATGCTCAACCGTATTACCAAACTATCGCTAAAGGCGACGGAAAAAGTTGGCGTTGACGATCTTCTTATTTTAAACTATACTGTTTCTGAAGATAGGCACACGCCTTATTATTCATCTGTTGTTCTTGATGAGCGCTTTGACGAAAAGCCCTCTGTGAAGGGATGGCAACAATTGACGTTTAATGATAATAATTGGAAACAGGTCGATCTGCCGTCGGCGCATGGCGGTATAAGGGAAAAAGATGAGAGCTATTACCTTCGTAAGAAGATTGATCTTGAAACATTTGAAAGAGCTACGCTTAGTTTGGAGACCATTGACCCTGGCGGAGAGGTTTGGGTTAATGGTCAGATTGCGGCGGTAGTCGACGATCGCCATCCTGTTGAATTGGATATTACGCCGTATCTCCTGCAAAACAGCGTAAACCTTATTGCGATCAGGGTTAAGCCTAATAAAGTTAGGAATCGGTCCATTCATGCTCCATCTGATCCTTACGTTGGTTGGTTTTTAGGCCGCGCCAGTTTATTGTTGAGCAATAAATGTATGATCAAGGGTTTAGCGGTAAGCACGAAAAGCCTGGGAGCGGAGGCGCTACAGCTAAATAAAATATATATTCAAAACGATATAACCGAATACTTCCATGGCAAGGTCGAGATAAACTATTATCCCTGGTTTCCGCAACAAGGAGCCAAGACGGCAAGTTTTGAAAGCGATATTCAAGCGAAGCCGAATATTGTAAATGAATTTAGCTTTGACATTCCCGTCCCGAATCCTACCCTTTGGAGCGCCGGATCGCCCAGCTTATACAAGGTGGAGGTTATTTTAAAAGATAAGGATGGCAATCCTATAGATGATTATGTAACAACTACAGGGATACGAACGCTATCCCAGAAAAACGGCGATTTTTATGTCAATGGGAAACGGGAAATGCTAAATGGCGCGCAAATTATGGGTTTTAGAATGCCCCTTGAAACAATTTCGAAGAACAGCAGATGCGCAGCCGATCGGGATATCGTTGAAGAATTGATCTCTATAAAAAAAATGTCGGGAAATATGCTTCGGCTGCATATCCACTCTGAAAAAGAGTCCGCCGACGGGATCAATGATCCCCGTTTTGCGGAAATGGCTGATCAGTTGGGAATTTATTTGATTTGGCAGACGCCGGCCTGGATAAGGGAGGGCGAAGCATGGAATGTTGATTTTAACGGCTACCCGAAGTATATGAAACAAGTTTACAATCATCCGTCTATTGTGATGTGGGAAGCCTCGAACCATCCAAATAAATTCAAGGAACATGGTCTGTCAGAAACGAACGATTATTTAAAGATGATCTGCGGGATCATTTATAGCGCTGACAGCAGCCGCCTTATCTCGCCAACCTCATTCTGGCGGCATATGCATATTGCCGACTATGCGGGTACGATAGATTATCAAGGCAACAAAATACAAAGCGTTCCCGAGATTATGGGGGAGATGGTAACCCGGGGCAACCAGGATACCTATGCGGGATACGGAAATGATTGGTCAAAGATCAGAAACATCCCCAATGAGTGGGCTGCGTCTTGCTTGGCGGCAAAAGATAAAGCATATTTTAACTTCGAGCACGAAGAGTCAACGGGTCAGCCCAATTGGGGTTTATGCAAAGGCAAACCCTGGCATTTATTGCCATCATACGAATGGGCATACGACGAAGGAAGTATTGGCCGTAGACTATCTACCAAGGAATGGAGGGCTAGCCAGGCATGGCAGGCTTTCTCTGCATGGGAATCGATGAAAAAGCAAATATTGGCAGGGTACGATGGCTTCTCCTGGTGCACATTGCATGGAGGCGCGAATATGGGAACCTATCAAAAACCATTAATAGATAATTCCGGTCATCCTAAACTTGCGTTTTACGCAAATAAAATGGCATTTCAACCCATTTGGGCCGCCAGCAATAACGTAGATATCGTTTACGGACCTGGCGATAGCATAACGCCGGTAGTATACTCTATCAACGGAGATCAGGATGTTGATTTAAAGGTTCAGCTCGAGGATTTAAACGGTAAGGTATTGGATCAGATAACGTTTAAAAAAATACAGGTATCAGACGAATATCGGGAGCTAAACGGGTTTAGATTCAAAAAAATCAAGGAAGGCGTATATGTTGTAAGGTATATTCTCTCCAGGCATAAAGCTATCACCCGCTCCTCCTCTCGGAAGACATCCTAATCTGCCGCACCCTTATACAGCGCTTCCTTCACTTCTTTCAGAAACGCCGGAACCTTTTCAAACGGGTCTCCCGGGCCCAGCGTTTCGATTGGCAGATAGCCGCGGTACCCGGACGCATTTATAAGAC
Source organism: Chitinophagaceae bacterium UBA2791 (assembly GCA_002352105.1). Taxonomy (GTDB): domain Bacteria; phylum Bacteroidota; class Bacteroidia; order Chitinophagales; family Chitinophagaceae; genus Flavitalea. Next base: position 103,625 of record DEHV01000020.1, on the reverse strand, counting down.
CAAACAGTCTTTTCAGGTCTACTTTTTCCTCTTTTCCGCCGGGATACACTTTTTCTTTTATTTGCCAGTTGACCGCATAGGGTATACAACGGGCAATTTCGTCGTAGGGGTCCGGTCTGCGAAAGCTCCCGATATCCAGGATCAGTCCGAACCAGGGGGAACTTAGTTTTTGAAGTATCTCGATAGTCTGGTCGGCGTTGAGCAGGAAATCGTCATGGTTCTGAACCGCTACGATCACTCCGTTCTTTTGCCCGAATTCAACGCATTGCCGTATCTCGCCTGCCATGCGGTCCAGTATAGCCTTCCTGCCCTCGCCCTGGTATTTGGTATTTCCTGAAAAAATACGGATCACCGGGGCTCCGATCTTGGAAGCCGCTATTATCCAATTTCGTATCCTGCTGATATCTTCCTCTCTTTTCGCATCATCAGGATGAGTAAAATCATTCCGCACGCCTGTTCCGCTGATATCCACCCCAAGCCTGAAAGCCTTGCGCTTGAGTTCGTAGAGGTATTCATCGGGCGGTACTTCGGGATACCCCGGAAAATAGTAGCCTGTCAGGTCGACGCCGTCAATATCGTGATCGGCGCAGAATTCCAACAGATCGGTCAGCGTCATACGGGCTTCAGACAGCGGCTTATTAAAGGAATAGGCATTCAGGCTTGTTTTTAGTTTTCTTTTTTGAGGAAAGGGTTCTCCCGCTACAGAAACACCGGGTAGCGCGCCCGGTATAGAAAAGATTCCACACATCCTGAGCCAATCCCTCCTGGAAAAAGAATGTAGTTGCATATAAATTCCTGCTTATTTATTGTATAAAAATAGGAAATCCGGCGCGTCGAACTTCTGATATCAGCGATCACCACCGCGTTTTTGGGGGTTGTTACAATGTCGTAAAAATTTCTGTCATTTTCATGATCGAATCAAAACTAAATAGCCCGGACTCAATGTGGTATCGAGCCCGGGCCGTTCAAATTAAAGATCCGTCTAATATTTAGGAGCAGTTCACAACAGCCTTTTTATAGAATCAGCATTATAGCGATATCAGTGTAACAACATCGCCATCCGGATCCTCAGGCGCAGGTTTGGGCGTTTCGCCCGGCGCAGGCCTTGGTCCTGATTTTGCTTTATTGGTCACAAATGCGTTTCCTTTTTTATCTACGGCGATGGTATTGGGATGCGTTCCCGTTTCCAGGGCGCTGACGATCTTATAAGTAGCGGCGTCAATAATGGTAACAGTGCCTTCGCCGCGATTGGCGACATATATCCAGTTCCTGGCGGGGTTGAAGTTAATGCCCAGCGCTCCCTTTCCGGTCGCAATCGTTTGCAGTAATTTTCCGGATTGCGCATCCAGTACCGTTACATCGCCATTGCCCTGGTTGGCCACAAACAGGCGGTTGGTTTTTTCGTCCAATACCAGGTTGATAGCGCCCTTGCTGCCGGCAGGAAAACTATCAATAACTGTATTTTTTTTCAGGTCGTATGAAACTATCTTATCGCTTTTCATATCTATTGCATAAAGAATACCCTTCTTGCTGTTGAGCGCCAGCCCGGTGATGGACAAACCTGCGTTTTCAATTTGGCGGCTGAAACGGTTTGTTTTACCGTCAATTACCCAAATACCGCCGCCTACATCTGATACATATACCAGGTTGTTTTTTTCGTCCACCACTATTTCCCGGGTATGCGATTTGTCTTTGCCATGCGTAATGGTAGCCTTGATCTTTCCGGTTTTCAGATCGATGGCGTGCACGGAATTGCTGCGGGTATTGGAAGTATAAAGGACCTGGGTTTTATCGTTGAGGCCCAATCCAAAAGCGGGCGCTGCAGAAACATCAATGCTGTCTTTAACCGCTAAGGTGGCCGGATCCAATTTATATACCCTGGCTGCTCCTTCCTGGCCGCGGGGCCCTATGGAAGCCACATATACGGCATTTCCTTTTTCGCTGTAAACAATTTCGTATAATCCTTTGCCCGGTTTGATTTTCTGGGTCACCTGCTGCGCGAGCGCGTGATGGCCAATACCTGCAGCCGCTATAATAAATGCCGCCGCCCGGAATCTGTTTTTTGACATTTCTATCTGATTTATATGATGATGAAAATTGATTGATTATTTAATTAAGTTTTATCTATTGACCGATATCCACTCGTATAAGGCCGGAAAAGCCATCCGCCAATACCAGGCGCCATGTCTGCCCGTAGGGTAGATCACTACTTTCATCAGAGGATCTGCCTTTTCCCTGAGCAGCGCAGTAGCCGCTTCCACATCTTTGTGCATTTGTACGCGGTTGCCATCCGGCTTGATGCGGTTTTCATTGTCGCCGGCATAAAAATAATAATGCTGTTTCCGGATCGCCTTTTTGGCGCTGATGTTTGCTATAGTCGCCAGGGTGTTTCCTTCGTCCTGCCATACAGAGGGAGACATTACTCCTAAGGCGCCGAAAACGCCGGGATACATAAGGCCGGCATATAATGTTATCAGGCCGCCCATTGAACCGCCGGCCATCCAGGTGGTTCTTTTACCTGGCTGCGTCCGGAAATTCTTATCAATAAAAGGCTTCAGGTCCTTTACAATAAATGCCAGGTATGCTGCGCCATATACCTGTGGGAACTCTGCGTTTGGATGTACAAAATACTCGCGCAGCCGCCCGTCCCTGTCTTCATGGTGTTCTATGGCCACCACTATACAGGGATGTGCGACGCTGTCCATCACTTCGTCAATGCCCCATTCCAATGGACCCAGCCGCCCTGCCGAGGTGGCTTCATCAAACAGATCCTGCCCGTCATGCATGTATAAAACGGGGTATCTCTTCTTGCCGTTCTCATATCCTTTCGGCAGGTAGATCCATATTTTCCGGCGTACGTTCAATTGAGGAATATAAAATGCCGAATCCAGGATGCGCACCTGCGCCGATGCCGTAGAAGCGGGGAAGTCGTCCCGCCATGCCGGTATTGTGCATTCTATGGACGTATCGCCGGTAATGATCGCATTACGCGGGGCTACCAACCGGCCTGCTTCGGTTGCTTCCAGCGCGGTCCAGGCGCCTCTGGTAAATTTATATTCAAACAATCCCTTGGGTATGTTTTTTAATACTATTTCATACCTGCCCGGAGAGGATTGTTGCATGATCCTGGCGCTGTCGCCCGGGTTCCAACGGTTGAATATACCCGTTATGAAAATCGGCTCCTGCCGATGTTGAGCGGGAGCATCCGTGATAGTAATGGTTACGGTGTGCTGGCTGCTTGCCGCTGCAGAAAACAGCGCCAATACAGGCAGCAATAAAATCTTCAATTTAGCCATTGGCGTATAACCCATTGCTGTTTTTACAATGTTTACTGATCAACTTCTATTTTATAGACGCCCGACACAGAGCCGCCCTCTGAAACGTTGAATACCGGAGAGGCGCCGGAGCCGATCAACTCAAAATAACCGTTGACATTTATGGAGGGCGCATTCACGCGAAAAATAATTTTTCCGTCCAGCTTTTGAGCGCCGTAGGCAGCGCCAGGATTGGTTACCAGGGGAAGATCGTTGATCTTTGTTCTTGTTTTAGAGGCGGCGTCGATTACGTAAAACTCCCAGATTTCAGAGAAGTTGATATTGCCGGTAGGCCCGCCTGTTAAAGCAACGGTAGGTATCGTGGTGTACAGTTTCCCGTTGTCAGCAAAAATGGAGACAAACTTTCCTCCGGTCATGATATCATCCATATTGATCTCCCAGGCGTCAAAATCGGTAGCCGCCGCTTTTATGCGCAGTAATTTTGATTTTCCGCCAATGGCGCTGCGGCCCTGCGTTACCAGGTACAGATCGCCGTTTGTATCAAAAGAATACATCTCGTTATCGTTGATATAGGCGATGCCTCCCGTATTGTCGTAATTAATGGTCTTTTCATAATTGCCGGTGGCAATATCGATCACTGCGATATAGATGCCGCTGAAAAAATCATCAAACATGCCGCTTTGCGCGCCGGTGTTTTTGCCGTAATGAACGTCTGCAAATAATTTTCCATTCTTAACCGCCAGGAAGTGCTGGCCGATAGATTGGTTGTTGATGCCTTCATCCGTTTTCTTAATATTCGATTCAAAGTCCCATTCGCCGGTGCGGGAAAGCGTAGTGGGGTTGAAGCGTTGGATCATAAAGGGTTTGTCGGCATCCCAGTAAAAACCGGACGTTTCATTTTGTACCACAAAATTTCCCGATCCGTTGATCGTGTTGTTCGTCTTTAAAAAACCGCCGCTGGTGACAACGCCGTTTGCGGACACATTCAGCCTTTCAATGCCTTTTTCGTTGGCAGAGGTGTTGAACATTTTAAATAGCCAGTTCTTATAAGGCCGCCAGCCGCCCATGCCCATGCCCTGTAGCGTGCCCGCGGCAATATTGGAAATATTACCTATGGGTTTGCTATCGAATGCCGTCGCATAGCCCGGCTTGGTCAGCGTATTTTCACTCATGGTGATCACTACATATTTTTCGTTTTGATCCGGGTCGGGGTCCGGGTCGTTCTTCTTGCTGCAACCGGCAAGCAATACAACTGCGAGTAAGCCCCAACTTGCCATTTTCAGTATTCCTGATTTCATGTTCTTTAATTTATAATTATTGAATGGTATAATTTATTTTACAATGAAAGCTTCTCCCTGCTTTTTGCACCCGGTAATTATCGTACAGATCCTGGTTCAGTATATTTTTGACCTCAACGCCTACGGAAAATCTGTTTCCCGATGGAGCATAGTTAAATCCGGCGGTCCAGAAATGCTGATTGGGAATAATTAATTCTGTATTTACCGAAGATGAGCCAAACAGGCCCAGGAAGCCGCCAGGCTCCAGTCGTTTGGGAATGGTTTCTAAATAATACTCGCGTACAAAACTATAATGGGAGTATAATTTTAGCCGATCTTCTTTAAAGGCAACCCGACCGATATCAGCCACGATGCCTGCATTGGCAAAAAAATAAGGCGTATTGCGCAGCCTTGCGTTGTTTTGCCATCCGTCGGCGGAAGAACTGAGTTTAAACAAACGGATATCCTGCCAGGTAAAATTGGCGTTTACGGCAATAATGGAGTTAAGGTGATATACTCCATCAGCCTCCAGCCCGAAGCCTTTTACGTTTTGTATATTATGGTATTGAGCATAGGGCGGTTGTACGGGGACCAGCAGGATCAGGTCTTTCGTGCGACGGTAGAATCCATTTATTTCCAGCGCATCTTTTCTGGTATTGACAACCCGGTAACCGAGGTTGATATTAAGGCTGCGTTCGGGCGATAAATTAAAGTTGGGAACCGTCCATATTCCATCGCCAAACAGTTCCTCCTGGTCGGGCAGGCGATTGGCCAACTCGGCGGACAGGCGGAGAAAAGACTGGGTGGTGAAATTATATTTTGCAGCTATGGCCGCGCCCTGGTTATTGCCGGTTTGGGTTACCGCGTCGGTTTTTAATATCGGCCTTGCCTGCCAGGCTTCTGTGCCCGAAGAGCGGTAATGATAAAATTTTCCCATGATGGCGGTTTCCAGCTTATCGTCCCAGAAATGCGAAACAAGCCCTATGCCGGCCGCTATCTTTTTATATATGGCCGGCAGGCTGATAACGCTGGTGTCGGTGTTATGCAGCTTGGGGCCATAAGGGTCCGTTCCTTTTTGCCGAACCTCCGTAAACACATTGTTGAACTCAAGGGCATGCCTTCTATTGAGGAGGTATTTTACATAGGTCCGGCTGGTAGTATTGGTATAATCAATATCGGAAAGCGCAGGTTGGCGGCTTTCGCCCACGCGTCCGGGAATGGAATAAAAGGCGCCGTACCAGTCATAACGTCCGGCAAGGGTATCGGTGCGCTGTACCCTTACGGTATTGTGCGCCAGGAACTGATCGATAAAAAGCCGCTTTTGCAAAAAAGATTTTTTGTAACGCAATGTTGGCGCTACGGAAGATTGCCTGCCGGTAACGGCGCCGTAAGGATCGGTCATTAATGCCGGATGGTTTTGCTGGCGTTTCAGATCAAAGACGCTTACCGTAAACGCCAGCTCATCTGCCCAGCGCCGGTTGGTAAAGCCGGCATTCATTTCGCCATATACATTGGTAAAGCGGTTATGGAATAAGCGCACCCGGTCATATACCTGGTTGCTGGTGTTGGGGTCGGTTACTTTTACCTTGGCTTTGTAGTCATTGTCGGAGTAATTATAAAAACCATTCATACCTAAAAACCATCTCTTGGCGGAGTCGGTATAAAAGCCGCTAAGCGTTGCACGATGCGTATTGAACGACGCTATTTCGTAAGAGGCTGCCAGGTACCTCGGTTGTGCGCGTCGGGAAACCAGGTTTACGGCGCCGCCCAATGCGTCTGCTCCTAACGCAACAGGCAACACTCCCTTGTATATTTCCACTCTTTCCAGGCTGTTAACCGGTATTGAGGCGATGGTGAAGCCTTCCCTTAAATAATCAACCGGTATCCCGTCCTTCATATAACGGATCGCTTTGCCCTGGAACCCGTTTATAGAAATATCGGTACCGGAACCCAATCCTCCGGACTGGCGAATGCGCATGCCGGGAGTGCGGTTGATCAGTTCTGTTAAAGTAGCCGGCTGCTGGTAAGCTTGCCGAGTATCTACCACGCTTGCTTTTATGCTTTGTTCCGCAGCCTGCTGCGTGGCAGATTTTGAGGTAATATGTATGGTTTCTAATTCCTTTACTTTAAATGTGTCCGTAACCTCCTGCGCCTGCGCTACGGAGCTTACGAAGGAGAACGCTATTAAGAATGCAGCCAGTTTGCAGTATGTACAAGCAATATTGCGATGGTTTTTTTGCAAGCGCCTATATGTTAACCCGGCATTCATTCTATTACGCTTATTTGTATTACGCCATTGCTGAATGATTCCACAGCGGCATTTACTTCGTATACGTTTTCTAACAGTTGCGGCGTGAGTATTGCATCGGGCCTGCCTTGCGCCGCTATTTTCCCTTTATGCAATACTGCTATTTCATCGGCCCAGCGGGTGGCAAGGTTAATATCATGCAATACCATGATCACAATATTTCCTTTTTGAGCATAGGCTCTCGCCAGTTTCATTACGGCAACCTGATGCTGCAGGTCCAATGCGCTCGTGGGCTCATCCAGTAAAAGCGCCAATGGCTGCCGGATGATGGACTGTGCAAGGCTTACCAGTTGCTTTTGTCCTCCCGACAATTGATTCAGCGGTTCGAGGGCAAGAGCGGCGATATCCATCTGTTCCAACAGGTCGAAGGCCTTTTTTTTGACCGTGTTGAGTTTTGCGCTTACCTGGTCAAACGGAGACGCTTTAAGCGCGCCTATCAGCGATTCGATGACAATAAGATCCACATCCTCCGGCAGATGCTGAGGCATATAGCTGATCATGGCGGCCCGCCTTTTCAGGGATAAATGCAATAGGTTCTCATTGCCGAACAATATTTCTCCGCGTCCGGGCAGGAGGCCGGCGATACAACGCAGTAAAGTTGTTTTCCCCGCGGCATTCGGCCCGATAAGCGCATACACCCCACCGGGAGCAAAGGGCGCCGCTGCCAAGCGGGAGAGCACATCGGGTTTGCCAGGATAGCCCGCCGTGATATCTTTTATATGTAAGGTAGGATGGGCGCTCATCACAGCTTTCTTCCTTTTTTTACAATGAGGTAAATAAACAGCGGGACGCCCACCAGCGCCGTTACAATGCCTATGGGCAGCAGCACGCCCGGTATCAGCATTTTGCTGGCAACAGACGAAAGCGACATCACCAAGGCGCCGGTAAACAAACTTGCCGGGAACCAATAGCGATGTTCTTCTCCCACCAGCATGCGCGCGATATGCGGTCCCACCAGCCCTATAAATCCAATAGTGCCCACGAAGGCCACGGCCGTGGCCGCCAATACGCTGATCCGGAAAAGAGAATTGAACCTGAGCCGTTTTACATTGACCCCAAATCCTGCCGCCCGGTCTTCGCCCAACCGTAAAGCCGTCATCTTCCACGAAACGGCAAAGGTGAATGGAAGCGTTGCCGCCAGCACAATGGCAAGCAATTGGACTTTATCCCAGTCGCTCCTGCCCAGGCTTCCCATACTCCAGAAAACAATCTGTTGCAATGCTTCGGGGGTAGCTATATAATGCAATAAGGCCACCAATGCGTTAAATGTGAAAACCAGCGCAATGCCAAACAGCACCAGCACGCTTGTACCGGCGCCTCTCCAGCGAGCCAGCGCCTGCAGCAGCAGCACGGAACCGAATGCAAATAAAAAAGCGTTTACCGAAACGATCCAGTTGCCGCCGATAAAAGGAAGGCTGATGCCTGATACTATAGCCAATGCCGCGCCCAGGGTGGCTGCGGCCGATACGCCCAAAGTGAAGGGACTGGCCAAGGGATTGTTTAAAATGGTTTGCATTTCTGTGCCGGCCAGCGATAGCGCCATTCCTACCAGTAAGGCCATTATCGCCTGCGGCATCCTTATTTTCCACATGATCACCTGCGTTCCCTTATCCGTTAGGTCTGAATTGAACAAACCGAGGAATACGTTCTTCAGGCTAAGCGAAGAGGGACCGGAAGCTATATCGAGGCAGAAAGCCATGAAGCAGGCGGCGACAAGCAAAATGATTTTCAGACTGCGGCGTTTTTGCAATCTTTCGAATCCTTCTTCGGCTAAGATCCTGGCGTTATAATGATATGGCGGCGCATCAACCATTTAGACGGGTTGGTTTTTATTTGTCAAGAGATATCCAGTAAACGCCGGATAAGGGCGTCGACAGGAACTGGTTGTTCAGCTCCTTTAAAGAAGCGTCGGGGTTTATATCCGCAAACAAGGCTGGATGCGTCCATTTGGCGATGCATTCGGCAGCCAGTATATTGAACGGGGACGCGTAGAACAGGTGCCATAGTCCGTAAACGCGTTTGTTTTTCACCGCCGACAATTCAGCAACGATAGGATGCGCTAACCTTTTTTTCATGCTTGCTATTACTTCCGCGGGCTTCACGTCCGCTCCTAACACCACGCCTCTGCCCCGGAATATATCTGTGCCCGTAGCGATGTAAATATCCGGATCCGCGCTGATCACAAATTCCTGGTTTAGCTGACCTACGGCCCCGGGTAGCACATCGGCCCCGATATTATGTCCGCCGGCCATGGCTATAAAGCTGCCCAGGTTTGACTTGCCCGGCGAGTTAAATTCATTTTCGGCCATGCCCGCTTTCATATCCATAAACACTTTCGGGCGCTTGGGGTTATTTTCTTTGATCCTGTCTGCGATCCGGTTCTTGCGGGTTTCGTAAAACCGGATAAACGCCTCCGCCCGTTTTTCCCGGTTGAGTATTTTGCCTAAAATGCGAATGCTTGGAACGGTATTATTAAAAGGGTCTTTCCTAAAATCAATAAACAATACGGGAATACCCGCGGCTTCCAGCTGAGCGATCAGCTCTTTTGACTGTGGTCCGGGTCCATGCCCATTAGCGCTGAAAATGGCTATATCCGGTCGGGCAATGATCGCCTTCTCTGCCGAAAATGTCGATGCATTGCTGCCCACTACTGCTATCTTTTCTATTTCAGGGAATTTTTTCCGGTAATGATTATACTCCAGCGTTTTTTTGAAATCATCCTGCCATGCGGCCACGAGGCTGACAGGATTGGCATCCAATATATTCAGGGTTACCATATCCCTTCCTTCGCCCAATAATACTTTGGTTGCCGGTTGTTTCAGCGTAACCGTCCTGCCGAGTACGTCCTTTACTGTTATGGGTTGTGAAAATGCAGATCGGCCAATTAGAAACAATACTCCGATCCAAAGAATGCTTTTCATGTAGGTTTTATTAGCTGTATATTAAAATCAAATTTGGGTCAATCGAGGGGCGCCGCGAAGTTCCTACTTGCCTGCAAGGATGATTTTCATAATCAGGAAAATCTGGTAAGAATATCATTTATGACAAATCTGTGACAATTTGAGGCATGGGAGCTTCCTAAGCCTGATCTGTCCTTGGTTGGGGGAGAATGGCTACGACGTGCAGAAAATATAAGGGATTGTTGGCGATTACCTGTATAGTTCTCCCGGGCCATCCAGGTCATCCCAGGAAACAATCAACAGTTTTCCTTTTTTGTCTTTCACCGGCGTATATACGGGCGCATTGTCTATGGGTAGGCTGAATATGTCGAAAACAGGAGCTTCGTTTGATCCGTTGAAAAGGAGTCCCGGAAAGATCACGCTATTATCGTCATTGTATATGATCGGACCTTCATCCCCGCTATTTCCCAGCATTTTTACCTGGCCATTATCGCCTACCTGCCATTTCACCAGGTAAAGCCTGTTATTGTCTGAGCAGGCGGCCGCTAAAACGCCGTACGGTCGCGGAATGAGCTTTAGTCCTTTTAGGGTAAGCGAAACGCTTGCTTCGTATCCCGATAGTCGCCTTATAACGCCTAACCGGTTAACTGCAATAGGGATCAATTGCAATTTGTTGGGAACAGGAGAAAGCGCAACGATCAGGTGTCCGGTTTGCGCAATACAGGAAAAAGGAGAGGATCCCTTTCCTAAATTCAAACCATTGGATGGGCTCAACGTAATTTTTAACCCGGTTTTTGTGATGTTGAACTTGTGGATCACGACCTGTCCGCTTGCATTTACCCCGATCAATGCAACAATATGGCGCGTATTGGTCTCGCTTATCTTGGCAATGGAAATATCCTTTAACCTAATTCCGCTGCCGCTGTCGCTGATCCTGCTGAATTTCCCTGCGCTATCAATTCTCCAAACAATAAGAACTGCTTTTTTTGACGCATTGATACAAGCGGTAACAAAGGAATTATTGTTTAAGGGAAGTATTTTAATATTTGACGCCTTGCCTGCCAGCGAGCCGCTATCCGCTTCTTTAGTATAATCTGTTGTCCAGGAGATCAGGTAGAGGTTTCCGTCTCCATTAGCCATACTGCCGACCAAATGGTTGCCAACCCGGGTTAAACTGATACCAGAAGCGCTTCCATGGTTTAGGCTGGGGGCGCCCTTTCTGACAATGTTCCCCAGTTCATTAATATTCCAGGAAATAAGTTGCAGCTTGTTTGATGCATTTCTTACGGCAGTGGTAAGCGTTCCCTCTCCAGCCGATTCGGCCCATCCATGTATGGAAACCTCTCCGATTTTTCCGGCCCCTTGTTCGCTGCTGCTTCGGCGAATGATACCGGGATGCGGATACAAGGAGTTAATGAAATCTTTGTCAATGGAGGTCAGGTTGATCGCCCTGCCTATATCTTCGGGAGGAGGCGCGCCTGAGACAGATTCAAGTATGATGTTGCCATTGGCTACTCCGGGATAATGCATAATTCCTCCATAGTCATAGGCTTCAGAATTTACGGTGTTTTTATCAAGCGTATATTGACTTTCTTTTTCATCGTCGTCAGGGATGTTTTCCCAATGAATAATTATATATTTATCCCTGTCGCTTCTCTTTACTTCATGCGCGAGGCCGATCACATGGCCAATTTCATGAATATACGTTGGTAGATAGTTGGAGCTTATGTTTATAACTTGCTTTCCTCCCTTGCGTCCTATATGCGTAACATTTGAAGATGCCGCATGGGGTCTTATAAAAGCGTAATCTGTTTGATCATGCCGCCTGACAAAACGCAAATTGGTATTTGCTTCATACTCCCGTATTGCATTGTATACTAAGTCTATCCTTGCTATGTCTCCGGCCACAACATAAGGTATGATGCCGCCTTTCCAGAGTTTTATATTTTTAGGTGAAGATGCCATAGGTTGAAGTTTTTTATTGTAGCCGAAGCCGACCGCGCTTATATCCATTTCGGCGCGGCTTCCATTTTTAGTTTACCGTATTGCGAATGGTTTTTAATAAAGTTGCCATAATACTAAAACTTAGAATGGCGATTAAGAATTGCTGTTGTAAGATAGGTAAGTAAAATCGCTTTTGAGGATCCGTATCTGCAGTAATTTCAACGGGCATGGCTTGAGTCGGCTAGCCTGCTTCCTTTCTGGCAAGTAAGCATCTCCGGTCCGTATAGATGCAGGGCTAGTGATGATTGAATTTAAATAAAATTTCTACTAATCCAACAATTTATTTTTTGGGATAGCGACTCTGTTTCAACCTTTACGCCTTATAGGGCCGAGGATAAAATTTAAAGGGAGTCATTAGGCTTTCCGGGGCGGAAGGTATCCCGACCGCTAAGAAGATGCAAGAAACTTAAAGCCCGCGATCACATCGAACAGCTCAGTGTCTATTGCATCCTGCCGCAATTGATGGTAGCTCGACCGCAGCTTTTCGTTGATCTCTTCAATATTGCTTTCGGCCCTGATCATAGCGTTCAGCCGGCTGGTGTTTTCGCTGCTTAAGGAAAAGGCGCAGGCCCGGTAAAAGGACGTGAACAGGTATTCCCGAAAAATAGCGGAGAACACGTCGCCATGATCTCCGATGATCTGGGGAAGATGATTCGACGGCCATTGCAATTGCGTGGCGCGCGTACGCCATTCCTTTCCCAACGGCAGGATCTGCCTGCGCACCGGGGTGTAGCCCTCAAACTTGCCGGGCCTGTTAAAGAATGCATATATCCGGCCAATATGTTCCTTTTCCCTCACGGCATCGAATGCCGACAATACATTCGCTACGAAGGGCGTAATGTTTTCTACTGAATGAGGAACTGGAAAAGTGATGTCAACCGGGATGCCCAGGTCCTTTAAAATAAAGCTGACGCGATCGCCGACGGCCCAAAGCCGGGAATGTTTTATTTCCGCCGGCCGGCTCTTTTTGAAGAATTCAACGATCGTATTGTTGAACGGGCCTACAAGTCCCTGATCAGAGCCGAAAACCAGAAATACTGCGCTTGTCCCTTCCCGTTGTCCAACCGGGGATTGCGTTTCGCCGGGGGCGGGATGATGGCGGAGATAAGCGTGTGTGCCCAGCAGCAGTGTGCGATAAAACTCGTCAAGCGCCCTGGTTGCCCGTTGATATTCGCCGATCTTCGACGAGGCAATGGCTTTCATCATTTTTACCACCGATCCCAGATCGCCTGCCTGCTTGATTTTACGCTGTATTTTTTCAGGTGAGACCTCCATGTTCTAATCGTTATATACGTAGAAGAAATGTCAATTTTTTTTGCGTGAGGTGAATTTTTCCAGCGCTGATCGCGCCTGCTCCAGAAGTATTTGTTCATCCCCGGCGCTAAGCCGCCCCTGCTCAAATACGCGTGAAGCCAGGTCCGGGGACTGGTTCTCCGCCGCGGCGTATAGCGCCTCCTGGGCTTCCTGCATTTTCTCCTCGGGAATTTCGTCCATGAGATGGCGCCTTAGCGCCAGCAATACCAATACCTGCGCGCCAACCGGCAAGGGGTTGAGCTCGGGTTGAATAAGGCTTAGACGGATGCGTTTGCCATGTTCCATTCTTTTTTTTGTATCCTCGTCCAATCGCGCGCCAAACCGCGCAAATGATTCCAGTTCTTCAAACTGCGCATAGGTCAGCTTCAACGCGCCTGCCAGTTTGCGGAATGCCTCCCATTGCGCTTTGCCGCCAACCCTGGAAACCGATCTTCCAACATCTACTGCCGGAAGGATGCCCAATCCGAATAGTTTTGGCGATAGATACAGCTGCCCGTCGGTAATGGATATCAGGTTTGTTGGAATATATGCCGACATGTTCTGCGCTTCCGTTTCCACAATGGGCAGCGCCGTTAGCGAGCCGCCGCCTCTTTCAGGGCTAAGACGCGTTGAACGTTCCAGCAAGCGGGAATGCAGATAGAAGATATCTCCCGGAAAAGCCTCCCTGCCGGGCGGACGCTGCAACAGCAATGACATTTCCCGGTAAGCCCGGGCATGTTTGGTAAGATCGTCGTATACGATCAACACGTCTCTTCCTCTTTCCATAAAGTATTCGGCAACGCTTGTGGCGGCATAGGGCGCTATGTATTGCAAACCTGCCGGATCATCGCCGTCGGTAACCACAATTACCGTATAACTCATGGCTTCACGTTCTTCCAGCCGGGAGAGCGTTTGCGCAACAGCGGCAGATCGCTGACCAATGGCGCAATAAACGCATATCACCTCTTTGCCGCGCTGGTTGATGATCGTGTCAATACCGATGGCGGTCTTCCCGGTCTGGCGGTCGCCCAGGATCAGCTCGCGCTGTCCGCGCCCGATAGGTATCATGGCATCTACCACCTTTATCCCCGTTTGCAGCGGCTTGTTGATCGGCGCGCGGTCCATTATTTCCGGCGCAGGACGTTCAACCGGCAAACGATCGGCATAGTCAATTGCGGCCTTTCCATCCACGGGTCTGCCGATCGGGTTAATAACGCGCCCCAGCAAGGCTTCTCCTACCGGAACATCAAGCGTTCGGCCGGTTCGCTGCACTCCGTCGCCCGCTTTCAGCAGGGTGTCGTCGCCAAGCAACACTACGCCAATTTCGTCCTCTTTCAGATCCATGGCGATGCCGTAAATACCGGAGGGGAATTTCAACAGCTCCTGGTATCCCGCGCCCGGGAGCCCTGATATCCTGACGATACCGGAATGGATGCTTTTCACTTCGCCGGTTTCGCGCGGAGCCAGCGAAGCAGAAAGGGAGTTCACGCTTTTGCGAAAGCTTGCAAACACATGGTCTACATTGTCCTGAAGGTTGGCTTCTTTTGACATAAAAAAATACCAGGAAGCCCGCTATGCTTCTTCCTGACTTAATTTTTGATGAATGGAATGATGATAGCTTCCAAAATTCCAGTCGAGCGTATAGTCGTTAATTTGTAGCTCGACCCCGCAGACAAGATCGGCTTTGATCCTGAATACCGGCTGAATATCTTCCAATCCGGCGCTTTTATTTAGCGCTTTGATTATTCTTTCCCGATACCTGGGCTCAAGTTCGAATGCGGTAGATACCGTTACCCGGTTGGCTTTCTTTTCGTCGCGATGTATATAAGACTGCCAGGAATCCTTATCCGAAGTTTCCAGGCGCTGGAGAAACGCTTCGGCGACATGTTCTTCCAGGTCTTTCGACGCCAGCTCGGAAAATGCTTTCCGGGTAATGGCGAGCACTTCCTCTCTCGCCTTTCGGGTAATCTGTTTTTCGATCGTTTGCTGTTGATCATTAAAAGATTGCATCAGCCGCTGGCGGAGCGCTTCCGTTTCCTGCCTCACTTCTTCCAAACGTCGTTCCCGTTCAATACGGGCTTCTTCCCTGGCGGCGGCCATCAGCGCGTTGCGGTCGCCTTCAAGCTTTTCCGTTTTCAGCTCGTATTCGTCTCTTATTTTTGTCGCTTCAATGCGTATATTCCCGGCAGCCTGCAGTTCTGCGGCAATTTTGTTTTTCCGGGCTTCAATAGCATTAAGCACGGGCTTGTACAAAAAGCGCTTCAGCAGCATTACCAGGATCAGGAAGTTAACGATCTGCGCAATTATGGTAAACCAGTCGATCAGCATAACAATATCTGAATTTAGCCGCTTATAAAATGATTCCAGAACGGATTGGCGAAAATCAGGATCATCGAAATAACAAAACAATAAATGCCTGATGATTCTATCATGGCAAGGCCAACGAACAATGTCCTGGAAATAGTGGACGAGGCGTCGGGCTGCTGTGCAATGGAAGTAAGCGCTGCGGCAACCGCCCTTCCCTCTCCCAGGGATGGCGCGATCACGCCAATAGCGGTCGTAATGCCCGAAATAACGATTGAGGCGATTGCGATTGATGATAATGGATCCATACTCGTTAATTATTAAAGTTAAAAATGTTAATTATTGCCGCTGTTTGTTCCGGCCGCAGCGATATACACCGTAGCCAGAACAGCGAATATATAGGCCTGTATTGCTCCCGTAAGAATGCCGAACAGATTCATGACGACAGGAAAGAAAAATGGCGTAAGCGTTAGCAGGATGCTAACGATCATTTCACCGCTCATAATGTTTCCGAATAAACGAAAGGAAAGAGACAGGGTCCTGGATATTTCACCGATAATATTGAAGGGTATCATCACCGGATTCGGCCTCGCATAGCTTTTCAGGTATTTTTTTAACCCCATCCGCGCAATATTGTATACCGGCACGGCAAGAAATACGCAGATCGCCAGCGCCGCGGTAGTGGACAGGGAACCGGTAGGAGGCCGGAAACCCGGAAAAATGACGGCCAGGTTCGAGATCAGGATGAATAAAAAAAGCGTGCCGAGCAGACTGATGTACTGCGTTGGCCTTTTCAATCCCAATTCTTCGATCTGCCCATGGATCATCAATACGATCATCTCCAGCATTCCCTGTTTTCCGGTCACCGGCGCATCGGGTTTGATGTTGCGCGTGATAAGCCAGGATGCCAGCGTCAGTACGGCCATAACGATCCAGGTCATGAGAATAGTGGAATTCAGCGTGAAAAATCCATAGCGCCAGTAAACGATCTGATCGGGAGTAATATTCATCGTTCAAAAATTCATTGCTTTGTAAAGGCAGTGATCGTCCGGCGTTTTTCCCTGGCGGCGTAGGTAATAATGATCCTGGCAACGAGCAGGCCCGCGCCGCAGATCAAAAGCCTTTGCCACTGCCCGCCGCCTGCAAAATAAAAGGTAATGATCACGATGGCGCTGCGCAGGAGAAAGCTGACCGCAAACAATAGCTGGGGTCTCTTCATGCTCATTCCTTTTTTCACCGTCAGCCAAAGGCCGCCATAAAATAAAAAACCGCTTGCCAGGCCTGCTGCAAGCGAGCCCAGTATTATCCAGCTATTCATATATCTTGGTTTTGATTTTCATTGTCGTTGTCATCGATCGAGTCGGTTTCTTTTTTTACCCAATTATAGGCCATCAGGCATCCAAATAGCAGTCCGCCTATCAGTAGACTCAGCGTCCAGGAAAAAGACTGCGGGTATACGCGATCGAGCCAGACCCCCAGCGCCGTGCATGCCACGGTAGGGATCGCTACGGACCAGCCTACCACTCCCATCAATCCCAACCCAAGCCATACGCTTCGTTTCGGCCTGCGACGAGCTTTTAGTTTGCGCTGTTCCACACGCTCAATGATGCGCCCAAAATCGGGTTTTTGCTGCTCTTCCATTGCTTAATCCGTAACAAGTTTTTCAAAATTCCGTACAAATCCGGTTTCCAGGTATGACATTACTCTGCGGGATTCCTGTTCCAGGTCATCCAATTTGCGGAATTTTTCATTTATGCTTTTGTGTAACTCGCCCAGATCAGTTCCGCCGATAGCGTTTCGAACGGCCAATGAAATCGTTTTACCGGCCTTCACCAGCAGGCCGCGGTCTACCGCAACATAATATTCTTTACCTGCGGTAGTAATATAAGTAAGCACGCCAGGAGGGATCGACGCTACGCAATCAAGACGCTGCGGGAAGAAACCATAAGAACCCGCCGTAGTTTCGACCTGGACATTCGTTATGCCCTCCTCTTCCAGGAAAATGGAATGAGGCAACAGTATTTTCAGGCGTAGTTCTTCTGTCATACTATTTGGTTTTTACTTCATCAATAGATCCGATCATATAGAAAGCGCTTTCCGGAACATCCCTGAATTCGTCGCGAAGTATGCGCTCGCAACCCTCAAGCGTCTGATCCAGGGATACCACTTTGCCCGGCGTTCCGCTAAATTGCTCGGTCGTAAAAAAAGGCTGCGTAAGAAAACGTTCCAGTTTACGCGCCCTGTTCACCAGGTTCACATCTTCAGGCGAGAGCTGCTCCATGCCAAGCATCGAAATGATATCTTTCAGTTCTTCATATTGAGCCAGCGCCGATCTTACTTCGCGCGCCAGTAAATAATGCCTTTCGCCCACTACGCTTCTCGCCATCATTCTTGAATTCGACTGAAGAAGATCGACGGCGGGATACAATCCTTCGCTTGCCCGTTTCCGGGAAAGAACAATGGACGCCGAAAGATGCGAAAAGATATGCACTGCCGCAGGGTCGGTCATGTCGTCGGCGGGAACATATACCGCCTGGATAGAGGTTATGGCGCCGGTTTTGGTGTTGGCGATGCGTTCTTGCAACTTCGATAACTCGGTGGCCATGGTGGGCTGATACCCCAGCCTCGAAGGCATTCTTCCCAGCAGCCCTGATACTTCCATTCCCGCCTGTAAAAACCGGAATATATTATCGATCAGCAGCAATACATCGCGTTTTTCTTCGTCGCGAAAATATTCAGCGGCAGACAGCGCTGCATTGCCGATGCGGAAACGCGCTCCCGGCGGCTCATTCATTTGTCCGAACAGCATAGCCATATTGGGCAATACGCCTGCGTCGGCCATCTCATGGTACAATTCATAACCTTCGCGGCTACGCTCGCCTATTCCGCAGAATAGACTTACGCCTTTGTGCTTCCCCGCCATGTTATGGATCATCTCCGTAAGCAATACGGTCTTGCCTACGCCCGCGCCGCCAAATAATCCTGCCTTGCCTCCTCTTTCCAGGGGGGTGAGCAGATCGATCGCTTTGATACCCGTTTCAAAGACCTCGCTTTCTGTCGATAGCTGGCTCAGCGGAGGCGGGTCGGCGTGAATACTTCTGCGCAAAACATTCTCCGGCATTTCGGCGCCGTCGAGCGTTTCGCCAAAAACGTTGAACATATGCCCGAGCGTTGCCTCTCCCACGCATATCGTAAGCGGCTTCCCGGTATCCGTTACTGCGGCGCCCCTGGCCAGCGTATCGGTGGGGGTAAGCGCTATGCCGCGAACGCGATTTTTATCCAGCTGGGCCATTACCTCAACCGGTATGCTTCGGGCGCCGGCCTGCGCAAAAACCAGGGTTTGAACAGCAGGAAGCGAATGATAAAATTCTATATCTATCACGCTCCCGCCTACAGAAATTACCTTGCCGTGAATCTCTCTATCCATATCAAACAGGTTAAGAGGCTGCCGGGAACCGGTCTTCTGCCTCATGGCGCAATTCCCTTTCATCGGGGAATACCCGATATTCTGCGTGGGCAATCTGTTTAAAGATACTCAAAGCAGGCCATATTCTGCGACGTAGGAATTATAATCTTGTGAAAATAAATCGCGCGGTTCATTTCAATAATCAACGATGAACGAATCGGTGATATGGCATCGATATAGAAGCAAAAGCCCCTTCCAGGAATGGAAGGGGCTACCAAAACTAACTGCATATGAAATAAACGATCTATTGCATGACAGCGCAAAACTACCTGACCGAGATCTATGCCAATTGCCATAAAGGAAAAAACTATTTACGAAACAGGGAATTAATGGAATGCAGGAGTTTTTATTGATATATGTGAACTTTGCAAATCGTCCTGAAAGCGGGTAGCGGAATAGTTTGCGGTTATTGATTCGAATCTCCCTGCCATATGACCAATATCATATATTACCACAAAAGATATTCTTTATATTGGACGGTTATATTAAGAACGGCGGACTGATCCCCTGGCATTGTGCGGAAATATGATTTGCGGCAACCATATTCCTGAAAAGTCTGCCGGTTCAAAATACAATCGGAAACAAAACCCCTAAATAAAATGAATAAGCTGATATTGCTAACATTCGCTGTGTTAACCATATCCCTGGCGGGTATGGCGCAGGAGATTGACAACCCAATGCAGGGCCGGAGAGACTCCGTTGAAATGAAGAAAGCTTTTGAAAGTTATCAGTTTTACCATGAAGGACGGCAATTAAAAATGAAACAACTGGAGGAATTGCTTAAGTCTAATGAACAGGCGTATCAGCAACTCCGGTCCTCCCGGTCGTCGAGAACGATTTCTACGATTTTGGGATTTGCAGGAGGATTCATGATCGGCTGGCCGCTGGGCGCTGCTATTGCAGGAGGAGAGCCGAATTGGGCGTTGGCTGGCGTGGGCGCGGGAGTTGTTGCCGTATCCATTCCGATCAGCGCCAGCGCGAATAAAAAGATGAAAAAAGCCGTGAGTATCTATAATGCTGCGCCGTAGCAGGCAACCCTATCTTAGTTTTCACGCAGCGGATAGCAGGGTTTCAGGAAACCTGGGTTGCAATAGTTTCGGAGGCAATTTTGAGCTTCAGCCAAACAATGGGATCAGGCTGTCGGACGGCGTGCGGGAATTGTCATTTCCTGTCGAAAATAAACCCTGCATATACACCTGTACTGGTAAGATGTATTTTACCTGTTCCTATTTGTTTCAACGGCAGGTTTATATATGGCTCGATCCTTAATGTTAGCTTCCGGGACAATGCATGGTTATAACCCGCGCTGAACTGCATATTAGAAAACAGATGATTGCCTGAGTTCTCATACGATTTGTGCGATTTATAAGTGGAACCGCTGTTATCTACAAGGTAATCATAGCTTTCATTTTTCATCAGGTAGGAACTGAGACCTGCGGCGGCGAAAAATGATCTTTTGTCTACCCGAAAATCATAACGCGCAACGACAGGCAGGGCGAACATCCCGCAGCTGCCATCTAAAGACAATAATTCTGCGGAGTGAGGAATGCCGACGTTATATTTGTTGAAATGTTCTCCATTTGTATAATATCTTTTCTTCGCCCACAATACCCCTGTTTCTACTGCCCACCTGTCGTTGAAACGGTATCCTATCAGTAGACCGACGGAATACCCCGCGTTTTTTACCTTCTGCGATCTGATCATACTGAGGTCGGGGCCAACCAAGGGGCCGTAATAAAATTTCTGTTTGGATGAAGGCGCTATTGCTGTTGGTTTTTCCGTTTTTGTTTCTCCTTTGGATGGAATATTTTTCTCTATACCGGCAGGAGCGGCGGTATCCATTGCCGGGATATTACTGGTTTTGTCCCCTGGACCAACGCTATGGGGAATGTTTACTCTTTCAGGGATATTTATCCTGTCGGAAACGTTCTTTTTTGTCGGAATATCTGGCTTGTCGGCAAGAACAAGCCTGCCGGGCCCGCTCGCAACATCCTGACCGGGGAATTGTCTTACAACCTGCTGATCGCCCGGCTCTTTTTTCCCGTTCCTGTCCTGTGAGGCGCCGTTTTGTATTTTGTTTTGCTCCATCGTAATTTCTACTACCGGCGTTGTCGATTCATCTCCCGATCTTTCTGCTACCGGCGCTGTCGCTGTTGATCCATCCCCGGGTCTTCCTGCTACTTGCCCGGTTCCGGTTTTCTCATTCCTGGCATTATTTTCAGGTATAACCCTATTTCCCGGGCGTTCCGGATCCGGTCCCGGCCACAAGAGCAGGGATAAAACGAGTATGATGGCAATGCCGCTGAAGGTCCTGAACCAGAAAAATACCCGCCTTCGCCTGTCATGTTGATCCAGGCGACGTTCCATTGCTGTCCAGTCCTCTTCCCTGAAGGAAGCATTTTCTTTTCTTTTCTCCATGCCTTCCCTAAATAATGAATCTATAGCGTTTGATTTTCTTTTCAAGGTTTTCGGGATTTAGAATGAAATATATTATCTATGAACGATTGGTTTATGGGTACGATCGGCGTATCTTTTAATTCGGTATCGACGTTTACAACTCCTTTCAGCATTTGCTGAAGATGCTGGCGCGCCTTAAAGAGATTCGACCTCGACGTGCCCACATTTATTTTTAACCTGGCTGCTATCTCTTCGTGGGTATAACCGTCAATGACAAACAGGTTAAAGACCATTCTGTAACCGGGAGGCAGCTTCTGCACCAAGCTCAGCAAGTATTCATAGTCCAGTTTTTCTCCAATCCCGGGCTCCATCGCCGGAGGAATGGCTTTTTCCAGGGCCTCCATCTGGCGCTTTTTAGTATTTGCCCTGCAATGATCTATTGAAGTATTGCACATGATCCTGCTTAGCCAGGGTTTAAAAGGTCTGCTATGATCATATTTGTGCATTTGCGTAAAAACTTTGAAGAAACCATCATTTAATATTTCCGATGCTTCGGACGGGCTGCCGGCATATCTTAAGCAGATGCTCATTGCATAGCCATAGAAAGACTGGTAAAGTATCTTCTGGCTTTTCCGGTCATTTTTTTTACAACCTTCTATATGTCTGTCCAATTCTTCTTCTGTCATATTGATCGCCCGGTCTTTTTAGATAGTGTGAACGTACGGGAAATGCTGAACCCCCAACGAAATGCTCCGCTTGCCCAATTGCTGCTGGTGCTGGGAATGAACTGATTTTCCAGGACCGCCGTTGAATTGGTAAAACTGAGATGGAATATATGTCCCCCTGTTTCTATTTCCAACCCGATCCCGAGGGGATGATAAAAACTAAAGTCTTTTTCCTTCGAATAATAGCTTTTGCTTTCCTTGCTCCGGAATGGTAAAAAATAATCGATAACCAGGGCCATTGACTGCGTAAATTTAAATCTTCCGCCGACGCCCAGGGCAAACAGGTTGTTCATATCCATGAACTGAACATAATTCCTGCGCACATAAGTGGGCAAAATCGCCAGAGAAAAGGCGCCTGTAAACTTCCGGGCTATAATGACCTGTCCTACGCCGCTTAACCGATCGCTAAAATCCTGGAAATGAGCATCGGAAATAGCCAGGTCGAGTTTGCTCATTGCAGACGCGGCCGTATTTGCAAACAGGGTGATAGAAAAAGGAATGCGGCCGTTTGTGGTCTGCCGAAGCAGGCGATACTTAAGGTTCAGATAATACAGTTGCTTTATTGAAGTGTTTGTGCCATTTGGCGCTCCTTTCGCTCTCCCCGTTCCCATGTTCAGCCTGTCGGAAATGCCGTAATCAAAAGCGATCAGGATATCGGAAGAATTATCCAGTCCGAAAAAGTTCTTAATCCCCCCGTTGGTTCCGGCAATATCGCCAAACCGGTGCTGTACAATAAATACCAGGTCATGTTTATGTATGGTTTCATTGGACTGCCCGTTAATGATCTGCGTGGATTTAAAAGTGGCGACTGCCGGAACCTGCTTTGAGCCGGCGGCAGAATCATTAAACAATTTGCTTAAGTCGTCCTGGGCCGTTAAAGGCCCTGCGCTGGTCAGGATAATCAGTATGAAGGAACCGGGCCTCATTCGTGTGATTTTTCAGGTTTCTGGCCAACACGGGCGATCAGGATACCGGATATGCTTACTTCTATGATTTCCGCGATATTTCTGGTCACTATGGTCGGAATCCTGATCTTGTGATCTGCAAGCCTTATGTTAAAAGTTGAGCTGGCCAGCATTTTTTCTCCGGTTAGTTTCAGCGCGACCTTTACCGTATATTCTTTGATGACGTTATGAATATCCAGGTTGCCCCGGACCGTTACTGCGTATTCGCCATCTTTTAACGGACCTATATCTTCTACGATCTTTCCTTTAAATTCCGCATAGGGATATTTGTCGCTCTCCATGTATTTTTCATTAAAATGCTCCTGCATNNGCTTTTATATCTTCCAGCGGAGCGGAGGAGAAAAAGCTGATCACCGCATGATCGGTAGAATAAACGTATTGAGCGCCAGCCGCAATAACTGTTAGAAGCATTAAGAAGGCTGTCAATATATTTTTCATCCGGTTAATTTTGAGGAGCGCAGTTTTTGATCCATATGTTCAGGGAGTCGCGTATATTCCTGGGAAGGGGCGCATTATCCTGGGGCATGTCCGCATTGTCCTGGATCACCCTATAATAGAACGTGCTTCCTGTATACGGCTTTATTCCTCTATAAGTGGTAAAATTGCCAGTTCCTGGAGTATTGCCTCCGCGGTGACAGCTCTCTGTACAATAACGGTTGATGATATTTTTTGCGTAATTCTCATAAGAGACCTGCTTATCGGGGAACTGGGGTGTGCAATTGTTTCCTTCTTCCTGATCGCCGGATATTTCAGG
The DNA here is from genome assembly GCA_002352105.1 of Chitinophagaceae bacterium UBA2791. GTDB lineage: Bacteria > Bacteroidota > Bacteroidia > Chitinophagales > Chitinophagaceae > Flavitalea. The sequence goes on along the minus strand of DEHV01000020.1, from coordinate 79,957 downwards.
AGCTGTTTTAATACACCCCTGGAAAGAATTAAGTCCGATCAGTAAAAAGATAATTTTGTACATAAGTTTCGATATTTCAATCTCTGCAAAGCCGGTTGCCAGCGCCGAGGAAGGCCAGATGCATAATTCCGGCTTTAAGGTTGGGCCGGAACCATACATCCTGCATAGAGAGATTATATTATATACGGATTCAGCCTGCATTAACTATCAATAGGGGGGATAGGGGTCCTGGGGATCTGGATTATTTGGGTTCGGGCTAGCGCTCTTTTTTGTAAGCACGGCTATGAGTTCCCCTCCCGGATAGTTTTCGGTATGTATCTGTATATATATTTTTCCAACTCCGAGGTCGGCGGCCTGGACCTCAGTGAAAGTGGCCTTGTCAATATGCTGGCCGCTTAGCGTTTCGGCGAAGTTTTTAATGTGTATGATAACGGGACCTTCGTCGTGGAAGTGCATATCGATCACCTTGCTTGTCAGCCCGCTCCAGCTTGCGGTATAACTCAATTCGCGGGTGGCAGCGTTAAATTCACCGGCGACCGTCCCTGTAGCAGAAGTTGTTACGCCGTCAGAAGATTTTACGAAATTTCCGGTATAGCTGATTTTGTTATCAGGCGGATCCTGCTCTTGGGGACCATTGTCCCCTTTCTTACAAGAGAACAATAGGATTGAAAAAGCCAGGAACAGGAAGGCCGCGTTGAATAGTTTACCTTTTGGCAAACAGGTCTTTGGTTGCATGGTTGAAAGTTTAATAAGTAAAAAAGGAGTATCAGGAAGATCTCTTGTGGAGAATCTGTCCCGTTAGCGCCGGCGCCTCTGTAAATGAATACGGTTATTAGAAGGAGAACGTTGCCTGGGGGATTTATTTAAAGGCAAAGCATTTTCCGGTCCTTATCGCCTTCCGACTTTTGGTTTAAGGATCAAATAAAACTCTTCTGAATTTGCTTCCCAGGCCGCCGGCGGGAACCAGGGCAAATTCTTCCAGCAGTTCCGGGAAATTTCAAACGTTGCACGAAAAAAAGGAAATAGCGGCGGTGAATTTTCAAAAAGCTTACGAAAGCAAAAAAAAGAGGCCCTGCTGATAATTTTCGGGGAAACCCTTGTTAAACATCCACAGGGGGTTGTAAGCTAAACGATGTTGCTTTTCGATGCTTATTGATTAGCGTTTTCTTAATCCTGAGTAAGCTGGATTTAAGGGTTTGGAGATCATGCCTGCCGTACCAAAACCAGGGTCCCTAAAATGATCAGGCCGGATCCGATTACCGTTTTCCATGTTAAGGTTTCGCCTAAAAATATTGCGGATAGTATGATCACTATGGCCAGGCTCAATTTGTCTGCTGCCGCCACCTGCGATACTTTTCCCAATTGCAGCGCCTTGAAGTAAAACAGCCACGATAAACCCGTGGCTATTCCTGATAAAACCAGAAATATAATATTTTGTTTTGACAGGGCGCTAATGTCTTTTGTTTCCCCCTTGGCCAGTATGATACACCATATCATCAACAAAATAATAATGGTTCTGATGCCTGTGGCAAGGTTTGTATTTATATTCGCTACGCCAACCTTTGCAAACAGGGCGGTAAGGGCGGCAAACAATGCGGATAACAAGGCATAGAACACCCACATGGCGAATATTTGTTTAAGTTTTTAGGCTATCCTCCCAGATATGGCTCAGCTAAAAATTTTATTCATCCTGTCGATGATCAGTTTCAGGCGTTCCCTGTCGCCGCCAGGCACTTCGGCAGACGCCCAGCCGTTATAGCCGATCTTTTCAAGCGCTTTGATGATTACGGGCCAGTTGTTATCGCCATCCATTAATTCCACGTCGAATCCCTTCCAGAGGCCTTCATCGTTTTGTTTTTTCCGGCTGTACTCTTTTACGTCCAGCTTCATAATGCGCTTATCCAGCGTTTCAATCCAGTGCTCGGGCCAGCCGTAACGCAAGATATTGCCTATGTCGAAATACCAGCCGACCATGGGGTGATTGATCTCATCGAGGTACCTGGCTGCTTCAACGGGGCTGATCAGGAAATTATTCCAGACGTTTTCAATAGCGATCTTTATCCCTGTTCTCTCGGCATGAGGGATCATCTTTCGTATTTCGGCCTGCGTGCGCTGGTATGCTTCTCCATAACTGATCTGTTCGTTCACCACTCCGGCGACAAGCAAGACGGTTGTTCCGCCGTAAAGCTTACAATCTTCCATAGCCGTTATGACCGTATTGAAACATTTTTCCCGCACTTTGGGATCGGGATGAGAAAGCGGGGATTTCCAGTGTTCAGAGTTCACCACGCCGGGAATTTCAAGCCCTGTCTTATCCCTTGCAGCCAATATCTCCTTATGGTCGTATTGGTGCGGAGAACTGAGTTCTACGCCGTCATAGCCAAGCTCCTTCAGCATTTTGAACTTATCCATAATGGATAGTTCATCCTTTACCATTTCTATTTTCAGACTTTTTTTGATCTTAAGTTTGGAAGCCCTGGGTTGCGTAAATGCCGTTGTGGGAAAGCCAATGCTTGCGCCTGCGGCGATCAGGCTGCTGTTTTTGATGAATGTCCTTCTTTGCATGGATAATTATTTGAATGGGGTTACGCCGGGCGTCGCAACAGCGGTAACGGGAATGGTTAAGTCAAAACGATAAGCGGCCGGATCCGGTCCTAATATTTCCTGCGAGTTCATCGCTTCATCCCAGGTAATTTTCTTACCGGTATATGCTGCCATCCGCCCGAAGATCGCAAGCATCGATCCACGCGCTACATCATCGCCCTGGCTGATGACCTTTCCCTTGCGTATGGCTGCAAAAAGTTCGTCGTGTTCGGTTTGATACATATTATTTTGCTCGCCTTCGTAATTCCACAGCTTGCCTTTATTGTTTATCTGGTGTATATTCCTTGTGCAGTCAATAATGGCGTTCCCTTTATCGCCCCATGCTTCACAGGAATAGCTGCCCTCGCATCCTGCCTGCTGCCTTGACATATGAAATCCCTTGGCGCCGCCGGGGTATTCATAGGTGACGGCAAAATGATCGTATATATTTCCGGTTTTGGGATCTATTCTTACCTGTCTTCCCCCTGTAGCGACGGCGCTTACCGGGTGCACATCGCCGAAAGCCCAGCTCATCATGTCCACGCTATGCACAGCCTGTTCTACTATATGATCGCCGGATAGCCAGTTGAAAAAAGGCCAGTTTCTCAATTGCCATTCCGCCGACTCCAACCTTGGGTTTTCCTGTTGCCAGCCCCGATAGGTAGCGCCGGTGTTATAGGTGTTGTAAATAGCGGAAACTTTTCCAATAGCGCCGTCATTGATCTTGCCGAAGATAGCGCGCTTGGGTGAATGAAAGCGCCAGCAGAACCCCGAGACGATGCTTACATTTTTCGCCTTGGCTTTTTTTGACGCTTCAAGCACTTTGCGGATGCCTGCCGCATCTACGGCCACGGGTTTTTCGCAGAAAATATGTTTTCCCGCTTCTACCGCTGCTTCTATATGCAGCGGGCGGAAGCTGGGAGTGGTTGCCAGTATCACTACGTCGACGCCGGAAGCCAACACTTTTTTATAAGCGTCAAAGCCTGTGTACTGGTGTTCCGGGCTTACATTTGCCTTGTCGCCATGAATTTCTTTCAGATTTTTCAAAGATTTCTGCAGCTGGTCGGCAAAGAGATCGCCCATGGCATGCAATACCACGTTGGGGTCGGCGTTCAAGGCCTGATCGGCCGCTCCGCTGCCCCTGCCTCCGCATCCGATCAACCCTACTTTCAGCGTGTCGACGTTTATGTTTTTGTTGCGCGGTTGCGCGTGGATGATATTAAATGGCAGGGCGCTGGCGGTCAATGCCATGCCTGATAATTTAAGAAAGGTCCTTCTTTTCTGTTGCATGTGCTATGCTTTTTAATAAATATGATTAACAGTAATTCTCAGATCAAAAACCTTTTAGCGCAATAGTCCTGGGACTGGACATATGCATTAAGATTGTTTTAAGCCTGTTAGGGTTGCTTTACAAATATAAGATTTTGCCTTGCATTCGATAATTTGCAGTTTTGGAGTAGTGATTCGGTTTCAGTCTTAAGGCTTTATGGGCCGCGGATAAAAATTCAAAATGAGTCGCTACCGTTTTGGAGCGACCTGAGCGGATCGGGCCGCAATGATGACAAATACCCATCCTGACCGATATATATATCAAAAACCAGCTGAACATGAAAATAATAACCGCCGCCATTTTTTTGCCTGTTGTACTGATTGCTGCTGCATGCAGCGAGGTCCCTGAAAATGAAGCTTTTCAGAAAGCTCTTGAACGAAATGGGCATGCTGCGAAGGTGGAGAAACCGGCGGTTGAACCCGTGACTGAAGCGTCTCCAAACGCCATTTCCAATAATGAGATTCAACCGGCCAGTCAAAGCGCCCCTCCGTCTAATAAAAACGGTTCGGCTGTTAAATGGATCAATATTGCCGACATGGCCGAAAACAGTTTTTCTGTTGATATGCCCGCAGGCTGGACAAACACGGCATTGTTGCACCGCGTTCACGGAAGTCCGCGCTCGCTGGTTACCGCTATTTCTCCGGATAAAAACACGGTGATCTATATTGGCGATCCCCGTCTTCCGGTGTATACTGTTCCCGGTTCGGGATTCGAAGAGCCATACAGGCAGTTCAACATGAAATATCCTTACCAGGTGGCGGAGTATGTTCCGGCAGAAACCTACTTCAATAATTATCTCCGGACGCATTTTGGCCAGATCGAAGGCTTCCGCATTATCGAAAAGTTCGATAATCGCCCCTTACTGGCGCTGCAAAGAAAGGAAATGCAGAAAGCGCCGGTCAATGCAGAGGTCAGTAATATCAGCTATCGTTTCGAATATCAATCGAAGGGACGCGTTATTCATGGCGAACTTAACGGAACGGTCATAGGTTTGGGTAAAATGTGGCTGGCCGAAGCCAGCGGATTTTGCACTGCGGGCGATCCTGTCGCGGCTGCCGCAATGATGATCAAAATGATGGAATCCAAGGCGGCTAACCCGCAATGGCAACAGGCGCAGCAGGCGCAACACCAGCAAACCATGAGCATGATAGAACAGAATACGCAGCGGATGACACAGCAGCATCAGCAGAACATGGCCAATATTCAACGCAGCGCCGCGGCCCATCAGCAAAGGATGGCCGACCTGCAACAGGCTGCCGACGCCCGCAACGAGCAATGGCGGCGGAACCAGCAGGCGCAGGATGTTCAGCACGAAAAATTCCTGAATAGCATCAAGGGAGAACATACTGTAAGGGACAGCGAAGGGAATACTTACCAGGTAGATAACAGCCAGGATAAATATTTTATTGACAAAACCAATAATACCTATATAGGAACGGATGCGACAAAAACGCTCGACGATCTCCGCGAGATCATGCGCGTGAATATCGACAATTTTGAAAATGTGCAGATCATCCGGTAGCTCCGCCTAGCCAGCCCGTTATGCTATACGGCGCCGCGATGCGCCGATAAAGAGGTTCCGGCCGCCCCCGGCATGTGTTGTTCGGGCCAGGAGCGCAGATAAATGCATTAATGAATAGGATAAGCGCGCTGAAAGCCATCCGACTTCGCTCGCCGAAGCAGTTTTCTACCTAAGGCGAGCTTTCTTTTTGGCGAGCTACATTGGGCGACCTTCAGCGCGCATATTCTATTTATCGAAGTGTTCCTCAAATTCTCTTTCCTTACCGGCCTGATCTTTGACCAACAGATGCACATGGTAATGACCCGAAGGCACATCGCTCAGGGAAAAATGCTTGTGTAGATGGAAGGTAGTCTTGCCTACATAGTCGCCGGTTATTTCGTATTCCTTTTCAAAACTGCCCCCATGTATTTCCATGCTGATTTCAGCTATTTTGTTTGGCGCAGTAATATCGCCTTCCAGGTGCAGGTCGTCGTCCTCGCTGTCATAAGCTACTTCAAAGCCGGCAATAGACGGTAATGTGGGGTCGATAATAATATTCAGTTCCGAATCTGCTTCTGCAATATTTCCGGCTTTGTCGGTAACGGTGATGTGCACATGATATTCTCCTGTAGCGGCATCCTCAGGGATATCAATATGCTCATGAAGTTCAGCATTTTTCAAACCCTCATATCCTTCGGTATAGGTCTGGTTGAATGTCCAGCCCGCTCCTCCTTCAGGATGGATGGATACTTTAATGTTTGCGATGCCGCCAGGCGCAAGGATCTCTGCTTCAATATGCACATCTGCGCCCGGATAGGCCGTTTTGTTATTGCCCGACCCGATTTCGAGATCTGTAATCGTTGGGTTGGCGACAATATCATTGTCTTTTTTACAGGCGCTGAAAATTACGGCGAAAAGAAATAAAGCGATGCTTAGTCTACCGAAAATCTGTTTTGTGTTCATGCTCGTTTTTTTTAATGAATGGTTTAAAAATTTAATTATCGTTAGTGGGAGGAAAAAAGGTAAAACTGCTGTTATCTGCCTGGCCCCGCATCACTACATTCATATGGCTGCGTTCCATAGGCGCCATCTTCTCGGCGTCGCGGCTGCGCGTTTTTGCTTTCCATAGAATGTTCGGCATGCTTAAAAGGCTTCCCCTGGCCCTCTTACGACCGGTTGCTGCCGGCCGGAAAATGCTTGTCAGGGAAGCAATGGCTTTAATTAAATTTTTCATATTGTCGGTTTTTAATTGATTTTAATGCTTAGGCCTTTTAGCGTTTGCCAGCCTTCTTTATCGGTGACCCGTATCATGAAATGATAATCGCCGGGATCCACATCTGCCGGAATTTCAATCTCCTCGGACACCGTATAGCTTTTGTTGCCGGAGGCTATGGGAATACTTTTTACCAATAGGAGAGGTTTCGCCGGCGTCTTAACAGGGCCCATATTGCACTCCTCTACCTCTGTGCTGTGGCTGTGGTGATCAAAGTTGTGATGGATGTCAATGCTTACCGACCCCAGTTCGGCATTGTCGGCTACCAGGATCGTTGCCGTAAATTTTTGTCCTCTTACCAACTCGCTACACTGCTTTGGAAAAGCGGCGGAAGATGTTACGTCAATGGTTGGATATTCCGTGTCAATGGACGCTTTGTTCTTAGAGCAGCCGGTCATTAAGAAAGCAGCGCCAAGAATGGCGAAGAGGGCGCTTAGCATTTTTGTTTGTTGTTTCATCGTGATGTTTTTATGTTTTTGATGCGCTGATGGAACATCCATCATTCCTTGGCGGAAAGAATTGCGCAAATGCATTTATGACGCTTGTTTATTGGTTAAGAAATTAAAAGGGATCTTTATAGATAGCACAATGTTGCGACCCTGCTCGGGCAACCCGATGAGCCGGTAAAAGCTGGTATGGTTCAGGTATCGGGTGTTGAAAAGGTTTTGCGCCTGCAGGCTGATCTGCGCCTGTTGCTTTTGTATGGCGAACCTGCCGCCGGCCTGCACGTTCATCACCGTATAGCCGGATGTCTTTTTTTCCGGGGGAACAATATGGCGCTGCGCGGCAGTGATCCGGTAGTCGACGGATAAATAAATGCGGCGAAAGGGGCCTGTATGTATGGGCGAATAGGTCAGGTTCAGCAACGTCGATGGCGGCGGCGAAAACGGAATGGTATAGCCTTTTTTGTCTCCCGATAACTGTTCTGCATACAGGTATTCTATCAACGCTTCGGCGCTTAGATTTTCCCATGCCTGGTATTTCACCTGCAGTTCGCCGCCGTATCTGACCACCCGGGCTTGCGTATATTCAAACATCTGGTTGCCTGCCCCATACAGGTAGTCGTGTTCTGCGGTTGGATTTAAGTAGATATAATTGGGAAAATAATTGAAGAAAGGACTGAGCTGTACGCTCCATTTGTTTTTTGTGAAGGAGGCGGTCGCATCCAGCTGGTAAGATTCTTCGGGCTTCAGACCGGTATTTCCGCGCTCGTAGCTGAAATAGTGATAGTTTACCCCGTTGGCGCCCAGCTCTTTGGCGGTGGGTATGCGGTAGCTTTTGCCTGCATTGGCTTTCAGCTCGATGTGTTCCAGGTTATAATTAATGCCAATGGATCCGGTAATGCTGTTAAAGCTCCGCCGGATATTGTCCGCCCTTGTTACCTGTATCTGGCTCGTTTCGCCATTTTGTTCCACCGGCGATGGGAACCAATCGGCGTAAGGATGAATATGGATATGACTGCGATCGTATCTGAGGGCGGCATGCAGCAGCGCCTGGTCGTTTATGGATAGCCTATCATAGAGGAAGACGCCGATGGTTTTTTGATCAAACGAAGGAACCAGGAAGCTCCAGCCGTTGATCGCATTGTTTTGTATCTCCCCGTTAATGCCAAACTGCAGTTCATGGAGGTTGAGCTTCACGCGATCCCTGATATTCAGGGAATAAACATTTTTATTGAAGGCCCGCTCCAGGTCGATGGGTATTGTCATGCTGTCGGGGTATACCGGAGGCATGAAACCATGGTTTACATAGCGGTTATACTCCTGCCGGAAATTGTTTTGGTATCCCGCTTCCAGCTCAATATCATGATCGCTTAGCCGGATCGAGCTGCGGTTGATCAGTTTAAAATGATTTACTTTCTGATAAGGCATCAGGATGTCCCGGCTGCTCCGGTCATGCATAACCGCATTTACTTTTCTTGGCTCCAGGCCATGCGCATTGGCAAAAAATCCGCTTTTACTATAGGTATTGCCGAGGTAGAAGACAGACCTGGCTTTCTTGCCTATATAACCGCCGCTGAAATGGGTATTGATTTCTTTTCCGGCCGTGTTGCGGAGATAGCTGCGATGCAGGTCGATGGGATAATCGTAGATATACAGGCGGTCGGCCGGCGCCCGGTAATCGCCATAGTCCTGCGCGGTTGCCCGCGCCGCAACAAACCATTTTTGGGTTCTGCGGTAAATATTCAGGGATGCGCCATAAAGGGCGTTATTGGTTTTGCCGATAAGGTTTATGTCTCCGCCAAAACTATTAGCCGCGGGCATGGCAGCCGGTTTTATATTTACCGCGCCGGCGATAGCGTCGGACCCATAGATAAATGAAGCGGCCCCTTTTACAATTTCTATTTCTTCCGCGGCGAACTGGTCTATTTCCAGGCCATGATCGGCGCCCCATTGCTGGCCCTCATGTTTCACGCCTTTGTCGATAACGACTACGCGGTTAAAGCCCATTCCCCTGATCAACGGCTTTGACTGGCCCGCTCCGATGCCAATGGTCTTTACCCCGGGTAAACGTTCCAGGCTCTGCATCAGGCTGCCGCCCAGGTTTTTTTGTATGAAATCGCTTCTTACAATTTCCAGGTTAAGCTGTTCTTCTTTTTTTCTCTGGCCGATGGTATTGTTTTGTACGACTACTTCCTGCAGTGTATGTATATTGGGATGGAGGGTTACAGGCAACGAGATATCGTGACCGGCAATGCTGATCTTTTTACTGAAAGATCTATAGCCCGCCATGGAGATGCGCAGGGTATAATCGCCGGGCGACAGATCCTTAAAAACATATACGCCGTCAGGAGCGGCGAATGGCGCGCGCTCGTGTGTTTCGAGAGAGATATTGACTCCCGGGACCGGTTTGTTGTAGTCGTCAATAACGGTTACGATAAGTTGGCGTAACTGGGCGTTTGCCTGCATGGATAAGCAGGTGAACAGCATTCCCCAAAGAATTTTCATTACAATGCTTAACTAAGTGGTTGCCGTCGCATATTAATGCGGCGGTGGGTACGATATCAATGCAATGCCTCTCAGCAGCGAGATTGCATTCAGATTTTTAAGAGAAGGAGTAAGATTAGGAAAGACCCGGAGGACCCTTGTTCTGGTTGGAAAATACCGGAACGTTAAAAAATGTTAGCTGGTAATGTTCATCAGGCGATGACCATCCGGTTATAGCAGGGATCGCCGGAACGATGGCATCGTTATCATAAGCTGAATATTGATGCTGGCAGACCGGGCAGTTGTTGTCAATGGAAGCGCCTTTGTTCTCTGAAAGATCGCCCGCTTTCTTTTCCTCTTTTTGGCTGAGCTGCTCGTGATGATGCCATAGCTGCACAGGCGTTGCGATAAACCCGTAAGCCAATAGCAGTACGGCAGCGATGAACCGGCGATATGATTTCGTTAAACTCATTTACACTTGCAACCTAGTTGCAAATGTAATAAATAAATTGGATTGATTTGCTATAAAATCCGCGCTGTTATTTTTGTTGACGTTTCGCTTATGCTGACAGCCTTTATTAAGGCGGTTGCTGTTAATGCAGATCCATCCGCGGAGCCGTATCATTTGTTGATGCGGTATCGATTGACGCTAAAGCGCCACCCACCTAATCCCGGTAGTTCAATGCAGGTTTGCGGTCGCCCAGCAAGGGTTCATATTTGAAATTTTCGCCCCGCGCCAGGTGAAATTCTTCTTTTGCCTTTTTTATTTCTTCGGGGTTTAGCAGCAGATCAATGGCGGTAAGGGTCATGGCCTTTGCTGCTACCAACATGCCCTTGGTTCCCATTTCCGTGCCGCCGCAGGCCACTGCCTGCCAGCTGTGCGCGGGCGTCCCCGGCGCCCAGGTCGCTACCCGTATCCCAACGGTCGGCACGGCATAGCTCACATCGCCCACATCTGTGGAACCGGTGGTCTTGCCGGTTCGTTTTTGAACAGGCTTAACGATCGTTGCCTGCTCCAACGGAACCGTAGCGCCGAGGGTCGACTGGATCTTTTTTGCGAATGCTGTTTCTTCGGGCGTGTAGCTGACGCCGCCGACCATAGACAGGTTTGCATGGGCAAGCCCGGCCAGGCTGCTGTTGAACAGGATATCGAAGGTGCCGCCGATAATTTCATGATCCGTTTTTGTACCGGTCCCCAAGGCTGCGCCGTCGGCTATATTGACCAGGCGATCAAATATGTCTTTTGTTATTTCCCGGTTCGGATGCCGCACGTAATAATACACTTCTGCAAAATCAGGCACTACATTTGGCGCTTTGCCGCCATTGGTGATGACATAATGAAGGCGGGCGTCGGAAGGAATATGCTCCCGCATCATATTGGCCATATGGTTCATGGCTTCAACCGCGTCGAGCGCCGAACGTCCTTTTTCGGGAGCTGCCGCTGCATGGGCCGAGGTTCCGTGAAACCGGAACTTTGCCGATTTGTTGGCAAGCGCGCCATCGGCCCAAACCGTATTTTCATCGGAAGGATGCCAATGGATAACTGCATCGACCCCATCAAAGAGCCCGGCGCGCGTCATATATACTTTGCCGGAGCCTCCTTCTTCAGCGGGGCATCCATATACTTTGACAGCGCCCTTCCATTGGCGTTTATCGATCAGCGCTTTTAATTCAATGGCGGCGGCGATGGAAGCCGTTCCAAACAGGTGATGCCCGCAGCCATGACCGGTGTTGCGACCCTCGACGGGTATTTTTTCGGGTTTCGCCTGCTGCGATAATCCGGGTAACGCATCAAACTCCGCGAGGATGCCGATCACCGGCTCGCCCGACCCGTAGCTGGCCACAAATGCCGTCGGTATCCCTGCTACGCCTGCGTCTATGGTAAAACCATTCGATTTGAGCGTTTCCTGCAGCAGGCCGGAGCTTTTGACCTCCTTATAACCCAGCTCGGCATAATCCCAGATCTGCAATGCGATATCGCGGTACTGCGCATACCGGCCCGAGAGATCGCTGATGGCCTCTTTTTTGAAGGGCTCTGTTTTTACAACTTGTTTTTTCTTTTGCGCCAGCAGGTTATTGGCGACCAGCAGCAGCATTCCCAAAATGATCGGTTGTAGCTTTTGTCTCATGCCGTAAATATAGGTATTCATCATCGAACGTCAGGCTTCTGCTTCCATCAACTTTCTTATCTTCATATCCTTTTATTGATCATACATTATAATGAAAATGAGAACGCTGAGTTGGAAAATATGCGCCATTCTTTTGCTGGCATGCGGTAACCCGCGCCTGTTTGCGCAGACCGACCGGTCTGCTTCGGCAGGTTTCCGGGAGAGCGGAAAGCCGGGCCTGGCATTCATCAACACGTCTTTTGAAAATGCTTCGCAGCTCGATTGGTCGGTCGATTCAAACGGCGTCGTGCATCTTGCGCTTATCTATGACCGGGAGCGCGCTTCGCCCAACCGGGCCAACGGGCACTGGCATTTTCAGATACAGGCCGATCCCGGGGCCGAGCTCACGATGGTACTAGAGAATTTTGAGAATATCTGGAATGGAATGAAGGCTTACCAGTCGTCGGAAAGAATGCCTTGCCTGATCTCGACCGACGGTATTCGCTGGGTTGCCATACCCACTAAACTTACGCCGGAAAAAAATCTTCAATTCCGGGTCCGGGTGGAAACAGGCAGCTTATATGTCGCCAGCGTAGAGCCTTATAGGATCAGCGATCTCGAGCGGCTTAAAGCATCCATAAAAGATCATCCGATGATAGCCATAGAGGATATTGGCAAAACGGTAGAAAGCCGGCCGCTGGAGATCATCCGGGTGGGCAGTCCCGATGCGCCGTACCGGATCGTTATACGGGCCCGGGCGCATCCCTGGGAACCCGGAGGCAATTGGGTGGTTCAGGGGCTGATCAACAGCCTGCTTCAAAAAGAAGGCGCCGCGTACCTGAAACGGTATTGCGTGTACATCATGCCTATGGCTAACAAGGATGGCGTTGCCNNGCCATCGATCTGCATAACGACGGCGGAGGCAACCTGCATGTAAATGCTCCCACCGCCAATAACACGGCTTATATCGCCAATATGAAAAGGTTTGAGAACTTGTTGTACAAACACACCTGGTTTACCGAAGGACCCTCGCGTGGCGCGGGTCCAGGCTCCTTTGGAGAGGGGTTGGCAAAACGTTTTGGAATTGACGCCTGCGTGTACGAGCTCAATTCCGAGTGGATCGCCGGCCTTAAAAAAATACCTTCCGGGGAAGACTGGGAACTGCTGGGAAAACAACTGAGAGAGGTTTTCTTTCAGTATTTCGAGGGAACAAAACCTTAAAGTACGTAGTACGCTCCCAAGCGGAAACAAAATGCGATTTGCCTCCGATGCATTCGCAGGATTTCCGCTTCTGACGTGATTTCTTTTGTTGACTACTGACAGTATTCCTGGTGCAGGAAATCGCCTATGCCCTGGCCTTTTTTTCTCTTTTTCGCAAAGGCCGCGAAAAAACCATCCAGTTCGCCAAGTATCTGCGGTTCTTCAAGGCTCTCTTTGTATAATTTGTTAAGCCTTGTTCCGACGCGGTCGCCGCCGATATACATATTGTATTTGCCCAGGGCCGTTCCTACAAACCCTATTTCGGCAATGAAGGGCCTGGCGCATCCGTTGGGGCAACCGGTCATGCGCACGATCATTTCTTCATCGGATAAGCCGTGCTTTTCCAGTAATCCTTCGACCTTATCGAGCAGCGAGGGCAGGTAGCGTTGCGACTCGGCCAATGCCAGCGCGCAGGTGTTCAGGGCTACGCAGGCCATAGCGTTTGCCCGGATGGTAGACGCCTTGTTGGTATGCTCAATGATCTTGTATTTTTCTAATATCTCCTGGATCTGCGCCTTGTCTTCCGGTTTGATATCGCTGATGATCACATTCTGGTTACAGGTAAAACGAAAGTTGACCTTTCCGGTCTCGGCGGCCTCCAGCAGGGCTTGTTTTAGCTTAAGCGAGTCGGTGTCCAGCACCCTTCCGTTCTCAACGAATACCGTATAATACCATAGTCCTTCATGGTTCTGTTCCCAGCCATAGTAATCCTTTCTCCTGTTGAAAGTATAAGGCTTGATGTCTTCCAACGCAAAGCCTGCTCTTTTTTCCAGCTCTGCTTTCCACCAGGGAATACCGTATTTGTCCACCGTATATTTTAACCGGGCCTTCTTACGATCGGCGCGGTTTCCGTAATCACGCTGTATGGTGAGCATTTCATAAACAGCTTTCAGCAGGTTTTCCTTGCCCTTGGTAACATCTACATACCCTAATTCGGAAGCAAGGCGGGGATAATGTTCGGGATTGCCGTGGGTGGACGACATGCCCCCGCCGATGACGATGTTAAATCCTTTTAATTTATCTTTCTCGATCACGGCGATCAGGCCGAGATCGTTTCCAAAAACATCTATATCATTGTTTGGAGGGATGGCAAGCGCGATCTTAAATTTCCGGGGCATGTACCGGTCCTGGTACAACAGGTCTTCTTCCAGTTTTGTATCTGCTATTTTTTCGGAATCCAGCCAGATCTCGTAATAGCCATGCGTTTTTGGGAGCAGCATGGCGGTTATTTCCTTCGCCAGCTCGAATATTTGTTCATGCAGGGGCGATTGCTTGGGGTGGGCGGTACAGATCACATTCCTGTTGATATCGCCGCAGGTAGCCAGCGTGGTCAGTCCGGCTTTGTTGAACGCTTTGACTGTTGGCTTGGCTTTGGTTTTCAGCACCCCGTGTAATTGGATCGTTTGGCGCGTAGTGATCTTCAGCGTGCCGGTAGAGTTCTCCCCGGCGATATGATGAAGGGCTATCCATTGATCGCCGGATAAAAAGCCCCCGGTCAAACGAAGGCGTATCATAAAGGAATAGAGCCGCTCCAGTTTTTTGGCCGCCCTTTCTTCCCGGCGATCGCGATCGTCTTGCAGGTACATGCCGTGAAACCGGACCAATGGCTGGTCATCGGGGCGGATATTGCCGGTGATCTCGTCGGTGAGGCTTTCCGCGATCGTTCCCCGCAGCGCATTGCTGGACATTTTAATTTTCTCGTTCGACGACAGGTCCTGCGGGTTATTGGTATTATCGGACATTTTTTTGCTGCATTTAAAATATGAAAGGAAACTTAGGCGACAAGCATTAAGGGCGCTGAAGCTGGAGATTCTATGCGGTATCTTCCATCGCTTTTTAGTTCCTCCAGGTATGCCAATGCTTCGGTTTCTGATTGGCGAAGATGGATCGTCAATAGAGTTGCCAAAGTATTGTTTATCTCCTCCGCGAGGGCTGCTTCGCCTGCGCAAATATACAAAAAGGCGCCGTTCTTCAGCCATTCGACCAGGCTAGGGCCCTGGCGGAACAACGCGTCTGATAGGGAAAACCCTTCTTCATGGTCGTCTGCAAAAGCTACATTCAGTTTGGTCAGCGATCCGGTTTCCACCCAGTTCTGCAACTCTGTCTGATAGAGGAAGTCGGAAACAAAATTTTGTTCGCTGAAAAAAAGCCAGTTTCTGCCGCTCGCGCCGACAGCGTCGCGCTGGGCCAGGAATGAACGGAACGGCGCGATGCCTGCGCCGGGCCCGATCATGATCAGGTCCTTTTCGTCGTCCGGCAACCGGAATTGCTCGTTTTTGTGAATCCGGAATTTCACGGAAGCGCCCTCCTGTAAGGCAAGGCCATGACCGGGAACGGTGATATGCAGCTCGCCGCTGTGCGCCTCCGGAGAAGAGGCGATCAGGTAACATTGAGGAGTATCGCCGGCATACCCGTTCTCTTCTATAAAGCTGATGGCGTCGCCTGGTTCGTACAGCGCGTCTTCCGCCAGTATTTCGATATGATGGGTTTCTTTGGCAGACCCGATATCATTCAGGTTGATCGCAGAGATGACCTGGCCGGAATAGGTATTGTTCCTTTCATCAGGCGTTGCGGATAATTTTTTCTCCGCAGGAAGAGCCTGAAGAACGGACTCTCCCTGCCTGGCCAGCGCGCCCGAAATAAAACCGTGCGCCCAGATCAGCTCCTGGCGGGTGAAACTGGCGCTTATTTCTTCCAATATTTTATGTTTTGCAGCCGATAGCATAATGCTTGATTTTAATGGGTGAACTAACCGGGGGCATAACGCGGATCCAGCCCGGCCTGAATGGATCCCCGGGATTTCAGACCGTAAAGTTCATCCAATTCGGGGCGGAAAGGAAATGGTAAATAATGATGTGTAATTACTTTAAGTTATAGTGGAGCACATACTGCCGGAACAGGTCGGCCAGGGGATCGGAGCTGCCCTGGCGTTGAATAAAATAGAAGAACCGTTCTATATTTAACCCTTTTACGTTCACCGTCTTAAGCGTGTTGTTGGATAGATCGGCCGAGATGGAATGGAGGGAGATGAACGCCATGCAGTCTGAATTGCGCAAATAGGTTTTAATGGCTTCGGTGCTGCCCAGCTCCATGGCGATGTTCAGTTGAGAAAAATTCAGTTTGAAAGGTTTCAGCGCATAGGCGATCACATCCAGGGTGCCCGATCCCGCTTCCCTCACCAGCAAGGGAATATCCCTTAACTCTTTAATGGTAATATTCGGCTTTTGGGCAAGCGGGTGGCGGGAACTGCAGGTCAGCACGATCTCATCTTTCAGGTATTCGGTATAGGTTATGCCCTTGCTTTTTGATTTTCCTTCGATAATGCCGAGATCAATGTCTTTGTCCAACAGCGCATGTTCGATCTGTTCCGTATTTCCATTGAGCAGTTTGATCTTTATGTCGTTGTATTTTTTGTGAAAGCCAGCCAGCGCCAGCGGGATAACGTACTGGCTGACGGTGGAGCTGGCGCCCAGGCGCAGGATGCCTTTTTGCCGGTCGGACAAGCTGCTCATTTCAAATTCCATGTTGCGGTACAGGCTCAGGATCTGGTCGGTATAGGCCAGTAAGATGCGACCCTGTCCGGTCAGGGTGATCTTGTTTCCCAGCCGTTCAAAGAGCTGGGTCTTGAAATGCTGTTCCAGCTCCTGGATATGCTTGGATACCGCAGGTTGTGTGATGAACAGGTCTGCCGCGGCCTTGGTAAAACTGAGCCGTTTGGCCACCGTATGGAATACCGTTAAACGAAAATCGAACATACCCTAAAGGTACGGCGCCGGGATCACTCC
Source organism: Chitinophagaceae bacterium UBA2791 (assembly GCA_002352105.1). Classification (GTDB taxonomy): domain Bacteria; phylum Bacteroidota; class Bacteroidia; order Chitinophagales; family Chitinophagaceae; genus Flavitalea. The sequence continues at coordinate 63,190 of DEHV01000020.1, read as the reverse complement.
TGGATTAAAGCAGTGTAGTCAAGATTGTTTATGTGGCGACCCGGCGAACAGAACAGCCGCTTATAAACAACTGTTTATAACATCGTCCCTGCAGCGGCCAGGTCAGCTGGATGCTCACTCGTAGATCAACGCGATGTTTTCGTAACGGAAGGGCAGGGATCTCTCGACACATTGTACATTGGCTCCGGCGTTCAGGGCCTTTTGAATGGTCTCATCCACCAGGTCCCTGATCCGGGCGGAGGCATTTTCTTCAAAAACAGACTGACACGCATAATTCTTTTCCACAACCAGCAACCGGTTGTTTATCTTGCCGGCCATCGCATGCGCTTCCCGGATGCCCCTGGCCAGTTTCCCCGCCTGGTCGGCCCTCCGAAGTTGTTTCAAAGCATGCAAATAAAGAACATGATCATGGTCCTGGATAAAGGGGAGAAGCGCCCTATTGATTGCGGCGACCGGGGCCGGCAAAGTGTCATAAGGTATATATCCGATGACCATATCTGCATTGCGCGATATCCTTTTAAAATGATCCGATTTTTCCGGCAGCCCCATAACAAACAAAGGATAGGGATAAGATTTCATCAGGATGGACAGTCCGTCATCCGTTTGTTTCAGCAATAGCTCCGGGTTGCCGCGACCGGGCAGATGCGAAATGAGCCTGGGCATGCGCTGGGATTCTTTCAGGTATATTTCCGAAGCGCCGGCCCCCAGCACAAGGAGCAGGGAATGATTGCTGTTGTTTTTGCTGCGGATAATATCCCTGATATCAAACGGCTGATCGATCATGACGTTCCGCTTTACGTCAATATTGAAATAATGGGTCAGCTGCTCTTGCGGAGAAACAAAAATGCAGACGCTTTTTGTATGCGCGCTATGATTCAGGCGGCTGATCTCCATCTTTAATTTTTTTAAGACAGCCGCCGATCTTTCAATGGGGTAAAGGCGGTCTAATTCCTTTCTGACCTGGTCGTAGGCGGCGTTAAGCCTTTCCATGACCTCTGCTTTTGGCGACATTTTTGGATTAAAAGGCATGATCAGGCAGGCAGACGGCAGGTTTTCTTTAATATGAATTGTCTCGAGGCGGGCAAACTTTTCGGTTATTTTCATAAAAAAGAATTTGACTGAAATTAAGCCTGATATCCTCCTTTAAAAATGATATCGCTTAGGTTTAAGCAGGATTGTGGTCATCCCCGAAGCTGATGCATATCCTGCGCGAAACTGTTCGCATATGAGTATATTTACCAGGTATAAAAAAACATGTTATGATAGGGAAATTAACGGATCCGGAAATCGAGGAAACCCTGGCAAAAGCCTTTATCGGGAGGATCGGATGCCATGCTGATGATCTTACCTATGTGACCCCGGTTAGTTATGCTTATGACGGGAAGCACATTTACGTGCGCACCAGCGAGGGAATGAAAGTGAACATGATGCGTCAGAACCCTAAGGTCTGTTTCCAGGTCGACCAGATGGAGAATATGGCCAACTGGAAAAGCGTTATTGTATGGGGCGTCTTTGAAGAGCTCCGGGACCCGGAATTGCGCAATAATGCATTGGAGAAACTGGCAGATCGCATATACCCTCTTGTTTCAAGCGAAACGGTTCATTTTTCCCACGAATGGCCGTTTAAACCTGCAGATATGGCAAGCATCAAGGGCGTGGTATTCAGGATAGCGATTGATAAGAAAACAGGACGCTTTGAAAATTCTTCGGCGCAGAAAACGGCCGGCGGAGATATAAGAGGATAGGCCTTTTTTATAAGAAGCGTAAACAAAAAAGCCCGTATCAAATTTACATACGAGCTTTTTTGGTTTGTTTTTCAGAGGGATGAATCAGCTTGCTGATAATTCTTTGTCTTCTTTTTGGGTTTCATAACTTTTTATTCTTACCGCAAATAGCAGGACCATGATCAGCGCCGCCACGGAAAAGAAGTAGGCGGCAAAGAAGCCGTAGTTGTCTGCCGAGAGCGGCCTGGCGCCTGAAGGCCTTTTGCCCGGCTTGGGAAAGGGCGCCACTGAGGCTTCTTCTGTTTTGGTTTCTGATTTTATATAGGCCAGGATGTTTTTAATATCATCATCGGTAAGATCGGGATGATCGGGCATCGGTATCTTATTAAACTGCTCAAATATTTCGATGGCCTCTTTGTCTCCGCCCTTTACCAGGGTTTGAGAGGAGCGGATAAATTGAAATATCCAGTCTAAAGACCTTTTTTCCTCAATGCCGGCCAATGCGGGCCCCGTCAAGGCTTTGTTGACGCTATGGCATGCGGCGCAACGCATGGAAAAGATCGATTTTCCATCTTCTAAGGGGTTAGCCCGGCCAATTGCCGCAATGCTTATTGCCAGGACAAACAGGAGCATGTGTTTTTTACTTTTCATCTTTCAGTTTTTTTATATCCCGGATCAGTTGGGTTATTTCCTTTTCGTCTGTTCCGTTATAATATCCTCGAATTCTTTTTTCCTTATCAATCAATACCAGTTTTTCGCTATGAATAAAATCTTCAGGTCCTCCGTCGCCGTCGGCGGCTACCAGCATAAAACTGTTTCTTGCCAGTTTATAAATGGTTTTTTTATCGCCGGTGATCAGGTCCCAGTTGCTATTGTCCAGCTTGTATTTTTTGCTGTAGCGTTGCAACACTTCCAGGCTGTCGCGGTCGGGGTCCACGGAAAATGAGGCCAAAAGCAGATTGGGATCGCCGTTAAAACTTTCCTGCGTTTCTTTCATGCTTCGTGTCATTTTCGGGCAAACAGACGGGCAGCGGGTGAAGAAAAAATCGGCTATCACGATCTTATTGTCCCAGTCTGTTATTGTTATTGGCCGCCCGTCCTGGTTGACCAGCGAAAAGTCCTGGATCCGGTGGGCCGTCATTTTGCCTTCCTTTTCCACTACCGGTCCGAGAACAGGCAGCTTCTGCAGCCTGCTTTCATGCCAGTTGACGAGCAGGTAGGCTATCAGGGGCAGTCCGAATACAAGCCCTGCAAAAAGCGATATGGAAGACCTGTTTTTCATTTTGCCGCAGGCTGTTCAATCGGCGTAGGGTTATCGATATCAAATCTCGGGGCGTTGGGGCCGCTGTTCTCATTTACATTCATCAGCGCCGGCACATAGGAGATCAGGATGATGATCACCATGGCAACGATCCAGGGTTTGAACCTGTCAAACAGCGGAACTCTTTTCTCATCGTGATAGGCTTCGCTCACGGGGATGGTCAATACCGGTTCTGCGGACCGCTTACGCAGCATGGTGCCAAAGAATACCAGGATGAAAAACATGCCGGCAATGAACATGATAATGCCTCCGAGCATGGCCATGGTAGTGGTCGGCACCCAATCGGCGCGAAACAGCTCGCTGTCCGGATTGAGGTAGGTGATGCCGAGATTGGTGCGCCTCGGTTCTCCTCTTAATCCGCCCCAGCTCATTCCAAACGAAAAGATGAGCATTCCGATCACCCACAGGTAGGGGATGATCGTGGTGAGCTTGGGCATGAATATCCTTTTGCCGCTCATTTTAGAATACAGGTAGAGGCTCATGCCCACAATGCTGAGGAAAACGGGGCCTGCGACGGTCATGTGAAAATGACCGGGAAGCCAGGCGGTATTGTGCACCACGTTATTCAGAGAGTAGGACGCGTTGACAATACCGGTTACGCCTCCGAAGATGAACAGGATAAGCCCCCCAATGAAGTAGGCGAATAAGAAACGATTCTCATCGAAAAAGGGTAATTTTTTCATCCACCCGAACCAGCCTTTTCCGCCTCTTTTCCTGCCCGCATACTCAAGGGATGCGGCGATGGTGAACGCGGTGATGAAACTGGGGATGCTCACGCCATAGGTAAGGAGGCCATGGAAAAATTTCACGCCCTGCTGGATGGTAGGGTCGCTGTATTGGTGGTGCACGCCTACGGGTATGGAGAATACCAGGAAAAGAAATAGGGCAATACGACCCGCCAGGTCGGAGTACAGTTTGCCGCCGGCGACCTTGGGAAGGATGGTATAGAACATGATATAGGCGGGCAGCAACCAGAAATACACCAGCGCATGTCCAAAGAACCAGAACAATGTTCTCGCCAGGTTCACGTTTACGCCGGCAGTCCAGCCCATCGACCATGGGATCAATAACACCAGCGTTTCATACGCTACCGCTAGGGTACACACGAACCAGATGGTGAAATTGATAAGAGTGCCCAATACGGCCAATGGGGTTTTTGTTTCGGCGTTTTCTTTCTTCCACCGGGTATACATGACCGCCCAGTTAAAGAAGGGTATCCATGAACCTGCGATGAGCAGGGTGGCGCCCAGGTAAAACAGCGGATGCGCTTTTAGCGGGGGATAAAAAGTGTATAGTACGGAAGCCTTGCCTGCAAACATAGCCCAGGCGGCCATCAGCGTGCCTGAAAGCATCATGATAAAGCTCAGCCACATCAGTTTTTTGTTGGGCTCCTTTTTAAAATAAAAGGTTAGCGTTACGTGTCCGAAGGCGACGGCAAAAAAAGTAGTGAGCACCAGCGCATTGATCACGCCGTGAAGGGTAAGACCCTGGTAATAGTCCAGCTTGGCAAACGAGGTTTCCTTTAATACCCCGGCCCGGTAGATGGTTTGCATCAGCCCATGATAAATGCCAATCGTTAACAGGGCTACCGGGATAGCCAACTCGAGGAAAATGATTCGTTTGAACGTTTTAGTTACTTGCATATAGCCTGTCTTTTATTTTGATCTCGGATAGTTTACGATTACCTGCGCGCGCATGTTCTGATGACCTACGCCGCAGTATTCATGGCATACAATATCATATACGCCCGGTTTGTCGAATTTTACCGATGTTTTATTGATGGCCCCGTACACCGCCATCATGTTTATGTTCTTATCGGAAATATTGAATCCATGCACCACATCTTTGGAGGTCAGGTAAAAATCTACTTCGCTGCCCACTGGTATATAGATCTCGGAAGGTTGGAATTGCCACATGGATGCGACGGAGAATACCTGGTATGTCTTCTCGTCCAACTGGTTTATCTTGGGTTCGGTATAGGCCTTGTCGAAAGGAATGCATTCAGGAACATCGCTATTGTATTTGCTCTTGGCATACAGCAGCGAAAAGACGAACAACCCCATTAACGACAATGATGAAATGATGATCCTTTTTTCAATTTTATCCATTTTCATAAGTTGATGTATTAGGTTCTTTCGATCATTAAAAAATAGATTCCATACCAGAATAGGAGCGTAAGAATGACCAGGCTTATAAAGAAAGCGATGGCTCCGGAGGGGAAGAACCGGTCCTTGGTTTCCTCCGGTTCCTGAACGGCGGCTTCCGTAGAAGACAGGAGATCGTCCTCGTTGTGAATGGGGATGCTCATAATATTTGTTTTGTTGTTTGTGAAACAAAAGTATTTTCAGCAACGTGACTTTGCCATGACAGAGCGGACTGGAGAACCTGATTTTGATCATCTTGCCTGTTGATGAAAATCATCGGCGGGGAGCGGGCGGGCTTAGTAGATTGCCGACCTGACGAATGTCTTATTTTTTGATAACCTGTATCATATTTGGCGCTGGCAGGTAAATATATATTTGTTTGATGAATCCATTATTGATAAAAAAATACAATCAGCCCGTCCCCCGGTATACCAGCTACCCGACGGTTCCTTTCTGGGACGATCATATTGATGCGGGCAGGTGGCGAAAACAGTTTTCGGAACAGTTTTCTGCAAATAACGCCGCCGGAGGAATAAGCATATATGTCCACCTGCCGTTTTGCGAGTCGCTGTGTTCTTATTGCGGTTGCAATAAAAGGATCACCGGGAACCATGCCGTGGAGGAAATCTATTTGCAGGCCATCGAGAAAGAATGGAAACAATACCGGAGCCTGATGGGGCAGACGCCCGTTATACGGGAGATACATCTGGGCGGCGGCACGCCTACTTTTTTTTCGGCCCTGAACCTGCGGCGATTATTCAATATACTGGTGAAATACAGCATCGTCCACCCCCAGCACGAATTCAGTATTGAAGGACATCCCAACAATACTACCCGTCAGCACCTGGACATGCTTGCTTCCCTCGGTTTCAGGCGGATCAGTTATGGCGTCCAGGACCTGGACCCTGAAGTACAGCGCGTGATCAATCGCATACAGCCTTTTGAGAATGTAAAAATTGCTACAGAGCAGGCCCGGGAAGCGGGTTTTGTATCGGTCAATTTCGATCTGATCTACGGACTTCCTCTACAAACCCTTGAGCGAATTGAAAACACCATCAGGCAGACCATCACGTTGAAACCCGACCGTATTGCCTTTTACAGTTATGCCCATGTTCCCTGGACAAGCAAGGCGCAGCGGTTGTTTAATGAAGCCGATCTGCCGGCGCCTGAAGAGAAGATCCGGTTATATCTTAAAGGGAAGGAAATGCTGACTGCCAGCGGTTACCACGACATCGGGATGGATCATTTTGCCTTACCGCATGACGAGCTGTTCATTGCCAGGGAAAACGGCCGCCTGCGCCGCAATTTTATGGGATATACCACGCAGAACAGCGAGTTGTTATTGGGGCTGGGCGTATCTGCGATCAGCGATCTTGGCAATGCTTTTGCGCAAAACGATAAATCCCTGAGCCAGTATTATGCGGCTATAAATGAAGACCGGCTCGCCGTCAAGCGAGGCTTTTTTTTGAATGAGGAAGACCTGGCTTTCCGGCAATACATCAAGGATATTTCCTGCCGCGGCGCTACCGTCTTTCGCCCCGAACACCTGCCCACGCTGGAAGCCCTTTGCTTTCCGGCATTGGAGCAGATGGCGAAGGACGGATTGGTGGAATACGACCGCCGTCAATTGCAACTGACGGCGGAAGGGCATTATTTTATCCGTAATGTATGCAGCACTTTCGACCTCTATTTGCAAAGAGGCCATTCTTTTTCAGGCCGGCAGAAATTCAGCAAAGCAATATAGGCGCCTGAATCATTTAATGGTTTCCTTTATTTCTCCGCAGGTCAGCATCTTATCGCCAAAATAGGGGTTGACAATTTTTTTATCGACGCTTAACCACGCGGCGCCTTCATCGTCAAAAGCCATCGGGCAATACGATACATATAGCTCGCCGTTGGCCACCCCTGCTTTTTTTACCAGGGCAATCAGTTCTTCGCTCATGCCAGCGTAGGCTTTTCTTTGCGATTCAATATCCGGCGCCTTGGCGATCTTTTCTGCCGAGGCTTTCAGCGATGCGGTTGCTGCCGTTTCTTTTGCCCCTGCCTGTATAGCGTTCCCCGCAATCCTGGCATTTGTAATATCTTCCTTTACCAGAGCGTCCGTTAAACGGATATACTGTTGATACACGGCATCCAGCCGATCGTCTTTTATGGTTACTGCCTGGGGTGCAGTCTCTTGACTGACCTGCGCTGTCGATCCGGTATTTGGGTTCGCTTCTTCAGCCGTATGGCCGTCGTGAGAGGCATCGGGCTGGATACAGGAAATAATAAAAACAGATGCTAAGAAAGCGGCGATGTTGGCTACATGTTTCATTGATCTTTAAAATTTAGTTTGTAATATTAATGACGGCGTTCTGCTATCGGGTCTTTTCCTTTTTTCAAAACATATTCGCTGTATAGCAGGTAGGCGCCGGCGACAACCAGTTTTTCCCCTTCTTCAAGACCGCTGCTTATTTCCACCCGGTCTGCAGTTTCTACTCCTGTGGTCACTTTTCTGGGCTCATATTTTCCTGGCGCCGTTTCTACCCATACATGGGCGCCCCTTCCGCTTCTGATGACGGCATCTACCGGCAGGCTCAAACTGTTTTCTTTTTGAAAGGAGGGCAGCAATACAATGGCCTGTAATCCGGGTTGCCATTGGAGCCTGGGATTGGCAATAGCGCCGCGGACTTGCATCACTTGGTTGCCGGCCGATAAGGCAGGGCTGATGAAGTCGATCTTCGTCGTTTGCGGCTGGTCTTCATAACCAGCAACGACGACCTGTACGGACTGGCCGGCCCGGACTTGTTTTGCTTCGGCAGGATAGAGGTCTGCCTCTATCCATAGTTTTTCGTAAGATTCAATTTTCATAATGGGGCTGCCTTCTGCAACATACTGCCCTTCGGTTATGGATAGTTCCGCTACCGCGCCGGAAAATGGCGCAGTATAAGAGATAAAAGGATCGGTGCGTTGCAGCCGGATCAATTCCTGCAATTGCTTTTCCGACTGGCCATATAATAATAGCTTGTGCCTTGCGGCTTCGGCCAGTTGCTGAAATCGCTGATCATCGGGAAACCCCTGCGCCTGGGCATTCAGCGTCAGGTATTCCTGCTGCAGGGTGGAAAGCTCTTCGGAATAGATCTTGTACAGGGGCTGGCCCTGCCGTACCCTAACCCCGGTTTCTTTTACAAACAACTGTTCAATCCTGCCCGCGACCCTGCTGGCGATATAACGCGTATGGTTGGGGTCGACAACGATCCTACCGTTTAACCGCGTAAAATTGGAGAACCTTTCTTCGCCAAGGGTGATTACGCTGATGTTCGCCAGCGCCTGCTGGCTGGCGCCCAGGGTTAAGAAATTATCAGTATTGTTTTTGTCGAACGAGACCAGGTCCATCCCGCAAATGGGGCAGTCGCCCGGACCGTTTTTTACTACCTGGGGATGCATGGGGCAGGTATAGGTTTGTTCCTGCTGCGCTGCGGCTTCGCTTTTTTCTTCCGCACAGCCCGCTAGCCACAGGCAGCCAATCAGCAGCGCCGTCAAAACAGGCAGATAATGTTTTAGTGTGTTCATTACTGTGGTATTTATTGGTCCGGACTCATTTTTATAAAGCTCTCGCTATCCACCAGGAAGGCCGCGTTGCCCGCGATTTCCCATCCCTCTATATCGTCTTCGATCAACGCCATCCCTTCGGCCCTTAGTTTTGCCCGCACAGGCCTGGCGATAAACGTATTTTGTTCTTTTTTAAATACAATTGATTTGTCGCCCAGGTTCAGCGCGGCGCTTTGAGGGACCCACCAGCCTTTATGAACAACAGGAATAACGGCGGTGACAAGTTCGCCTGCCTGAAAACGGTCGTCTTTAAAATAAACCCTGGCAACGGTAAAATTGTCTCCTCCCCTGAATGCCGGTTGTATCAGGCCGATCGAACCGGAAAAGCTTATTTGGGCGTCCTCTGTCTTATACATAACAAGCGGCTGTCCCTTTTGCATTTCCGCGGCTATGGCAGGAGGAAGAGAAAATTCGGCGACAAGATCCTTCGTTGCATAAACGGTGAAAAGCGATTGCCCGGCGTTGATGTATTGCCCCTCGCGTAGAAAGGAGGATTCGTCTTTTTCCAGAATATATCCGTCGGTATGGCTGTATACGGGTATCCTGTACAATATTTTTCCTGTTTGGATCGCCCGCCTGATCTGGGATTCCTGCATGCCCAACAGCGCTAGTCGTTGTTTTGCTTTTTCCAGCATATTGCCGCCAGGATCGTTTTGATAAATAAACAACAGTTCTTGCTGCGCGGCGGCCAGGTCCGGCGAATAGAGCTCCATGATCAGCTGACCTTTTTTTACGGGCTGATAATTGTATTTGACGAGCAGTCGTTCTATCCGCCCGCTGACACGGCTGGCGATATTGGTCTGGCGCCTGGCGTCGTAGCCGATAACGCCCGGGACGGTCATGTTCACGATGCGAAGGCGGTTGTCGGGATGCAAGGTGGGAATGGAAGAGACCGCCTGCCGGTTGACGGGCCGGAGGAGCCGGGCCAGACTGCTGTCTATTATCGTTTCTGTACCCGGCTCGTGCGCGGCCGCAGGGGGCGCCGCTGTATGAGGCTTGCTCCTGCAGGCGGCCAGCGTCATGAGGCCGATAAGCGCCAGTACGCTTATTTTACCGGTAGATTTCCTTTTCATACTCAACGATCGTTTGGTAAAGATTTAATTTTTCATCCAGCAGGTCCAGTTGCATCATGTTCAGCGCTTCCCAGGAATCAATGACGACGGGGGCTTGTAATTTGTTTTCCTGGTAGCTCAGCAGGTTCACATCCAGCGATTTTTGCAGGGAAGGGATGATCTTGTTTTCCAAGGCAAGTATTCTTTTTTGCGCATGCAGGATATTATATTGCAGGCCGGAAAGCCTGCCCCTGCTTTCCTGGAGCACCGCGGATCTCTCTTTTTCCAGCGCTTCCACGTTCAGTTGCATCGATTTCAGCTCCGATTTGTATGTTTTCGACGCCCAGGGCGCGATGGGAATGCTGACCATGCCCATGACTGAGAACGTTTTGGGCATCATCGGGCTGAATGCATGCATGTGGTCGAGCTGGACCTTGAAATCGGGTTTCTTTTCCTGCTGCGTCGATTGAATATTCAGCTGCATGGAGCGAATGCTTTCATCGATCCTCAATACGTCGCCCCGGACCTCCGACAGGAGGGCTGTGTCATGGATCATGGGCTGGAATGCCGGCATGTCAAGGGTATCGATATCAAAATCTTCTTCGGGCCGGTTCATCAGGGTGTTCAGCCATGCCCGGCTCCTGTCGATCTCGCCCTCCTGTATCGATATCCTGTTCCGGTTCTCTTCAATGCGGGCGTCGATTTTATAGATATTGCCAAGGGAAGATTGGTTATAGGGGTAACGCAGCTCCTCTATCTTTTTCATTGTCGCCATGATCTTCTCATTCTGGCGCAGTGCGTTGATGCGCTGTTTGGCGATCATCCAGCCATAGTATAGTCGTTTGGCTTCGGCATGATAATCGTTCAAGGTCACCGCCCTGGAAGCTAGTTCTATATTTGCCTGGGAGGCGATAAAATTTTTTCGCGCCTGTTGTTTTGCCCGGTTGGGGATATCCTGCTCGGCGCGGAACATAAGGGAGCCCTTGTCGGATCCGTCCATGAGCTTCTGGAAGGGGTAGGGCGTCATAAACGTGCCGGCCCCGAACATGGGCGCCATCCATCCGGTTGCCGCGTCTGCGCTGTACCGGTAGCTTTCTGCTTTCAGGCCATATAGCTGAAGCATGATATTGGCGCTGTCTATCCTTTGCAGGATAGCGTCGAGCGACAGCGTGGGCGTCGATTGGCCAAATACTAAGGAGGGCAGCAAACAGAGTAGCGCCCCCAGTTTGTTAATGTGTAGCATCGCTTACCTCCAGTTTTCCGTATTTACGTAATTCGTATTCTTTTGTCATTAAAAAGATCAGCGGCGTCACTAGTAGTATATGCACGGCGGAAGTGAATACGCCGCCGATCATCGGCAGTACGATAGGTTGCATAACATCGGCGCCTACGCCGTTCGACCATAGGATGGGGGTCAGCCCAAAAAGCGAAACGCAAACCGTCATCAGCTTTGGCCGCAGGCGTTTTACCGCTCCCTGCATAACATATTCTTTCAGGTCTTCCTTTGTAATGGTCTCGCTTGAATTTCCCTTTAACCGGATGAGCTGGCGCATGGCGTCGTTCAGGTAGATCACCATCACGATGCCGGTCTCCACTGCAATACCGAACAGCGCAATAAACCCAACCGCCACGGCAACAGAAAGGTTGGCCCCCCAGAAATAGACAAGGTAGGCGCCGCCGATCAGGGCAAAGGGAATGGTGATCAGGCTCAGGAAGGCTTCGCGGACGGAGTTGAATGCGAAGTACAGGGAAAAGAAGATGATGATCAGCGTTATGGGCGCTATCCACAGCAATGTTTTTTTACCCCTGATCAGATTTTCATATTGTCCGCTCCATTCTAAAAAATATCCCTGAGGCAGTATGCCTTTTGCCTGGTTGATCTTTTCAATCGCTTCTTCTACGGCGCCGCCGAGGTCCCGGTCTCTCACGTTGAATAAAACGGCGCCTCGCAACAGGGCATTTTCAGAGTTTATCATGGGCGGACCGTCTTCAAATCGAACATCGGCTACTGCGGAGAGCGGCGTTTCGCCAAATACGGGCGATTGTAATGGAATGCGTTTAATGTTTTCGAGGCTGTTCCGGTAATCCTGGGCAAGGCGGACGCCAATGGAGAAACGACGGCGTCCGTCGATAACCGCGCCGATCGCCAGGCCGCCGATGGCCGTCTCCACCACCTGGTTCACATCGTCGACATTTAATCCATATCGGCCAAGCTCCGGTCTTTTTATATCGATATTCAGGTATTTGCCGCCGGTAACAGGCTCCACGTACAGGTCGGTGATACCGGGGGTTCCCTCCAGCGCTGTCTTTATCCTGTCTGAAACGGCGGCTATGCTATCCAGTTGCTGCCCGTAAACTTTGACGCCTACATCGGTCCTGATGCCGGTTGCCAGCATGTTAATGCGATTGATAATAGGTTGCGTCCATCCGTTGACCACGCCGGGTATCTGCAGTTTATGGTCCAGCTCGTTGATAATATCATTTTTTGTGATCCCCTTTCTCCATTCATTTTTAGGTTTCAGCATAATGATGGTTTCGATCATGCTGATGGGAGAGTTGTCGGTGGCCGTGCTGGCGCGCCCGGCCTTTCCCAGGACCTTGTCGACCTCGGGAACCGATTTGATGATCTTGTCCTGCACCTGTAAGATCCTTTTGGCTTCCGCATTGGAGATATCCGGAAGCGTTATGGGCATGAACAGGATGCTTTGTTCGTCGAGCGGCGGCATGAATTCGGTCCCAAGACTGCGCAACAGCGGAATACTGACCATCAGCGCCAGGATATTAACGGCCAGCGTTGTCTTTCGCCATTTTAATACGCCTTTGATAATGGGCGTATAGATCCTTTCAAACAGGCGGTTGACCGGGTTGGCATGATCGGGCCTGAACTTTCCCTTCATCACAAAGGAGATCAGCACAGGAGCCAATGTGATCACCAATAGCGCGTCTATGATCATGATGAAGGTCTTGGTAAATGCTACGGGATGAAAATATTTGCCTTCCTGCCCGGTAAGCATGAATACCGGTAAAAATGAAGCGATGATGATAACGGTGGCGAAAAAAACGCCGCGCGAGACCTGTTTGCTCGACCGCTCGATGATCCGGAGCCGTTCTTCCTCCGATATCCATTGCTGAGGCTTGCGGAAAATTTTTGATAAGAACTTCATGTGGTTAGATGGTTTTATGATGTTGTTCTTTCTGCCATTGTTCATATCGTTGGGCCAAATGCTTGTACGCATTTTCACTCATGATGATGCCATTGTCTACGATCACCCCGATGGCCAGCGCAATGCCGGTAAGGGACATGATATTGGAAGAAATACCAAAGGCATTGAGCAGGATAAAGCTAATGGCCACGGTAATGGGTATCTGGATGATGATGCTGAGCGCGCTGCGCCAGTGGAAAAGAAAAATGATAACGATGAGCGACACGACGATCATTTCCTCTATCAGCGTGGTCTTGATAGAATTGATGGATTCTTTGATCAGTTTCCCGCGATCGTACACAATATCAAATCTTACGCCCTCAGGCAATCCCTTTGCCGCTTCTTCCATTTTTTTCTTGACCGCGTCAATAACCGCGTTGGCATTTTCACCGTACCGCATTACCACGATGCCGCCAACGCGTTCGCCCTCGCCATCCTGGTCGAAGATGCCCAGTCGCGATTCCCCGGTCATCTGCACGGTAGCGACATCGGAAATGCGTATGGGAATACCTCCCTGGTTTCCTATGGGAATGTTTTGAATCTCCTCGATGGATTTCAGGTATCCTGAGGTTTTGATGATGTAGCCGATATCGCTCATCTCGAATTTCCGGCCGCCGCTTTCATTGTTGTTGGACCGGATGGCGTTGATCACGCTTGATACCGGCAGTTTATAATAAAGCAGTTTATTGGGGTCGAGCGAGATGGAGTATTGTTTTTGAAAACCTCCGAACGAAGCGATCTCGCTAACGCCCGGAACATTCTGTAAGGCAAATTTTATGTACCAGTCCTGGATAGCGCGTTGCTCGCCGAGGTCGAGGCCGGGCGCGTCCAGGGTGTACCAGAGAATATGCCCAACGCCGGTGCCGTCGGGCCCCAACTGGGGCGTTACGCCTTCGGGCAGCGTTTGGTAGAGCGCGCTTAAACGCTCCAGCGTTCTGGACCGCGCCCAGTAAATATCTATATCATCTTCAAAAATGATATAGATAAAGCTCATGCCAAACATGGAAGCGCCGCGTACATATTTAATGCCGGGCATGCCTTGCAGACTTGTCGTCAATGGATAGGTAACCTGGTCTTCTATCAGCTGCGGAGAGCGGCCCATCCATTCCGTAAAGACGATGACCTGGTTCTCTGAGAGGTCAGGGATTGCGTCAATAGGATTTTTTTCAACGCTGAAGATCCCCCAGACAAATAAAGCCGCGGTTAATGTCAATACGATGAAGCGGTTGCGTAAGGACCAGGCTATGATGCGATGTACCATGATTTGTTGATTTGAGCTTTACCGGTAATGGACATGAACCGGATCGCTATCCATACATCGGTTAACAGAGGAAGATCATCGGGGCTGTAACCTCCGGTAACCAGATGAAAAGATGCTGAGGGAATCAGGTAAAATGAATGAAATGAGATAAATAGAAACACCGATAGCCCGACAGTTGTTGTCCGGCTTCAAGAGGGGTCGCAGGGCTAAATGCGGAAAACGCAGTTGCGCTTATGGAGCGCCAGACCGGAGCCTAGCGGCGGGGCGTTGCTGTTTGGGTTTTCTTCCGTAACAGAAGAAGGCAGCAGGGCTGGCGCTTCAATAAAAGAAAGGGGAAAGATTATTGCGGCCAATTGTATTTCCTGGAAACTGACGACGGCAGGGATATGATCGTTGCTGATCTTTAGCTGCTTGTGTTCGTCCTTACAGCAATCGCTGTCGGACTTCTCCGACTTGTCCATGCCGCATTTGCCGCATGTCGATTGTTTATCCTGCCACAGATCCTTATCCACCAGTTTACCCATGCAATAATGCAGGTTCACTGTCGCGCCCGTGGAGGCGAACATATACAGGAAAGCTAATATGGATAAGAAAGACTTTTTCACAGTTATCGACAAAGATATAGCTTAAATTAATTAGATCATATAGGGCCTTCAGGCCTAAGCTGATTTTAAGTTTTATTTTTCAGATTTTGTAATACGCTGAAATTGAGGGAATTGGGTTGAGTAACAGAGGATCCCCGAAACCAGGAAAGGTTTCGGGGATCTGCTTAGGCCTGCTGCTCGCCCGGATAATAGCGGCGGCGGTATAGTTAATTGCTCGTTTATTGCTTGATAAATTCTCCGTCGGCCTTGATCTTCACTTCATCGCTTATCGCCGGCGCAGGAAATTTAGGGCCGATGCCAAAATCGGAGCGTTTGATGGTTCCTGTTACCTGGAATCCTGCGGTCAGCGCCTTGGAGGCGGGATTAACAAGGGAACCCCTGTACCAAAGATCTACTGTTACGGGCTTGGTGACGCCATGAAGGGTAAGGTCGCCGGTAAGTTTGTATTTGTTCTCGCCGGATTTTTTTATGGAAGCGCTTTTGAAAGACATTTTCGGATGCTTGGCCACATCGAAAAAATCTTCGCTTTTTAAATGGTTGTCCCGCATTTCCACCTCTGTATCGATAGATGCCAGGTCGGCGGTGAGTTCAATAACAGCGTCGCTAAAATCATCTTTGGCGTTCGTAACGGCGGCCTCAAATGTTTTGAACAGGCCGCTGACATCAGCAATGCCCAGATGGGTGACCGTAAACGCCAGTTTAGAGTGCGCCGGGTCCGATTTCCAGGTCGTTTGGGCAAATACCGTAGCGCTTATGAACGCCAGGGTCAAAAAAGAGAATAATTTTTGCATGTTTTCTTTTTTAATGGTTTGTTGTTGATGGAACGAATGGTTTTCTACCTATGCTCGCTTGCCGCAAAGATAGTTTTGGGTAGAAATAACTTCCATTGAGATAGGCTAAGAAATGATATTGATCTATGTCACATGGATATGAAGTATTTTTTGGAGCTAAAACGGGCAAATAATATTTAATTCTCCGTCTATTTATTGTACAGAATGTTGTACAATTCGTTTAAAATGTTTAGCTTTGTTCTATGATCACAACCTATTCTGATTTCCGGCTCAAGCTTAAAGCATACCTGGACAGGGTGTTCGAGAGCCGCACGCCTCTGCATGTTACCCGCACCAAAGGAGAGAATATTGTTGTGTTGTCCGAAGCGGATTATGAAAGTATTATGGAGACTTTTCACTTGCTGAAATCGCCAAAAAATGCCGAGCGGTTACTGCGGGCCGTAGATCAATACAACGAAGGGAAGGGACAAGAGCGGCCGTTGATTGAACCATGAGGATCATTTTTATGGATAATGCCTGGGAAGATTATTTATATTGGCAGCAGACCGATAAATCTATGCTGCGCAAGATAAACCAGCTCATAAAGGAAATCAGCCGGACGCCGTTTGAGGGTTTGGGGAAACCTGAACCGCTAAAAGAAAATCTTGCCGGATTCTGGTCGCGGAGGATAAACCTGGAACACCGATTGGTTTACAAATTTGAGCATGGATCCGTGATTATCCTGCAATGCAGATACCATTATTAAGGCTTCACAAGAGGATCGTTGAACCTGATTTTTCTATAAAGCTACAGCAGCGGCGAAACCAGCCTGGCCGATTTTTCCAATAGCTGAGATAGGATGGGGCGGCGCTGCCAGGCTTCCGGATCGATCTTTTCTGCGTCTTTCAGGTCCTCGTAAAACACCTCCCTTAATTCATTGGCAAACGCCCTGTCATAGACGATGGCGTTTACTTCAAAGTTAAGGTCGAAGCTTCTGCAATCCATGTTCGCGGTGCCGACAATACCGATCTTTCCGTCTGCGACCAGGGTTTTAGCGTGTACAAATCCTTTTTTGTACAGGTATATTTCCACGCCGGCCCTCAATAGATCATCGTAATAAGATTTAGCGGCTGCATTAACGAGTTTTGAATCCGAATGCCCCGGCGCCAGCAGTTTAATGGATACGCCGCTCATGGCCGCGACGATCAGGGCATCCAGCAAGCTTTCCCCCGGAATAAAATAAGGCGTGGTGATCAGGATCTCTTCTGTTGCCAGGTTGATTGCCTGGAGCAGGGAAAATAAGATGGTCGGCATATCGGAGTCGGGCCCGCCTGCAGCGATCTGAACCACTTTGTTCCCTTTAACCGGCAGCGATAGGGGGTCGGGAAAAAGCTCCGGAGTGGGTTGTAGTTTTTCTTCAGCGCAGAAATTCCAATCGCATAAAAAAAGATATTGCAGATACTGTATGCCGAGGCCTTCAATACGCAGGTGCGTATCGCGCCAATACGTTTTGTTTTTGCCAGAACCGTCATTGATATACTTGTCGCAGATATTGATGCCGCCTACGAAGGCAATGCGGCCGTCTATCACAATTACTTTCCGGTGGTTGCGGTAGTTAAGCCGGTTGGCCAGAGCGATAAAGTAGATCTTGTAAAACGGAAACGCCTTTACTCCGCCTGCGATCAGGCGGGAGACCAGTTTTTTGCGGATGGAGCGGCTGCCGAAATCATCATAGATGAACCTGACTGTTACGCCTTCAGCCGCCTTGCGTATCAGTGCCTGCTCGACCTTTCTGCCGATCTCGTCATCCTCATAAATATAATATTGAATATGGATATGATGCCTGGCTTCTTCAATCGCTTTAAGAACCTCCGGGAATTTGTTTTCGCCGTTGATCAGCAGTTTTACATCGTTGTTGTCTGTCAACGCGCTCATACTGTCTTTCAGCAGCATATAGGCCAATTCCTTATTGCTTTGAACAGATTGTCCGCCTCTGTCAAGCACCTGTTTCGAATGGCTGTATATATCTTCTCTCAGGCGCTGGGCTATTTCCGCATCCTCAAAAAGCTTTTTGCTGTATATTTTTCTTTTCCGGTAATTGATGCCAAAGGAAAAATAGAAAAGCATGCCGGCGACCGGGACAAAGATTGCCAGTAAAATATAGGCTAAGGATTTGGTGTTGTTCCGGCCGTCAAAAATGATGCGAAGGCAGACAAGGATCAGCACGATCGCATACAGTATCTCGAGAGTCAATAGCCAATTCATAAAGAAAGGTTGAACCAATAAGCCGGGCCATAATTGGTTCGGCTATGCCGGCGGTCGACAGGCAGGGGTATCTCGCGTCTGTATGCGGTTACGCCCTGCGCTGACAGACGATGTTTAGCGTCGGTCGCCGCCTAAGTTAAGCTATTCTGCGATGCTGTGCGCGTGCGGATCGAAAATTCAGAAGGGATCAGGATCGCCGGTCAGGCCTGTTTGACCAGTTGTATCTCCGCATGTATTTTGATTTCATCGCTTACCACAACGTTTCCTGCTTCTGTCACTGCATTCCAGGTAAGTCCAAACTCCTTTCGGCTTATCTTACCGTCTACTGTAAAGCCGGCTTTGGTTTGTCCGTAAGGATCTACTACGATTCCTCCGAATTCAACATCCAGCGCAACAGGTTTCGTGGTTTTACCGATGGTCAGATCGCCATACAATTTTCCTTCGTCGCCGGAGCCCTCGTATTTTTTACCGGAGAAAATGATCTGGCTGTTCTCGGCAGCGTTAAAAAAATCAGCGGATCTCAGGTGATTGTCGCGCTGTTCATTATTGGTATCTATGGAATTTACATCAGCGGATAACCGAACCGCCGAGACCGTATTAAAATCCTCGTTCTCTGTTTCCACTTCGAGGCTGAATTTTTTGAAATAGCCGGTAACGGTGGTGATCATAAGATGCTTTGCCTTAAAGGAAATTTCGCTGTGTGTTGGATCAAGCGTCCATTTTACTGATGCCATATTTTTTGTTTTTTATTGTGTATAAAGAATAGGGTTGTTTATCAGGAAAGGGCAGATAAGGGGCCGGCTTTTAGCAGGCGTATGTCTCCTTTATCCGCCAAACTGATCACGGCGTCTACGGCCTCTTCCTCGTTGCCGGCAACCTGCAGGTCGGGGGATGCCGGCGTAGTAAAAACATATACCGCTTTAGAGTGTGGCAGCGAGCGTTGCAACTCATTAGCAACCTGAGGTTGGTAGGTCATAACGCCTTCGTGTTTTGTAAGGCACACCACTATTTTTTGAGTGGCCACCTCTTTTATTTTGCTGACGGTTTCTTCGATAAGCCTGTCGTTGATCCCTAATACAATGATGTCGGCTTCCCAGCAGCCTTCCTTTATGCAATTCAACGCTTCAATTTCGGCGCCAGGCATATTGCCGGCGACGGCTTTTAAAAGACCGGCAAACCGGGCCTCGTCTTCCGAAACCAGCAGCACCCTGCAGTTGGCCTGCGCCAGCTTGTTTTCTACCGCGGCGTTCAGCAGTTCGGTCGCTTCCACTATTGCTATTGTTTTTTTTGCCGCCATCGTTCTTCGGTTTAAAGTGCAAAGCTACTGTTGACGGGCAGCCTGATCCATTGAGATAGGATAATAAATGCCGTTGATATAGGTCACGGCCTTATTTCCGGGCGCTCATCTGGCTGCGGATCCGGCTCAGGGTTTCCCGGGTGATGCCGAGGTAGGAGGCGATCATATGCTGCGGAACCCGTTGAATGCAATCGGGTTGGGAGTCGAGCAGCTTCAGGTATTTTTTCTCCGCGGTTTCGCTGATAGAGGATATCAATCTGCGCTGAGTGGCAATAAGGTTGTTTTGTATGAGGATACGAAAATACCGTTCGAAGGCGGGGATCTTATCAAGCAGCTTATCCCAGGAAGCCTTGGTGATCAGCAATAATTCCGAGTCTTCCAGGGCGTCGATGGTAAAGAGCGAAGGCTCTCCGGTAAGAAAACTATAGAGGTCCGACACCCACCACCCCTCAGACGAAAATTGGAGAATATGTTCGTTTCCTTTTTCGTCAATTGAATATGTTCTCAACATTCCTTTTTCTACAAAAGCAGTATACGCGCTTGCATCCCCTTCCTGCAGCAAATATTGCTTTTTGCGTAGCTTTTTAGGAATGAACAGGGTTTTGCAAAAATCAAACTCTTCTTCTGTTATGGCGATGGTCTCACCCACCTTTTTACGTAAAAACTCAAACATAAACGTAATAATACGAAGAAAAGGTCATTATGCCGCTGTCGTCAGGGCAGGTATGCGACGTTTATTTTGTCCTGGTATTAGGATACCATTTCCGGTAATTTTTATAGTATAATTTATCCACTACTTCGCGGGGCAGATGCAGGGCCCTGAAGGGCTCTTTTAATTCCGGCGCTTCCATCATCTCATCGGCAGTGAAAAATTTCCAGTGGTAGGTCCACAGGGCATGCGCTTTTTTAACGGCCTCATCCTGCGATTGGGTATCGTCCAGGATGATATCCGTTCCATAAATGATCCGGTCCTGGTATTTTATAAAGAAATCGTAAACTTTCTGATGATCATGAGTAGCCTGCTGCTGAAGGTGCGAGATGCGTTCTGCGGTGTCGACCGCCATATTCGGATATTTATCCAGGCGTTTCGCCACTTCATCCACGCTCCATTCCAAGCTGGCGAGATGAAGGCCTACGAACCGGATATTGGGATGTTTGTCGAGCATCCGGTCGCGCGCGTCGATCTGCTCCTGGTAACTGGGGTATTCGGGATGCAGGTACATATGATATTGCGGATGTTTTGAAAAATAATCATAGTCGTTCTTGATGGCCATTTCTTCGAGCGGAAGCCAGCAGTTGCGGGGCTCGCCGAGATGGCCGAGCAGCGTGATATCGTTTTTTTCTATGAAATCGAAGATCGGGTCAAAGCGAGGGTCGTCGATCATTACAAAGCTTCCGTCCTTGTCCCGCAGTTCCATGCCTATGTTTTTCCACACCTTGACGCCTGCCGCTCCTTTGTTAAAGGATTCTTTCAGATAGTCAAGCGTTTGTTGTTCCCAGTCTTTGCTGTTCCAATTATCCAGCGTAAAAGCGGTGGAATAGTCAAAACGTTCGGGGTATGCCTGCAGCGCGTGCGTAGCATATTCCTGTTGTTTGGCTACCGGCTCAAAATCGGGAACAACATTGGTGTTGATGCTGAATAGCCGGAAATTGTCTTTTTTAGCCTGCTCGAGCAGTTGATGTTGATGCGTATTGTAATGGACATGCATATCATACTTATCAACGGAATAAAAGTCCTCTGGACCATAGTAGTTCATACGCTAAAATATTTAAATAGCACCAGGCATATCCCGGACGATAGCCGCCGTATATGTGTTGAGCAAATGAATAAATTTTATTTGCGTAAATATAAATCTTTTTAGCAGACGCCGTTTTAGCAAAAAGCAATCGTTAGGGCGCGACGCCTGCCGTTCCCTGCTTTGGCCTTCGCCAATGAGGCGCAGTAGCGGCATAGAGAGGAATAGCGGGCGCCGGAAAGTTTGCGCGCAAGCGATTGCGCCAGTTTTTCCGGCGGCGTCATTCTCCCCTGGAATACATCGGAAAATCCATCTTAAGCAAAATGTTTATTCATCGCGACTACATAGTCTGCCAGCGCGATCTCGGGTTCCTCGATCTCGGGGTGCCATCTTTTTTCCCATTCCCAGCTGTAATAACCGGCGTACCCGCCTTTGGCTAACAGGTCGATCGCTTCAAAAATGGGCGTGTTGCCCCTGCCAAGCAGGGCATAGCTGATCTTGTCGCCTTCGACCTTAAGGTCTTTGATATGCGTGTGATAAATATATTCTTTTAATGTCGCATAGGCGTCGGCGGGAGACTCCTTGGTTGCCGACCACATATTGGCGATATCCCATACCAGCCCTACCGTATCGCTCTTGGCGGCGTCCATGATCGTTTTGAGGTCGTTGATATAGACTACTTTTCCATGGGATTCCATTAATACCCTTACTCCCGTTCCCTTTGCATGTTGACCCAGTTCTCCCAATCCGCTTACGATCAGTCCGATGGTCTCATTCCGCTCCTGGTTCTCGGGAAAATCATTGGGAAATATCCTTACATAAGGGCATTTTAACGCAGCTGCCAGGTCGATAAACCTTTTTCCTTCGTCGATGTTTTTCAGGCGCTCTGCCGGGTCCTTGGAATGGAGCGATGCGGAGGCGCCGAGGTTGACCAGTTTCACGCCTTTGTCTTCCAAAAGGTTCATGGAGGCGCGGATATGCTGAGCGCTGAACTCGGGGCATAGGGGCAGGTCCATTTCTTTTTGAATGCCGCGGATCTCTATTCCGTTATAGGAATGGTTGGCCGCGAATTGTACAATTTCCTGGAACGACCAGTTGGGGCAGCCCAGCGTGGAAAAAGACAGCAGCGGCATCTTTTTCGCCGGCGCGCAGGATTTTCCAAGCGCGGCTATGCCTAATAAACCTGCGGTGGATCTGAGAAAGTTTCTCCTGGTCGTGTTCACGGACATGATTGACATGGCAAATATTTATTAGTTAATGTTGAATCGCATCATAGGGTTGCTTTGTTGATGATCTCGTCCGGGTCCATGATATAGGTAAAAATGCTGTTGTCTTTCATTATTTCCACCACCCGGAACCCATGATAGCTTGTTCCCCAACTGCCGCCGAAATGCGCGTCAAATATAAAGGGGATATTGTTCCTGACCTTAATGCCTTCCTGGTCATGGTCATGACCATTGAATACCGCCTTGATGTTCTTGTAGTTTCCAAAAAGTTCAAACAGTTCTTCGCAGTTTACGGCATTATTGGTCATTCCCGCCGGATTGATATGGATGAAAATAAAAACATTCCTGTCTTTGTGTTCTTCCAGTTTAGCGCCAAGCCAGCGAAGATCGGGGCATTGATACGTTCCTTTTTCGTCGGAACTGGTCCCGACTAAAAAGGCATTTTTACCGATAGTGAAATCCAGGTTGACCGGCATGCCCCAGATGGACTCCCATTCCTCCGGGGTAACCTTATCGTGGTTCCCCTTGGATACATAGTACCGGGCGCTGAGCTGGTCAAGCGCCGTTTTCGCAGGGGGGAGATAGTTTTTGTCATCGTGACTGATATCCCCGTTGATGACGGTAAAGGCAAGGGGGTGTCGCCGGTGTTCGCGGTTAAGGGCAGAAACGATCGCGGAGAAATAGCGCTCATAATCGGTTCCTTCCTCGCCGTAATGCCCGTCTGAAGCAATAGCGAAGCGTAATCTTATCTGTTTTTTTCGCTCTGCCGTCAGCCAGTAGTCGTGCGCTTTCACTATTTTTCCGTTTGCCAGCAATAAAAAAGCGGGCAGGGCGCGGCGGATAAATTCCTTACGTTTCATGGATTTTCTATTTTGCGTCGGACAAAACCGGTATCAATTTAGGCAATAAATAAGAAAATCAAAGCAGCTATTGTTCGGGGATAATAGTCATAAGATCAAAGGCGGCGGTTCGGTATGCGCGGTTGGGGAGCAGAATTTAAAGTGAGCCGCCATATCAAAACCAACATGATTATATTGTTATCTTTTTTTTATTAGCTTTACAAGCCTAACGAGAGTCTACCCGTTGAAGTCATTTCAACCATATAACGACCAGGAACTGCTGCAAGCGTTGCGCGCAGGCGACGAAGGCGCTTTTACCCAGCTATACCGGCAATACAGCCCCCGTATTTATTACAATATCCTTTCCCTGGTAAAAGATGAGTTTACCGCCGAGGAACTGGTGCAGGATATTTTTGCCAGGGTCTGGCGGAAAAGGGAAAGCATTCATATTGAAAAAACGATTGCCGCCTATCTTTTTACCGTCAGCAGGAACCGCGTATATGATTTTTTCCAAGAAGTGAAGCGCGACAGGGAGCTATACGCCCGCATAAGGGCCGCTGCCGCCGAACACTATTCGTACATTGAAGAAATATTATTTGCAAGGGAAAACGAAGCGCTCCTGCAAAAAGCGATTGCCTCTCTTCCTCCCCAGCGCCGGCGGGCATTCGAATTGTGCAAGATGGAGGGTCTGACATATCGCGAAGCCAGCGAGCAGATGGGCGTTTCCCTGTCCACGCTCAAGGATCATATGTCGAACGCGTTGATTGCGATAAAGCAATACGTCTCCAAAAACAGGGAAGTGGCCTTGTCTCTGTTGCTGTTCTTCCTGTTTGACGCCTGAAATAGTTTGGGATTATCCTTGATAGGGGACAGAAATCTTCTTTATTCTATAAGTTTCACGCCTGAAATAGCTCCGGTTTATCCCCCCGAATAACTTTTTTTCCCCGGGCAACCGGCCTTTTTTTCTTTTGGGCAGTCTTTATTAAAAGAAGCTGTGGCTAATCCCCAATATTTTACCGATCTGTTTCAAAAATACCTGGATGGCAGGTGTGCTCCCGGCGAGGTTGACTATTTAATGGAATTGATGAAAACCGACGAGTACAAAGCCCTCGCCCTGGAACTAATTGGCCGGCAGGTAGGGGAGAATGTTGGGATTGATCAGCTGGATGACGCGCTAGCGCAAAGACTGGAATCAAGGCTGCAACGTATTCTTGAGGACGAGGCTCCGAAGATCCCTCTTCACCGGGCGCCCTTGCTTAACCTGAAAAGAAAGCTGGCTATTGCTGCTGTGGTAATAGCCGTGGCGGCGACCGGTCTTTTCGTGTGGATGATACCACGAAAATTGTCACCGACCGTAGCCGGCATCCAACCGGTGGAAAAAATGGTTTTTCCCGCTGTGGGCGCATTCGATCATATCCGGAACATCACGCTTCCCGATGGCAGCTCGGTGGTGCTTCATGCCGGCAGCAAACTGGATTACGCCGAATCATTTGACGGCCCTACCAGGGAGGTGCGATTAGAAGGCGAAGCCTATTTCGATATCGCCCATAACCCCCACAGGCCTTTTATCATTCATACCGGCAAGGTAAAAACGACGGTGTTAGGCACTTCCTTCAATATTAAGGCCGATGCCCGTAAGGTGGTGGTATCGGTAACCCGCGGCCGGGTAAAAGTCGAGGACGAGTCGAAATTGCTGGCGGTGCTGACCCCCGATCAGCAGGTGCAGTACAATTTGCCGGATGCCAAGGCAGAACAGCAAACGGTAAATGCCAATACCCTGGTCACCGACTGGACCAAGGAAGACATGATTTTTAACGGTGTTTCTTTTGAAGAAATTGCCGCCACGCTAAGCAAACGGTATGGCGTGCCGGTTAAGTTTCGAAACCAGGCTTTAAAGAATTGCAAGATACGGGCTTCGTTCTCGGGAACAGAGAAAATTGAGCAGGTGGCGAGCGTATTGAGCGGGATCCGTAACGGCGCGTACCAGCAGTTGGCTGATGGAACCATCGTGCTGGATGGCGAAGGTTGCGAAGACTAAAGCATATTGATGAATGTCTTGCAATGTTAAAGGATAATGATTCGAAAGGTGGGAAGGGTTAGGGAGAGATCAATAAATGAATTAAAACATCGGGCATTCAGGATACCCGGCGTTTCCAAAAGATTTTTTCATAACTAAAACTAAACCATCTGCTATGATCAAAAAGGATTCAACATAGTCATGATACTTTAATAGTAGTCATGAAAAAGCCCCTCCGTCCGTGGAAAGATTGAAGGGGCCGGGTTATAAACATTAGTATGTAACATTTAAACCATTTGCAATTTATGCAAAAAACAGCTGTTTTACGTAAAATGTCCTTTGCCAGGCAAAGGCTTGCTACGGTCATTAACTATCAACAAATTAGGCTTCTCATGAAGATAAGCGTTTGCTCATTTTTTATTGTTTTGCTGACAGGGCAGCTTCTTTTTGCCGGCCCTGGTTACGGGCAGGGAATAGAAGATAAAAAAATAACGCTGGGGCTTCAGAAAGAAAGCTTGTCGAACGCGCTGAAAAAAATTGAAGATCTTTCGGGATTTCGGATAGCGTACACATTGGAAGACGTGGATAAGTACAACGCCATCAGTCTTAACAGAGCCACGCGCACGCTGGAGAAAACGCTTCAACTGGTGCTGTTCAATACCAAACTGGATTTTCGCAGGCAGAACAATGCCATCATTATTTATCGGAACCAGTCAGCCGATGCGGCATCGCCGGTTGTTTACGAAATGATCGCGCCGGCGGATACCACGGTTCGGGGCCGCGTCACCAACGACCGGAACGAACCGCTTGAGTCCGCTTCCGTCCAGGTCAAGGGCACCCAGAACGGAACCTATACCAATGCCCAGGGCGATTTTATATTAAGAAATGTCGATGAAAATGCCACGCTGGTGATCAGCGCCGTGGGTTACGGCGAACAGGAGATCGCCCTAAACGGACGCGTTAGCTTGTACGCGCAGTTGCTCAGCAACGCTACTGGTATGGAAGAAGTGGTGGTAACGGCGTTGGGTATCAGCAGGCAGTCAAAATCAATCGCTTATGCTACGCAAAAAGTAGAACCCTCCACGCTTACAGAAGTGAGAGACCCGAATAATGTTTTGAACTCTTTACAGGGAAAGGTAGCTAATGCTTTGATCACCCAGAGTTCAGGCGGGGTAGGTAGTGAAGCGAAGATTATCCTGAGAGGAAACAGATCGATAAATGGCAATAGTAGCGCGTTGATTGTGATAGATGGAATTCCCGGCGGCGATCCAGGTATCAATCCGGATAATATCGAGTCGATGACCGTGCTTAACGGCGCTACCGGGGCAGCCTTATATGGAAGCGAGGCTGGCGGCGGGGTAATATTGATCACTACTAAAAAAGGGTCAAAGGATGGTATTAAAGTGGGATTGAATTCAGGATTTGTATCGGAAAGGCCATTTGCGCTACCAAAGGTGCAGAATACATATGGGCAGGGGGCTGGGGGCATCATCAACCCTGCGATAGGAGATAGTTGGGGAGCTAAAATGGAAGGTCAGTCTTATACGGATCATTTTGGCAATCAATCTTCCTATTCTGCTCAACCAGATAATATTAAAGACTTTTTTAGAACAGGCCTTACTTTCAATAATGCCATCAGCGTGTCAGGCGGTTCGGAAAAAGCGCAAACCTATCTATCCTATATCAATAATGCTGTGGAGGGAATCATTCCCAACAATAGCCTGATGAGCCATATTGTGAATCTGAGGATCAGCAATCAGATCAGTAAGCGGTTTTCAACAGATGCCAAGGTTACCTATCATCGTAGGGAGATCAAAGCGAGCCCGCGTACCGGAGAAGGCAATACGCCGGTGTTAGATATATACCAAATACCCCGAAATGTAAGCACGACAATGGCCAAACATTACCAGGATATCAATAGCCTGGGCATTCCGGTATTGGCTCCATGGCCTTCAACTGCGGGTGGAGTTTATGCAAATCCTTATTGGGAAGTCAATAACGACCGGCTTGATAAAACCAGGGATAATATCATTGGCTTTCTCAAAGCAGAATACAAATTTACCGACTGGTTGAGTATGAGGGGAAGCGTTAATATTGATGCCTTCAATGAGAAATCAGATCAGCGAGTGCTTGAGGGAACAGTTGCCTGGGCCCGGAATGCCGGCGGGTATTACCAGGTGATCAATACCAATTATATGCAGAAATGGTTCGACCTGATGCTGGAGGGCAATAACAGGATTGGAGAGAATTTTAAAGTGAACTATCATATCGGGGCTATTTATAAAGACAATAAGATAGATAATACAATTGGCACTGCCAATGGATTGAATGTAGCTAATCAATTCAACCTGGTTCTTGCTACGAATCCTCAGATTAGTCAGTCAGGTAATCAGGTACAACAACAGTCTGTATTCGGACTCGCCAGTTTATCCTTTAAGGATTATTTGTTTTTAGAAGGCACTCTGAGAAATGACTGGGATTCAAGATTGCCTGCTCCCCATGATTATCAATATTACTCATTCGGTCTTTCAGGAATATTATCTGATATGATTGTTATGCCATCTTCTGTTGATTATCTGAAGGTTTTTGCTAATTATGCAGAGGTGGGCAATGGCGGCACATTTGGATTGTTGACGACTCCATATGATTATATCCCGGGGGTGGCTAATGGCTATCTGGAGAGGAGAAATACGTTGCCTTTCCCTACGTTAAAACCTGAAATTGTAAGAAGCGTGGAAGCCGGCGTAGAAATTCGTTTTCTGAACAACAGGTTAGGCGCATCATTAAACTATTATAAAAGCAATGCCGCAAATCAATTATTTGCGTTGAACCTTCCTGTGGCATCAGGTTATGCTACCCAATATTTAAATGCCGGGAATGTACAAAATCAGGGTTTTGAAGCCATCATCAACGCTTCTCCGGTTAAAAGCAGAGACTTTGGATGGGATCTATCGTTCAATTTTGGTACGAACCAAAACAAGGTTGTTGAACTGACCGATGAGATCAAGTCAATTAATCTTGGATTTATTGATTTTGGAGCCCTGCCGCAAATAAATGAAGGTGGGCGGTTTGGTGATCTCGTTTCACATGTATGGCAGAAAAATGATAAGGGTCAATATATGGTTGATGCAGATGGCAAGCCGTTGACAAGCGATAAACTGGGACTGCTGCCGTCTTATATTGGCAATTTTAACCCTAAAGCCAGGTTGGGTCTAACAAATACGCTGACCTATAAGAACTTTGGGTTGAGGGTTTTGATCGACGGCAGGGTCGGCGGGATCATTGTTTCAGGAACCGAAATGAATCTTTCTTTCAGCGGNNGGCAATCCGGTAACCCAATCGATTACATCCCAGCAATTCTGGCAAACCGCTTCAGGGAAAAGGTTTGGCGTAGGAGATTTTTATGCCTATGACGCTACCAATTTCAGGGTGAGAGAATTGACAGTAGGATATAATTTTCCCTTTGAACCGGGATTTATCAAGTCTGCCAGGATTTCTGCTGTTGCCCGCAATCTATTCTGGCTCTATCGCGGCAAATCCAAAATGGATATCCCCGGCCTCGGTAAAAGAAAAATGTGGATGGATCCGGATATGAGCATTTATAATGGCAATGGTCTGATGGGTGTTGAGTATGGCGCTTTCCCTTCCACGCGCAGCGTCGGACTTAACCTGCAACTTACTTTCTAAAATGTCGTTCAAAGCAAAATAAAAGATTTATGAAAATGACTAAATTGTTTTTTGGCATGCGCATTTTCGGCATTATTGCGATGATTAGCACTATGCTGCATTCATGCACTAAAGATTATGCGGAAATCAATACAGATAAAAGCGCAATACCTACTGTTGGAGAAGCAGAATTGCCATTCTTATTTTCTCGGGCTATTTCAGCTATTCCAGTAGGCGACCAGGTGGCTCAAAACCTTTTTGCCGATCAATATGCGCAATACTTTGCCTGCAATGCGGCATATTTCCCTTCTGATCGTTACGTAATGGTATCGGACTGGGTGCAGAATAATTTCGATCCTATGTATACCGTGGTATTACCTCAATTGCAGGTGCTGCTTGATAAAAAAGACGCAGCTTCCGCAGAAGCGGCGCTGGCTAATATTTGGTGGGTTTATGCTTTTCATCGGGTCACTGATTATTGGGGGCCGATACCTTATTTTAGCATAGGCGTAGGCGGGCTTTCCGTTCCCTATGACCCCCAAGATAAGATATATGACGATTTTTTTAAGAGGCTTGCCGCTGCCGTCCAGGTGTTGGAAGATAAAAGAGATGAAAAGCCTTATGATACTTATGACTTGGTTTATGGCGGGAATGTAGACAAATGGATAAAGTTTGCTAATACGCTTCGGTTGCGCTTGGCAGTTAGAATATCCAAAGTAGATCCTGGCAGGGCTAAAACAGAAGCGGAAGCGGCTTATGCGGGAGGCGTATTTACGCAGAGTCCTGATGATGACGCCTACATTCCTAAGAATACTTTGGATATTAATCGCCTTTCCCAGATGTCCGATTGGAACGAGTTTAGGATGAGTGCCACAATGGAATCGATATTAAAAGGGTTCAATGACCCCAGAATGCCGGTTTATTTTCTTCCGGCAAAGAGTACAGGCACTTATGAAGGGTTGAGAAATGGGCTTACCCCTGAGCAACTAGCCCTGGAAGTCAATACGGTTAATTCTAATTCGCATGTGGGTCCGCGTTGGACATCTCTTGCGTCGGGAGGTATTGCCAATCATCTTTCCACGCCTGCAAATGTGATGTGTGCAGCAGAAGCTTATTTCCTGCGCGCAGAAGGAGCCTTGTTGGGATGGAATATGGGCGGAACAGCTAAAGATCTGTATGAGCAGGGCATAACCAATTCGATGATGCAATGGGAGGTTACCGATAATGCAGTAATTCAGGATTATATTAATGGAACAACTACGCCTATAGCTCCCGGCGATTATATGAATTCCCCGGCAATTACTGATATACCGGTTAAATTTGACGCCGGTAATATCGATGTGCAACTGGAACAGATCGCTACCCAGAAATGGCTGGCTTTATTCCCCGATGGCATGGAAGCCTGGGCGGATTATAGAAGAGGACATTATAATAAACTGTATCCGATTGTGAAATCTGATAATCCCGAATTAACGGATCCTGAAACGCAATGGATCAGGAGGATACCCTTCCTGCTTTCTGAGAAGATCAGCAATGGTCCGGCAGTGGATGCGGCAGTCGGCCTTCTGGGAGGACCGGATGCAATAACGACTCCTTTATGGTGGGATAAAAACTAAATTTCATATTCTGGTTTATGGCTTTCCCGGAAAGCGGCATGCATTTCCGGGAAAGTTTCCTTTTGATATATTTTACAAGCGAATATTTTTCTGAACTATGAAAATCATATTAAAATTCAACGGTTAAGGTTATTGTTTGATCTATTGGAACTTTTGCTTAAGAAATAAATACGGTTTATTATTGCTGTTAATGAGTTATATCCAACCATTAAAATGCTAAGCATTCGCTGATGCCAATGAAAATATTTATGCATGAAGTACTGATAAAAACTAAAGGAATGAAAATAAAGGGATCGACAATGAGCCGGAATAGAAAAGAAAGTCCCGGCTATCTGTCTGTAAGAAAAGCGGCAGTTCTTTTTGCCGCGTTTTTTGCCGCAGGAATTTATAACGCCGGTAAGGTCGCGGCGCAGGATATAACGGAAAAGAATATGCGGTTTATTGAATATGACGGTTTTCCGGAAGGCAGCTCCGCCTGGAACAGTATCGGGTATAATCCTCATGACAATACCGTATACGTGGGCATCACCGATCATCGCGACAAAGTGGCCTTATATATTTATAATGCGTCGAAAGACAATATGCAATTGAAAGGGTTTATCAGCGATATGGCCAGGCTGAGGGATTTTCAATGGCAGGCTAAGATCCACACCAAATTTGTCGCAGGAAAGAATGGCGAAATGTTTTTTGCCACCGACGGAGGGGAGTCGCGCGAAGAATATTTTATGGAGAACCCTAAGGGATACGCCGGCGGCTTTATGCTGAAATGGGATCCGGCAGAGCATAAACTGACCAATCTCGGAATGGGCTTGCAGTATGAGAGTTTTAAGGATGTAGACATCGACACCGCTTCCGGGAAACTCTATGCCATCAGTTATCCACAGGTTCATTTCCTGGTGTATGATCTGCAATCAAACGATCTTAAAGATCTTGGCAGGCTGGGCAGCACGCATGTGCCCAGGATGCTTTTTACCGACCGCTGGGGGAACTGTTATTATGTGGACTGGCGGCAGCGGCTGGTGAAATATGAAAAGAGCTCGGGCAAACTGCTCTTTGCTGAGAAAAGTCTCCCCGCGTTTGAAGGCACGCCCGGAGGATATATTGTTACGGGGATCACCGCTTTCGCAAAAGACGAGGGCCGCGGCGTGATCTATTTAATGACTTACGGCGCGAAGGTGATCGCGTTTTATCCACAGGAGCATGGAATAGGAAGAGTGGAGGACCTCGGCGGGGCATTGGATATAGAAGGCAACGAAAAATGGCGGTACTATATTCCAAACCTGAACGTAGGCAATAACGGCAAGCTATATTACCTGGTTGGCGGGCATGGCATGTACGCGATAAAGGACCGTTCTGTATTTGTGGAGTTTGATCCTAAGCTCAAAAAGCCTAAGATACTGTTTGAGTATCCCTCGACCGTATTTGTGGAAGCGACAGGTTGCGACACGAAAGATAAAGAAGGCAATCTTTATTTTGCCGGTAAACGGAATGTTCCGAAAAGCGAAAGGAACAGGGGCAACCTGGGCGAGTTGGGAGACAGGCCAACCGTTCCCTTCCTGGTTAAGTTTAATCCAGATAAAACCGTTCAATAATGAAGCTATTCTTTGCAGCGGCGCTGAGCATCTGCGCCCTTCAATCTTCTGCGCAATATGATTTTTGGACGCCTAAGGAGGCTTTTGCTATTGAGGTTTCTTTGGAAAATGCTTCTCCTATGAAAAGGCTTCCTATAAACAGGAATGCCATAACCGCTTTGGCGGTATCCGGAGATCTTATTCTCGGCGGCACATCGGCGGATAAGGGCCTGGCTCCCTTTGTTTTCACGGCTTCGCTTGTTAAACGCGAGCTGACGGACTTTAAGGATATGGAGGAGGTTGTTCCCGGCCAGGCAAGGATCAGGAGCGGTTTCAGCAAGGGAAATAATAATACTTTTTATGCCGGAACGATCCCTGGCGACCTATCAAAAGGAGGGGGCCATCTTATTGCGGTGAAACTAAGTGCGCGCGGCGAAATAGAGATCCGGGATCTGGGCGTTCCTATTCCCAATGAAGGCGTTTTTTCCCTGACGATAGACGCGAAGAAAAATACGTTATATGGCATCAGCTATCCTACCGGTATATTTTTCAGTTATAATATCGCCACGAAAACAACGCGTAGTTTCCGGGATATTGTTCCCACCCGTAAAGATTTGCATACGCTGGATGAATTTGTGCTTGGTCCTGATAATTATTTATCCAAAGCGCTCGTGGAAAGTAACCAGGGCCTGATCTTCGGGAGCTTCCCCATTAATAAGCTTTTTTGTTTCGATCCCAAAACGCAAAGCTTCCAGATACTGTCCGATAGCATTCCTGAGGTCTGGGGTCGCAAGTCCCTGGGCCAGGTGGAATCCTGGGCAAAGGCAAGAGACGGAAAACTCTACGGGGGCAATGCGGGAGATGGCCAGGTCTTTGAATTGAACCCTATTACTAAGAAGGTGAAGAACCTCGGAAAGCCTGCCATGATGCCGCATATTAAAGGGTTGGCCTTTGCAAGGGACGGCAAGCTATATGGCGTATCCGGCGGGGTCCCGGGTTATACGCATTTATTCAGTTATGATAACAATAAAGGATTCGTCGATTATGGCAATCCTGAATTTGATATGGTTGCGCCTGGCATCGAACAGGGGATCAAATGGAGGGGCTTTCGGATCGCTACCTTGACTGCGTCGGAAGATGGAAAATATGTGGTGATGGGAGAGGACGAATCGCTCAGCCAGCTGTTGGTTTTTGTAGCAGAAGGCAAATAATACCTTTAGTTGTCTTAAATTGCCGTTCCTGGGATTGGCTGTTAAACATCGGGTTTCAGCAGGTTTTTGTAAAATTTTATCATCGTATATTTTAACGCGCATGAAACATTTCTTTGTAATCGTATCTTCCTGCATGATCTTTTTGGGTTGCAATGCGCCCGGAACAGAAAACAAGAGCGCCGGCAACCAATGGAGCGCGGCTATCTTCCCCGCATCCGTAAGGCTGGACCCTACTACCAACAAGGTGATCGATAACCGGTTCAAGGGCGTAAAGCAGGCGCGCCCGGAGAATGAGAACATACTGGAAAAGAACTGGATATTTGATGGGACCAAGGCTTCCTTATATGGCGCGAGAGGCGAATACATATCTTTTCAGCTGGCATTGACCAATCATGCCAATTCCTTGCTGCGGGATATCGTCATTGAAATGCAGCCTTTTAAAAATGGCGATGCAACGTTGAATGTTAAACCCGAGCTTTTCCTCGAATGGTCGGTAAATGTGCTTACTGAAAGCACAGGGTATCCTAAAGCTTCCCTGGGCAAGGGTTGGTATCCCGATGCGCTGATCCCTATGAAGGATATTCAAATGGATTCTTCCCTGGTAAATCGCAGGTGGACCTACCCGTTATGGTTGCCGGACTTTAATAACCGTATCGAGGGTCAGCGATCGCTGATCGTTTGGGTGGATCAGTTTATTCCATTTGATCCTGAACACGCAAAACCGGGTTTATATACTACCGAAGTGGCGATAACCGTAAAAGGTAAAACGCAGCGGATCCCGGTTGAATTGAATGTCTGGAATTTTGCTATTCCCAATGAAAACAAACTGAAAGCGAGTCTACAACAAGAAGGATATCTCAGCTCTAAAACTGAAAAGGAGGAGCTTGAGATGTATCATCTGATGAAAAGAAACCGTATCAGTTTAATGGATCCTACCTATGCTCCCAAACTGCTTTCCAAACAGGGAGAGAAACTAAGAGTAGACTGGAGTGATTTTGATCAGCGAATGAAAAAATATTTTACCGGGGAGGCGTTTACCGCCGCTTATGGCTATGAAAACGGCCCCAGTTATGGAGAGCCGATAGAGACATTTATATTGCCCTTTGATGTTTATGGCAAACACCATACTCCCGGCTGGCCTGATATCGGAACGCCTGATGTGGAACGGAACTCCGCTAACCGGGATATATATGTCGATGCGATAAAACAGGTCCGCAACCATCTTCAGCCCATGGCCAATCCTAAAAAAACGGAGTTAACGGTCTACCTGAATGGCCTTGACGAATCTTATTTCCAATCTGCCCTGGAACGGATGGTCTATTATGGAGATATGTTCAAGGAATACTATCCCGAAGTGGATTTCCGGGTGGATGGAGGATATGATGATACCGCCATGCAGTTCATTCATAAATCTATTACCGCCTGGGCCTCTCACACGATCAACTACGATATTGAGCGGGTGAAAAGATACCAGGAAATGGGTATTAAGGATTGGTTGTACGGGCCCATGCTCTATGAAAGCAAGGTGAATAGCTGGGTGGGCAGCTCAACGTTCACAGATCTTCCCCTGCTCTGTGATCGCGCCATCAGCTGGGGCGTATGGAAATACAATACCTATTCATGGATCAGCTGGGGCATAGGCGTGGGAGAGAAAGGCGCATGGTATGATCCCGAAACATGGAAGTCTGCCGCTAAAGCCGGTCCGGGTTTCGAAGAGCCGGAGTTTACGTTCAAAAAGATAAACGGCAGCGCGCAGATGGTATATGCTCCGGGCATTGTTCCCAATGTAAAGGACTACTGCCCCTCTATCCGTTTAAAGGCCATGCGCGACGGCGTACAGGAGTACGAATATATGAGGTTGCTGTCTGAGCTGGACAATAGCAAGACCCGCGTCAATGAAGTGGTGAACAGCATTATCAAAGAACCTTTCGGGAATAAGTCGATCGGAAATTTTGACGTGTGGACCTATGACGCGGAGCAGTGGGACCAGGCCCGCATCAGGTTGGGCGAAATGATCGATAAGGTTGGGGCGAATTAAACAGGATATTCCCAATCGCCCCTGTAGGCGCGCTGCAATAATGCATTGCCCTCCGGGTCGTTCCTGATCGTTTGCTTTTCGCCATCCCAGTCAATGCTTCGGCCCAGCTTATAGGAAAGCATGCCGAGCAGGCTCATATTGGTGGAGCGGTGACCGATCTCGATATCGCAGACCGGTTTGCGTTGTTCTTTTATGCTCAGCATGAAGTCGGCCCAGAGCTCCGGGATATTCTGTTCATCGGGCTTGTGCAATTGGGGCTTTTCGTGAATGACGGGTTTGTTTTTATCGGAGGGGTAGAAGGTCCATCCATCGAGCCAGCCCATGTGAAAACAGCCTTCCGTGCCATAAAAATAGCAGCCGAGATTTGTTTTCTCCGCTTCATTGCCGGCATATTGGCGGTGTTCCCAGGTTGCGGTGAAGCTTTCAAATTCGTAGATCACATTTTGCGTATCCGGCGCATCAGTACTGTCTTCCCTGATGTGACGGGCCGCGGAGGAAAATATCCTGCGCGGGTATTTTTCTTCTGTCCACCACAGGATCTGGTCCATCCAGTGGATGCCCCAGTCGCCCAGCGTTCCGTTGGCATAATCGAGAAAGCCGCGAAAACCTTTGGGGTGGATAACAGTATTGAACGGGCGTAGCGGCGCCGGTCCGCACCACATATCCCAATCCAGCCCTTCCGGAACCTCCGAGTCGGGCGTTTTTTTACCCGGACCGCCGGGATAATGCACAAATGCCCTGACCATGCCGATCTTTCCCGCTTTTCCCGATTTAAGGAACTGCATTCCCGATATATTATGCGGGGATACCCGCCGGTGGGTGCCTACCTGCGCTACCCTGTCGAACTGCCTGGCTGCTTTTACCATGGCCTTGCCTTCGTTAATGGTATGTCCGATGGGCTTTTCCACATAGACATGCGCGCCCTGCTGCATCGCGGCGATCGCGATAAGCGGATGCCAGTGGTCGGGAGTGGCGACGATAACGATTTCCGGCCGCTCTTTTTGCAGTAACTCACGGTAATCCTTATATGTTTTTGGTTTGCCGGCGCTCAGCTTGCCGATCTCGCTCATCGCCGCATTTATTTGACGGGTATCCACATCGCAGATGGCCGTCAGTCGGACGCCCCCGTGTTGGAGCGCGCACCGCAGGATATTCATGCCCCACCACCCGGACCCGATCAGCGCCAAGCGGTAGGCTGCGGTTCGTTGAAGCCCCGGCCATATGGATAGCGCGGAATAAGCTAATCCGGCCTTCCCCGATGTTTTCAGAAATTGCCTGCGTTGCATGGAAATCAGTTTATGATACCATTTATTGGCGTTTAAACGCCTTGAACTATAACGGAACGATCGTGATGTTTTTGAAATAGGCTTTATTGCCGTGGTCCTGCAGGGCGATGCGGCCTTTGTTAGCGATGCTATAATCGGGGAAATCCTTCCATTTTCCTTCTGCTTTTTCCTTATTCCAGGCGTCGGATCCCTTTTCAAACTCAACAATCTTTTCGCCGTTCAGCCAATGCTCAACATGACCGTTATTGAAGATGATCTTGCTGGTGTTCCATTCGCCCACGGGTTTAAGTTGCTTTTTCTCATTGGGGAGGTTCATGGCATAGTCGGCGCCGGCTTTCTGCCATTCTTCCAGTTTGCCCGGGAAACCAATATCGTCAATGATCTGGTATTCCGGGCCTGTCTCGTAGGGGGCTTTGTATTTGGGATCTTCGATCACATGATACATCACGCCGCTATTGCTTCCCTTGTCGACCTTCCACTCCCATGACAGCTCGAAATTGCCAAATTCCTGGTCGGTTACGATGTCTCCGCCGGTGTCTCCCTCCGCAGCGCCCAGGCATACAAGCGCGCCGTCTTCAACGATCCAGTTGGTTATTGCGCCGGTTTTGTTGAAGCCATGCCAGCCGCTAAGGGTTTTGCCGTCGAACAGGCTGATGGGCGATACGGTCGTTACGGTTTCGACGCTTACATCCTGCTCAATTGCTTTTTCAGCCGGATCATTACAATATACCAGGCCCAGGGCAAGCGCTAACGCGCCTAATGGTTTAATTGTTTGCTTCATAAATGCTGCATTATCTATAAGTAAAAAATGGTTTCCTATTTAATAGCTCAAAGCGTTTTCACCCTTATGTTCCGGAACCACAAATCATCGCCATGCCCCAGGAATCCGATATGTCCCTTTGTGCGTTTCAGCCCGGGATGATCCTTGCCATCCGGGGTTCCATGCGCTATGGCCTGAGCGATATCGCCGTCCAGTATGACGGTTCCGTTCAGGATGACCTTTATTTTTGTTCCTTTAACGATCACCTCCTGGTAATTCCATTCGCCTATCGGTTTCAGGTAACCGCGTTTGGCAGGTATCACCCCATACACGGAACCGTGGAACTGGTAGGGTTTAAGATCCTTGTACATCTCTGACTCGTTGTCGAGGATCTGCAATTCCATTCCCTCATAGGCAGCATGGCTGTTGGCGGGCATCCGGATGCCCAGCCCGTTATTTGCGGCCGGCGTAAGCTTGAACTCAAAGCGGAAAATAAAATCGCCGAACTCCTCCTTTGTATACAGGTCTTTTGTGCCGCGTTCGCTTTCGCCGGATCTTTCTTTAGGATGAACGGCCAGCGTTCCGTTTTCGATGGTATAGTCGGACGTGTTGCCGGTCCAGCTGTCCATATTGGTTCCATCAAAAAGAGCCTTAAATCCCTGCCGCTTTTCTTTTGAGCTAAGCTTGAATATCTCCGAGGTAGACCGGGGGATCTCGCGGATGTAGATATTGCGGTATCCTATCCTGGAGCCGTGCGCCTGCAATTCTATCTGCTCTGTCGAAAAGATCGGCAGGCTTCTGTCCCAGAAGTTTTCCAACACTACTTTATTGGTCACCAGCTGGTCGTTCAGGTAAACGGTTACTTTTTCGCCGATCATGATGATGCGGAAATTATTCCATTCCCCCAGCAGTTTATCCGCTACTTTCAGCGGCTTGCTGGGATGTTTTTTATTGTTGTATAATCCTCCTGATCCTACCTGGGCGCCATCTTTTATTCTTGAAGTGTCCCATATCTGCACCTGCGGGGTTGCCCTCAGGTAGATGCCCGCATCGCCATCTTTATGGCCGTCGTCATATATTTTCCAGTCAACCAGCAATTCGAAATCGCCATACTGCTTAATGGTGGCGATGTTTTTTCCATGGCCGGTAAACAACAGTTCCCCTCCTTCTACCACCTTCCAGCCATTTCTCATTTCTTCATCGGCGATCTTTTGCCTTGCCGCCAGCGTATCGGGATGCATTTGGGCGCGCAGAATGGGATTGCCGTTGCCGATGATCCCCTTCCATCCGCTCAGGTCCTTGCCATTAAACAGCGCGACAAATCCTTTGCCGGGCTTTCCGTTTTTTTTCTGCTGGGCATTTGCGGCGTACGGGAAAAGGCAGGCGGCAATCGTCGCCAGGAATATGGCTTTTTTTATCAGGCGCATAGCGAAGGGTTTGTATAGGTAAATGTATTCATTATTCATGTTTTTGCCGGAAGAAATTCTATATTTATAGGCGTCATGAAAAAGTTATTGTTTCTTATCCTTGTTTCTTTATTTATGCCGGATCACGGATCTGAATTACAGGCGCAGCCAAAATTCAAAGAAGGGTTTAACCAGAATAAGGCCATTGCCCACCGGGGGGCCTGGAAAAACACGGGCGCGCCGCAAAACTCCATTGCTTCCTTGAAAGCCGCGATAGAACTGGGCGTTGCGGGATCGGAATTTGATATCTGGTTAACGGCAGACAGTATATTGGTGATCAATCACGATGCCGATCATAACGGCATGATCATTGAAAAAACGAGATATGCCGATTTATTGAAGTATCCGCTAAAGAATGGCGAGCCTATTCCAACGCTGGAACAATATATATCCGCGGGCATGAAGCAACGGAAAACGCTGTTGATTGCCGAGCTGAAACCATCGAAGGTCAGCAAGGAACGCGGCCTCCTCGCCGCAGATATATTAATGGAAACGATAAGCCGGCTCGGCGCGGAACCCTGGATGGTTTATATCAGCTTCGACTATGATATCCTTAAAAGGATAGTTCAGCGGGATAAAACGGCATTGACCATGTACCTGAACGGGGACGCAGAAGCTGTCCGTTTAAAAGGCGACGGCATCTATGGCGCCAACTATCAGTATCGGTTTTTCCAGCAGTATGAGGAATGGATCGCCGGCGCGCATCGGTTAGGATTGGCCATAAGCAGCTGGACGGTCAACGATCCGGAGATCATGGATGCCCTGTTGGCAAAAAATATTGATTTTATCACTACAGACGAGCCGGAGCTATTGTTTCAGCGAATCGCCGCCGGCCGGTAACGCGCCATTTCGTGAGCCCGTTCCGCAGCGCCGCTATGGCTTTGGCGAATTGATGAATAAATGATCCGCCATCTTTTTATCATGCTTATAGATGTCTTTCCTGAAATGAAGTTTGTCTTCCCTGTCTACCCAGGAGGTGAAATAGGCGATGAAAACAGGGATATCTTCTTTTAGCGTAACAAATCTTTCCTTACCTGCGTGCATGGCTTTCACGATTTTTACGGAGTCCCAGGCAGGATCGTTTCTGAGCAGGAAGCGGGCCAGCTTCGCAGGTTCCGCCAGGCGTATGCAACCATGACTGAATGCCCTGCTGCTTTCGCCGAACAAGGATTTGGAAGGCGTATCGTGCAGGTATATGTTATAGTTATTGGGAAATAAGAATTTCACCAACCCAAGGGAATTCTGCGGCCCGGGCCTCTGGCGGACCGCGCCCCCGTTCCATTCCATATTGTGCCGGGCCAGGTAATTGGGATCTTTTTTGATCCCGGGCAACACTTCGTTTTTGAGTATGCCCGGCGGCACATTCCAATAGGGGCTGAAAACAACATATTTCAGGGTTCCCGTAAAAATGACCGTGCTGTGCGCGGCGGTTCCTACCACTACATTCATGCTCCATTTNNAGGATCTGGCGTATGCGCTGGCCGACCGGAATATTCATTTCTGCAAGGGTTGAAGCATTGACCTGCCCGTTTTCGGATAGGCCGAAGCGTTGCTGAAAACGTTTAACGGCTGTTTCCAGCTGTTCCGTGAAAACGAAGCTGGTATCTTTTTCGGGGAGATCGCCGACCAGGAACAGCCTGTTCTTTATCTCCGCGATCGTCGCTGCGGAATCGCCTTTTTTATATTGCTTTTTTCCCGGTTTGATAACGGGCCAGCCGCCGCTTCTTTCTATGCTGTCGTATCGGATCACAAAGCGTTTGAGCAGGTTGTACTGCCTGTTTAGCGCCTGATATAAGGAGATGTCCCGGGAGCCGTTCCTGATAACCGAATCCAGCATGGCCACCTGGTCGATCTTTTTGCGGGGGATATACCAGCCCAGCTCTTTTACGTCTAGCTCAAGATTCCCCTGGTATGCCCTGTTGGCATACCGGAAAAACTGGTAGGTCAGCAGGAGCTCGGTTTTTAATACCGTCGAATCATTGGGGTCGATGTTCCGGTTGGCGGCAGCCGTGGAATCCGTTAGCTGCAGCAGCCCGGGATTGTACAGCAGGCTGTCGCCGGAGTAGCCGATATAGTCGTTCTGGGTTTCCAGGAAAGAATAGGCATAGTGGGTCAGCCCGTCATGAAAATACCAGGCATACTGGTAGTTCCGGCTATTGTAAAAGTTGCGCATCCGCTGGGCCATGCTGTCTTCAAGATAAGTATCTTTAATGAACCTTTCCATGCTCAGGCTGTCAAAAAACAGCTCGTTATAGGAATTGGAAACCGTAATGGTGGTATCCCGGGGAGCTGGGGCCAGGTGTTTATCCGTTGACAGGCGACAGGAATGCCCTAAGATGGAAAGTAAAATAAAGCCGGTTAAACATACCCGGGCGCGTACAGCGGAATTGTTCATATTATATTGCAGGATTGCCATTTTTTGTTGTATAATGACAGAAAAGTATCATTCTTGAAAAGAACAAGCGTAGGTCAATGTTAAGGCTTGGACTAATTTAGCCATTCATTAGCATCAATAGGATACATGCCGGATTAATGAACGATCCCGGCATCTAAAAATTTCAATAATGATAAAAATAAATTCAACAATCAAGCCGGCTGATCTGAAAACAAAGCTGGAAAAATTCTGGACGCTTTCGGGGCAGAAGATCAGGAGCCTGGAAAAAGAATACGATCTCTCCCAGGGAGCCCCTGTATTTACGGTTAAAGGGAAGTATACCACCCGCGGATGGACAGAATGGACCCAGGGCTTCCAATTCGGTTCAGGCATCCTCCAATATGATGCGACCGGGGAAAAGGAGTTTTTGGAATCGGGTAGAAACAATACCCTTCAGTTCATGGCGCCGCATATCAGTCATATTGGCGTTCATGATCACGGATTTAATAATGTAAGCACTTATGGCAACCTGCTGCGGTTGATGCTTGAAGGCAAATCGGCGTTCAATGAATGGGAAAAGAATTTTTACGAGCTGGCGCTTAAGCTTACCGGCGCGGTACAGGCCAGCCGCTGGACCCCTGTTAAAACGGGAGGCTTTATTCATTCGTTCAACGGGCCGCATTCTTTATTTGTAGACACCATCCGTTCGTGCAGGGCCTTGATGTTGAGCCATAAGCTGAACCATGTATTGCAGGCGGAGAATGATGTAAAGATCAACCTGCTGGAAAGAAACCTGATGCACCTGAAAGCTACCGCCCAATACTCGGTTTATTATGGCGAAGGCCGCGATATCTATGATATTTGGGGAAGAACGGCGCATGAAAGCGTATTTAATATCAAGGACGGAAACTATCGCTGTCCCAATTCCCAGCAGGGCTATACCGGGTTTACTACCTGGACCAGGGGACTGGCCTGGGCCATGTGCGGTTTTGCCGAAGAGCTGGAGTTTTTACAGATCCTGCCGGACGAGGAACTGGAAAAATTCGGCGGAAGAGAACAGATCGAGGGATGGATGTTGAAAGCGGCAAAAGCTACCTGCGATTTCTATATAGACCATTCTCCGGCAGACGGCATTCCATATTGGGATACCGGCGCGCCGCAGTTGTATAAATTAGGCGATTATCTGGATCGCGCCGCAGATCCGTTCAATGCCTACGAGCCGGTGGACAGCTCCGCCGCCGCGATCGGTCTCCAGGGACTGTTGCGACTGGGCCGTTACCTGCAACAACAGGGCGATAAGGCTGCGGGCGACAGGTACTGGCAGGCTGGACTAACTGCATTGGATACCCTGTTGCAGGAGCCCTATCTGAGCGTGGATCCTAATCACCAGGGATTGCTGCTGCATACGGTCTACCATTGGCCGAATGGATGGGATTATGTTCCCGAAGGCGCAAAAATACCTATGGGAGAATCCTGTATGTGGGGCGACTACCATATCCGTGAAGCGGCATTATATGTGCATAAGCTGATCAAGGATGAACCTTATTATACATTTTTTAATTGCGTTAAATAGACCCGATGGCAAAAGAACTAACCGACTTGTCGAGGCTTTGCATACATACGATCACAACCAAGCCCTGGCCTATTGAAAAATCCGCGCAGGAATTTTCAAAAAAAGGAGTGGGGGGCATTACGGTCTGGCGCGATGCGCTTCAGGGAAGAAATATTGCGGAGACGGGGAAGATGCTGAGGGAGTTGAACCTGGAAATTGTATCCCTGTGCCGGGGCGGATTTTTCCCCGCATTGGACAAAAAAGGCAGGCAGGCGGCGCTGGATGATAATTTTAAGGCGATCGACGAAGCTGCTGCCTTAGGCGCGCCGATGGTGGTGCTGGTTTGCGGCGCGGCGCCGGGCCAGTCGCTGCAGGAATCGCGAAAACAGATACAGGAGGGCATTGCCGCCTGCCTGGATCATGCGAAGGCGGCGGGCGTGAAGCTCACCATTGAGCCGCTGCACCCGATGTACGCGGGCGACCGGTCGGCCGTAAATACGCTGGCGCAGGCAAATGATATGGCGGAAGCGCTGCAATCGCCCTGGGNNCAATTGATACGCGCGGGGAAAAACGGGAACCTGTCGGCCTTCCATATCTGCGATTGGAAAACGCCAACCCTGGATATGCTTAACGACCGCGGGCTAATGGGAGAAGGATGTATTGATATCCCGCAGATCAGGGGATGGGTGGAATCTACCGGTTTTACAGGATTCAATGAAGTGGAGGTATTCTCCAATATTCATTGGAAAGAAGACCAGCATGTTTTTCTGGACAAGATCATCGACGCCTATTTGAAACACGCTTAAACATTTTAAATAAAATATTTACAATGACTCCAACAATTCACAAAATCGGCATCATCATGAATGGCGTTACAGGTCGTATGGGAACCAACCAGCACCTGATGCGGTCCATTGTAGAGATCATCAAACAGGGCGGCGTAAAAGTAAGCGCTTCCGAATTTATCATGCCCGACCCGGTATTGGTAGGTCGCGACGCGGTGAAACTGCAGAAGCTCGCCGATCAGTCCGGCGTTAGCGCATTTACCACCGACCTGGACAGCGTGATGAAAAATCCGTACTACCAGATCTATTTCGACGCGCAAACTACCGGCCGCCGCGCCGATGGCGTTAGACAGG
Source organism: Chitinophagaceae bacterium UBA2791 (assembly GCA_002352105.1). Lineage (GTDB taxonomy): Bacteria > Bacteroidota > Bacteroidia > Chitinophagales > Chitinophagaceae > Flavitalea. The sequence continues at coordinate 19,460 of DEHV01000020.1, read as the reverse complement.
CGGTTAAGGCGGGCAAGCATGTGTATTGCGAGAAGCCCGTTGCCGTGACTACCGAAGTCGCGCTGGAACTGTACGACCTGTGTAAAAAAGCCGGGGTAAAAAATGGCGTGGTGCAGGATAAATTATGGCTGCCCGGCATGTTAAAGCTGAAACGCCTTATCGAAAATGGGTTTTTCGGAGAGATATTATCGGTGCGAGGAGAATTCGGGTACTGGGTGTTTGAGGGCGATACCATTCCTGCGCAAAGACCTTCATGGAACTACCGCAAGGAAGACGATGGGGGCATTATTGTAGATATGCTGTGCCACTGGCGTTATGTGCTGGACCATATTTTCGGCAAGGTAAAAGCCGTATCCTGCCTTGGCGCTACGCATATTCCCGAGCGCGTGGACGAGAACGGTAAGAAATACAAATGTACCGCCGACGATGCCGCTTATGCTACTTTTGAGCTGGAAGGCGGGGTGATCGCTCATTTCAACTCATCCTGGACCGTCAGGGTCCGCCGCGACGACCTGCTGACGCTCCAGGTGGACGGCACAAAGGGATCGGCGGTAGCCGGACTGAGAGAATGTTATATCCAGCATTACGGGAATACGCCCAAGCCCGTATGGAACCCGGATATCGCGCAGCCGATCAATTTTTTTGAGGGATGGGCCAAAGTGCCTGAACAGGAATTGCATGAAAATGCTTTCAAGGTTCAATGGGAGCTGTTCCTGAAACATGTCGTAAAAGACACGCCGTTTCCCTGGGATCTGAAAGAAGGCGCCAAGGGCGTTCAGCTTGCGGAGAAAGGATTGGAAAGCTGGGAGAAACGCTGCTGGGTAGATGTTCCCGAACTTTAAACTAATTCATTCATTTCATGAAACGTATAGCATTTATTACCGGGGGAAGCCGCGGCATTGGCCTCGGCATAGCGCTGCAATTGGCGGAAGCGGGGTTTGATATTGCCATTAACGGCGTGCGCCCGGAAGAAGCGGTAAAGGAAAGCCTGCAGCGCCTGAGGGAGCTCGGAGCGGAAGCCATTTATTGCCAGGGCGATATTGCTTCGGCGGAAGACAGGCTTCGCATGGTAGAGCAGATCAAAAAACATTACGGCAGGCTGCATGTATTGGTGAATAATGCAGGTATCGCACCCAGGGAACGCAAGGATATTCTTGAGGCCAGCGAGGAAAGTTTTGTTCACCTGCTCAGGACAAACCTGCAGGGCCCTTATTTTCTTACGCAGTCGGTCGCTAACTGGATGATCGAACAAAAAAAGCAGGAGCCTGGTTTTAAAGGATGCATTGTAAATGTTTCTTCTATTTCTTCAACGGTAATATCGGTCAACCGCGGCGAGTATTGTGTGGCCAAAGCCGGCCTCAGCATGGCTTCGCAGCTGTTTGCGGTGCGGTTAGGCGAGTTTGATATTCCGGTGTATGAGGTCAGGCCCGGCGTTATCCGCACCGACATGACGGCGGGGGTAACCGAAAAATACGATAAATTGATCGAACAGGGGCTCATGGTGCAGCCCCGATGGGGACAGCCCGACGATGTCGGCAAGGCAGTCGCTGCGCTGGCGTTAGGGTATATGCCCTATTCCACCGGCCAGGTGATCATGGTGGATGGAGGCATGACGCTGCCGCGGTTGTAACCGGCATCTTTGGGGTTGCTCCTGCAAAACGTTGCGTTGCTTGAATCAAAACTGACGCGTCGGGACGGCTATCTGGGTTACGGTTGTATCAACCGGTAAAACCCGCTGGACGCCGTGTCGGCAACATTGCCGTCGGGTAAGCGGTAGATAAAAAAAGCGGCCATGTCCTCCCGGCTTTCCACAAATGATAAGGCCTTGTCCAGGCCCATCAGCATCAGGGCATTGTCGTAGGCGTCCGCGGTCATGGCGTCCTTTGCATATACGGTCACGCTGATGAGCTCATTTTGCACGGAGTAGCCGGTTCGGGGATCGATGAGATGAGATATCTTTTTCCCATTGCTTTCGTGGTACTTACGGTAGTTGCCGGAAGTGGTGACGGCGCCGCTATCCACGACCAGTACCTTTTCCAGCGGTTGCTCGTCGGGGAAGCCGCTGTCCGGCGGCGCTTCTATGCCGATACGGAACGACTGGTTCTCCGGTTGTTTCTTACCTTGTACGCGCAGCTCTCCGCCGATCTCAACAAGATAATCGCGTATTCCTTTTTTTTCAAGGAAGGCGGCTACCACGTCCACGCTGTATCCCTGTGCGATGCCGTTCACATCGATGCGTATGCAGCGTCTTGATTTTTTCAGCTTGTTTTTTTTCAGCTTAAGCCTGTCGGATCCTATACAATCCATTAGCTGGCGGACGGACGCCGAATCGGGCGGCTGCTCCATGGTCTTTGCGCCGAATCCCCAGGCTTCGACCAGGGGCAATACGGTAATATCAAACAAGCCGTTGGTTTCGCGGTAGGTTTCCAGCGAACTCGCTATCACTTTCCTGAAATGCTCGTCTATTTTTATTCCTTTCCGGCTATCGTTAAAAGCAGAGATACGCGAATAAGGTTTATAGATAGAGAGCGCGCTGTCGATTACCAGCAGGATGCTGTCCACCTCGCTTTTTGATACCAGCGTATCGGCGGCGTAATACACGGCGTGCCAGGTGGTGCCCTGGGCGTACCCCGAGAGTTCTATTCTTTTCAGGGGCTGATCGTTCTGCGGCGTAAGCGACAACAGCAGGAAGGACAGTAAACAAAGCGCCGCCAGCCAGGGCCTGCGCGCTTTCAGGATATTGCCGGATACGCTCTTGCTCAATTGCCTAATTGTTTTACTGCGATATACGCCATTAATCCCGGGCCAAGATCCAGCGCCTGTTCATCAATATCAAATCCCGGCGTATGCAGCGAAGAGACGATGCCTCTTTCTTCATTTCTTATGCCCAGCAGGTAAAAGCAGGCGTCGATGGTTTGGGAATACATCGCAAAATCTTCTGCCGCCATCCAGACATCGGGTTCTATTACATTCTCCTTTCCCACAAATGCTTCAACATGACCGATGATGTTTTCGGTTAGTCTTTCATTGTTGATCAGGAAGGGATATCCTCTTACGATATTGAATTCGCAGCTTCCCCCCATGCTCTCTGCGATGTTTTCCGCCATCTTTTTCATTCTTACATGCGCTTCATCGCGCCAGCTTTCTTCTACCGTTCTGAATGTTCCTTCGAGATATACTTCATCGGGAATGACGTTGATCGCGCCATTGGCGATCACCTTTCCAAAAGAGAGCACGGTAGGAAGCGTGGGTTTTGCCATCCGGCTGACGATCTGCTGCAGGGCGGTGAGGATATGCGCGGTGATGATCACCGGGTCGATATTCTGGTGCGGCTGTGCGCCATGTCCGCCCCTGCCTTTTACCTTCACGCGGATCTCGTCCATGGAAGCCATGAACTTCCCTTTCCGGATCCCGATCTTTCCAACGGGGATCATGGGAGATACATGTTGCCCGATCACTGCAGAGGGTTTGATGTTTTCCAGCGCTCCCTCCTTAATCATCAGGCTGGCGCCGCCGGGCAGGATCTCTTCGCCGGGCTGGAAAAGCAGTTTGACGGTTCCCCCGAATTTGTTTTTGAGGGAATGCAGGATGGCCGCGACGTTCAGCAGGGAAGAGGTGTGCGCATCGTGTCCGCAGGCATGCATAACGCCATTGCGCTGTGAGGCGTAATCCACCTGGTTGGTCTCCGTGATCGGAAGCGCATCCATATCCGCCCGAAGGGCGATTATCTTATCGGAAGGCAGATCGCCCTTTACAATGGCCGTAATACCCGTTCCGGCGATCGCCTGCCAGGGGATGCCTATTTCATCCAGCTTTGTTTTCACGAATGCCGAAGTCTCGTATTCCTGGAAGGATAATTCAGGATGGGCATGCAGATGGCGGCGATTGCGGATCGCCTGCGCATGCAGGTCTTTGGCCAGTTGCTTGATCTCTTCTTTTAGCATAACCATTTTTTTCGCCTGATCGGTTTGTGATACGCCGCTCCTGGCAGGCCGGAGCTGTACGCCATGTGCCAGCGACGCCTGTTCAGCACGACCAGAAAAGAGCAGGTCCGGCAATACTTATCTTTCGCCTGGAACAAATGCGCGTTGGTTAATTCTTATATGTGTTCAGAAAGCCTGCTTATTTCCGGATGACTTTACGTCGATGATCAGGATACCATTTGCGCTTTTTGACGTTCCAGGAACTGCCTTACAAATTCATCGTCGGTCAGGTCCGCGTTTTCTTTATAAATACGATCTATTTCTTCTAATTGCCCCGGAGAGACCTCTTCATTCGGGTTCAGGCACCAACGGCCTTCCATCAATCCCTGCCTTCTTAACACTTCATGAATGCCCGGTATGCAACCATGAAAAGCGTGCTGCGCATCGAAGATAACGGCATTCATATCGGTGATGGCTATGCCTTTTGCCAGCAGGTCTTCAATACTCGCAGGATCCGTTTGCAGGCGATGTTTTATTTCCTTCAGCAGCTCCACTACTTTGCTGGTCCATACCGCCCAGTGTCCCAGCAGTCCGCCTACAAATCTTTTTTCCACGATCTTTCCGTTTACAGGTATCCGATAGGGGGTGACCAGGTCGGCCACGATATTGTCGTCGTTGCCGGTGTACAAGGCGATCTCATCCCTTCTTTCGGAGTTGCATACCGCTCTTACCACGTCAAGGGTCTGGTAGCGGTTGAAGGCGGCCACCTTGATCGCATATACATTAGGGATATCGGCGAAGTCTTTCCAGAAATCATAACTCAGCAACCGTCCGCCAACAGCGGGTTGGAGATAAAACCCGAATAAGGGAAGGACCTCTGCAACGCGGCTGGCGCGGGCAATCAGTTCCTTCTCTGAAAGATCGGGCATGCCGCCATTGCTGAGCAACGCCATATCATAGCCGTATTTAGCGGCCAGTTCAGCTTCTTTCAGCGCATTCTCCGTACGACCGATCACTCCGGCCACTTTGATGAAGGGTTTGTCGGGAGCGGCTTTGTCTACTTCCTCCGCGGCTATCTTCAATACCGGCTCCAGCAGGCCGATCTCCGGCTGGCGGATCTCAAATTGCGTACTATGCACGGCCACGGCCACGCCGTCGGCGCCGCTGGCAATATAATAGCGCGTCAGTAATCTTTGTCTTTTTTCGTCGAGTTTGCGGTATTGATCCAATGCCAGCGGGTGGGCGGGGATGACCATCCCTTTGTGCAGCGCTTTTTGCAGCGATGGATCTAATGATTTATATGTCATAGTATTAATATTTTCCCTTCCTTTCCTGGAAGTGCGTAGGTTTATTTAATCTTTTGCCGTCGGCGTTTACCCAGTCTACTAACATTTCCATCATCCTTTTCAGCGTTACTTTAGGATAGCCAAAGAGCTTAAAGGATTCAGCGGCATTGTTCAAATAGGCGGTGGGCTGTTCCTGGTTGATAAATTTCGGGGTCAGGTTGAACATGCGCCCGAATTCTTCCGCGCACCATCTCACGGAGATGGTTTCCGGCCCTGTCACATTCAGGATCTTAGCCGGCGTTGCGCAGTGATGCAGCGATCTGATGGCGATATCATTGGCGTCGTTTTGCCAGATGGCGTTCAACTGGCCCATCGATAAATCGATTTCCCGGTTTTCCTTAACGGAGAGGGCGATCTCCAGCAAAACGCCGTAGGTAACATCGCAGGCGAAGTTCAGGCGATAGATAAGAATGGGCGTATTGTATTTTCCTGAGAAGTGCTGGAACATGCGCTCCCTTCCCAAACAGGACTGCGCGTATTCCCCAAAGGGTTCGGCCGGGTTTTCTTCCACCGATCCTCCGTAATATACGGGCGACATGGGATAAACGTTCCCGGAAGAAAACACGACGATGCGGGAGTTTCTGTATTTTTCAGCTACCCGGCCCGGTAAGTAAGCGTTCATGGCCCAGGTCAGGGATGCGTTGGTAGACGTCCCGAACTTTAATCCCGCCAGGTAAAGAACATTTTCCACTTCGGGGAGCGCGCTGAGCTGCTCCTCGTTAAGCAGATCGGCGGAGATGGTTTCAATACCGTCCCGGTTAAGCTCTTCTTTAAGGCCCGGCTCCGAAAAACGGGCGGCGCCGATCACTTTTTTCTTTACGCCTGCTTTGTCGATCGCTTGTTTGGCGAGTCTGGCCATTGCAGGCCCCATTTTACCGCCCACGCCGAGAATAAGGATATCTCCCTTTAACCTGGCAATGTCCTCAACCAGTTCATCTGAAGGCTGCAATAATTGCTGATAAGCCGCTTCAACTTTTTTCATAATGCTGATTCAAATTTAAATAAAGATCTGTTTTTATGATGATGGTATATTTCAGAATATGCATATTCCCAGCGCCTAAATTGCTGAAGATCGCGAGGCGGCATACTAAAAAGGAGGAGGCGGGAATACCGCTCAACCCTGAGCAAAAGCCATTTTATTTTGATGATACACCGCTTATATCTGATCATTTAGCAACATATTATGATTTTAAAATCATAGCGTTAAAACTCCGGGTACGTACCCTAAAGTAGGACTAATTCTTTACATGAAAAATTTATTCCTGCCTGTTCCGGGGAAACTTTTTATATGGGCAAATTAGCGTATACGTAAGTTATGAAGGACGTTAAAGATAGAAAGCGTTAAGCGCCTGAATCCGGCAAAAAATAGTTCCCGGCGCCTTGGTAAAATAATCGGGTCTCAATCCAAAAATAAATCCTGATAGGGCGAGTCCTGCTTCGGCCGCGATCTTGAAACAGGTAAGGTTCTTCGGTTGGTTCTTAATTTTGGTAAAAGGCGTAATTCTCGCGGGTAATGATATCGATCGGCATGAACTGAACTTCTTCGACCGGAGCTTCCAGCGCTAATTTCTGGTATAGGGCCATGATTCCCTTGTACGCCTGGTCGACAGGTTTTTGGCAGATCAGAAAATCAATGATCCCATCTTTCAGGTATTCAATGTTCTCTTTCAGGAAATCGTATCCCACCAGCAGGATATCTTTTTTTGATTCTTTCAGGTAATGGGCTACCATGAATACCCTGGAACTGGCGACGAAAATCAATTTTACATCGTTGTATCGGTTGAGCGCGTCCGAAAGTTCCCGCGCCATTGACGCGTAGTCCATTTCATGGATGCTTAGCCTGGAGATCTTATTGGCCTTGCGGTTATCCCTGAAATACCCGATAAAGGCTTCTTCTTTTCGAAGGATAAGATCGTACGCCGTGGCTATATTGACCACCAGTATCCTGTCGTTCTCTCCTACAAGATAGCTGATCAGGTTGGCGGCAAGGTATCCGCTCCGGTATAAATGAGGGCCTATATAGCAAAGGCTGTCCTGGTTGGGAATATCTGAATTGATAAAGACATAAGGGATGCTTTGCTTTTTGAGCAGGTTGATAAAGGCAATCGCTTCTTCGGTAAAGGTGGGCGCCATCAATACCCCGTCGATATTGCTTTTTAGGATGAGCTGTGTTTGTTTTATAAAAGAGCTGCAGTCGTCCTGGTCAAAAAAATATTTCTCCACTTTGATGCCGTATTGCCGGATCTCGGATTCCGCCTGTTCTATGCCTTTTAGCGGCGCTTCCCAGAAGCTGGTTTCGCCGGAGACTTTCGGGATCAGGGTGGCCAGGTTGATGATCTTCCGGGAAGCCAGGCGTCGGGCAAGCAGATTGGGTTGGTAGTTCAATTCCGCAATGATGCGGTCTATTTTTTCCCGGGTCTGCGCGGATACGCCTGATCTTTTGTGAAGCACCCTGTCAACGGTCGCAATAGATACATTGGCCCTTCTGGCAATCTCTTTAATACCGGAAAGTTCAACGCCTTTTTTTGTCATGTTATAGGAAATAGTAAAGTTTTGTAGAGTAGCTAACACTACAATTATATTAAATATTATTCTCTTTTACGGTATTCGGGCCGCGGCGCATTTTAAATTTTTATTCCTGGCGGCATAATATCCTCGATGGAACGGGCCGCCGGCTGTATTCAGGATTTCAAAAAGGACAGCTTTCCAAAAAAAGCGGGTTGATGGAAATCGGGCTGCTGCGCCCGGATATTGCTCCAGGAAAGGAAATGAGGCTGGGGAAGTTCATCGCCGCATTTGTAAAAATTAGCGCGGCATTCCCTGCCCGACAAGGAAGATAGTTGATGGCTGCAGAATACAGTTATCGGTATCATTATGGTAATCTCCCAGTGAACCCCAGATCCGGGCCTGGTGGCTTGCAACGACACGCTGCGTTTTATCTGATCTATGGTTTCCGGAGACTGATAAATCCTGTTTGCCCTCGACTGCGGCCCAAAGCCCATCAGGCAGGACCCCAGGCTGTTGAATTCAAAATTGTAATAAACGTCTTCGTCTCCCAGCGCGATAAAAAATTCTACGCAGCTGTCTTTGTATACAGGATCGTTCGATTGTTGATACCGGGCGATGGTGTATTGTTCCTCCACATAAAACTTTAATGCGATGCCCGTCTCAAAATGAACGATGGCGAAGCGAACCTCCGGTTTGCGGCCCTGTATTCCCCAGGGAGTTTCTTCTACCTTGAAATACTCCTGGGTATCCAGGAATGCCGATAAGGCGGTTAAACCGGTTTGAACATTAATGTCAGGGATATAAAGCGCTTGAATTTGTTTCATCTATCGTTGGATTAAAGATCTTGTAAGTAAACGAATTTATTTAATCTTCACCAGGAATTCTTACAATTATACGTGTGGAATGAAGCGATTTACTAAATTTAGGAACAGGCAACCCCGGTCTTTAAGCAAGATCCCTGAATAATATCATACGCCATATTTTAAAAACAATAGAATGCCCAATATATTCCTTGTACTCCGTTTGTTAACAGTAGCGCTTCTATCCGGATCAACTGCTTTTGCGCAACCTGTTTCTTCCACGACGCTTCCCATTGCGTGGCCGGAAGGCAAACAGGTTGCCCTGAGCTTAAGCTTCGATGATGCGCGGCTGAGCCAGGTCGATGTGGGAACGCCGCTGTTCGATCAATACGGGGTTAAAGTTAGTTTTTATGTGACGCCGTGGGCGGTTGAGCAGCGGCTGGAAGGATGGAAGAAAGCGGTAGCCAGCGGGCATGAGATCGGCAATCATTCCCTTACTCATCCCTGTACCGGCAATTATGCTTTTTCCAGGGCGAATGCGCTGGAAGACTATAACCTGAAAGGAATGCGCAGGCAGTTAGTGGAAGCCAATCAACAGATCATGACGCTGCTTGGCGTGAAAGCGGAAGTTTTTGCTTATCCCTGCGGACAGAAATTTGTGGGAAGGGGCTACAAGGTAAAAAGCTATGTGCCCCTGGTGGCCGACCTGTTCCTGAGCGGCAGAGGGTGGCTGGATGAAGCGCCCAATGATCCTGCTTTCTGCGACCTGGCGCAGATTACCGGGATGGAAATGGATGGGAAAGATTTTGAACAGATCCTTACCCTGATAGAGGATGCAAAAAAATCCGGCTCCTGGCTTACGCTTGCCGGTCATGAAATAGGAGGAGAAGGCAGGCAGACAACGCGGACGGCTATGCTGGAGCAACTGATCCGTTATGCGCAGGATCCGGCAAACGGCGTCTGGCTTGCCCCTGTAGGCGAAGTGGCGAAATACGTCAGACGACAGAAAACCGAGCAGTATAAGATATCCGGGAAACTTCGGTGACTGCGGCGCTTATGCGCTTTTCGTACTGCTATCTTCTCCGTCGGATAGCGATCGATAGACGTTCAATATCGCAGGGAAAAATATTTCGGATAGCGCTGCGATCAGCGGTCCAGCCAGCGTTATGTCTTCTTCCAGCGCCTCGGTCCGGAATACTCTTTTTTGATATCGTTATTGATGAACCATGCGGAATCGGCGTTTTGAGCTATCGCAAAGGCGGGGGCAGCAGGAACAACAACGCATGACGGATCCGTTTCATAATAGGTTCCAATATGAAAGGTAAATGATGTTATTACCAATGCCTGCAGCCTGCTGCTATAGAAGATGCCTGTTATTTGGCCATTGATTTTTCCAGCGCCTGCGTGGTAGTATAATATTTAGCGATCATATTGGGAACTTCCCATGCAGGCATATTGCCTTTTTCGAGGTACTGAAGGAAATTTTTTGCCACTTCTGCAAAATGTTCTTCATGGCCTACTTTGAATTGCTGGGGAATAACAATTTCCCAGCCCTTATCGTATTTCTTGGCTTCTACGCCCGGGTATTTTTGATGAATGGTAGCAAGACTGTTCTGCAGGGTCTTTTCAAAGGCAGACAGATCGGTATTTTTTGCAGGCTCAATGTATAAAGTGGGTTTGTACTGCTGTTCCTTGCCCTGACGGATAAAAAGGCTGGCTTTGGTTCCGCGCATCATGGAGAAATGCGTGTCGCCGGTTCCCTCGGGCGCCTGGAAATTCCAAATGACCACCACTTTTGCGTTCACTCCTTTCAGCGCATAATTGATCTCGCCATTGGCAAATACATGCAGTATGCTGTCCTTTACGTCTTTTTGCAGGAAGTCGGGGTACCCGTCGAGCTGGGTGATCTGTTTGAATTGCGACGGCGTTAATTCGGTGGCCCATCTTTTAGCGGAATGCAATACCACGTCTTGCTGGTAGTCCAGCGTTTGCTCGGGAAAACAGCTCCATTGGATAATGTCCACCATATGCGTGGTGACATCCACAATGCCGTTGCCTTCCTGGGCTACGTCCATATACCAGGCGGGACGCACCAGCGGTTTGCCTGAAACCTGTTTGTAAAAATGATGAACGCTTTCTTTAATCACTGCAGGGTTGTCGGGCGTTCCTTTTTCTAATTCGCCGAAGAGTTCGGGCATTTGGGTAAACTCCCTTTGCAATATGCTGTTGATCTCAAACCGTTCGGTCATGATATCATAGAGCAGGACCTTGTTCTTTTCTGCGGCAGCAAATGCCTCTTTTAATTTATTGAACCCTGTAGCATCGATGGCCATGGGTTTGTCGGCCAGTACGTTTAACCCGGCGTCTATGGACTTTTTGATATAGTCTGTTTTTTCTTTGTTGTTGCCGGCGATCACTACAACATTGCCCGCTTTATCGGAAAGCATTTTATCGAAGAAGTCGGTCCCTGTGTATAATATCTCGTTCCAGGAAGCGGGATTGTCGGCCCGGGTATTGTACTGATTGATCAGGCCCAGATGCGATTGCAGCTCCTGTCCTTCAGGCGCATATACGTGCACGTCGGGGCTTACATTGTCGTACATATATTTCTGCACCAGCGCCGCATGAAAATGCCCCGGGGCCAGGGTGATCAGGCGAATAAGGCTATCGCCAGCGTCGGCTTTCTGAGGCGCGTCGCTGCAGGACTGTTGAGCGGTAATCATAACAAATAAACTTAGCGGTAAAAAGGCTCCAATTAGTTTTTTCATAAATAATAAAATAATTAAATCATTGAAACGGTTATGTCTTATAACTTACCGGCCCTGACCTGCGCCCTCTTACGATAATCGCCGGCAACGGGATTTTTTATTGTTTTTGATACGCGATCCTGCCATTCACGATGGTTGTTTCCACGTTGATATTGCTGTCAAAGATGACGATATCGGCATCCTTGCCTGGGGCAAGGGTTCCTTTTTTATCGGCCACGCCCATGATGGTAGCCGGCGTCGCGGTCATCATGCGTACGGCATCTGCAAGCGGCACATCAGCAATATTTACCATGGTCCGCACCAACCTGTCGGTTGTCGCTACGCTGCCGGCAAAAGAACTTCTATCAGGCAGTTTGGCCACGCTGTCTTCAATAATTGCCTGGAGCCCGGTGTGCTTATTGCCGAGCACCACCGTGTCGCCTTCTTTCATGCCGGCGCCCCGGATGGCGTCAGTGATCAGCGCGATCCTATCGGGCCCCTTGATCTTATAGATCAGCTTCAGCAGGGGAGCGGGCAGGTGTTTTCCGTCGGCGATCACTTCTACGTTCATTTCATCGATCAGGAAAGCGCTTTCTATAACGCCGGCATACCGGTAAGCATTTCTGCGCGTAACGCCCGACATTGCCGAATACATATGGGTGGCNNCCTTTGGAGCAGCAGTATTGCCCGAATTCAATGGCTCCTTTCAGCTCAGGAGCGGCGCTCCAACGGGCGATATTTTTGGAGTAGGCGATAACCTCCTTGTATTCTGCCGGGTCGGGGTCGCGTATATACCGCGGGTCCTGCGCGCCGCGCTGGTTCAGGGCAAAATAAGGCCCTTCCAGGTGCATGCCGAGGAATTGTGCGCCCTTGGCGTTTTTTTTGTTGGCGCTTTCATACAGATCAAGCGTGTGGAGCAACCCTTCTTTTTCGCTGGTCAGCGTGGTAGGGGTCATGGCGGTGGTGCCGTTTTTAGTATTGGCTTCGGCGATCGTTAGAAAAGCCGCTTCTTCGCCGTCCATAAAATCGGCTCCGGCGCTGCCATGGATATGAATATCTATGAACCCCGGCGACACGTATTTACCGCCGGCATCAACTACGACAGCGTCGTTCGCTTCAATATTTCCTTCTTCCACCGCAACGATCTTTCCCGATTCAACCAGGATGGTTCCGTTAGGAATAATGCGTCGCGGAGTAATGATCTTTCCATTAATTATCTTCAATCGTTGATCCTTCATGCTTAGTTGTTTTCAGTCTGTTGATTAAGCGGAGATACTGCGGGAGCTAGCGGCTTGGTGGCGTTGGTAAGGGCCCATCTCCTGATACGGAAGCCGTAAACGGCATAGTACACAAGGTAAAGATAGCAGGGAAGCAGCACCCAGTACGCAGTGCGGACGCTGTACAGGTCGGCAAAATGACCATATATCAACGGTAGGATAGCATTGCCGCACAGTCCCATGATCATAACCGAACCGCCCAGTTTGGTGAATTTCCCGAGTCCGTCCAGCGCCAGCGGCCAGATGCCAGCCCATATCAGGGAGTTGGCAAACCCCAGCAGCACAACAAACCAGATAGAGATATCGGCCGTATGCCCCAAAAGTCTCACGTCTCCGCTGGTGAATACGATCAGCAGGGTCAGCGCTACGCCTAAGATGGTGCAGAATCGCAACGCTGTAAGCTGACTGAAGAACTTGGGAATGCAAAAGATGCCCAGGATGTATCCGATAATGGTGGCTGTTAAGGTATAGGAAGGAAACACTTTTGCTTCAAACAGTTGGATATTCATCGACTCAGCATAACCGATAATGGTATCTATGGCGATCACCTGGGTGCCTACGTGCAAAAAAATGCCGATCGCGCCAAGGATAAGATGAGGGAACTGCATAATATTCGTTTTCCCTGAATTGCTTTTGGCGACTTCCTCGGTTTCGTGCTCGGTGTCTATTTCCGGAAGCGGTGAAAAACGAACGAATAACCCCAATCCGATCAGGGCGACTCCCATAATAGAATAGGGGAGGATCACCCTCCGGATCAACTCGTCCAGGATAACGCTTCTTTCTTCCGGCGTCATCAACGGCAGCTGGGCAAACATTTCGTTGTCTGTCGCTCTCAGCACCACTGCGGCGAAAATGAGCGGCGCCAATATGCCTGCGCCCTTATTGGCGATACCCATGATGCTGAACCGCTGCGCCGCGCGTTCTATCGGCCCCAGGATCGTGATGTAGGGGTTTGCCGCCGACTGGAGCACTGCCAATCCGGCGCCAATAGAAAACAGGCCCACCAAAAATATTTCATAAGTGCGGGTCAACGCAGCCGGCACAAAGATAAATGCGCCTATCGCCATGGCCAGGAATCCAAACATCATCCCTTTTTTAAACCCTATCTTTTTCAGGAGATAGGAGGAAGGCACCGACATCACTAAATAAGAGATATAAAAGGCGAACGCCACCAGGTAAGACTCGAAATTGGTGAGTTCGCACGCTATCTTAAAATAAGGGATCAGGATGGCGTTCACCCAGGATACAAAGCCAAAAATAAAAAACATCATCCCAACGATCGCGATCGATATTCGGGTATCCCTGGTCGTTAAGGTGGAAGCCTGCACGGCAACGTCTTTCTTCATTATTTGTATGTTATATGATTTGTATTAGCCTTGTCGACATTAAATTTTAGGTTCCCATCCTGGTTGATATTGCCGGCCCCAGAATTCATTTGCTTTGGAGCTGTTCAGGATACGCCCGTTCTTAGGATCTATCTTCAGCGTTTCCCCTGTTCTCTGAGCGATATTGCCGAGCTGAACCAGCAGCGTGCTCTGGTGTCCGCTAACGATATCTGAATTCAGTTTATCTTTTCCGCGGATGGTATCCAGGAAGTTATTGATATGGATGACGTCCAGGTCCCTGGAAGGGTCTGTTAAGTCGCGGGTGTCCAGCTTAGTGTTGGACTTCACCTCTTTGACCAGTTTGTTATCCATATCGTAAACGGAGTAAGCGTTTCCGCCTTCAATTTTTAAGGTTCCTTTTTCGCCATAAAAGATAACGCCAACGCCTGCGCCGTCAGAAGCCGCGCTATTGCAGCTGCGTCCTTCCCAGGTCATCATGGAGCCATTGCCGAATTCCAGGCTGATCATTTGCGTATCGGGGGTTTCCCAATCGTCCTTATAGCGGAAGCGGCCGCCGGCGGAAGTCACCAGCGTGGGATAGTCTACCTGCAACCCCCAGCGGGCAAGGTCTACGAAGTGCGTGCCATTGTTGAGCGCTTCGCCGGTGCCCCAATGCCAGAACCAATGCCAGTTGTAGTGAATAAGATTGTCTTTGAACGCCTTCCGGGGAGCGGGGCCCTGCCATAATTCATAGTCGAGCCATGAAGGAACTGAGGTTTCTTTGCCAACGCCTATGGAGGGGCGGTTGTTGGCGTACCATGTTCTTGCATAGTGAGGTTTGCCGATAATGCCCTCATGCAGATCCTTAATTCCTGCTACGATATTGGGGAAAGAGCGTCGCTGGTTTCCCATCTGGATCACGTTCTTGTATTTTTCCACTGCTGCAATAAGCAGTTCCCCTTCGTTCGGGTTGTGGCTGCAGGGTTTTTCGAGATACACGTGTTTGCCGGCTTTTGACGCCAGTATGGCTGCGGGCGCATGCCAGTGGTCGGGAGCCGCCACTACGATAGCGTCCAGTTGTTTGTCTTCCAGCGCCTTCCTGAAATCGGGAGTGGCTTTAGGACGCTTGTTGGTTATCTGCGCTATGTTGGCTATACATTTTTCCGCCGCCCTTGTATCGACGTCGGAGATATGTATGACCTCGCAATCCTTTGCTCTGGAAAAGCTCCGGGACAGCGCGCCTCCCCTGGAGTTAACGCCCATAACGCCAACGAGCAAACGATTGTTTGCCCCGACTATATTCGCATAGCTTTTAGCGCTGAAAGCCGGCAGGATGCCGCCTATGGATGCCGCAGCCATTCCGGTCATGGTTTGTCTGATAAATTTGCGACGGGATTTTTGCATTGTTTGTCTTTTTTATGGTAGAATATATTAATGAATGAGAACGACTGAACTTCAGGCGTCCGTATTATTTCCTTTTTTTTCTGGCTTTAATGAACATGGTCTGGATACTTACCGGGACCCCTCCTTTTTTCTTACTCTGATCCGCCGCTTCCATGAAGGCGCAGATCTCCAGCGTTTCCTCCGGGTCTACCGGCGGCGTTCCGGTTTTGAAAAACTCCAGGATCTTAACTACCAGATCGTCATATCCTTTAAATGGCGGTATGGGCGCAATTGCTTTTTCTCCGAATACGGAACCGCCATAGCTATGGGCCACTTTTCCGCGGGTTCCCCTGAACGTGCCTATCCGGTCGCCTTCCCAGGTTCCTACCGCTACATCCGCGTCGGGCGCGTTTACGCGCACTACTTTTTTACAACCCTTGCCCATCAGGGTAAACAAGACTTCCACGCCGTGTATACCGTACCAGAAAAGATCGGGATGGGTTTTTTCCAGGGAGCAGGGACTATAAGAATCAACGCCCATTATCTTACCTACCTTAACGCCCCTGGCCATGTCCTGCACGCCCGGGTTGAACCGTAGCGAGGAACAGGAGAATACCGGGACATTGTATTTCTTGGACGCGTCAAAAATAGCGATCGCATCAGCCAGCGAAGCCGCTATCGGCTTGTCTATGAATAATCTTTTCCCTGCTTTCATCACTTCCAGGGCCTGTTCGAGATGCAGGCGGCCGTCATTGGTTTCCAGCAACACGACATCGCATTTTTCCAGTAGCTCGGCGATGGATCCTGCTATTTCAATACCCAGGCCCTTTATGGTTTCCGTAATACCGGGAATACGGCTGGCGCTGGATTCTATATCCCTGCTTCCGTAAGGGTAGGCAATGGTTACCTTAAAACCCGAATCGGAAGCGTTGATAAATTTGGTAAAAGCCGGGCTGTGCGAAGTATCCAATCCGATTATTCCCACGCGGCCCGATGCCATGATCTGCCCCGGCGCGGGATAAACAGACCCGGGTTGAGCGGCCAGTCCCATGCTTCGCGCCGTTCCTGCCAGTCCTAATCCGAATCCTGCAAGCGCAGTGTTTTTGAGAAATGTTCTACGGTTGTTGCGTTGTTTCATATATGGCAAATAATGCGTTTAATGATCATCGCATACCATCAACAGAAACTGTTTACTCTGGTTGAACAGTTGGTAGGAGAAGGATGCAGTTGCTTATTGATCGTTTACGTACCCGTAAATATAAGGCTCCTCCTCATAATTTCCATTATTTAATTTATTTTCAATTAAATTTAATTTCAATATGTTACGCCTTTGTAATCGGGTACCCGGCATAGGCGAACAGACTGGCGCGACCGTTGCACAGCGACTGAAATTTTAACAAACAAGCTAGCATTATGAAGCAAACCGCAGTAATTATAATCTTATCCTTTTTGTTAAGCGGCATGGGCGGGTTTTCCCAATCGGGAAGGGTATATGACGAATTGTCTATGACCAGTAAGATCCTGAAGATGGAAAGAAAGTTTGCGATATACCTGCCTCCTGATTATGAGACCTCGCAGCGCAGTTACCCGGTATTGTACCTGCTTCACGGAGCCGGGGACGACCACACCGGCTGGGTGCAGTTTGGCGAAGTATTGTTTATCGCCGATAAAGCCATTAAGGAAGGAAAGGCAACGCCGATGATCATTGTAATGCCGGATGCCAATACCGGTCGCCGGGGATATTTTAATGATATTAAAGGCGACTGGGCATACGAAGATTTTTTCTTCCAGGAATTTCTTCCCGAAATAGAAAAAAAATACCGCGTAAAATCCGAGAAAAGATACCGCGCGGTAGCGGGCTTATCGATGGGCGGCGGCGGTTCATTCATGTATGCGCTGCATCGCCCCGATCTTTTTTCCGCTGCATGCCCCTTAAGCGCCTATATAGGCCCCTTGTCGCTGGACGAGGCCAGGCAGCGGTTTGCCCGCGGGCAGGAAGCAAGGGTCAGCGGAGCAAGCCTGGAAGCTTATTATAAAAAGCACAGCGCGCTGGAGCTGGTGAACAGCATGCCCGATAGCCTCGCCAAATCCGTTCGATGGTATATTGATTGCGGAGACGATGATTTCCTGTATGAAGGAAACAGCCTGATCCATATCGCTATGAGGAAAAAAGAGATCCCTCATGAATTCCGGATACGCGATGGGGCGCATTCATGGGAATACTGGCGCACGGCGTTGCCCGCCGTGCTGAATTTTGTTTCGCAGGGGTTCCATCAGTTTTAATAAAAGCTAAGGAGAGGCGCCCTCAATTGCATTGCCCCAAAGCCCACCATATGATAATGAACACGATAATGGTTCCAAAACATCCTCCTCCTAATTTCTTGGCGCCATATGCTGCGATCAGCCCCCGTACAAGTTTGTTCATATCTGATTTTTAATAAGAAAAATTAAAAAGCACAATACCGATCAATGAATTAAGTTACGCTATTTATTGATTTTGCTAGCGGCTCCTATTGAATTTTTATCAGCGGCCCCGCAGGGTTAAGGTTGAGAATGAGTCGCAATCTTTATTTTTTGGGGCCTGCGATCCATTTTGTCCGGAGAAGTTTTGTCGGAGCCCCTGATATTTCTCTCAATTGATCTTAACTTTAGTCAGTAAACATCCTTAGACAGTACTAAATCAATTTCATATGGCTCAATCAAGGCGAGATTTTATCAAACAGTCTGCAGTGGCGTCTGCCGGTATTTATATGGGGGCGATGTCGTTCAGCGCCAAGAGTTATGGAAACATATTGGGCGCTAACGATCGCGTGCGGGTAGGCGTGGTAGGGTTTTCGGACAGGCATAAGGGGTCGCATGCGCCCTGTTTCATGCAGCATTATAAGGAAATGAATTTCGATCTTATCGCGGTATCCGATATCTGGAGACTTCGCAGGGAAGAAGGCGCGGCATTCTGGAAACAGAAGATGGGGCATGAGGTTGCGATATGCAGGAATAACGAAGAAATGTACGACAAGAAATTAGTGGATGCTGTTTTCATCAGCACTGCCGATTTTCAGCATGCCCTGCACACCATAGAAGCCGTAAAAGCCGGATGCGACGTGTTTGTGGAGAAGCCTTTTGCTGAAACAATGGAAGATAATCGCGCCGCGCTGAAAGCCGTAAAAGCATCTGATCGTATTATCCAGATCGGGTCGCAGAGAAGAAGCGGCCCCAACTATCATGCGGCGGCCGAATTTATTAAATCAGGAAAATTCGGACCGATCACGATGGTGGAACTGACCTGGAATGTGAATCAGCCCGGGCGATGGCGCAGGCTGGCTGCCGTGCCCACCTTGAAGGAGGCGGATACCGACTGGAAGCGTTACCTCATGAACAGGCCCTATGAGCCCTTTGATGCAAGAAAATACCTTGAGTTCCGTTTGTTCTGGCCTTATTCTTCCGGCATACCGGGGCAATGGATGAGTCATCAGATCGACACGGTAAACTGGTTCAGCGGATTAAATTATCCGCGCAGCGTCGTATCTAACGGCGGCATCTATATGTGGAAGGATGGAAGACGGAATTGGGATACTATTACCGCGGTATTTGACTATGGACCCAAAGACGATCTAAGCTCGGGCTTCCAGGTTAGCTTTGCTTCCCGCATGCACAACGGCGATGATAATCCTGCAGAGATCTATTATTCCAATGGCGGCGAGCTCAACCTGGATACCAATATGGTATCGCCGAAAGGGGGGCTGAAAAGATCGCATGCAGAACCCATGGGGCTGAAAGAAAACTTATTGCCGCAGATGAGTTTGTCGGAGGCGATAAAGGCTGCAACCGGCGCCGATACCGGCGGAGATATTCTTACTTCCGCGCATGTACGCAACTGGATGGAGTGTATCCGTAGCCGTAAGCCTACCAATGCGCCTGTGGAAGCGGGATATTATCATTCGGTTGCAACCATTATGACCAGCGCTTCGGTGATCACCGGTATGAAAGCCACCTTCGATGAGAAGACGCAGGAAGTGATGGTAGGCGGGAAGCCATTTAAATACTGATCCTCTGTAAGGAAGAATAGATATCAGGCATCCTGAGATCAAACACAAGAAAGCCTGCAAATAAAAAAATTTGCAGGCTTTCTGTTGTGCGCCATGCATGGCGGC
>DEHV01000016.1 GCA_002352105.1 Chitinophagaceae bacterium UBA2791 | reverse complement strand
TGTCGGATATGGTACCGGGCGCATTGGTTGATGAGAACAAGCAGAACCGTCTTTTTGCCAGCCTGTTTGCAGAGTATGATATCACCAGGGATCTCAGCGCGCGGGTGAACTTTGGCCCCAGCCTGACCTCGGGCAGAAGAGGAACATTCAGCGCTTCGCAGACCAGTGTTCGTTCTGAAGCCCTGCCCTCGGCTACGGTGGACAATACGGGAGATTTTTCCTATACGCTGGAAAATATCCTGAACTATAAAAAGCAGTTGGGAGATCATTCCATAGGCGCAACGGCATTATTTAGCGTGCAGGCTGAAGAGAACGAGCGCTTTTCTTCTTCGGTGGAGGGCGTTACGGCCGATCAGCAGCAGTTTTATAACCTGGGCAGCGCCTCTACGATCCTGGGCGTAGAGAGCGATTACAGCAAATGGGTGATCCTGTCGTACATGGGCAGGATCAACTATGGGTATAAGGACAGGTACTTGTTGACGGTGACGGCAAGAGCAGACGGTTCTTCGCGTTTTGCGCCGGGCAACCAATGGGGTTATTTCCCCTCGATGGCCCTGGCTTGGAGGATCAGCGATGAGAACTTTATGAAGGGGATGGACCATTTAACGGAAATGAAGCTAAGAGTAGGTTATGGTCGTACGGGCAATACAGGGATCAACCCCTATGCCACGCAGGGCGCCTTGCTTAGGAACGCCTATTCTTTTGGCGAGGCCAGCGCCTTTGGTTTTCATCCTAACGTGTTCCGTAACCTGGACTTAAAATGGGAGAGTACGGCATCGTTTAATGTGGGAGTGGATTTTGGATTTTTCAATAACCGGTTGAGCGGCTCGATCGACCTGTACCATCAGAATACGACGGACCTGCTGATGGACCGTCAGATCCCTGCAAACACGGGCTTTACCTCGGTGCTGAGCAATATCGGCGCTACGCAGAATCAGGGATTGGAGATAGGGTTGTCGACGGTGAATATTGATTCGAGAAGCGGTTTTAAATGGCAGACGGATATTAGCTTTTACACGAACAGGGAGAAGATCGTGAGCTTATCGACAGGCAAGAACGATGATCCGCAGAATGCATGGTTTATCGGCAAGCCGCTGACGGTGTTTTATGATTATGAGAAGATCGGCATCTGGCAGAGCAAGGATGAGGCTTTGGCTTTGAGCTATAATGCAAGACCAGGAGAGATCCGGTTAAAGGATCAGAACAACGACGGGGAGATCAATTCGCTGGACAAGGTCATTCTGGGCAGCGATATCCCAAAATGGACGGGAGGCATGACCAACCGATTTAGCTACAAGGGCTTTGATCTTTCTGTTTTTGCTTATGCCCGGCAGGGCAGCATGATCCAGAGTAACTATCACCGCTCCCTGGCCTCGTTGTCAGGCAAGTCCAATGTGATGAACATGGATTACTGGACGCCGGAGAACCCTTCGGACATGTGGCCGCGTCCCAACAAGAACCAGGAGAGTCCGACGAATGTAAGCACGCTCACTTATTTTTCAGGGTCCTTTGTGAAGATCAGGAATATGCAGTTGGGGTATAGCTTTCCGCGGGCGTTGATGGAGCGGATGAGGATGCAATCGCTGCGCATTTATGCCAGCGCACAGCAGCCGTTCATCCTGTTTTCTCCGTATGTAAACAAATACTACGGCATCGATCCGGAGTTCGACAGAAGCATAGGCGTTAATACGCCGCAAATTAAAATCTTTATGGTGGGATTAAATGCCAGGTTTTAAGAAGGGTTGCATGATCAAACGAATTTGTAACTTAATATAACCCAAACCAGACATTTGCTTGTTTCAATTTAAAAGCGATCAACATGAATAAAATAAATACAGCATTTCTTTGTATCCTACTGCTGGCGGCCGGCGTATCGTGCAGGAAAATGCTAAACGAAAAAATTGTTTCCGGTCTAACCGACGCATACCTGGATACCAAACCCGGATTTTACGCCGCGCTTAATGCGGCCTACAGCGATTGCCGTAATTTTTATGGTTCAGAAAAGGGTTTGGAAATGACGGAATTGGGGACGGATATCTTCACCAACGGATCTGACGGCGATTACAAATATTACAATTTGTATAACTCTCAATTGGACCCTAATGAGAATTGGATAACCACGCTATGGAATAATTCCTATCATACCATCAATACGATCAATGCGCTCATAAGGCATTCGGACGCTGTTCCGGACCTGAGCGAGGAGGAAAAAAACCGGGCCATAGGGGAAGCGCGCTGGCTGAGGGCGTATAATTATTTTATATTGGTTCAGACTTATGGCTCCGTGGTTTTGACCCTTGAAGAAACCAGCGCGATCTCGTATGAAGCTACCCGGGCGCCGCTCAAAGACCTTTATGATGCGATGGTTGAAGACCTGAGGTTTGCGATCGACCATCTTCCCGCCGTACAGGCCGATTATGGAAGAGCGACCAAGCCGGCGGCAGAGAATTTGCTGGCGAAGGTTTTGCTGAGGCGCGCCTATTCAACCGCCGCGGAGGCAAACGATTTTACGCAGGCGGCTCAACTGGCGGAGAATGTTATCAACAATTACCACTTCAGGTTGCTCGATGATTTTGCGGATATATTTGTGCAGGGAGAAGGAGAAAAGAACGACGAGGTGATCTGGTCGGTCCAATATACCGATAACAAACTGAACAATGCGAACAATGATATCAGCGCTATTGACGCAGGTTTCTCCAATGGCAACCCACTGCATCTTTTTTTCGTTATGCAATATGATATCCTGCCGGGGATGCTGAGAGATGTGGAAAATGGCCGTCCCTACCGGGAGCTTCGTCCCACCATGTTTGGATTAAACAATTTTTACAACCGGTCCGTAGATTCCCGGTACGACAAATCATTTAAAACCGTATGGTATTGTAATAATGAGGCAACAATTCCAAAAGACGGCGACGGCAATCCCAAGTTTACCCTTGGAGATACGGCTATCTGGATGCCCGGATGGGAGTTGAACGAAACCAGGCGTTATATGGTGGTGAAGCCCAGCCAGTATACGGAAACCCTGTTTCCGGTGTTAACGAAATTCCTGGACAAGTTTCGTCCGACCAGGACGGAAACCGCGGGCAGCCGGGATTATATTGCTTTTAGATTGGCGGATACTTACCTGGTGGCTTCCGAAGCGTTGCTGGGCGCCGGCCGGCCGGAGGATGCGTTGGACAAGCTCAACGTGGTAAGGGAACGCGCCGCTTATCCGGGCATGGAAGCGCAGATGCGTTATGATAAGATCAATATAGACACTATTCTCAACGAGAGGGGCAGGGAGTTAGCGGGAGAGTCCATGAGGTTCTTTGACCTGACGCGCACCGGCAAGCTGGTAGATCGGGTAAGGGCCCATAATCCGCAGGCGGCGCCGCTGATCCAGGATCACCATGTGCTGAGACCGATCCCCCAATCGCAGATAAACCTGATAGACGGCCCCTTCCCGCAAAACCCGGGATACCCCCAATAACAGGGCGAACGATCAACTCGTCGATCGGACAAACGATAACTGGCGCGGAGGCTTGTATCCAGCCAGGCAACATGGACCGATATAGTAACCTCTTACCGAAGGCGCGCTTCCGCCTTCGGTAATTTTTTTATCGGCGGGGCGGCGGGTTTTATTTTCGCTGCGCCCTGGTCTTATGCCAGAGAAAATAAGACAGGAACAGGAACCCGAAAGGCAATACCATGAACAATATCGCGGGCTGAAATCCGCCTACGGCAATACCTGAATAGGTAGCGCCAAACAAATCGAAGAACAGGCCTGCATAGGCCCATTCCTTTATCCGGTTCAGACCGGGTATAAGAATGGCGATAGCGCCCAGCGTCTTTGCCACGCCGATAAAAGGGATAAAATATTTCGGGTATCCCATACCGGTGATCATGGTCACGGCATCCGGGACCATCATAATATCAGGGATAGCGGAGAATAACATAAACCCCGCAAAAGCTATGGTGACTATCCAGTAGCTTAGTGTTGTTTTTTTCATATTGTATGTTTTCGGCGCAACGGTTTATTTTTTGGATCTTGTTTTCTGTATTTCCTCGTTCTCTTTTTTTCTAAATGCGATGATCTTCCCTATGAAAGATACCGGTAGTTTTTCGTCGTTAGGAAACTGGATGGCGGCCCTGCTCGTCTTGTAGCGTTTCAGCTCAGCGCTGAAAGCGTTTAGGAACGCCTTGCTGAAAGGGGCGGACAAGGAAATATGGTTTTTGTAAGCAGAATAATAGATCAGGTATCCATGGTATTTAAAAGCGGGTATCTGGTAGCTGATCGTCTCATCAGCCCCGGGAACTTTGGTTTTGATAATGTTCCTGATGGTTTCGAGCCTTTCCCTTATCTCGGGAGGAAAACCAAGATGGTATTCGTCGATTGTTTTAAAATCTGTCTTTGCCATACGATCCGTGTTGATTTGTTTGCGTTAATGCCATGGCATACAAATCTAATTAAGGGAATAGCCCCGATAGCGGGTTGAGTGCGACAAATAGAGGGTATTTCGCGACAATAGACAAATAAACTTCCCATTTTACAGGGATAGGCGATTGTTAAATTCCAGCCTGAGGGCGTAATATCCTCATGGAAATAACGTTTATGGGATACAATCTTTTCCTATGAAAAAACTGTTAGCGCTTTTTGCGGTTTGTGCGAGCATATCTTCTTGCAGCTCAACCAGATGGATGTCTTTAAGCGTGTTAGAGCCCGCTCCTGTTACCCTGTCGCCTGAGGTTAAGCGTATCGCCGTAATCAACAGAAGCCATCCCGACAAGAAAGGGAAGGTACTGGATGCAGTAGATAAGATATTTACGCTGGAAGGCGCAAATCTCGATAAGGCGGGTTCGGAAGCTACTATAGCGGCGTTTGTCGCGGAGCTGGGCGTAAGCGCCCGGTTCGATGAGGTAAAGGAGTCGCAGGCGCCCGTAAAGAGCAATAATAATCCCGGCGGTTATGCCTACATGTTATCATGGCCGGAAGTGGAGCAGATCTGTAAGGAAGCCGGGGCGGATATACTGTTTTCGCTTGAACTTTTCGATACCGATTCAAAGATCGATTATTCCGCCATTCCGGTGAAAGTGAATACGCCATTGGGCGATGCGCCGGCTATCCATCAGGAGGCAAAAATGACTACCCGGGTGAAAGCAGGCTGGAGGATTTACGATCCAACCCTGAAACTGATCCTCGACGAGTCTGCCGTATCCCGGCATCTGGTCTATCGGGGACAAGGCATCAATCCGCTGCTTGCCGCAAAGGCGCTCATTGAACGGAAAGAGGCGGTGCGGCAGGTAGGCAATATGGCAGGGATCGCTTACGCCTATAGCGTGATCCCGGCATGGATGAGGGTGTCAAGACAGTATTTTGTAAAAGGAAACGGTAGTTTTAAGATAGCCCGCAGAAAAGCCGAATCGGGCAACTGGGATGGCGCCGGGCAGATATGGCTCGACCAGACTAGGGATTATAAAGGAAAAGTTGCCGGCCGCGCCTGCTACAATATGGCCATCATCAGCGAGATCAATGGACAGCTCGACGAAGCCGTTCGATGGGCGCAGCGATCTTACGAGGATTATAATACCAAGCTGGCGCTTCGTTATGTAAAAATACTCGAAGCCCGCAGGATCAGGAAGAATATCCTGGAGTACCAGGAATCGGCTGAGCTGGTTTCCCGCCCGCCTGCTCCTTAAACGTTGATCATCCCCGTTAATTTAACGCCCCTGGTTTTGCTTTTTTTGCAAGGCTTCCTGTTTTTTCAGTAATGCCTCTTCCTTTCTTTTCTGAGTCGCCAGTTTGGCAAGATATTTTTGGGTAGAACGAAGTTGGCTAACATGCTTGCGCAACAGGGGGATAGCTTCCGTTACGGCCATTTTCAGGCGGGGGTTGGTAACGGTCTCTTTTGCAGCGACCAGCTCATTGTATTTCGGCTCGCAGAGGGTCAGCAGGTTAGCCGCCCACATGGAGTCGAAGTCGGCCTTTGGAACGCGGGAGAGACCGGCGTTTAGTTCGGCCGCCTGCTGATGGTTGTTCAGGGCGTTGTTGTCTTTAGGTTTGGATGCGCCCGTCCCGGCCGTCGCCAATTGTTCCATTGAATAAAGCATTGCCGTATGGTCGTTCAGTATCAGTTGCGCCAGGTCCTTCACCCGCGTATCGGTCGCGCGTTCTAACGCTTTCTGGGAAAGAAATATAACGCCTTCGTTATAAATGATGCCATCGGCGATGAACTGCGCATCGCTGGCGGCAGCGGCGCGGGCCGATTTTTGCGGATCGATCGCCTGGGCGGCGGCGCCGGCAGCATATAGAAGAAATGAGCCGAATAGTAAGGAAACAATGCAAGTCGGAGCGATTTTCATGAGTCTTTTTTTAGTCAATATACAATAAAGCGCGGCGATCCATTTTAAATTTTTCCGCTGACTGCGCAGCATGCGGGCGAAGCGAACCGCTACTCAATATAGACAGGATTTTCACGTGGGAGGTTGCCCCGGGGCCAAGGATATCGCATAATACTTAGCGCGCTCTCCGGGATGCCGGGCAGTCGCTGTCTCATTAACCTATTGCCAAATACAAATATTGTTTAAATTGCAGTAACAGTATTTTTTTGAGATTGCCAGCCGCCCATACTGATAAGGATCTGTTACTGCAGGTCTCCAAGGGAAATGAAATTGCCTTTAAAGCCCTTTTTGACAAATACCGTCAACGCCTGTTTTATTATATCTCCCATTTTATAAAATCGAACCAGGTTGCTGAGGAATTGGTGATGGATGTATTTATGAAGATTTGGGTTGGAAGATCAGCCGTTCTCCAAATTACAGATTTCGACGCTTTCCTGTTTCGTATCGCCCACAATAAATCGATTGATTTCCTGCGCTCCGCAGCCAATGACGCGCGGTTAAAGGTATTGCTGTGGGAGCAGATCCAGGTCGTCTCCGGCGAAAGAGCAGACGCTGCTATACTGGCATCCGAGTTTGAGCAAAAAATAAGAGAAGCTGTTGATCTGCTCTCGCCTCAGCGGCGTAAGGTTTACCTGTTGAGGCGCGAACAGGATTTTACGCATGACCAGATAGCGGCGCAGTTGGGCATTTCAAGAGCTACGGTCAATAATCATATTGTGGAAGCGCAGCGATTCATTCGTAGTTATCTCTCTAAAAACATGGAAATAACCAGCTTTATTCTTTTTGCAACCTCGGTTTAATTTAGTTTTATCAGCATAGTTATATATATCGTTTATTTCGTCTTATAGTGGCGTCTCCCGTCTACGATCATCATGAAATCGCGTAAATGACAAATAGAAATACATGGCAATACCTGGTAGATCAATATCTCTCCAATAGTATATCTAAAGAAGAGCTGGAGGTATTGTTGCAGAGAGCGGCAAGTGAAGAAGACAGGGATGCGCTGGTTCCTGCGCTTCAGGCGTATTGGCAGGAAGCTAAGAAAAAAGCGGGCGACAACCAGGAAGAATGGGACAGAAAATTTGAAGAGATGATGCGGGAGGTAAAAAAGGCAGATCCAATTGTCGAGCGAAACAGAACCATAAATTGGCGGCCTTTATACCGAAGCATTGTTGCGGCGATAATTATTGCGTTGATCGGGGCCGGCGGCTATAGGCTGTTGTTCAACGGCAATAACCAGGAAGAAAAGATTGCACAGCAACCGGCGTTGCAGCAGGGAAACGATCTGGCGCCTGGCAGCAATGGGGCAATACTTACGTTGGCCGACGGAAGGCAGGTGATCTTGGATAGCGCCGGCAACGGCACGCTGGCCCTGCAGGGCAAAACAAAAGTGACCCGGCAGGATGGCCAGATCATATACGATACGGAAAACAATGCGCAACAGCAGGTCTTATTCAACGCCATGTCAACGCCGCGGGGCCGGCAATACCAACTGGTGTTGTCTGACGGCACCAAGGTGTGGTTAAACGCCTCTTCTTCTATCCGTTATCCTGCGGCATTTACTGATACGGAAAGAAAGGTGGAAATAACCGGCGAAGCGTATTTTGAAGTAAGTCAGCTGGTCGATAAGGAGAAAGGTCGGAAGATCCCTTTTATTGTAAAGATCGTTTCAGGCGAGGGCAGGGAGAGAGGCGAAGTGCAGGTATTGGGAACCCATTTTAATGTAAATAGTTATGAAGACGAAACGATAGTCAAAACCACCTTGCTGGAAGGCTCGGTGAAAATAATGAAAGACAATCGTTCCCGTATATTGTTGCCCGGTCAGCAGGCCCAATTCGACAACCGTGTTTCGGAAGATATTCAGGTAGCCGGCAACGTTGACCTGGAAGCGGTGATGGCCTGGAAGAACGGGTATTTTTCTTTCGTGAATACCGATCTGGCCGCCATATTCCGGCAGATATCCAGGTGGTACGATGTAGACGTTGAATATAGAGGGAAGATCCCCGATAGAAGATTTGGCGGGGAGGTGTCGAGGAATACCAATGTGTCGGAAGTGCTTAAAATACTTGAAAAAAGCAAAGTATACTGTACGGTAGAAGGAAGAAAAATAATTGTAATGCCGGAGGATTGATCCGGCTCGGTATGCTGCGAGGCCTCGGGATAATGCAAGTTAAACCGCCCTGAATTGAGGTCAGGGCGGCAGAGGTTTGGGTTATCCACGCCGGCTGATCCGGTTCGCGCTTGTTTCTGCAAATCGCATTTTTTGTTTAACCCAAAGCTGATCAAAAGTATGCAAAAATTCAGCGTATCCCATAGAGGATGCCAACTAAAACGCTGCTGATGATGAACTTTGTCGCCGTCTTATTGCTAGCCGTCTGTCTGCAGGTGGGCGTTAAGGGATTTTCGCAGAAGGTAACGCTTTCCGGAAAAAGCGAGACCCTTATCAAAGTATTTCAAAAGATAAAAAAACAAACCGGTTACGGATTCTTTTTTGATGAGTCCTGGCTTCAGCTATCGGCCAAAGTGACCATCAGGGTAAAGGAAGTTCCCTTAAGAACGGCGTTAGACATTTGTTTCAAAGACCAGCCGCTGACCTATTCCATTGTTGGGAATACGGTGGTGGTAGAGTTGAAACAGGAAAGCGCAACCGAAACACGTATGGAAGCGGGCAGGTCTCCGCTGCTTATTGACATCAGCGGCAAGGTAACAGATGCGGAGGGTAATCCGCTCAGCGGGGCTTCTGTAAAATTGAAGGGAACGAAGGCGGGGACCGCTGCCGACGACAACGGGAACTTTAGTTTACAGGTCCCGGACAAGGACGCCGTATTAGTGGTGTCTTTTGTAGGCTATGAAACGCAGGAAATACAATATGATATTCAAGCGGCGGCTTCAGCTGTGCCTGTTTCATCTGCCGGTTATACGGATCAGCGGCTAACGGCAGGAGAGGGAAGCAAGATCAATGTGGTTCTGCAGGAAAATGCAATACTCTTGCAGAGCATTATTGTGAATGTCGGATATGGCACGCAGCGGCGCGCGGATGTGACCGGCGCCGTGTCTTCTATTTCTTCAAAAGAGGTATCAGAGCTTCCGCTGACCAATTTTCAGCAGGCTTTGCAGGGGCGTACGCCGGGCATAGACGTGGTTGCGGCGGGAACCACTCCTGGCTCCGGGGTCACGGTGCGCATCAGGGGCCGCCGCTCTTTTTCGGCAAGCAATGACCCGTTGTATGTTATTGACGGCATACCGATGACCGGCGATATGACGGATTTTAATCCTAATGATATCGAGACGATGGATGTGCTCAAGGATGCATCTGCGACCGCTATCTATGGATCAAGGGGCGCAAACGGCGTGGTGCTCATCACGACGAAGAGAGGAAAGATAGGAAAACCGAGTCTTTCTTATTCCATGTATGCCGGCATCACTACTCCGGAGGGCAATTACAATGTCATGAATGGGGAAGAATATGAAAAATACAGGACTGAAGTTTTTAGAACAGTAGGAGAGCAACCGACATGGGCGCCAATGGAGTTGGAATCGATTGCGCTTAAACGATCTACTAACTGGCAGAACCTGCTTTTAGACAATGGATTTAAGCAACAGCACGATCTAAACCTGTTGGGCGGCACAGAGAAAACCAAATATTCGGTGAGCGCCAGTTA
>DEHV01000062.1 GCA_002352105.1 Chitinophagaceae bacterium UBA2791 | reverse complement strand
GCGGAATCTTTTTTAATATAGGTATACAGCCAGCTGGCGCTATCGTTGATAGGGATCTCCAACCTGATGGAATCGGGCGCGGCGTAGGCGGTTGGACCGATGACGACCGTATGTTCGGTGATCACGGAAGGGGCCAGCGTGATGGTGACCGTCTGATTGAACCTGGGCTGGATCACGACGGTGGTGTCTTCATAATATTCCTTGCTAACGGTGATGGATGCCGTAGGATACCGGCTTCGGAGGCGGAGTTTAAAAAAACCGAGCTCATTGGTGTTGGCGATCGCCAGGCGTTCCTTTTCGTATACGCTGGCATCGCTGATCTTTTCTCCCGTTTGGTCGTCGATGACATACCCGCTGATGACGTAGAACCGGTCTTCGTTTGCCGCAGCGGAAGTGACCAGCCGCAGCCGGATAGGCGCCCTGCGGATGATGATATAATTGCCGCTTTCCCGGAACTCATAGTCTTTACCCAGCAGCGCGGTCAAGATATCCCGGACCGGCCGGTTGCTCATGTTCAAGCTGACCAGGCTGTCTTTTTTAAGGATATGGCTATTGTAGGAAAAGAAAAAATCGCCTTTGTTGCTGAGTATTTCCAGAACCTGGTCCAGCGGTTGCCGGTTCACGGAAAGGGAAATGTTTTTGTTCAACAGTTGCTGCGCGATAGCGGTATGGGTAAGGAAGGAGAGCATGAGGATCGATAAAGCTACACCTAGCCGGGAAAGGATCGCCCGATGCATACGGGATCGCGGTCGTTTAGCTGTATGCGCTTTATTGACGTTATATGTTTTATATACTGATGGAGGATTGCTGATCTTCATATATCGGTTGTTCAAAATGGAATAAATATGTTTGCCGGATAAGGGCGCGTTGAATATTAAGGGATTCGGTTATGCGCTGCGATTCCCCGTCCTGTCGTTATCGGTAGACTGATACTTTATTTGAGGATGATGGTTTGATCGGTTTTCGATACGGTGATATCAAATGTTTCTGCAATCACCGAAAGGATATTGTCCAGCGGCTCCTCATGGAAGGTAGCGGTCAGCGGATAGTCGCGCAGTTCCTTGTTTTCAATGATGATCNNTGTTTTTCGAGCTGCGTATTGGTTGCTTTGATAAGGGTCTTTTCTCCCGCCTGCAGGGTAATGGTTTGATCGTTGCGCGCGACCTTCACGATCCCCGATTCTACGATGATCTCTGTTTCGTCGCCGGTATGCTTTACATTGAAGGCAGTGCCCACAACGGTTACCGTGATATCGTTTACGGATACGACAAAAGGCTTGGTTTTATCCGGGACTACCTTAAAGAAAGCCTCGCCATTGAGCTCCACCCTTCTTTCTTTTCCCTTCATCTTCCCGGCATAGGTGATGGATGCGTGTTTGTTTAGGATCACCGTAGATCCGTCGGGCAGCGCTTGTTCTATGGCGGATCCTTCGGCGGCTACCGTTACGGGCTTCGAGGTGTTTTTGTCCCATACCACGTAGAACAGGGAGAGCACGCTGATGCACAGGATCAATATTGCCGCAACCCTAAACCAATTGAACGCAAAGGGCATTGAACGGACGACGCCCGGTTCTTTCGTCTGCGCTCCTGCCTCAGCTCTTGCTGTTCTTTGCTGAAAACGTTGCCAGGCGTCTTCTTCGCTGATGGAAGGCGGGAGTTTTATCTGCCTGCTCATGTTCCAGATCAGCTGAAAATGATCAAAATAACGCTGGTGAGCGGAGTCCGACCGGATCCATTGCTCCACCCTGCTACGCAGGGGCGGCGGCGCTTCCCCCAGAAGGTAGCTGACCAGCAGCTCATCGTTCATATCGTTTTGCTCATTGAACAAGGTATCAGGGTTTACGGTCTGTTAAAAATGCAATCACCAGCGGGAGATAGTCGATCAGCTTTGTTCTCAATATTCTCAATGCCTTGCCCATCTGGTTTTCTATGGTTTTAACGGAAAGCCCGAGCCTGTCTGCTATCTCCTGGTATTTCAGTTCNNATTCAGCTTCTGCTCCAGCTCGGATAACTGCAGTTTTGAGCTGGCATTGTCAGACTGGTTTTTGCTTTCCCGGGCGGCGTGCGACTGGTAAGCCGCTTTTACCTTCTGGTGTTTAAGATAGTTAAGGCTTTCGTGGTACACCGAGCGATACAGGTAGGCGGTGACAGAGGTCCTGATCTCTACCTGGCCCTTTTTCTCCCAGATCTTAAAAAATACCTGCTGCACCATTTCTTCCGCCGCCATTTCTTCTTTAACAATGGTGAAGGCATAGGCGTATAGCTTTTTGAAATGCGTCTTGAACGCTTCTTCAAAAGTTTTTTCCCGCAAAGGGATTACGGGCGCCGCGCCAATGTCCTGAACGTCCATGCTAAAGGTTTGCAATCTTACCCTATGGATAACCGCCTCTTCCAAACCATGTCTTTTGATCAAGACAACTTAAGAAAGGCCTACCCCTATGTATAGGGCAATATTATTTTTTGAGATGTATAAAATACCCCCGGTNNACTTCATCCAGTTGCTCCGGCGTGCGTATGCCGATCACGGCGGTGTTTACGGCCGGGTGGCGCAGGACGTACCGTATCGCTGTTTGCGCGGGGGTTCGGTCCTTCCCTGACAAGGAATGAACGGCATCCGTTGCTTTCTGGACCTCTTCTTTTGTCAGGTCGAGATAAGGTTTTGCGGGCTTGCCTGCCAACAGCCCCTGGGCGAGGCCGCCCCGGCTGAGTACGCCGATATTGTTTTTTCTAAGCAGGTCGAGGCATTCTTCCTCCGGCCGGCGATCAAGCAGGCTATATTGCATCATCACGCTGACGATATCAGCGCGTTTGATGTATTCGGCGATAACGTTGGGGCGGATAGAGGAGATGCCATAATAGCGGATCTTTCCCTGTCTCTTTAATATTTCAAAAGCCTCAATGGTCTCGTCAATAGGATCGTTGATGGCGCCGCCATGCAGCTGGTAAAGATCGATGCAATCCGTTTGCAGCCGCCGGAGGCTTTTTTCAGCGCAGTCCAGGATATATTCCTTACGCGGATTCCAGTCCCACCC
Source organism: Chitinophagaceae bacterium UBA2791 (assembly GCA_002352105.1). Lineage (GTDB taxonomy): Bacteria > Bacteroidota > Bacteroidia > Chitinophagales > Chitinophagaceae > Flavitalea. Next base: position 15,641 of record DEHV01000062.1, on the reverse strand, counting down.
GCTGCCGTCGGCGCGCCACTGGTTGCCCGCCTTGGAGGCCAGCACGATCTTGTCCCTTTTGCCTTTGAACGCTTTCCCGATGGAGATCTCGTTCATTCCCTTATCGTAGAGGTCGGCGGTATCGAAAAAATTAATGCCCAGGTCCAATGCCTGGTGAAGAATGTATTTGTTGGCATCGTCATCCGGTCCCAGCGACATACAGCCAAAGCCAATGGCTGAGATGCGGAGTTCCGATGAACCCAGTTGAGCGTAGTTCATGATACAAAGTTAAGGATTCCCCCCCTCTCTTTTAATGCATGCGTGGTTTGCGCATGGCGTCAGGTAAGGGATGATCTTTTTTTGAGCGTTCTCCGGTAGGCCAGCTCCATGAGCAGCGGAAACACCAGCAGCGTAAGCGCCGTGGAGCTGATCAGTCCCCCGATCACCACGATGGCCAGCGGCTTTTGCGTTTCGGATCCTATGCCCGTGGAAAGGGCGGCCGGTAACAGTCCCAATGCCGCCATTAGCGCTGTCATAACGATGGGCCTCACACGAGAATATATTCCCTCCCGGATGGCCTCTGTCAGGGGCATTTTCTGACCAAGCTTTTGTTTGAAAACAGAGATCAGGATAACTCCATTCTGGATACAGATGCCAAACAGGGCAATGAACCCGATGCCCGCCGAGATGCTGAATATCGTTCCCGTTATGTGCAGGGCAAGGATGCCGCCGATCAGCGCAAAGGGAACGTTGATCAGCGCCAGTCCCGCATCAAGCGAATTGCCAAAACTGATAAAGAGCAGGAGGAAGATCAATAACAATACCACGGGGACTACCTGGGCCAGCTTTTCCTGCGCCCTGACCTGGTTTTCGAATTCGCCCGCCCATTCTATGCCGAACCCCTTTCCCAGGGAGATCCTGCTGCGCACTTTTTGCTGGGCTTCGGCGATAGCGCTTCCCATATCCCTCTCCCTGATGGAGAATTTAACGGCAATGAAGCGCGTGTTCTTATCGCGGTAGATAAAAGCCGGGCCGCTGACCATTTTGATTTCGGCAATATCTTTCAGCCGCACTTTTGTACCGTGAATGGTAGGCACGCGAAGCGTGCCGATAGCAGCTTCATTGTCGCGGTATTGTTCGGGATACCGGATGCGGATAGGGAATTTTTTTTCTTCCTGGTAAAAGATGGAAGCGGATTTTCCGCCGATGGCCATCTCGATCACCGAATTGGCGTCGGAGGCGGTAACGCCATATATTCCCATCTTTTGTTCATCCAGGATAATGGATAGCTCCGGCTGTCCTATGTTGCGCATGATGCCAAGGTCCTTTACTCCGTCCACGGTTCCTAATATATTATACACGCTGTCTGCCAGCTCGTCCAGTTTCTCCAGGTCATTGCCGAATATCTTTACCGCCAGGGAGGCATTGATTCCGGCAACGGCTTCCGCCACATTATCGATAATGGGCTGGGAATAGTTATACACTACCCCGGGATATTGCCGCAGCCGGGCGTCCATCTCTTCTATCAGCTCGTCGACGCTGATCTTTCTCTTCCATTCTTTTTTGGGTTTCAGGTTCACCTGGCACTGTACATAATAAAATCCCGAAGGGTCGGTCCCGTCGTTGCTGCGCCCGGTTTGGGAAAGTACGTCGTCTACCTCGTCAAAGCTGTTAAGCGTACGACGAAACTCGCTGACAAGCTCAGTAGTGGCGCTCAGCGAGCTGCTCATCGGCAGTTTTGCTTCCACCCATAAAGCGCCTTCATTCAGGGTAGGCAAAAATTCGCTTCCCAGGAACTTAAAGGAGAAAAGGGAAATGGCCATAACTGTAAATGCGCTCAGCAGGCTGATGCGTTTGTTCGCCATCGTGAAATGCAATCCCGACCGGACGATGCGGTTGAAAAAATTAACGATCGGGTTATTTTTTTCCTTTACGTTCTTATTCAACAGGATGCTGGCCAGTACGGGCACAAGCGTAAGCGTGAACAAGAGGGCTCCCAGCAGCGCGAAGCTTAGCGTCCAGGCAAGGGGGGCAAACATTTTTCCCTCCACTTTTTCAAAGGAAAAAATGGGAATAAGGCTGGTGATAATAATGGCTTTGGAAAAGAAAATGGCCTTGGCCAGGTGGGAGCCGGTTCTCCGGATAAGGCTGAGCTTTGCCATCTTATGGTATTTGTCCATCCCCACCTGGTGCGCCCGGGTCGCCAGTACCACGAACAATCCTTCCACCATTACCACGGCGCCGTCGATGATGATCCCAAAATCGATCGCGCCCATAGAGAGCAGGTTTGCGCTCATGCCTTTCAGGTGAAGACAGATGAAAGCAAACAGTAAGGAGAGAGGGATGATAATAGAAACGATGAAGGTGGTTCGCCAGTCGAACATGAAAAGAAATACGATCACGGTCACCAGGAGTATGCCTTCTATCAAATTATGGCTGATGGTTTCCGTGCAGAAGTTCATCAGGTTATCGCGGTCGTAGAAGGGAACCATTTGTATGTCGGAGGGAAGGATCTTCTCATTCAGCTCTTCTATTTTGGCTTTTACCCTCGACAACACTTCCCTGGGGTTCTCACCCTTGCGCATGACCACTATTCCTTCCACCACGTCGTCGTCTTCATTCAGCCCGGCCTGCCCCACGCGCGGAAGATGGCTGGGCGTTACGGTTGCCAGGTTCTTTACCAGTATGGGCGTTCCCTTGATATTGTCTACAATGATGTTTTCGATATCGCGGATATTGTCCAGCAGGCCGATGCCCCTCACTACATATGCCTGTCCGTTCTTTTCGATCACGTCGCCGCCCACATTGATATTGCTTTTTGAAACGGCGGTGTATACTTCAAGCGGGGTGATATCGTATTTGGCCAGCAGCAGGGGGTCTACGGTGATCTCGTAGGTGCGGTCGGCGCCGCCGAAAGCCACCAGGTCGGCCACCCCCGGAACGCTGCGAAGCTGCCGGTCGATGACCCAGGTTTGGGTGGTCAGCAGGTCTATGGAATTGCGGTTCTTGCTTTTCAGGGTATACCGGAAGATCTCTCCCGTGGGTCCGTATGGAGGCTGAACATCCGGGTCCACGCCTTCAGGGAGGTTAACATTTCTTAGCAGGTTGGTCACCTGTTGCCGCGCAAAAAAATCTTCCACCTCGTCGTCAAAAATGATCTTTGTCACCGATAGCCCGAACATCGAAATGGAGCGCAGGGTAGATTTTTTTTGCACGGAGTTCATGGCCACTTCAATGGGGATCGTTACAAAGCGCTCCACTTCTTCCGCGCTCCTTCCATCCCATTGGGTAACGATGATGATCTGGGTATTGGTAACATCCGGAAAAGCTTCCAGGGGCGTTTTGATAAAACTCCATATACCGTCGATGATGATCGTCAGCGTCATGAAAAATATAAAGAACCGGTTCTTCAGTGAAAAAGAAACGATACCGGAAATGAACTTGTTCATAAGCTTGTTATTGAGCGGCGATTAATCATTAAGGGCGTCATAGATCAGCAGTTGATAGCGGGTAATGATCTTTTCTCCGGGTTGCAGCCCGGAATTGATATAGGCGGTTTCCCCGATGGTTTGGAAAATATCTATTTCACGGGTTTCTATATCGCAATTGNNGCGCTGTTGTAAAGGATATTGATCTGGGCGAACATCTCCGGCTTTAGCAGGTTGCCCTCATTCTTTATGCGGATCCTCACTTTCATCACCCGGCTCTGCGGGTCGAGGATGGCAAATATCCTGTCCACCTTGCCGTGGAATACGCGGTCCTTATACGCGATGACCTTGATCTCGGCTTCATATCCTTCTTTGATCTTGGCGATATCGCTTTCAAAGACGCTGGCCATCACCCATACTTCGTCGAGGTTGGAGATGATAAAGAAAGGTTGGGAGCCGTCCACCCGGTATTGCATCTTATCCGTAACATTTTTTTCAATAATATATCCGGAGATGGGCGCCGTAATGGTTTGCAAGGCGTTGCCGCGGGCGCCGTAGATATTGTTGATCTGTTGATTGCGCAGGAGCTCCGATTGCGCCTTGTTCAATTCGTTCTCGGCATTGGCAACATCCCTTTCCGTGGCCAGCCCGGAAGCAAACATCTCCTTGTTGGCGATAAGGGCTTTTTCCGCCGTCGCCACATTCGACTGGGATGCCGAGAGCTGGCTTTGCAGCTCGGCAATCTCGCTGCTATGGATAACCGCTAGTACCTGGCCTTTTTTTACATAGTCGCCCAGCTGCACTTTCATTTCCTGGACAACGCCGCCAACCACCGGGTACACTTTCACCCATTTGTCTTCATTCGCTTCTATTTTTCCGGAGAGCATGAGGCTGTTCTTTACGGATTCTTTTTTGACCTCGGCGACAGCGATCTTCTTTTCCAGCGTATCGGTCAGGCAAAAAGGATGATTGTCGTCCTGATGCGGCTCCGGCCGGTTGCAGGAGAAGACCAGCAAACCGGCGCCGAGGATCCAGGCAAGGGAGAGTATATGATTCATTTTTAAAAAATTTGAGCTTAGTAATTAAAGAGGGTTTTTCCTACGGCAAACTGCAGGTCTTCGATGGCCTGCATGAAATCATTCTGTAGTTGATTGAATTGAAGAATATTGTCCTTATACGATTCATTAAAATCGGTGAACTCCAGTAAGCTGATGTTCTTCTTCTGAAAATTTTCGGAGATGCCGCTGAGTATTTTTTCGTATTGCTCCTCGAACCCGGCATCCAGCGATTGCAGCATCCTTCCGGTGTTCAGGGCTCGCGCATAAGCTGTGCGCACTTCTTTTTCCACCAGCAGTTTTTGTTGCGATGCCAGCGTCGCGGCTTTCTCTATGCCCGCCCTGGCGGCCTGTATATTTCCCTGGTTGCGATGAAAAAACGGAAGATCGATTGCTGCGCGCAGGAAGGAGCCGTTGTCGACAAAGCTGCCGCGCTTGTCGAATTCGGCCCCCAGGGTAAGATCGGGTTTAGCCAGCGCTTTCTGCAGCGAATAGTTCTGTTGCGCATATTGGGCTGCATATTCGGAGAGCTTCAGATCGTGCCGGTTGTGGAAGGCGGTATCTATAAGGTCCCGGATGGCATAGTCGCGTATGTTAATAGTAAAGGCGATCCGCTTATCCGCCAGGGGCATTATCCAATGGCCGTTCGCATGCAGCAATAGCTGAAGCTCGGATTGAAGGTCGTTCAGCTCATTCTCTAATGAGGTCTGTTCCGCTTTTAACGAATAAAGCAGCGATTTGATGCGCAGCGCGTCTTTCAGGGTAACAATGCCCTTGGCATGCAGGTCGTCGTAAGCGCCGCTGAGCTTTTCCAGGCTGCCGATCTGGTTGTTATAGGCGTTCAGCGAATGATAAAGAAAATGGATCTTATAGAAATTGCTGCGCAAGGTTAGTCTAAGTGTCCTCAGCAGATCCTCAAACTGGCTTTCTGCCATCTTCAGTTGGGTTTCGGCCAGCCTGATCTCTTTATTACGTTTTCCCGCGAGGCGTATCAGCTGTTGTATGCTTGCCGTGTATTGCCCGGTACGGTTGCTGATATCGGCAAATTTTTGTCTATCCGGATTATAGATGTTTCCGCTGAGTTCCAGGGTTGGGTTGGGGAAGAGCCTTGCCTGGATCACTCCTGCCTTGGTTTCATCGATCTGGTATCGCGCAGCCAGCAGGGAGAGGTTTTTTTCTACAAACATTTTTTCCGAATCAGGTAAACTGAGGCGCAGGGTGTCCTGCCCCCGCAGGAGGGCGGGCAATAGGACCATCGTCAACAGGATGGGCCCGCCGCATAGCATTTTGGTATTCATGGTTGTTTTATAAGGCGTTCGGCCGATGAGGCGATCGGCGGAACAGGCTGCGAAAGCAGTTGAATAGTGAACAGGATCGGCCGCGACAGGGGCCGGTAATAAATAAGTAAGGGAGGGAAAATTTACGCTTTAGGAGGCGGCGCTTCTATATCGTAACAGGGGGTAATGATCGTAGCGATCAGGTAACCGGTAAAGACTCGCTCCGATTTATGCGTACGGGTATCTTCTTCGTTGGGGCTAAGCTGGGGACGATAATAATAATTGGCAGATTTAACCATCCTGAAGTTTTGACCGCTATCGTCGTCCTCGTCTTCGGGACTGTTGTCTACGTTTTGCAGGATCACCTGGTCAATGTATTCAATTATCGTATTGATATCGTCCAGCTGGTTTCCGTGGGCGTCAAAGATATCGTTCTCCATCACCTGGGGAAGGAACATGGAGGTGTTCATGTGACAGCACAAAAGAAAATAAGCCAGCGCCTTCCGGATCATACGGGAACAAATATATCTGATAATTATATTAGGCGGCGATAACCGCATGGATTCTTAACAAATAAAAAATGTTGAAAGCCTGGTAAACGTTTTTACCGCCCCGGATATTGTTATGGCGATGCGGGCGGGATAACGGGGGCGGCAAACTCCTCGGAAGAAATCCTCGATATAAACTCTTGTGAGAATAATTATGAATAGATGGTATATTTACTTTGCCTTTGATTAAGGCCCAGGAACATTTAACGATAGCTTTATGAAGAAACTACTAGCAATTTCAGCCATTGTGCTGTTTACGGCGATCTCTCTTTCCTTTATTAATGTTAAGGAAGACCCGGGGTATAAGAACCTTAAAGTTCTTCCCAAAAATACGACGCACGACCAGATGGATAGCGTCATGAAACATTTTGCCAAGTCTCTGGGCGTAAAATGTAATTTCTGTCATGTGCGCAATGCGGACACTAAAAAAATGGATTTTGTGAGCGACGAAAACAAGAACAAGGATATTGCCCGCGCCATGATGAAGATGACCAATAAGATCAATAAAAAATATTTTGGGCATGAGGGAGTAGCGGCGATCACCTGCTATAGCTGTCACAATGGGAAACAAGAGCCTTCCTTATTTCCCCCGGCGGATGAAGACGACGAGTAATTGATGCCCATTCCTGCGGCATGAGGGAACGATCTGCTTCATCGCTGGTAAGGAAGAAAAATAACCGGATCGATTATCAATAGGGCCCATATATGAAACAATTTTCCGGCAGGCTATTGCCGTGTTGTTTGTTGTTGTTGTTTGCTTGTAGTGAAGGAAGCAATAAAACGCCGGCCGGGATCTCCAAAGACACGCTTACCGAAGCGCAGAAGCGCCTCGCTTCAAATGCGCTGAGCAGTCTTGCCGTAGCCGAAGGGCTGCGCGTACAGACCATGGCAGCCGAGCCGATGCTGGTAAATCCCACTAATATTGATGTGGACGAACGCGGGCGCGTATGGGTAACTGAAGCCTATAATTACCGGCCGGAGATCAACGGCAATCCTTCGCGCGCCGAGGGCGACCGCATCCTGATCCTCGAAGATCGGGACGAAGACGGTATTGCAGATACCGCAAAGATCTTTTACCAGTCGCCCGAACTCAACGCTCCCCTCGGCATATGCGTGTTGGGAAACAGGGTATTGATCTCCCAGAGCCCCTATATATGGTCGCTGTACGACGATGACGGCGATGATAAGGCAGACAGGAAGGAGATCCTGTTCCAGGGCATTGGCGGCGAGCAGCATGATCATGGCGTGCATGCAGTGACCGTTGGCGTCGATGGCAAGTTCTATTTTGCCATGGGCAATTACGGGGAAACCCTTAAGGATAAGAGCGGCGCGACGGTCCGCGACCAGGACGGCGACGAGATAGGACCGGCAAAATATAAGCAGGGCATGCTGTTCCGCTGCGATCCCGATGGCTCGAATGTGGAATGCCTGGGCCATAATTTCCGGAACAACTATGAGGCGACGGTGGACAGCTACGGCACGATATGGCAGAGCGATAATGACGACGACGGCAACCGCGGGGTGAGGATCAATTATGTAATGGAATATGGCAACTATGGTTATACCGACGAGCTGACCGGCGCCGGATGGCAGGAGAACCGCACCAACCGTGAGGATTCCATTCCGTTAAGACATTGGCATCTGAACGATCCGGGCGTGGTTCCGAATGTATTGCAGACGGGCGCCGGCTCGCCCACCGGCATGGCCATATATGAAGGCTCCTTATTGCCCCGGCCCTTCCAGGGGCAGATGATCCATGCCGACGCGGGCGTGAATGTGGTAAGGGCTTACCCGGCGCAAAAAAACGGGGCCGGCTATACCGCAGGAATGATCAACATCCTTAAGAATGAGGGCGACCAATGGTTCCGCCCGGTAGACGTATGCGTTGCGCCGGATGGTTCCCTGATCGTGGCAGACTGGTATGATCCCGCCGTCGGAGGCCATGCTGCGGGCGACCAGCAGCGGGGAAGGATCTACCGGGTAGCTCCCCCCGGCGCAAAATATACTATGCCGGTATTCGATTATACGACGCCCTCCGGCGCCTTGGCGGCATTGCAGAACCCTAATCTGTCCGCCAGGCATCGCGCTTATACGGCGCTGTTGTCGATGGGAGAAAATGCTATTCCCGTTCTGGAAAAATTCTGGCAATCGACCGGCAATGATCCGCGCATGCGGGCAAGGGTTCTGTGGGCCCTGGTGAAGATGCCGGGAAAAAATACGGCGCACCGCGAAAAATATATAGACCAGGCGATCAACGACGATACCGCCGATCTCCGCATAACGGGTATTCGCGCGGCGCGGCAGTCGGGCCTGGAAATAACGAAGATCGTCAGCCGGCTGATCAACGATCCCGATCCGCAGGTGATCCGCGAATGCGCATTGGCGTTATATCACTGCAAGAGCCCTGCGGCCGCTGATCTATGGGCGGCGCTTGCGGCCAGGCATAACGGGAACGACCGCTGGTACCTGGAAGCGTTGGGGATAGGCGCTGATAAGCAATGGGACCGGTTCTTTGCAGCTTTTGTTTCGCGGGTAAAAGATCCATTACAAAACCCCGGTTATCGCGATATCGTGTGGCGCGCCAGGTGTGAGCAAGCGGTTCCCTACCTGGCAAAACTGGCCGCTGAGCCCTCCGATCTTTCTACCCGGCTCCGCTATTTCAGGGCTTTCGATTTTCACCAGGGCCCTTCCAAATCGGGTTATCTCGTAAAAATGCTCGAGGATACGGCATCCCAATACCCGGGGTTCAATAAACTTGTGTTGACGCACCTGGATCCGCGGGCCATACGGTCGTCCGTTATGGCGCAACAGGTATTGCGCCAGACGCTCTCCTCCCTGGAGGGAACGCCGGAATATCTCGAGATGGTAAAAAGATATGCCTTGAAAACAGAGGGACCCAGGTTATTGAAGATGGCGATTAACCATTCGCGTCAGCCAATGGGCAGGACCGCCGCCGAGATCTTACTCGATTTTAAGCTCGACAAATTGATCTGGGATATTGTGCAGCAGCGCGGAGACAGTTCTTCCGCCTATAAATTGTTGCAGTCGCTAGGCTCCGTGGGAAATAAAAGATCTGTTGATATGCTCCGCCAGATTGCTTTTTCAGGGAAATACGATGACGCGCTCCGGCAGCAGGCCGCCAGCCGGATAGGCAGGAGCGGGTATGGCGAAAACATTGCTGTGGAATTGCTGGACAGCAAAAACACGCCCGAGTCGCTGAAGGCCTCGCTAGCCAGCGGTATCAAAGAGGCCTGGAGCGCAACAATAAGAGCGAAAGCAGCCTTATACCTGCCTCAGGAGCAAGGCAGGTCTGTGAGAAAAATGCCTGAGCTGGCGGCGTTGCAAGCCCTGAAAGCCGATCCGGTCATGGGAAAAACCTTATTTAAAAATTATTGCGCGGTATGTCACCAGGCGGGAGACCAGGGATTTGATTTTGGCCCTAAGCTAACGGAGATCGGCTCCAAACTGCCGAAGGAGGCGTTGCTGGAAGCTATTCTTCAACCTTCTGCAGGCATTGGTTTTGGGTATGAAGGATGGGAGATCACTTTGAAGGATGGCTCCACCGTAGCGGGCATCATCTCCAGCGAAACCGCCGAGAGCCTGACGCTTAAATTTCCCGGCGGCATGACAAGGCAGATCCAAACAAGCGAAGTGGTTTCCAGGAAGGAATTGAAAGAATCGATGATGATATCGGGACTTCATGAGTCGCTATCCGACCAGGAATTAGCCGATCTGCTGGAATACATGGCAGGGCTGAAAAAGGGATAAGCCGGGTTGCTTCCTCATCAAATTATGCGGCGGGGGTCCGGAACCTTTTGCCGGATCAGCGCGCTCATTCTTCATCGCTCTATAACATGAGGTAACAAGAACAATGTATAATACGGTTTAAGGCGCCCTATCCGTTACCGGACATACCGCGATAAAATTTAACTCTCCTGATCAGGTGTTAAAATAATTGCCGAATTTGGCCCCATGCATATACTGATTGCGCCGAATGCCTTTAAAAACAGCCTCGACGCCGCGTCGGCAGCGGAGCGCATCCGCGAGGGCCTGTTGCAAAGCCGGTTGAAACCGACCTGCGCCTGCTTCCCGGTTGGCGATGGCGGCGATGGAACAGCAGAACTGCTGATCAGCCATTTGAAAGGGGAGACAAGAAGTATTGAAACCACGGATGCGCTGGGAAGAAAGATCTCTTCTTCCTTTGGATGGATCGGCAGCCAACGGCTGGCGGTGATTGAAATGGCCGATGCTTCGGGGCTGCGGCAACTGAAACCGGAAGAATACAACCCGCTCCGCGCCACTACCTACGGAACGGGCAGGTTATTGCAGGCGGCATTGGATCTGTCCCCGCAGAAGATCATCATGGGCATCGGCGGCAGCGCTACGGTGGATGGCGCTACCGGTATTCTCCAGGCGCTGGGCCTACGCTTCCTGGATAAGGATGGAAAGGAACTGAACGGGCTGCCCGAATCGCTAAGCGCTCTCCACGCCATTGATAGCGCAGGCCTGGACAAACGGATACTGGAAACGGAATTCATTATTCTCTGCGATGTTGAGAATATATTGTTAGGGGCCGATGGGGCCGCCGCGGTTTTTGGTCCCCAGAAAGGCGCCACGCCTGAAATGGTAAAGACCCTGGATGCGGCGCTGGCGAGGTTCCGGGAGATCGCTTTGCAGCAAACCGGCTTTGATATGGGTTCGGTCAGGCATGGCGGGGCTGCCGGAGGAACGGCAGCCGGACTGGCCGCATTTGCCGGCGCAAGGCTGGCGAACGGGATCGACCAGTTCCTGGAGATCACGCAGTTTGATGAAGCGCTGGGGAAGGCCGACCTGCTGATCACCGCCGAAGGCAGCATCGACCGGCAAACGCTGAATGGAAAAGCACCCTATGGCGTAGCCAGGAAGGCAAAGGAGAAAAACATCCCGGTGATCGGGCTGGCTGGCAAGATACCCCTTGATACAGATGCTGAGCTGGACCGCTATTTTGATGCGCTGATCGCTATCGGGCATCAGCCCTTATCGCTGGAATCGGCTATGCAGTTGACGGCTGCCAGTCTAAAACGTACGGCGGCAATGATCGGCAATATGCTGGCTATTAAAAATAGATGAGCGTCTTTCCTATATCGTATTGATTTAAAGATGATATATGAGGCGTCGCACAATGCCAATTTAGAACAACATTAAATATCCGACCCTTAACACCAACCCGACTCCACACAAGACCCAAAAATGCTTCTCCAAAAAAAGAAAACGCACATCTCATAACAATTTTCGGGGAGACCCAATCTAATTTAGGGGTATCGTCAATAAACGCACGCTTATATCGCGCATTTTTCGTGGTAGTTCTCCAATACGATGGCGGATTTCTGGAATGCAAACCCTGCATATTGAACAGCGATCTCGTTTAGTACCGCTTCTATCTCCTCTATTTCCTTCAGGGTCACCAGCCTGGCGCGGTATTCCTTTATATTCGGAAGCCCTTTCAGGTAGTTGGCATAATGCCTTCTCATTTCGAGGATGCCCACCACGGGGCCCTTCCATTCATAGGAGCGGCGGAGATGTTTGCGGCATACCTCGATGCGTTGCTCAATGGTTGGGGGAGGCAGGTGTTCGCCGGTTTGCATGAAATGTTTGATCTCGTTAAATATCCAGGGATAGCCGATGGCCGCCCTGCCGATCATGACCCCATCCACCCCATACCTGTTCCGGTATTCCAGCGCTTTCTCGGGAGAATCGATATCGCCGTTGCCGAAGATGGGAATATGGATACGGGGATTGTTTTTGATCTTGCCGATCAGGGTCCAGTCGGCCGATCCCTTATACATCTGCGTGCGGGTGCGGCCATGTATGCTTAGCGCCTGTATGCCCACATCCTGGAGGCGTTCAGCGGCTTCTTCCACATTCCTGGTATTATCGTCCCAACCCAGCCTGGTCTTTACAGTAACCGGTAGTTTGGTGGATCTTACCACGGCATCGGTAAGCCTGACCATCAGGTCCAGGTCTTTCAACACTCCCGCGCCTGCGCCTTTGCAGGCCACTTTTTTCACCGGGCAGCCAAAATTGATATCCAGGAGATCAGGATTGGTGACATCCACGATCTTTGCCGCCAGCGAAAGGCTCTCTTCATCACCGCCGAATATCTGGATACCGATAGGACGTTCGTAATCGAATATATCCAGCTTTTTACGGCTTTTGATGGCATCCCGGATCAGCCCCTCCGAAGAGATGAACTCAGTGTACATGAGATCGGCCCCGTTATCCTTGCACACCGCCCTGAATGGCGGGTCGCTCACATCCTCCATGGGCGCGAGAAGCAAGGGAAATTCAGGGAGCGATAGGTTGCCTAATTTAGTCATTTGAAAGCGGCTGTCAGCTTATCCGTATATTGTACAAAAATGAGCGCTAATTTACACAGATAATTGCTTATGATAGGTCATTTACGCGTTAAATCTCCCTGGTCCCAGTTGGCCATATTCCTGGGTTTGCTGGGGAGCGCCTTTATTATTGCCTCCCTGATGATGGTAGGGATGGCGGCGATGAGCGGCATTCCGCTGGTAGGCGTGGATCAGATGGACTGGAATGATCCCCGGATCGTCAAATCGATGAAATGGATACAGGCCATTTCTTCCCTGGTGATCTTTTTATTACCGGCGATTGCTTTTGCCCTGATTGTCTTTAATGGCAGGCCGCTCTATTTTTTAGGGTTTAGGCCTGCGGGCAGGAATAATCTCTATTTGCTTGCCTCGCTTTGCATGCTGCTGGCCTTTCCCCTGGTATTCTGGTTGGGAGAGATCAACCAGTCGATCCCCCTGCCCGACTGGATGAGCGCCTTTGAAAAAGACGCGACCAGACAAATGGAAGCTTTCTTAAAAGCCGATGGCTTTGCCGATGTGCTGATCAATATTATCGTGATTGCCCTGCTGCCCGCTATCTGTGAGGAGGTCGCTTTCCGGGGCGTATTGCAACGAATATTCATTTCCATTTTCAGGCATCCCTGGGGGGGCATTATTTTCACTGCTTTCCTGTTCTCTGCCTTTCATTTGCAGTTCGAAGGATTTTTGCCCAGGATGTTCTTAGGGGTATTGCTGGGCGCCATGTACTGGTTTAGCGGCAGTTTGTGGACCAGCATCCTGGCGCATTTCGTGTACAATGGCGTACAGGTGGGCGTGGTTTCGTATGCGCCCAAATATGTCAGCCAGAACCCTTCCGTTCCGGTTTTGGCGGCATTGGTCAGCGCTATCGCCGTAGCCGTTATCGTATGGATATTTCTGAAACAATCCGCCGTAACCTATACAAGGGAATATGAGATCGACGACTTGAATGAAAACAACCAATTTATCGCGTAAGGCTGATTAATAAAACCTATGTATCGTCCGGACCTAAGATAACCGGCAACTGATTTTCATACGATAAACTGTATTTTTTGTTTCCCTAAACGCTTTGATAACTATTATCCGATTTTTTCATGGCGCTAAATATTACTGCTTTAAAGACAAGGGCCCTCACAGCGATCGTGTTTGTTCTCATTATGGCCGCGGGTTTATTGATCAACCACTGGAGCTTTTTCCTGCTCTTTACCATTATTCATTTTGGTTGCTGGAGAGAATACCAACAGCTCGTGGTGAAGATCGACCCGGAATATGCGGGCATCTCCGCCTTTCACCGGTACGGCTCTATGATCGCGGGATGGTGTCTCATGTTGTATTTTACCAATGACGCTTTTGCCTTTGGCGCCTTATCGCTTCATTCCATCGGGTGGTGGCTGGGCCTGCTGTTTGCCTTTCTGTTGCCTATCTCTGAGATATTGTTTGCGAACAATATCTCCCTGAAGAATATCGGACGCTCCGCCCTGGGTATCCTGTACATTTCCCTGAGCTGTGGATTGCTGATCGATATGATGTCTTTTCCCGCGCCCAAGGATGCCTATATGGTTCCGGCGAGGCCCGCGCTGCCCCTGCTGATCATCGCCTGTATGTGGATCAACGATACGATGGCTTATCTCGTAGGCTCCCTGATCGGCAGAACGCCTTTCTCATCTATCTCTCCTAAAAAGACCTGGGAGGGGACCATCGGCGGTATTGTGCTCTGCGTAGCGGTAGTGGCAATAGTCAGCAGGTATGTCCCGGTGTTAAAAGATATCGCTACGATCCATTGCCTGATGATCGCGCTGATCGCCAGCGTGGCGGGAACAAGCGGAGACCTGCTGGAAAGCAAGATCAAACGCATGGCCGGCGTAAAGGATAGCGGGAATATTATGCCCGGGCATGGCGGTTTTCTTGATCGTTTCGATTCCTTGTTGATTGCAGCGCCATTTGTATGGGTATATGTCGAGATTTTTTTAAGAGGATAACAGATGCATGGATATTATATGTGTACGAGGGTATTTTGAAGTTTTTTTACGTGGACGGTTTGCCTAATTTTGAAGATTAATTTTTGATTCATGACGATACACCGAGAGGGCATTAAGACCATTATGATCGTTTCGATATTTTTTGTGGCGGTCAACCTGGCTTCTTTTTATTTTATCAGTTTTCATTATCCCTGGCTGAGCTGGTGTGTTTTTTTACTGACCATATTGTTTTGGCTATTCGTGCTGTCTTTTTTCAGGGTTCCCAAGAGAAAGCTCGTTACCGGCGACCAGTTGGTGATCTCTCCCGCGGATGGAAAAGTAGTGGTGATCGAAGAGACTGTCGATGAAGAATACTTCAAGGGTAAAAGATTACAGATCTCTATATTTATGAGCCCCGCTAATGTTCACCAGAACCGCAACCCGGTGAGCGGGGAAGTGGTGTACAACCAATACCATAAGGGAAAATACCTGGTAGCCTGGCATCCCAAGTCTTCCACCGAAAATGAAAGGCACACCGTGGTGATCCGGAATGCCCATGCCGAAGTGCTGGTGAAGCAGATCGCCGGCGCTGTTGCGCGGAGGATCGTCAACTACCTGAAGCTGGGGCAGCAGGCGGATCAATCCGCCGAAATGGGATTCATAAAATTCGGAAGCCGGGTCGACCTGTTGCTGCCCGTAGGCACAAAGGTAGAGGTAGAGCTAAACCAGGTGGTGCAGGGCGGGGTAACGGTGTTGGCGAGGTTTTAGAAAATCTCCTGCAGTTGCGGCAGGGAGTGGACGATATAGGTAGGCCGGATATCGCAGTCGATATTTTCATGATTCACGAATACCTGGTCTATCCCCGCATTGATCGCGCCCTGGATATCCGCTTCTATGTTGTCGCCGATCATGATGCTTCGGTCGGGCAAGGCATTGGCCCTTCTCAATGCATAATCAAAGATCTCCTTTTGGGGTTTTAAGCTATTGCTTCCTTCGGAAGTGATCACTTCCTTGAAGAAGTGGGC
>DEHV01000064.1:10473-10922 GCA_002352105.1 Chitinophagaceae bacterium UBA2791 | reverse complement strand
GCCCTGTTTTCTTTTGTCTATAAGCATGATTTTGAGAACGGCCTCTCGGAACACGAGTTCGACCATGTATTTACAGGCATTTACAATGGCGGGGTTTTTCCTGATCGCACAGAAGTAAAAGATTATGCTTACTGGAGGCCCGCCGCCATTGCCGATTCCTTATCTCAACATCCTGAACAGTATACGGTCTGGTTTGCCCTGGCCTTTCCCCGCGTAAATGAATGGGCATGTAAACAAAGCTGGAGCTAGCTGCATACTCCCTATCTCCTGTGATAAGGCGGTTGATTCCGGAAGGATGACCGGTCGGGGTAAAACCTGCTGTTCATAAAAGATCTATCTATATCGCTGTTCAGGAAATACCGTTCCGCATCTGTGTCCCGGTCAATATCTTCCCTGTCGATATCATCCTTGGGATATTCCGCAGATTGATTGAGGTTTTCCCTTTCTTC
>DEHV01000064.1:2213-10410 GCA_002352105.1 Chitinophagaceae bacterium UBA2791 | reverse complement strand
CCTGTTTGTTTGGCGGAGTTTAAAAAGCGACCTGGTCGCCCTGTTTTGGGGTGTGGCAGACAGGGGCGGTAAATTAGCGTGGCAGAACTGGGGAAGGATATCAACGAAATTTTCACCCATACAAATACTACTGGCGCATTCGGTGAAAACCGGATCAGGGGCCGGGGCCGGGCCTGATCCGGCAGGACATGTAATCCTTTCCACGACGTTTCCGATGGCAAATTATTGGCGATAGCGCCATTGTCCATTCAGCAGGTATCAATTTCCGCAATTCGGCGATTAGCGCGTTAAAACGGGTATCCAATGGCCAGGTTGAAGATCAGGTTTTGTTTCCGCCATTCGCGACTGCCGAAATCGATCTCGTCGATCACCCATCTTTCTGATTCGGGGAGAAAGGGTTTGCGAATAGGAAAGGCTACGTCCAGCCGCAATACCAGTATGGAAATATCTATCCTGAGGCCCGCGCCCGCGCCTGCCGCAAGCTCCTTTAAAAAATCCTTGCTAAATTTCGCGCCGGGTTTGTTGACGTTGTCATGTCGCAGCCATATATTGCCGGCGTCGACAAAAACCGCTCCATACACAGGCTTCGCGATGCTGAATCTTAACTCGGTATT
The DNA here is from genome assembly GCA_002352105.1 of Chitinophagaceae bacterium UBA2791. Classification (GTDB taxonomy): domain Bacteria; phylum Bacteroidota; class Bacteroidia; order Chitinophagales; family Chitinophagaceae; genus Flavitalea. The sequence goes on along the minus strand of DEHV01000064.1, from coordinate 9,796 downwards.
TAGCTCCAGCTTGATATCGCCCGACTGATCGGGAACAAAGCCTGTAGAACCAAATCCCTTGGCCAGGTAGGTTCCCGGTCCGATAGACCGGCTTCGGAAGGCGCGCAGGCTATTGTTTCCTCCTATAAAAAATTGCTTGATAAAGGGGATCTCGGAAGAGTTGCCATAGGGGAAACCGGCGCCGATAATGATGCGGTTGGCCCAACTGCTGTTGGCGCTCAACTTACGGTAATACCGAAAATCCGTTTCTATTTTTGCATACTGCGAAAACGGGGAGCCGAACAGCCGCGCCGTATCTCCCTTCATTACCTGTCCCTTGTTGATCAGGCCGGCAATATTCCCGGAGAGATCTATCAGCCCGTTAAAATAAAACCCGTTGACGGGCGTACGTCCGATCATCTGGTTGAACAGGTAGTTATAGGTCAATCCCAATATAAACTGTTTGTCAATGATCTTCTGCAGGGTCGGATCGTGCTGCAAACTGTCCATGTACTGTTGGCTGACCTTCACCGGTTGCACATATTGTATGCTGACCGGGTACAGCCTGTGTTCCTTGGAACTTGTCTCTTTCCAGATATACCCGAAGGCGCCGCGGAAGGAGTTGAGCGTATAGAGCTGTTGTTTGCTTAATACTTCGTATGCCAGCTGAACATTGGTTTTAGGCACGAAGCCGCCTCTCGGATTGAGATAGATAAAGGGGATCAGGAATCTCGGTATATCGAGGTTGGCTTCGCCGCCGATACGGTAGGTATTGTATCCCTTGAACTGTCCGCTATACTGTACTTCCAGTCCGCCTGTAGCATTGACAGACAATATCTCCCCGCCTCTGAATGTGTTGCGGTTGGTAAAGCCCACCACTATCTGCGAGCCGGTGAGGTTGTTGGATTTGGTATTGCCGCCGAGTTCAACACGAAGGGATTTTTTTGGCAGCGGCGTCAGGTAGTAATAAGCATTCAGCAAGGTATCGCCGGCGGGTTCAAAACGATTCTTGACAAATTTGAATATGCCCAGGCTGATCAACCGGTTCAGCGAAGTGTTGTGTTCCCCCCGATTGTAGACATCTCCCTTGTTGAACTGCATGGCTTGCGCAAAAAGCTTTGGTTTATAGAACCGCGATGAATCGATCACAAGATAATCGCTGTACTGCAATCCATAGTTCCGGCTGGTATCCTGGCCCGCGGTATTCAGACTATAATTGGGATATACGACAATATCATTAATGCGGTAGATGCGTTTTGCCTCATCGGGCGTTCCTTGTTTTACGCGTACATACAGGTTGACCTGGTTATTGCCGATGGAACTGTCTACATCGATAAGCAGGTTTTCGGGGCTGAAATAATAGAAGCCTCTTTGTTTTAATCGCGCGTCGATCCTGTCGCGTTCATCCTTGACGATTTGCAGGCTAAAAGGTTGCCCTTTTTTTAACAGGGTCCTTCGTTTGACGCGGTTGATGTTCTGGAGCAGGGCGGAGCTGTCTTGCTGAAAGCTTACTTCATTGATCAGATACTGCGCCCCGGGATGAGCGGTATAAATGGCTTTTGCCTTTTTGTTTTTTAAAACGGTGTCGCCTGTTGTGCTCGCCCGGAAATAACCGATGTTCTCCTGGTAGTTCTGGAGGATGGCGGTATTTTTTTCAATGCTTGCCTCGCTGGCCAGCACAGGAGGCTCGCCCATTTTTTTGATCAGCTTTCTTACGGATATCTTCCGCTTTGGCGTACCGCCGATATTCCAGAACCAAAGTTTGAGGCGAAGGCCCAGGATACTGCTATTGGGCCTTGGTCTGGTAAGCGCTTCCAGTTCGCTGGCCAGCGCCTTCTTTTTCTTTTTGCTCATTTCCGGCGCGTCGATGGATACTTCTGCGCCGGTATACAATGCCTCATTGGCAGGCAGGTATTTTGTATTGCTGCAAGAGCTGATGCCTGCCATTAGTATGCTCAGTAAAAAAAATAATATGGATGGCCTGTTCTTCATGTTATTCCGCTGAGTCCTTATCCTCTTTTGTGTTAGATGTATTCGCGTTCTTTTTCTCCTCTATACTTTTTTTGGCGTTTGTATCGGGATGATCCTCGCTACGGCTGTTGTTTATATGCCGGGTATTGTTCGCGTCTGAGGTGCCCGGGCCGGGATTTGTATCTGTGCCGGGTTCTTTATCGGACCTGTTTTCTTTAATTGTCCGACGCTGCGATTGCTGGGGAAGATGAAAGATCTCCCGAAGCCGGTTATAGTCCAACGTAATAATAAAGTTCAGCCCGGTCTCGATGATATATCCGTCGAGCTGGCCCTCGTAATTATTCTTGCGATAGGCGCGCAGCATGTAGCGGCCATCCTTGCTCAGGAGATAGTCGAGGGCCACATTTCCCGCCAGGTTATTGGCTTTTTGATTCCCGCGTTGCGGTCCCTCAATTTCGAAATTGCTGCCAACGGTGACCCGCAAACGATCATTTAACAGCGATTTGGATAACGACACGTTAAGATCGGTCCGGTTTTCCATCTTTCCTGTCGTATAATCGTCGGTCGACTCCAGGTCGAAATTGAGATCGACGCCCCTGATCAGGTCGGCTGCCAGGTTATTGAGCTGATCGGAGAGGATCCGGCTCACGCTTTCTCTTACGGCAGATTCGGCGCTCATACCGCCGCCGCCGGCAAAAGGGTTCTCAGATACGAAGCGGTTAAGCAGGAGCAGCGCAAACACCTGTTTGTTTAACTCGGAAGGCTCGGAACGCAGTTGGGTAAGCCGCGTTTCCACATTGTCGATGACGCTGGCGTCGACATGGAAGTTCTTTTCGGAAGGCAGCGCAACATCAAATTTGATCTCAGGCTTCAGCAGTTCCCCGGATAATAAAAGGTTAACTTCAAAAGGAAGCCGTTGTTTATAGATATTGATATTGGGTACGTCGATCTGGTTTTCCACCAGGCTCAGCGGAGCTGTTTCTGCCGTGTATACAGCCGTGAGATCGATGTTTGCGCGCGTGGGCTCGCCCAGCCAGGTGATCTTTCCGCCTTTTCGGATATTGAATTTTCTTTTGAGAAAATTAAAAGAAAGCTCATACGCGCCCTCTTCAATTTCGTAGGTTCCCGTAAGCGTAGTTTTACCGCTCGGATCGATGCCTCCATTGAGTTGGGCAGTGCCCTTCATCCTCAGGAAATCGCCGTTGGCCTCGTCGACGATCAGGGTAAGCTCCGCTTTTTTATCGACTTCAATATTCACGGAAACATCCATTCCCCTGAGATCGGACATCGCTGTCGAATCGGCAGCGGACACCGTGGAATCAATAACCAGCGAATCGGCGGCGCGCACAAAACGGATCACGCCTTCCCGCTCCACGATGCCCGGCGATTCCTGCGGCAGGACTATGGTCAGCCGCGTGCGTTCATTGACTTTCAGATCGCCGTCGATAACGGGTTTTGCCTCTGTTCCCCCGATATGGAGGTCGGTGTCAAAGTAAAACTGGCCATAGAACAGCTGGTCGCGGCGCTTAATGCTGTTCAATGCCTGGAAGTTTTCGGCCAGCACATCCATGTCGAACCGGTAATTGATGAAATTTGTCGTATACGCCGAGCCGTTAATATTTAATGCGTTGTTAGCGGAGTCCCGAACGGTGAAGTTGTCGAACCGGATGCCCTCCTTATTTACTGTTATACTCTCCTGATCAATGGAGAAAAGGCTTCCCAGCATAGCCGGACTGAAGCGCGTTTGGTTGAACTGTAGTTTGCCATTGATATCAGGCTGATCGACGCTTCCTTTGATATCTACTCTACCGTCGATATATCCGGCCGCCTGCGTGATCGCGCCCATGGAGAAAGCTTCCAGCGAGCTCATCTGCAATTTGCGAATGTCCAGAGCCAGGTCAAATACGCTCTGGTTATTTGGTTTGAGATGGTAGTCGCCGCTCAGTTCCACATCGTTTCCCTTACCGCTGAGGGCGATATCGGCATGGAAGACATTAGATTGAGCATTGTTAACCTTTAAGGCCAGGTTCCCTACCGTGTCTTGCTTAAAGCTGAGTTCGTTAATGGTAAGATCGCCGGTGAAATGAGGTTGCTGCGCCAGGTCGCGGATCACGATGCCTCCGTTGATGGCGCCATCGGCCAGCAGGGAATCCTGGGCGGCGATAGCGGTGATAGTGGCGATACGGAATTGATCGAACCGGATCTCAAGCGGCGCATTTGATTCGGCGGAAGCGCTGTTGAGCAGCAATTGCTGTCCGCTTTTTTGCAGCGCGAATTGATGAATGTTAAGTCCGCCCTGATCAAATCTTATCCTGTTCCCGGGATCAACGGTCCAGGGGTCGTAGTTCAGCATCAGCGAGTCTGATCGCAGGGAGAGCGTATATTCTCCTTGGGAAGGATGTGCGAGCTCGGCGCCTAACCGGTATTTATCTTTTTGGTTTTTGTCGGTAATATTCAATAACAGGTTTATTTTGTTGCCGGCAATATCGCCGCTAATTGAAGTTTTATACAACTGGAAGCTGCCGCTGCTGAAAGCGTCCAGGCCGGTTTCCAAACGAATGGCATTGCCCGTTGTTCCGGCATTCAGCGCGAATGCATGGATACTGTTTTCGCCCATTTTTACCAGCGGCGCATTGGCCATGGCTTGCCAGTTATCGTTGTCGAAATGAGCGGATATCCTTACCGGCTCGGAGAGCTCAAGATCAGGCGCAAACAGGCCTAGCAGCGGTCCGCCTACAAGATTGGCCTTCACGGAGAAGTTATAGTCGCCCAGGCTATCCGGCGCGCCAGTCGTTGTTGTAGCGTCATTTGGGTTTGCCGATACTGTCGAAGCGCCGGGAGCATTTTTCTTCGTTATAACGGGCGATTTTTGCGTGGAGTCCGACGCCATTGCATTGGCTAATGGATCTTGCTGTGCTTTTACAGGAAGATCAGTTTCCCGGTTTTCGTTTCGTTGATCCCCCGACGTTGGTCCGGCCGCCGGGTTTAACGAAAAATAAGGTTCAATAGCCTGTGTGAAAACCGACCCCAGTTTGGTCAGTTGGTATTGGCCGGCGATCTCGGCGTCCAGTACATCGCTGTAGAAGCGTATAAACCTGCCCGTATCGGAGCCTCCGGCGATCAGGCTGATCGTATCCGGGGCATATTGCTTGCCATTGAGAGATAAGGCGGACCCGGTAATGTATAGCGTTCCTTCCGGCCGGTCCGGGTCGGTTACCGGGAAATTAGCGGTTATATGGCCACGGTAGCTAATGGTATCGGTCGTGAGATGAAGGGGAAGGGTTTCCAATTTGTCAATGCTGCCATTCAGTCTTATCGAAGGAAAATCGGTGGAGATATCGCCGCTACCGTCGAAGGCCAGCTGTATATGCGGGTCGTCAATGGATAAGGAAAACCCGGCCTGTTGAGCTTCCAGCGATCCCCTAATAGCGATATCCTGGTAGGTATAACGGTTCAGAACAGCCGATACAATGTTTCCTTCGAGGCGGGCATTGGCTTTTTCAGGGTCAAAACCCTTTCCCGAAGCCGAGAAGGTTGCGGTGACAGGTCCCAGCAGGGAATCATTCTTTAGCAGTTTGTTCAGTTGCAATTGATGGATCCCTACCCGCGCGGCGTAGGCGGCGCGCTGTTTGTCGTCGGCATGGTTGATTTGACCGTTTAGCGAGATATTTCCCAGGCTGCTGCTTAAGGTCAGATTGGCGATCGCATGCAGGGCGCTGCCGGATAGCGACCCGCGAAGTCCCAGGTTTTGCGGGAGACCGATCGTAGCAGGCAGCGCGCCCTTAGGGATCAGGGATTCGATATCCCTGCGGTTGGTTTGGAAATCATGGATGACCAGGTTGCCGCTCAGTTTTTGTACTTCGGGCAATCCGGATATAAGTCCCTCGATATCCAGCTTCGTGCCGGAGAGCGCGGCGAGAGTAAGCTGGTCTACGCTTAACCTGGACAGGCTGCCGTCGGCCTTTGCTTCTATTGTCCATATCGCTTCGGGGTCGGCAAAAGCCGGTTGCTGTGCGAGCATTGGAGCAAACTGAAGGATATCCTTCAGTTTTAATCGCGTTTCCTGTAGGTTGAGGTGCAGTTGCAATGCGCCGATATCTTTTTGAACGGCTTCTATGGAAGGATAAAGCAGGTCGAGCGAGGTTTGGATGCGGGAGTCTGCCGTTTCCAGCGACAGCCCTCTCAGGTAGGTCTTATGCGAGGCATACAGCAGCTCGGCTTCGAGCGCTTTTAGCTGCAGCCCGCTTTTCTCCGTGAACTGCGCCTGGCTGATAAAAACGCCGATTGAGTCGGGAGTAAATGTAAAATGATCGGCGTTCAGGAGAAGCCCGCTTACGCCGAGATGCGCATAATCTATGCCGGTAGTTTTGGCTGGTTGGTTTTCGTCGTTAAAGGCAATATCATTATTCTTCAGCTCAATATTTTTTACATAGACCTTCCAATCGCTTGCCTTGGCGGAATCCGTTTCGTTGGATCCGGTATTGGAATCAGGCGCGGAGGCGGTTTTGTTTTTTGCCGCTGTTTGTTTGCCCATGCGCACATAGGCGTTGGTATTTTCCAGTCTTAGTTCGTTAAGCGACACGAGTTGTTGGGGCAGGTCAATATCTTCTGCCTGCACAAATAACTCGCCCAGGTCCAGATGGGTAAAGAAAGCGTCTGGCTTGCTGTCATAATTCAGGCGGATATCGTTCAGGTGTAATTTGTCGAATCGCAGGTTAAAGGGGATGGACGCAGAAGTTTCTGTATTGTTCTGTTTAGCGACGTCATTATGGTAAGCGCCTGCATTTTTTAACGAATGACCAGGGTTGGCAGGATCAGAAATATCAGGCGTCGTCTGCGCGGACAGGCTATCCGCGAGCGGCTGCTGTTGATAGATATCTGCCGTCAATCCTTTCAGGCGAATGATAGGCGCTTCAAAGAGCATCTTGTCAAGATCAAAATCCCTGAACTCTGTGTCAAAATGATGGAGCGCGATCGTCATATCGTTTCCGGTAACCACGTCCTTGTAGGCGAAACGGATATTATCGAGCGCAATACGTTTAGCGGATATTTTAAAGGTCGAGGAATCTGCGGATGCGGGCTCGGGCGTTTCCGAGGCAAAAGCGTCTATGATAAATTGAAAATTGTAAAGCGTGTCCGGCATTACTCTTTTTATTTCGCCGGTAATGCCGGATAGTTCAATTCTTTCGAATTGCAGTTCACTCTTAAATAAACGCATCAGCGAGATATCTGCTTTTATGCTGGCTGCGGCCAGAAGCGTGTCTTTTTGCCGGTCTTCCACATAGATATTCTCCAGCATAATATCAGCGGGCCATCCGATACGTATAAGGCCCAGTTCCACGCGGGTATCCAGTTTTTCGGACAGATAGCTTACGGCCTTTTTGCGGATAAATTGCTGAACAGGGGGGATGTAAACAAGGACGATCAGCAGGGCTGCCAGGGATAAAACAACCAGCAGGGATCTCAGGAATATTTTCAGGATCTTTCGACCTATTGAAGCGCTTCCTGATGAGGCATGTTGTTTGTTATACGCCTGCTTTTCTTTCATAGATATTGAGCCCTCCTAAATAAAAAATTATGATTGGTCAATATGTTCTGCAAATAAAGGACCTGTTGTACTTTTTGATTTAAAA
>DEHV01000064.1:0-2054 GCA_002352105.1 Chitinophagaceae bacterium UBA2791 | reverse complement strand
TGCGCTACCTCGCGAACCCTGCCTATTTTGTCAGCCAGTCTTTCTTCTCCGATATATTTAACCCCTGAGAGTTGAACCCTGGCGATATGTTCGAAAGAGAGCGCGCCAACGAGCAGGTTGCCTTTCCAATCCGGATAGCGGTCGCTGGTAACAATTTCTAATCCGCAGGGCGCGATGGAGGGAACCCAGTACCGAACGGGGTTGGTAACGCCTTCCATCTCCTTAAATTCAGAAATGACGGTGCTGTCGTAATTAATGCCATACGTGGTTTTGGACCAGCCATAATTATTGCCTTTTTCGATAAGGTTAAGTTCGTCTCCGCCTCTCGGGCCATGTTCATGCGACCAGATACGGTTATTAGCCGCGTCATATACCAGTCCTTGCGGATTCCGGTGTCCATATGTCCAGATGGAAGGCTTTGCGCCCGCCTGGTTTACAAAGGGATTGTCGTCTGGAGTCTTCCCGTCGTCTTTTAAGCGATGGATCTTGCCGAGGTCATTGCTCAGTTCCCACACTTTTTCGCGGGTTCCCCTTTCGCCGACGCTGAAGAACATATAATTATCCTTGTCAAAAATGATCCGGCTGCCATAATGATGATTGGCTTCCAGCGCGGGCTGGGCCTCAAAAAGCGTTTGCAGCTCAACAATATTATTGCCATCCAGTTTGAAGCGGGAGATGGCTGTGGTTCCTCCGTTTTTTACCGGTTTAGCATAGGAGATATATATCCATTTGTTTCGGGCATAATCCGGGTGGAGCGTAATGTCCAACAGTCCGCCCTGCCCCTTGTTCAGGACTTTCGGAACTCCTGCCAGTTTTTCGCCGGTAAATTGATCATTCTTAAAAACAAGTATTTCTCCCGCTCTTTCGGTAACCAGCATCCGGCCGTCGGGCAGCCATACCATGCCCCAGGGGTTCTTAAATTCGTGGTAGAGTTTCTCCACGGTATAGGTCGTTTTATTTGCCGAATCGCGATCCGGCTCCTGCTCCGTTGTGTTATTATTGTCAGCGGTCGCCGGTCCGCAGGAGCTCATCGCCGTCGCAGCAAGAGCAATAAAAAATCCGTAAAAAGCGATCCTGGTCCTGTTCATATTATTATAATGTATTATTGAAAATAAATAAATCAGGCGATCAAGATAACGATTTAGTTTAATATGATATTGATTTTCTGAGAACCCTTCATTATTTATTCTTACATAATGCAGCGTTTTAGACTTAAAAGCTATCCATGTATTGCTTGAAATGTTTTTCTGAACGACTGGTTTGAAGGCTATGATGCGTTGATGAACGATATCGATTATACGTCGGCGCTGAATGCGCGCGTTAAGCAGAGAATGTTCAGCCAAACAGCCCGATAAAAATGTTATTTTTTAACTATGCATTGTAGCTGCTATACTGTACATTTGCCCGCGGTAAAGGAATCTGCCTATAGTAGCTTGAAATATTTATTCCCTCTCACAAAACAATTATTAACAACATGAAGAAAGTAGTATTTATTTTGGCATTGGCTGTTACGGCAATGGGCGCTAAGGCGCAGGTGTTTGAGAAAGGCACAAATATGGTTAATGTAGGCGTTGGTTTTGGAACGGCCCTTGGGGGTTTAGGCACGGCCAGGCCGGCTATCAGCGCATCGTATGAACATGGCCTTTGGGATATTGGCGGCCCCGGCGTGATCAGCCTGGGCGGTTATATCGGTAATACCGGCTACAAATACAACGGCGTAGGGTATCGCCAGAAATGGAACTATACCATTGTGGGCGCCCGCGCTGCTTATCATTACAATGGGTTTTCCAATGCGGAAAACTTCGACCTGTATGGAGGTTTGATGCTTTCTTATAATATTGTAAGTTATTCAGACAATGCCGGTTCCGGATTAAACAATGCCTATGGAAGCGGTCTCGGTCTTACCGGTTTTATAGGCGGCCGTTATCTCTTTACGGATAATATAGGCGCTTTCGCCGAATTAGGATATGGCGTTTCCGTATTAAATGTTGGCGTATCGTTTAAGTTCTAAACCTACGCGTACAGATATGATTAAAGGCAGGTTGCTTCGGCAG
>DEHV01000018.1:811-7832 GCA_002352105.1 Chitinophagaceae bacterium UBA2791 | reverse complement strand
GGTCCTCCTGTATTTAAAATTTATTCATTCGTTGTTTTGTTAAGGTCATGTGGCCGAGCGGTAAGGCATGGGTCTGCAAAACCTTTTACGGCGGTTCGAATCCGCCCGTGACCTCTGTTTTTTCATATAAGCAATCGTTAGATGGGGCTGTGTTTCTACACAGCCTTTTTGTGTTAGAGGCGTATATCGGCTAGGGCATAAGCCTGGATTGCAGGAAAATTGGCGTTATAACGATTATAAACACACTAAATAAAAGCGGTCAGGGCGTCTGGTTCTCATTGAGCCAGACCACTTTTTGTTCCGACTGATGGGGGGCGCCCAGGATATCTTTGTACAATTCCGGCCGCCGGGCCTTCCGGTAGCGGTATCCGCCGGCCTGCGTGAGTTTTACCGGATCCAGCGTTGCGGTAATGCAATCATCGCCAAGGGCGCGGCATTCTGCAATAATGTCGCCGAAGGGGTCGATGATCATGGAACAGCCGTTCTTCAACTGATCGTCGTCCATTCCGATAGGATTGGCAAAAACGGCATAGATGGCATTATCGTATGCCCTGGCGGGCAACCATTTCATTAACCAGCCCCTTCCCTTCATGCCATCGAATTCCAAACGCAGGGAGGTAGGATCAGCCTCCCTTGTTTCCCATAACTTGGGATCGACAAAACCGGCTCCGGGGCGACTTGATGGAGTGCACATGGTCACATGCGGCATAAAGACGATGTTGGCGCCAAGCAGGGACACGGCCCTTACATTTTCGATGATATTGTTATCGTAACAGATCAGTATGCTGCATGTCCATCCTTCCAGTTCAAAAATGCAATAGCGGTCGCCGGGCGTTAAGTACGGATTGATAAAGGGATGCAGTTTCCGGAATTTGGCCTTCATTCCGTTCTTATCTACGCAGACATAAGCTTTGTACAATTTATCTTCCTTATCCTTCTCGAACAATCCGGCAAGTATGCTGATATTGTGCCTGGCGGATATTGCGGTTAACTTATCAATGCTTTTTCCGTCAGGGATATATTCAGCCAGGTCAAGCATCTGCTCTTTGGAAAGCTTCCTGGCAAAGGAATAGCCCGTTATAGAACATTCATGAAAGGCGATTGCGCTGGCTCCTTGCGCGGCCGCTTGCTGCGATAGTTTATCTATTACCGAAAGGTTGTATTCCTTGTCGCCGCTTTTGTTTTCAAACTGAGCAGAGGCTATGCGTATGTTTTTCATGCCGGATGATTAATGAATACAATTTAGGACGACTGCAAGGAATTAACAAACACAACCGCAAAAGCTCATCTATCGGAAAATGTTTTCAAGAATTTGTGAAAGACGCCGGTAGCAGATCAAAAATAAAAAAAGGGCCAGGATAAAAATCCAGCCCCGTTTTAAAATCCAATATCCTATGAAAAACCAGTCAGGAGTTCACCAAATCCGTGCCAATCCTTTTAAAGCGTGAAAAACGGTAGATTGACAGGTTTTCAATCCCTCGCCGGGAAGAAAAGTTTCATTTTGGGAATAAAGAGGCGGCGAAAATGCTATGGGCCGGCAATGAAGAGGTCGCCGGGCAATTAATTCGCCGGGGATTTCGTTTTAAATGCAATCGAAATCCAACCTTATGCAAACGAAAACACATTCATTCGTTATCGGCATCCTTATGCTGGCGACCTTTATATCTTGTAAAAAAGATATTTCCGACGGCGATGATCTCGTACCGGAAACCTTGCCAGCTATCCAGACTGCCGTAAGCAAAACGATAAATGCCAATTGCGCGGGTTACTACCAGGCGCTTCCGGCACGGTACGATTCCAGTTCAAAAAAATATCCGCTCATCGTATTTATACATGGCATCGGCGAATTGGGGAACGGGACCACTGATCTTAAAAATATGCTGCGCGCCGGTCTTCCCAAACTCATTAATAAAAAAGGATTTCCTCCCGATTTTGTCATTGGCGGAAAGCATTTTTCCTTTGTGGTGATCTCGCCGCAGTTTAAGAATTGGCCTGGCCCTGATGATGTGCATGGCGTGGTTCAATATGCGAAGAAGAACTTCAGGATAGATACTACCCGTATTTATGTGACTGGCTTAAGTATGGGCGGCGGCGTAACCTGGGAGTATTCGGCAAAATACGGCGCTTCCCTGGCTGCGGTTGTTCCGATCTGCGGAGGCTCCTCGCCGGACAACAAACGCGCCCAGCAAATTGCATCCTTTAATCTGCCCGTATGGGCCTTCCATAATGAAGACGATGCAACGGTTCCCGTATCATTTACCCGCGATTATGTATCCAAGATCAACAGTCATAAGCCGGCGGTACTGGCAAAGGCAACCATCTGGGCGACAGGAGGCCATGATTCCTGGACCAAGGCATATGATCCGGCGTACAAAGAGAACGGGCTGAACATGTATGCCTGGATGCTAGGTTATAAGTATAGGGGGACTTCAAAATAAGGCGCCCGGTTTTACGCGTCGTTCGTTCTGCTTTTCTTGGCTGCGGCTTTAGAAAGCGTACCTGATAATCGTTAGCGACTCCTTAAGCGCCGGGCAGCATAGCCCGGTTGAAATGGGTAGCTAACGATTCTTGCATGGAAGCCCAACCGTTCCGGTCGATCCCGCGCATCCATGGACGAGGCCCGGGCCTCGTTTCGACTGGCGCGATTATAACATAAACGATGTACATTTGGGGCATCAACAGGTATAGGTTATGCATGCGGGAAAGAAAGGGATGCGGGTATTTGGCGGTAAGTTGTTTTTTGATCCGGTTGTTACGGAACGAAGTTTACTGCCGGGATCAAGATCATTGCTTACAGCAGTGATCTGCGTGGTATTGCTGGGCGCCTGCCGTAAATCGTCTCCCTCTAACAATAATATTCCTCCCGAAACCCCTGTTCCCGAGCCTATTGAGTATACGCTGAAAGGGGAAACCAGGGACATCAATAGAAACTGCGGCGGGTTTTATGAAGCGCTTCCTTCTTCTTATCATAAATCTGCTGATGCTTTTCCCTTATTGCTGTTTCTGCATGGCGGCGGCGAGCGGGGAAACGGCGCGTCGGATCTCCCCCTGTTATTAAAGAATAGCGTTCCCAGGTTGTTGGCGCAGGAAAAATTTCCTGTCAGTATTAAAGTTGGCGGAAGGGAATACAGCTTTATTGTGATTGCTCCGCAGTTTAAAGACTGGCCCGGGCCGGAAGATGTGCGCTCGGTAATGAAATATGCCTTGTCTCATTACCGGGTGGACAGCTCGCGGATATATGTGGCCGGCTTAAGCATGGGCGGCGGCGCGACCTGGGAATACGCGGCGAGATATGGTTCTTCCCTGGCGGCCATCGTCCCGATATGCGGGGCCTCATGGGCGGATAGCGCCATTGCCCGGAAGATCGCATCAACCAATGTTCCCGCCTGGGCCTTTCACAACCAGGATGATAGCGTTGTTCCGGTGGATTTCACGATAAAATATGTTAACCTGATCAATTTTTATAAGCCCGATCCGCTGGTCCGCCTGACAATATGGCCTAGCGGGCAACATGACGCCTGGACCAGGGCAAGCGATCCCGGGTATAAGGAAGAAGGAAAGAATATATACGAGTGGATGCTGGGGTTTACGCGCCAATAAGGCCCGTACTGGCCGGCCGCCGGATCGGAATTTAAAAAATCTTTCATTTTTTTCATATTTGCTCCATATTATCCTATCTTTGCGCTCCTTAAAAGCGTATGGGTAAGCAACCTCTAATTAAACAGGATGGATCTATTGTAGAAGCTTTGTCTAATGCGATGTTCAAAGTGAAGCTGGAAAATGGCCATGAAATACTGGCTACTATTTCCGGTAAGATGCGAATGAACTATATCCGGATATTGCCCGGCGATAAGGTAGGCGTTGAAATGAGCCCGTACGACCTCTCGAGGGGAAGAATCATTTTCAGATATAAATAGTTAAAACTGAGGCAGTTGTCTTGGGTAAAACAAAATTGACATGAAAGTAAGAGCATCCATTAAGAAAAGAAGCGTTGATTGTAAGATCGTACGCCGTAAAGGCCGGTTATATGTGATCAACAAAAAGAATCCTCGTTTTAAACAAAGACAGGGATGATCTTCCGGGCTTAACAGCCTGGTTTGCCTTTTATAATCGCACAAACAAACACTTAATAATTTATGGCCCGTATTGCCGGTGTAGATTTACCAAAAAACAAAAGAGGAGAAATTGGCCTTACCTATATATATGGTATCGGCCCTGCTACTGCAAAATACATTCTTGAGAAATCAGGCATCAGCTTAGACAAGAAAGTAAATGAGTGGAATGACGATGAGCTGAATGCCATCCGTTCTGTCATTACCAATGAGTTTAAGGTGGAAGGTCAACTGCGTTCCGAGGTGCAGATGAGCATCAAGCGTTTACTGGATATCGCCTGCTACCGCGGTTTGCGTCATCGTAAAGGGCTTCCGGTCCGCGGTCAGCGCACCCGTACCAATAGCCGTACCCGTAAAGGAAAACGCAAGACAGTTGCCGGAAAGAAAAAAGCCGCTAAGAAATAGCAAATAAATGATCATGCGCCGGACGTCCCCGATGGGAAATAGGGCAGGGTCTACCGGGATTCCGGTTATTTATATAACAAACAACAGACTACCTCCAACATTACCATGGCAAAAGCACAGAACAGCGCCAAGGCCGCTGCAAAAAAAAGAATCGTAAAGGTTGACTCCTACGGCGATGCGCACATCAGCGCCAGTTTCAATAACCTTATTATCAGTATTACCAATAAGCTGGGCCAGGTGATCTCCTGGAGCAGCGCGGGAAAGATGGGTTTTAAAGGTTCCAAGAAGAANNGGCGTTAAAAAAGTGGACGTATATGTTAAGGGTCCGGGTTCGGGACGGGAAAGCTCTATCCGCGCGCTGTCCAATATTGGGATAGAAGTAGTGATGATCAAGGATATAACGCCGCTTCCGCACAACGGATGCCGTCCTCCCAAGAAAAGAAGGGTTTAGTATTACCGGGTACGAGGCGGGCGAGCCTGTTCGTATCCATTTTTATATTTCAAAGGCATACGATTGATTTTTAAGATTTTTACTGATCGTATAGTCTAACTAAAAAATCAACTCAGACACATTATGGCACGTTACACTGGCCCCAAAACAAGGATCTGCAGGATATTCGGCGAACCGATCCTTGGCAATGGTAAATACCTTACCAAAAACAGTTTTCCCCCGGGACAACACGGACCTACGCGTAAACGCAAGGCCCCGGGAGAATATGCGCTTCAGTTAAAAGAAAAACAGAAGGCAAAATACACCTATGGCGTTCTGGAAAAACAATTCCGTAAGACTTTTGAAGAAGCTGCGCGTCTTAAAGGCGTAACCGGCGAAAACCTTATGAAATTACTGGAAGCGCGTTTAGACAATGCCGTTTACAGGCTGGGTATTGCGCCCTCGCGCCCCGCTGCCCGTCAGCTGGTGTCGCACAAACACATTACCGTAAATGGCGAGGTGGTGAACATCCCCTCTTTCCAGCTGAAACCCGGCGATGTGATCAGCCTTAAGGAAAAGGACAAGACCAATGCCTCCATTACCGGAGCTATTCGCGGAAAGAACCTGAAATTTAGCTGGCTTGACTGGAGCGAATCCGAAATGAAGGGAACCTTTGTCGCCTATCCTGAAAGGGAAAGCGTTCCGGAAAACATTAAGGAGTCTTTGATTGTGGAATTGTATTCTAAGTAATTCTATTCATCAGTAAATCTTACATTTTAATATGGCCATTTTAAATTTCCAGAAACCAGAAAAGATCATCTTGCAAAAGGCTACGGAATTTGAAGCTCAGTTTGAGTTTCGTCCGTTAGAACCGGGCTTTGGCGTTACCGTTGGCAATGCATTGCGCAGAGTGCTGCTGAGTTCTTTGGAGGGGCATGCCATCATCGGAGTGCGGATTGAAGGGGTAGACCATGAGTTTGCCACCGTTAAAGGTATTTCCGAAGATGTGGTTGAAATTATCCTGAACCTTAAACAGGTGCGTTTTAAGAAAAAGGTGGAGAATGAGGTAGGACAGGAGAAGATTTCGCTGAGCATCAAAAACAAAAGCGAGTTAACCGCGGGCATGATCGGCGAAGCTTCGCAGAGCTTTGAGATCATGAATCCCGATCTGCTGATCTGTACGCTTGATCCTTCTGCTAAGCTGGATATCGAGATCACGGTGGCGAAGGGACGCGGATACGTTCCTGCAGAGGAAAACAAGGTCAAGGACGCTCCATTCGGATATATACCAACAGACTCCATATTTACGCCGATCAAAAATGTAAAATACGCTATTGAAAACACCCGTGTTGAACAGCGTACGGACTATGAAAAGCTGATCATGGACGTGGTTACCGATGGCACCATTCAACCGGAAGAAGCCGTAAAGCAGGCCAGCCGCATCCTTATTCAGCACCTGATGATCATCACCGACGAGAACATCACTTTCGACAGCAAAGAAGATAAGAAAGAAGACGTGGTGGATGAGCAGATGCTGCAATTGCGCAAGGTGTTAAAGACCCCGCTGGAAGATCTCGATCTTTCCGTGCGCGCCTTTAACTGCCTGAAAGCCGCTAAGATCAACTCCCTGAGCGAGCTGGTGCAGTACGAGCAGGAAGACCTGATGAAGTTCAGGAACTTCGGTCAGAAATCCCTGGCAGAGATCGAGCAGGTGTTGGCAGAAAGAGGATTGCATTTCGGAATGGACCTGAGTAAGCTCGGAGTGGATAAGGAAGAATTTTAATTGAAATATTGAGACGGCTGCGGGGCAGTAGAGGTCCGCAGCGTTTTTTTTACAATCTATATTTATCACAGGCTGCAATTCCTGACACGGTGCAGTCTTAAACATTAACGTCATGCGTCACGGAGACAAGATCAATAATCTCGGCAGAACAGCCTCTCACCGAAAAGCATTATTAAGCAATCTTGCGGTAGAATTGATTGCGCACAAAAGAATCGTTACCACGCTCGCCAAGGCGAAAGCCCTGCGTAAGTATTTTGAGCCCCTGGTAACCAAGGCTAAAGACAATACCAC
>DEHV01000018.1:0-796 GCA_002352105.1 Chitinophagaceae bacterium UBA2791 | reverse complement strand
AAGGACGAAGGCAAAGAACCGGCTAAGAGAACCCGTCGCGGAAGATCATCCGCTAAAAAAACGGCTTCTGCTGAAGCGCAATCGGCGGAAACAACTGCAGCAGCAACAGAACCCGCTGCCGAGGCAGAAGAGAAAGCTGCAGAAGAAAAGCCCGCAGAATAATTACGCGGTTATCGATTAAATTAAATACGGACCGGCTTGTACCGGATTCACATAAGCGAAAAGCTACGCTTCAAAGAGGCGTAGCTTTTTGTTTTCGAGGTCGGTTTGGCGAGGTAGGCGCTTTTTATGAAAGCGCCCATGACGTTATTATTTTTTAAGCTTTTACGTTCCAATTAATATTTTCTAATCTTTTAGATATACTGTTTAAAGTGGCAATTAAGTCTTCTTCTGACGGCAGCCATCCGGTCACCATATCTTTAAACGTGGTTTGATATGTTCTGCGAATTTTGTTCCAGGTATCGGCGGGAAACTTAAAAATTAATGCTTCTGCAGGATGATAGGCTAACCATTGGTTGTTATTCTTAAATCCCTGCATATCATCATTTCCCACAGCATTTATCATTTCATAGAATGCATTGCTATTAAAGAACGAGGCCATTTCGTCATTTCTCAGTATCATGTGGAGGTCGTAAACATGTCTGATCTTTTGCGACAGGTTATCATAAGGATTATCAGTATAGGAAAAACGCACAAGGCTCATGATCTTTTCGCTAAACGTCCGTTCCGTACCCAATACGCGTACTTCAAAGGGCAGCATGGCATATTTTTCTATCAAATGATGTTGGCCGGTTGT
>DEHV01000082.1:15150-109062 GCA_002352105.1 Chitinophagaceae bacterium UBA2791 | reverse complement strand
CATCAGAGCCATGTGGATTGGGTGGGCTGCTCCTTACACGATCTCATACAACCTTCTTTTTCCTTCCTGGTAGGCGTGGCCCTGCCGTTTTCTATCGCTGGCAGAATGGCCAAGGGCATAAAATTCAATNNTTTGAGGACACGCTGAGCCAGATAGGCCTGGGATATACCTTTCTTTTTTTACTGGGATTCAGATCCTGGAAAATACAGTTGGGCGCATTGATCCTTATCCTGGTTGCTTACTGGGCGGCTTTTGCCTTGTACCCCTTGCCCGGCCCCGGGTTTGATTATTCAACCGCAGGCGTTGCCGCGGACTGGGAGCATAACCTGAAAGGTTTTGCAGCGCACTGGAATAAGAATACCAATTTTGCATGGGCTTTCGATCAATGGTTCCTGAACCTGTTCCCCAGGGAATCGCCTTTCTATTTTAATAAGGGCGGTTATTCGACTCTTAGCTTTATCCCTACCTTAGCGACTATGATCCTGGGATTACTGGCCGGCAATATTTTAAGATATGCGCTTCCCGGGAAGGATAAGGTCAAACGGTTCGCAGGCATTGGCCTCGGATTATTGGCGCTGGGCGCCCTCTTGCATTTTACGGGCATTAACCCTATCGTAAAAAGGATATGGACGCCTGCCTGGACGATCTTTAGCGGCGGCTGGTGTTTTTTATTCCTGGCCGCATTTTATGCGATCATAGATGTTGCCAATTACCGGAAATGGGCTTTCTTTTTACTGGTTATCGGCATGAACTCTATTGCCGCCTATGTGCTGGCAGACGGTTTTTCGGGGTTTATTAACCAGACCCTGCATGTTCACCTGGGACAAAACTTTGACAAGCTATTCGGAGGGGCTTACGCTACCCTGGTATCGGGCGCGCTGGTGTTGTTTATCGAATGGAGAATACTTTACTGGATGTACAAGAGGAAGATTTTTCTTAAAATATAAGAACGAACCAAAGATAAGAACAGAACCCCTCGAAAACGGGATGCCGGCAGAAAGCTTGCTAACGGAGCAAGGCCGTCGATCGATACCAACAATATGCCGGTCATTGAAGGCGCGAACAACGGGACCATTTTTAATCTCTTTGGTTTAATTCCTCGAAGCTCTGCTTCGAAATGAATAAAAATGTTCCACTTAATACCTCGGTGGCTCTGCCCCGAGGAACTTTATTGGACGTTAATGATGAAAAATCCACCGGGCGTTCCTGAACCTGCGCATTTGGTTTGAATAAATAAGCATTGAATGATGAAAAGACGCTGTTTTATTGTTATCGCGATCGTATCGTTATTTGTTATGGCGTTTAAAGCGGGTATAGATAAACCTGCCCCGGAGCCTACGGTTCCTATAAGCGGTTGTTCTGAAACGTTAGATGCGCGCATAAATGATCCGGCTCTATCTTATCGTTATGATGAGGATACCCTGCCCGCCGTATTTGCCGCCCAGCATGCCGACCTGGTAGACGGCAGGCTAAGGGATGAAGCGGTCCGCCGGTTCTCCCTTTTTGAACTCCCCCGGACAAAACCGGACTGGGAGAAACAGCGTCTTCAACTCAGGAAGAAGATCATTGCGCAAACAGGCGCTGTGCTGCATCAACCCGGTCTCCCCCTGCAGTTGACGGAAACAGGGTCAACGCAGATGAATGGGTATCGCATCCTCAATATCGCCTACCAGACCAGGCCGGGCGTATTGGCTACGGCAAACCTGTATGTTCCCGGCGGTAGCGGCCCGTTCCCCGCCGTGATCGTCATGATGGGCCATTCGGTTATCGGGCGGTTCTACGATAAGTACCAGTCTGTCGGGCATAGCCTCGCCGCTAACGGGTATGTGGCGCTCTGCGTCGACCCCTGGGGCGCCGGCGAAAGGACTACTATACATCATGATTACGAAGATCACGGCGATGAAAATAACCTGGGCGCCGCCCTCATGAATATCGGCGAGACCTTAATGGGCATGCAGATCACCGACAATACCCGTGGCGTTGATTTGCTTTGTTCCCTGCCATATGTAGACAAACAAAGGATCGGCGCCGCAGGCGCCAGCGGCGGCGGCAACCAGACCATGTGGCTGACCGCTATGGATGAACGGGTCAGGGCGGCCGTTCCGGTGGTGAGCGTAGGCACTTTTGAATCGTATATCATGGGGTCTCCCTGTATCTGCGAGGTGTTTATCGACGGGCTGACCTTTACTGAAGAAGCGGCTATCCTCGCCCTGGTAGCGCCGCGCGCGCTCATGATGTGCAATCATGCAAAAGACAATAACCAGGCGTTCTATCCGCGTGAAATGAAACGCAGCTATAAGAATGCGCTTCCCGTCTTTAAGATGTATGGCGTTGAAAATAACCTTGCTTACCAGGTATTCGATACGCCCCATGGATATGAAAAAGAAGACCGGGAAACGACCCTGGGATGGTTTAACCTGCACCTTAAAGGGATTGGAGATGGAACGGCAGCCGAAGAGGGTCCGTATAACCTCCTGCCGCAACGCCAACTGATGACCTATGCGCCTGGCGCCAGGGATCCCCGGGTGGCGACTACTTTGTCGTTCAGCAAAAAAAGAGGAGAGGAACTGAGAAATATCCTTTTGAGTACTAAAACTGTGGATGTGCCAGCCAAAAGAAAGGCGTTGGGCGATCTGTTGAGAATAGGAAAGGATGGCGATCTGAAAAAAGCGCATGAGCTGCCTTCTGTAGAAGGCTGGAAACGGATCGTCCTGGAGACCGCGGATGGCAAGCTCGTTCCGGTGTTATTAAATATCGCTTCCCCTCAGTCCGGGTCGTTTGTTATCATGAGCCACCCCGACGGTAAGGCCGCTATCCCTGTTGAGCAGATAGACGGGGAACTTAAAAAAGGCAATAATGTAGCCATCGTAGATCTTTTCGGCACGGGGGAAGCGGCTTCTTTCTCGCCGGCCGATCACGATAGCATCGGCTCGCTGCGCACGGTTTCCAAATCCGTTTTGTGGTTAGGCAAAACCATGATGGGCGAATGGGTGAACGATCTCAGCCTGACGGGAAAATTCCTGCGGTCTGCCTACCATGCGCAAAAAATAAGCATAGATGCATCGAAGGATGCGGCCCTGGCGGCCTTATTCCTTGGGGCGCTGGAAGAAAAAGCGGCGGATCAACTGACGCTGCGGAATACGCCGGTAAGTTATTTGTTTGACGCGAGGGAAGGGATAGAATTTTTTAGCACGGCCATTCATGTATTTGGCATACTTAAATGGGGGGATATTTCTCTCGCAGCGGCCCTGAATCAGCATGATATCCTTTTTGTAGAGCCGACGACCATGTCGGGGCAAAAACTAAGCGGCGAGAAGCTAAAAAAATACCAAGCTGAATTTGATAATATAAAAAGGATTTGCCGGCAAACCGGGAGAACGCGTTTGTATTAACGCGGTCCGGGACCCAGCGCTGTAGTGAGTGGAAACGTTGCCAAATCCACGGTTTTATGGGTTTTCATTTGTAGATTACAGACATAATTTTAAAACAAAAACCACTGATAAAATGAAAAATAATCGAAGGGATTTTTTAAGACTGACCGGTCTGGCAGGAACAGGATTGTTGACTGGTTTGACTTCTTCTGCCAACGTTTCTTCAAGAAACAACCATATGGCTTATTCGCCCGGCTCAGCCAGGTTCAATATGTCGGGGTATGCCGCTCCCAAACTGGAAACGGTGCGGGTAGCTATTATCGGTTTAGGCAACCGCGGATCCGGCGCGGTAAAAAGACTGAGTAAAATAGGGGGATTAGAGATCAAAGCGCTTTGCGATGTGAGGCCGGAAAAAGCGGCTGCTGCAAAAAAATCAATCGAGAATACCGCACAGAAACCAGAACTGTATACGGCAGGGGAGAACGACTGGAAAAAGGTCTGCGAAAGAAAGGATATTGACCTGATCTATATTACCACCCCCTGGCATCTGCATACGCCAATGGCTGTTTACGCCATGGAGCATCAGAAACATGCGGCTTCGGAAGTGCCTGTTGCCATAACGCTGGAAGAATGCTGGCAACTGGTGGAGACTTCCGAAAAGACGCGCAGGCATTGTATGATACTCGAAAACTGCTGTTACGATTTTTTTGAGCTGCTTACCCTCAATATGGCCAGGCAGGGTTATTTCGGAGAGATCATGCATGGAGAGGGCGCTTATATTCATGATCTTTTACAGGCCAATTTCAAGAAGGATTCCTATTATGATATGTGGCGACTGAAGGAAAACTTCCATAACGGCAACCTGTATCCCACGCATGGTCTTGGTCCCATTGCACAGTTGCTGGATATAAATAGGGGAGATAGAATGGATTACCTTGTATCCATGTCTAATAATGATTTTATGATGGGGCCTTTAGCCAAAGAGCTGGCGGCAAAGGATGATTTTTATAAACCTTACGTCAATAAGACGTTCCGCGGTAATATGAACACCACTACGGTCCGTACCGTTAAAGGGAAGACCATCATGATACAGCATGATGTTAGTTCGCCCAGGCCTTATTCGCGGTTGCATACTTTCAGCGGCACCAAGGGGATAGCGCAGAAATATCCTGCTCCGGCGCGTATCGCCCAAAGTCATGAGCGCTGGTTAAATGAAGCTGAATTCAAGGAAGTGGAGCAAAAATACCAACCGGCAATCGTAAAAAAAGTAGGAGAGCTGGCTAAACAGGTCGGAGGCCACGGCGGCATGGACTTTTTAATGGACTGGAGGATGATCGATTGCCTGCGCAACGGATTACCGCTGGATATCGACGTGTATGATGCGGCTCTCTGGAGCGCTATTACGCCATTGAGCCAGAAATCGCTTTCCAACCGTTCTAATTCCATAGATGTGCCGGACTTTACCAGGGGCTCGTGGAAAACAAACGTGCCCGTTGATATCACGCTTGAGAAAGGCGGCAATACAAAAGTCGTTTTATAATCTTTCTTATAAACAAAATCCCCAAACGACTTAATAGTTGTTTGGGGATTTGTTGTTTAACAAGGATACCTTGTTAGTAGGAAATAACGCGCTGAACTATTTGGTTTATTTGACAGGGCCGCTTTGTTAGCCTGCCGATGCTTATTCAGACATCATTACTTCGATAACCATTGCCCTATTTGGGCATTCATCGCCAGCTCATACACATACATCCAGTCGTTGTTCCTCGTTCCATTGGCAAGGTGATGATGCCAGTTCTGATCCATCAGGTATCCTTCAGGATTAGAGAGTATCCTGGTTTTTGTGAATACGTCTTCATAATTTTTCCTGATCTGGCTGAAGCCAGCCGTATAGTTTTCTATTTCTTTTTTTGCCGCGGATCTTGCCGTCGTCGAACCGGCATTGTCATATTTGTCTAACAGGAGCAGGAGCTTCGCGGGATAGATCTGCAATTCGTTCATCTGGTTCATTAACAACAGGGAGTATTCATTACGACGCGCCAGCGTTATAGACTTGTTCAACTTGTCTTTGATAGACTGGTACCGGGCTATTTCTTTTTGGGCTCCCGCGATCCTGGACTTGTTTTGCCGGCTCCATGCGCCATTTTTCTGCGGGTCCGGCAATTCGATCAGGTCGATTTTTTCAGGATAGTTATTCCTATGCCCCTTGGCGATCAGGGCAGTCTCCCAGAATACCAACCCTTGTTCCAGCTCGTCCTGGAATTCGAAAGACGGCGCGCCGAGGGCGGGCGCATAGAACCGGTGCCGGAAAATAGCGTGCACATCTTCCGCCTTGGCGTCGGAGTAATTCCAGGTGAAAAAGGCAAAATCATAAAACCCGCGGAAATAGGTTTCAAAATGAGGCGAACAATCATCCCATGCCGTACACAATATTCCTTCCAGCTTTTTTTCAGCGGTGATCCTTGAAAACTCCTTGATAGACCTGAAATTGGATTGTTCGCGGGGAAGCATGGGCCACATGGTTTGCGCGGCAGTGGCGGCCATTACTTTCAGTCCATGTGATTTATACCAGTCTAATGCGCGATGGTTGCCGGGTATATCGGGAGAGTCGTAATTCCATCTCATGTACAGGCATTCCTTAGGGAAGAGCCCGATATTTTCCTCCAGCCGATGTTCATTCTTTGCCCAGGTCTCTTTCACTTCCTGCGCGCTTATCCTGGGATTCCAGGTGGTCCGGTACAGGTCTGCCAGTTTAAACACCATGTCATCCCAGAAGATGGGGATACGGTTATGTTTAACCGCAAATTCAGATACTTTGTTTAACCACAGCATGTTTAATTGCATATGGGTAAGTCCTGATTTTTTGGACAGCTCAGACATGCCGAGATTGCCTACCTCGTCTCCGCCGACATGTAAATACCTTCCGTAAGGCGTCGCTTTTATCGCGTCTTCATACAAAGAAAACTGGACCTCATAGGTTTCGGGGTTCATCGGGTCGAAGGACCAGTCGGATGATATCGTATCGCGGAGGTTTTTATATTGTTCGTGTTTCAGGATAAAGGAAGCATGCCCCAATCCCTGGACCAGCGGGCTGATCTCAATATTCCTTTCTTTTGCATACCGGCTGATAGCGGCAAATTCTTCTATGGAGATGGCATGATCGGCCCCTACTACCGGCGATTTCCGGTAGCCCAGCTTGTCTTCAAATTCAACAATGATAGCATTTATTTTAATGGCGGCGAGCCGGTCAATTACATTGTAATAATAATGCCCCGCATCGAGATGGTGTTTGAGATCGAGATGAACAGCCCGGTAATCAACATCGGGATAATCGGAGATCCTGACTGCGGGAATAGCGATTTTCTGATCCCCCGCGTCTTCCAGCAACTGAAATAATGTCTGGCAGGCATAAAACAGGCCTGCCTGCTCGCGCGCGCTCACCGAAACCTGGTCGTTTTTGATCTCCATTACATATCCTTCCTTCGACGCCGGAAGCGATGGGTTATCGGACAGCTGCAGCGTCAGTATCCCTGTCCCTGAACGGGAAGCATAGGGTAGGGACGCCAACAAACCCTGTAATACCGGCTTCTGAGCGGTTCCCTGCAAATAAACGGATTGGAGTGAAAGCGCTGATAAACCCTTCCCCGCAAGTAGTTCTATTTTCTGCGGCTGCGGCATCAGTTTGAAGTTTTTTTCAAAGTCTTTAATGTCTGCGCCGAATGCATAGGCGCTTGCCAGCAATAAGGACAGGAAAAAGCTGCGTTTTAGTAATGTCATAAATAACGTTGATCGTGTGGTGAATAACTATATGGTATAAACGGCATTGACAGGTATGGATCAGCGACCTCGATATTCCGCCCGGCAATGTTAGGCAAAGGACGAACAATAGACCGGCCCGGCCTCAATGATGGGCGAGGGGAGTCGTAATATCTTCCGCCGCTTTCTCATCTCCCCGCGCCGGGCCATGCCAGACCCCTCCGCCAAAAGTGATAATATATACTTTTTCAGGATCGCTGGGATCAGGTTCTACTCTTTTCCCCCATTTGAAATTATATCCCTTTATCCGTTTCCATGATGCGCCAAGATCTTCCGAGCGGTAAGCAGAACCATTAAAGCCGCAAGCATAATAGGTGTTGTTGCGCGGATCGTAAGTAATGTCATGGATATGCTGGTCGTGTTGCAGTACCGGCGTCCAGCTTTGTCCCTCATCTTTCGACAGGTAAATGCCGCCGCCGATATCGGGAGCAAACTTCCCTTTTACGCTTCTTCCCCAGGCGCCGAGCAGGATATGTTTCGGGTCCTTAGGATCGATGACGAGGCTCATGGGGGCATTTGTTTCAGCGGGCATATCCAGCTTTTTCCAGGTTTCCGCTCCGTCATCCGACCGGTAGAGCGCGCCGTCGAGGGCATTGCCGATGCTGCCGTCATCGCTCCTGCGATAAACGACCAGGAACAAGGCGCCGTCGCTATCCCTCCTGGTGATCCTCCAGGCAAAAGGTTCTTTGCCGTCGATGCCTTTGTTTTTTTGCGTCCAGGTCTTGCCGCCGTCTGTGGATTTATACACCCCTTTGCCAAAGGCGGAAGCGTACAGGGTCCTTGCCGCGTCGGGGCTGGATGGATCCATCAGGATATGGGTAAACGCTCCTTCGCCGAGATGCTCGCTAAGAGGGGTCCATGTTTTTCCGCCGTCTTCCGAGCTCAGGATACCGCCGGTAAACCTGGTAATACCGGTTCTGCGCCACATTTTTGGCCGCGGCAGATCATGCGTTCCGCTCATTACCGCCCAGACCTTACCCCTTACTTCGGGATCGAATTCGAGCCAGTAGGTACTGTTCTGCCAACGGCGTGGAACGCCATTGTTGAGCGTGGCGCTTGTCCAACTCTGCCCGGCATCTGTACTTTCCATCAGGCCGATATCGGTATTGCAGATAAATACATGGGTTGAGTCAAAGGGGTCGAATACAATATTATAGCCGGTCGTTACTTCGAGTCCCCGCGTTACCCATCCGCCCCCGTCTTTTTTGTTGGTATATTCCTGCGTCCAGGTTTTGCCTCCGTCGACGGTCTTTACGGTTCTGCCGAAATCCGTCGCATAACAAACATCAGGATTGGTTGCAGAAACCCCGATGGAAAAGGGGTTTTCTCCCCAGGTTGGACCGAAGCGTATATTGAGCCAGCCGCTGGTAAAATTAGCGGCCGGTTTATTGCCTCCTTTGGCGAGGATGTCTTTCCAAACCAGTTCCCAGGTGTTGCCGTAATCAACGCTTTTGGCTACGCCGATATAGGTAGTGTCGCCATTTCCGCTGAGATCATTGTAAGAAACATAGACAACCCCGGGATTTTTTTCTGAAGTGGCGATGGTCCTGAACTCAGGTAATTCGGCGCCCTCGCGGTTAAAAGCAAGCAATCCGTCCTGCCTGTTTTCCCAGTCGGCTCCTCCATTCTCAGTATAAAAAATACCCGATTGTTTTCCTTCAGGGTCGAAATAAGATTTCCCCGAAATACCATATATGATGAACTTGTTTTTTCCCTTATCAAAACCTCCGCCGTATTTAATGATCAGGTTAACGCCATCAGGGACCTTGTTGGCCTGCCAGTTTCCATTGCTTTTTATCGTTATGGAATTTTTTGCGGCAAAATAAACGGCGCGGTTCTCTTTCGGAGAGGAGGGATCGATATAAATATTCATAGCCCCTTCCGCCAGGTCTTTTTCCTTTGTCCACGATTTACCGCCATTTTCAGAAACATAGGCGGCGGCGTTGTTATCTATGGAAATGGCCGCATACAATTTTTGGTTATTATCGGGATCGATGGCGAATGCCTGCACCCTGCGCTGGGTACTGTCGCGCGTAACCAGCGCTTCATGCGCATGGTCGCCCTGGGATACAATCCCGCCGACTTCCGACGGATCGGGATAAAATAGGGTCCAGCTAACTCCGCGGTCTGCGCTTTTAAATAAGCCAACTCCATTGGCATATACCACATTGGAGTCGATCGGATCGAATACAAAATAATTAACCGGGTTGCGCAGGTTAAACATCCTCCAGGAGGCGCCGCCATTGTAGGTAACGTATGAACCGGTCATATCGCAGGCCACAAAGGCATAGTCGGGGTTAAAAGGACTGACAGCCGGGTAAAACATAGCGCCTCCGCCGCCATAGCCGGTCATGCCCCAATCGTCATGCCTTCCGTTGGGGTTTGGAGTATTTCCGGTCGCGGAGGAATTTGTCGTTCCGGAAGAGCATGCGGCCGCCAGGCTTATGAGGGCGACGGCAAGATAGATGTTGAAGTTCCTGCCTTTTTTTAGCAAGGCGTCGATAGCAATCGGTCTTTTCATATGCGTTCCTGTAAAGTGGTTATTCTATGATGGGCAGATCCAATGCGCAAACGCGTTTCCGTCTTTGCATTGCCTGTAAAGTGGTCATTCTACGATGGGCAGGCCATGCCATACGCTTGAGCCGAACGTAGTAAGATAAATTTTTTCAGGGTCATGCTGGTCGATGTTGACGCGCTGTCCCCAGTGAAAATCATATCCCTTTATTTTTTTCCATGTAGCCCCATGGTCGTCGCTGCGATATGCCGCCTTATTAAAGGTATTGCAATACAAGCGGCCTTTATGGCGGGGATCTGCCGTAACATCATACACATACTGATCTTCGTCGAATATGGATTTCCAGGTAGCGCCGCCGTCTTCTGAAAGGAAGATGCCTCCTTTCATATCAATCGTTGGATTTTTCCCTGCAGCTCTCGTTACATCTCCCCCTACCAGGTCAGAAAGGGATATGCCGGCCCAGCAGGCCAGGTAAACCCTTTCGGGGTTTTCCGGATCTATCTCTATGCTGTTGGGAAAGATAGGTCCATCGTACACCTGCAGTTTTGTCCAGCTTTCAGCCCCATCTGTAGATTTATAGACCGCGCCCGAATAATATTCCATTCCTCTTTTACCGTCCTTATGCATAGGGGTCGGGCTAACGGTAAGGAATAGCGTTCCATTTTTAGCGAGCGTTATTTCAAAGGCGCAGGTGTTGGCTTCTATCCCGTTGTTTTTTAATGTCCATGTTTTCCCATCGTCGGTCGATTTAAATACTCCCTTGTTGTATACGCTTGCATACAGGGTTCTGGCCCCGGGCGCGGATTGAGGATCCAGTACAATGGAAGTGGCCAGGGAATTTAATCCCATGCCTTCCAGTACGGGCGCCCAGGTTTTTCCGCCATCTTCCGATATACATATTCCTCCTTTGCCATTTTCTTTCCACCGGGGGTTACGCGTCATCTTTCCTCTTGGAAAATCATGCATGCTACCCCATACCGACCATACCTTTCCTTTTACGGCGGGATCGAATACCATCCAGTAACAGGTATTTACCCATTCGGTCGGAACGCCGGTTACTGAACGCGTCCAGCTTTTACCGCCATTATAAGAATGGAAATACCCTATATCGGTATAACTGATCGCAATATGGGCGCTGTCGAAAGGATCAAAGTGCACTCCATAAGCCGTGGTAACATCCATGCCATTGCTGGAAAATGTTCCATCGGGTTGTTCAATGCTGTATATCTGGTTCCAGGTCTGGCCTCCGTCTGTTGTTTTCATAGCGCGGTACCAGTCGGTAACAATGGCGATATTGCCGTCAGCGGGATTTACCCCGGCATCCAGCAGGCGTATGTATTCGCCTCCAAAAGCCTTTTGCGTCCAGGCATCTTTGAGGTTAGCGGCGTCGGCGCCGTCTTTAACGCCATATTTTCCCGCGCCTCCGCCTCCTTTCCATACCCAGTTCCAGCTTTTACCCGCATCGCCTGTCTTTAACGCGCCATACCAATACAGAAAGCCGCTATCGGCTTTTTTCTCTTCGTACCGATTGGCCACTACATAAGCTTGCCCGGCATCTGCTTCCGCGCAGGAGATCATGGAGTAACTGGGATTTATGCCGCCCTGCTGATTGGTAACGACAGGGTCCATGGAGCGCGCCCAACTAATGCCTTTATCGGTTGAGATCCATACTTCGCTGAAACCGAATTCGCCGCGAATGGGCTGATTGGCATCGTGATGCAGGGCGTAAAAGACCATATCATCACTGCCCGCCAATGTTCCGGCGGTAAAGGAAAAGGCGGGCGACATGGCTCCCGGAAGATCCTTACGGACACACTCAGCCGAGGATTTATTAAAAACATACATAGCGTTCTCAGCGAAGATGTAGACTTCGTCCTTTGCGCTGGAGTTATTTGTGTAAAGGTGATGGATCTGCTGGTCCAGCTTTTGCCGCTGCCAGCTTTTGCCGTTGTCGCCGCTATAAAAAAAAGAAGAACCCATGCTAAGATATACCCATCCCGGCCTGACAGGGTCCACGCGTATGCTTCCAATGCTATGTTCTCCGGCGGTTAAAGCGCTATCGGTTGTTTCAATGCTATAGTTGGCATGGTCGCCATAAAATTTTTCTTTGACCACATCTTTTTCCAGGGGAAATATCCGTTCCCAGGTAGCGCCCCCGTCGGAAGAGCGGTTCAGGAAGGTCGATCCGATATAGAGAGTGTTTGGATCCTTTGGATCGTAAGCGTATGCAGAAGCGCCATTGGCAAAATTAACCTGGCTATAGGTCGCGCCTCCATCTTTCGTAAGATAGGAACCTGTCATATCGCAGCGGATAAGAAAATGATCAGGAGATGCGTACGAAAAAGTAGGGATGAAAGTAGAGCCGCCTCCGCCGGGCCCCAGCTTGACCCATTGTTGTTTGTCCTGAGCGGATTGGCCGCGTTGCGAAGACGGTCCGCATGCGGTTAACAATAACAGTGAAATGCTGATGCCCGGCCAGCCTAAAAATGAAAAAATATTTGTCGTCATTAATACAGGGGATTTAATAATGATGGCCTTATTCAAACTTATTGATACTTACCCGATTAAAATCAGGCAAACGTTTGTGTCAATTTTTCTTGCTGATCACCAGTTTCGAATCCAGGATGATCTTGAAATAAGCGGTATTATTTCCCTCTTCGTCGTCCTTTTTTTTCGCGATCAGTTCCAACAAGGTCTCCATGGCCTTTTGCCCCTGCAGGTAGGGATATTGTTCGACCGATGCCAGCGGCGCATTCTCCAGAAACTGGGTAAGCGGGAAATTGGCATAACTGACCACCTGGATATCTTTGTTTATTTTCAGCTTTAATTTTTTCAGGTACTGCATGGCATCGAGGGCGACATAATCATTAAACGTAACGATGGCGCTGGTTTTTCTTCTTGAAGACAGGAGTTGATCAATGGCATCCTCAACGGATTCGGGGGTAAGATCCGTGGAGATGATCAGCGAAGGATCATATTTTAACCTGTTTTTCCTCATGGCATGGATATACCCGGTCACCCTGTCCTGCGAACACAGCAAGGTTTCCGGGCCGTTGATCATGCCGACGGCGCGATGTCCTTTTTTGAGCAGGAAGTCCACCGCCTCGCTGGTGCCGGTCTGCATGTTGCAGGCTACATAATGGATATTGTTCATCTTGGGTATCCTGTCGAAGAATACCACGGGAATATTGATCTTTTTTAAGCTCTCAAAATGATCGTACTGCGACGTATTTTTTGAAATGGAGATCAGTATGCCGTCTACGCGATGATGTTTCATCGTTTCGATGATCTGCCTTTCCTTTGTTTCATCGTCATACGATTGCGCCAGCAATACCGTATAATTATGCAGAGAGGCATAATCTTCGATGCCGCTGATGGCCGTGGAGAAAAAAGATTCGGCGAGTTGCGGAAGGATAACGCCAATGGTAAAAGTTTTGCGCTGTTGAAAAAATATAGCGGTTTGATTGGGTTCATAATGCAATTCCTTGGCCAGTTGCTGCACGTTTTTTTTTGTCCTGAGCCCAATGCTCGGATGATCGTGCAAGGCCCTGGAAACCGTAGAAATAGAAATGTTCAGCCTTTTCGCGATTTCTTTAATAGTGACGACTTTTGACGACATTTTTATAGAATTTGCTAAAGTAATTAAAATGCAAACGGTTGCGTATTTTAGATTACTTATAAATCAATATCATTATACCCGCGCAATGAAAAAAGAAATCGTTTTCTTTACGTAAATATAAAGCATCTGTTCAATAAGCATTCTTAATACATTGGTAAGAAGAAAGAGCGTATTTTCTTAATACCAATTAAAGGATTGAAAGTAAACCGTAATACATATGAGAAAGTCTTTTATTGCATTATGCCTTTGTTGTTTTAGTTGTTTTTTCTCCTTTTCTCAAAAGGCTACTGTAAAGGAATACAATAAGGTTTATCCAACTTATCCTTTTTCGGATCCCGACCCGATCCCGGAAATGGGCAAGGTATATCCTTATTTCCGCTTTGACGGCTATGCGGTAAAACCCATACAGAAAGAATGGAAAGTAGTGGAACTGGAAAACGAATACCTCCGGGTGATCATTCTTCCCGAGATCGGAGGTAAGATATGGACGGCTATTGAAAAATCGACCGGGAAACCTTTTATCTATGATAACAGCACGGTTAAGTTCCGCGACATCGCTATGCGGGGGCCATGGACCAGCGGCGGCATAGAAGCCAATTATGGCATTATCGGGCATACCCCTAACACCGCTACGCCTGTAGATTATGTGATACTCCGGAAGCCGGATGGCAGCGTAAGCTGCGTGATCGGCGTACTTGACCTGCTGACCCGCACTTCCTGGCGCATAGATATCAACCTTCCTGCGGATAAAGCCTATTTTACCACCAGCTCATTATGGTATAACCCTACTTCTTTTGAACAGCCTTATTATACCTGGATGAATGCAGGGCTTAAAGCGGCAGACGACCTGCAGTTTTTTTATCCCGGCACAAAACACCTGGGGCATAACGGCGAGTATGCCGACTGGCCCTTTAACCCGCAGCAGGGAACGGATATTTCCTGGTACAGGAACAATGATTTCGGAGGCCCTAAATCATATCATATTTTCGGCAAGCGCTCCGATTTTTTCGGGGCCTACTGGCACAATGAGGATTTTGGCATGGGCCGCTATTCTACCCGCGACGATAAAGCGGGAAGGAAATTATGGATATGGGGATTGTCCGGCCAGGGCATGATCTGGGAGAAGCTGCTGACGGATCATGATGGTCAATATGTGGAATTGCAGAGCGGAAGAATGTTTAACCAGGCTTCTCCGGGAAGTTCGTTCACGCCGTTTAAAAACAAAGGCTTCCTGCCGCATACTACGGATATATGGACAGAATACTGGTTCCCGGTGTTAAAAACAAAGGGAATATCTGAAGCGAACAGCTATGGCTCGCTTCATCTTAAGCCTGAAGACGGGATGTTAAAGATCTATTTTTCACCACTGCAAAAGATTGACGACGAGCTGGTAGTTAGAGACGGAGAAAACATTATCTATACCAAACGCCTTCGTTTGAATACGCTCCAATCCTTTGCCGACTCCTTTAAAATAAATTCCGGTCAGAAGGACCTGGTAGCAACGCTCGGAAAAAATAAATTGAGCTTCGACCTGTCTCCAACCGCTCAAAACATCAGCCGTCCGGTACAATCCCCGATCGATTTTGATTGGAATTCGGCATATGGCCTGTATCTCCAGGGGAAAGAAAATATCCGCGAACGCCGGTATGCGCCTGCAGAAGAGAACCTGAGGGCGTCCCTTGCCAAAGAGCCTTATTATGTACCGGCCCTGACGGGGCTCTCCCTGGTATTGTGCCGGAATATGGAATATGAGGAAGCGCTGGCTACCGTTAAAAAAGCGCTGTCTGTAGATACCTACGATCCGGCGGCTAATTACTATTACGGCGTGATCAATACCAGGTTAGGCAATACCATCGACGCCAAAGATGGTTTCGATATCGCCGCATTGAGCCTGGAATACCGTAGCGCCGCATATACTTCGCTTGCCAGGATTTATTTTAAAGAAGGTTCATTACCGGAGGCTATTGACTATGCATACAAGGCCGTTGATTTTAATAAATATGCTATAGACGCTTACCAGACGCTGGCCGCAGCTTACCGCGTTTCAGGCAATACCGCACAGGCAAAAAAGATATTGGATACGCTTCGGCAATATGATCCGCTTAATCATTTTGCGCGGTTTGAGCAATACCTGCTGGAGCCGTCGGCATCCAATCAATCCGGCTTTACCAGCCTGATCAGGAATGAGATGCCTGTGGAGACCTACCTGGAGCTGGCCATCGGGTATTATGAGCTGGGCTTGAAAAGCGAGGCGATAAAAATGCTGCAACTGGCGCCGAAGAATGTGGAGGTATTGTGCTGGCAGGCTTTCCTGGAAGATAAGCCGCTAAACCTTCAGGGCGTCCGCCCCGAGCTGGTATTTTCTTTCCGGGCCGAAACAGAAGAGGTCTTAACAACGCTGCTCGAAAAAAATGACCATTGGATAGTAAAATACCAATTGGGCCTGATCAAATGGAATAATAATGACCTGAGAGAGGCGAAGCGCCTGTTTGACGATTGCGGCGATCAACCGGATTATTCTCCGTTTTATGCCGGCAGGGCTAAATTAAATGCGGCTATTGGCGACAACGCCGTATTAAAAGACCTGCTCAAAGCGAGGGATATGGATAAGGAACAATGGAGGCATGGAAAGAATTTAATTGTTTATTATTTGGACAAGGGACAGTTCGACCAGGCGCTGACCCTGGCAAAGGAATACCAGAATAAATTTCCCGGCAATGATGTCATCAATATATTGTACGTGAAATCGCTGATGCAGAACAAACAGTTTAGCGCCGCCAATGCCATTCTTAAACAAAGTACTATCCTGCCGAATGAGGGCGCTACCGAAGGGCGCAGGTTATATAAGGAGACCAACCTGATGCTGGCCCTGGAGCAGATGGAGAAAAAGAAATATAAAAAAGCGCTGGAATATATCGCTGCCGCCAGGTTATGGCCCGAAAACCTGGGCGTAGGGAAACCTTACGACGAAGAGATAGACGACAGGCTGGAAAACTGGCTGGCCTATGAAAGCTATACAAGAACCGGCAATACAAAATCGGCGCGGAAAATGCTTGATAATATCCTTGCCTTTTCGCTTTATGATCCGGAGACCGGACGCCCCGTTCATTCTGTGAACAACCTGGTCACCGCATGGGCTATGAAAAAAGCCGGAAAGGCCAACGAGGCGCTGACGCTATTGGAAGACAGGGTTCATGACAATCCCAGTAATGAACTGGCGAAATGGGTATTAAATGCCTATAACGGCGAGTTTGGCGACCTGGCGGGCAGGGGGAACCGAAGGGGCGATGAAGATTATCGTATACTAACCAGTTTGCTGCATTCGGGCTGGAGGCCGTAAGTTCGTTGTCCGATTCGGATATAGCGCTTCATAGAGCGGCTGGGGAAGAATATTCTCCGCTGTTTTATGAAGCGTTTTCATTACAGCAATTGTTCGTCGCTGTTATACGCTATACCGGGACCTGCCTGGCGATCCCCATCGCTTTATAATGCTGATCAAGGATCTGGTCGAATATCTTCGTCGATTCTTTCTCAGGATTCACCAGGTCGTGAAGGGTTATTTTATCGAGCAACTGATTCATGGTGATTTGAATGATCTGCCAGAGCGAGCGGGCGGAGCAATCGACGGAATTGGTGCATAGCTTCAATGACCCGGAATGGAAATCGCAGAATTTTACGTCGAATAAAGAGCCTCCGAGAAGTTTCAGGACGCTATTGATGCTTATCTCCTTTGCGGGTTTAGCCGGCACATAGCCTCCTTTATACCCGCGCGTACTGCGGATGAATCCCCCCATGCGCAGGATCCGGGTCAGTTTGGCTACATAATGGCTGCTCAGGCCTTCCGCTTCGCTCAATTGGCGAATGCTCAGGCCTTCTTCATCCCGGCAGGAGGCGATCCTGATCAGGATGCGCAAACCGTATTCTTCCTGGGCAGTTATCTTCATATATCGATTGCTGTCGTTTAAGGGAATATATACTAAGGGAATTTTATCTGTTACCACATACCCAGCTCAAGCTGCGCCGTCTCGGACATCATGCTTTTGTCCCAGGGCGGCGTCCAGGTCACCGACACATGCACGTCGTTGACGCCTTCGATCTCTCTGACTTTCTGGTCCACTTCTACGGGGAGCGACTGTGCGGCGGGGCATCCCGGGGCGGTCAGGGTCATAACGATCTGCACATTGTTGATAGGTAAGATCTCCACTTCATAGATCAATCCCAGGTCGTAAATGTTTACCGGGATCTCCGGGTCGAAGATGGTTTTTATACATTCAATTACTTTTTCCTTCATCTCTTCCGTATTCATGCTTTTTTATTTTATAAGCCAACGAAAAATTCTTCATTTGCCTGACCATGGCCAGCAAGCCGTTCGACCGGGTCTGGGCGAGATGCGTCATCATCCCGATCCTTTCAAGGAATCCCAGCCTGGCTCCCAATATCTCATCCGGCTCATGTCCCGACAAGGCGCGGATCAGCATGCTGATCAATCCCTTTACGATAACGGAATTGCTATCGGCTTTAAAATAAACAAGGCCGTCGCGGTACTCAGCCGTAAGCCAAACGGTCGACTGGCAACCCTTTACCTTATTTTCATCCAGCTTATACCGGTCTTCGAGATCCGGTAACTTTTTTCCCAGGTCAATGATGTATTCATATTTCTCATCCCAGGAATCAAATAACGAAAACTCTTCTACTATTTCTTCTTCTATCTCTTCTATGGTTTTATGCCCTGCCATTTAGGATAATAGTTTTATTGCTTTTTGCAGGCCTGCCGCCAACTCATCGATCTCAGCGCGGGTATTATATGCTGCAAAGGAAGCCCTCGTGGTGCCGGGTATGCCGAAGATGTCCATCAGGGGTTGCGTGCAATGATGCCCTGTCCTGACGGCGATGCCCCTGTTGTCTAACAATATGCCCAGGTCCTGCGGATGCGTTTTATCGATCACAAAGGAGATAAGGCTTGTTTTTTTTCTTGCCTCTCCAATGATCCTTAGTCCCTTGATTTCCTGCAATTGCGCCGTAGCATAAGCCAGTAAGGTTTCTTCGTGTTTGCGGATCTGCTCTTTCCCGACCTGTTTAATAAAATCCAAAGCGGCCTTAAAAGCGATGGTATCTGCAATATTGGGCGTGCCGGCCTCGTATTTATAAGGGAGCTGATTATAAGTGGTTTTTTCAAAACTGACTTCCTTGATCATTTCGCCGCCGCCCTGGAAAACAGGCATTGAGTCCAGCAGTTCCTTTTTGCCGTACAGTACGCCGGTTCCGGTAGGACCGTACAACTTATGCGCGGAAAACGCAAAAAAGTCGCAGTCCAGGTCCCGGACATTAATATCAAGATGGGCGGCCGACTGGGCGCCGTCTATCAATGTTACCGCGCCGGCCTTATGCGCTGCATCAATGATCTCCCTAACCGGGTTTATGGTTCCCAGCGCATTGGATACATGTACCACTGAAACCATTTTGGTCCTGGGCCCGAGTAGTTTTAAATATTCTTCAAAGAGCAGTTCTCCTTTTTCGTTAATGGGGATCACTTTCAGCGCCGCTCCTTTCTCTTCGCATAATACCTGCCAGGGCACAATATTCGAATGGTGCTCCATAGCGGAGATAATGATCTCGTCGCCGGCCTTGATATTTTGTCTTCCCCAGGTATAAGCTACCAGGTTGATTCCTTCCGTGGTTCCCTTGGTAAAAATGATCTCTTCCCTGGAAGCCGCGCCGATAAAAGCCTGTACGGCGTCGCGGGTATGTTCGAATGCAGCGGTCGCCTCTTCCGCCAGGGTATGGATGCCGCGATGGATATTGGCGTTATAGCCCGTGTAATAGCCGGTCAGCGCGTCAATTACCTGCTGCGGTTTCTGGGTGGTGGCGGCATTATCAAAATAGATCAGCGGCTTTCCCTTTACTTCGCGGCGCAGGATAGGGAACTCCCCGCGGATCCTGTCTATCTCATAATTTTCCCTTATCGGCGCTTCTTTTATCATGCTATATCAAATTCAAGGCGTTCGGAAATAAGGCGCTCGATATATCCCCGTATCGGGTCGAGCTTTATCTGTTCTATTATGTCCACCGCATAAGCCTGCAACAAAAGCGCCCTGGCTTTTTTTATGCTGATACCTCTCGACTGTAAATAAAACAACCCTTCTTCATTCAGGCGCCCGATGGTGCAGCCATGCGAACATTTTACATTGTCGGCGAAGATCTCCAGTTGCGGTTTGGTATTCATGCTCGCCGTATCGGAGAGCAATACATTTTTATTCGACTGGTAAGCGTTGGTCTTTTGCGCGTCGGGTTGCACGTATATTTTTCCGTTGAATACGCCGGATGCAGTATCGTTCAGGATCCCTTTGTACAGCTCATTGCTTAAACAATTCGGTTTTATATTGTCTACCAGGGTATGGTTGTCTACATGGGTGTTCCCTTCCTGGAAATACAATCCGTACAAATGGGCCTCGCTGTACTCTGCTTCCAGGATGATGTTCAGGTTATTCCTGACGATGGCGCCGCTCAGGGAAATGGTCGCCGTATGGACATAGCTTTTTCCTATCTGGCGGATATGCGTAGCGCTGACCTGGTTAGCGTGACTGGAATCGTTTTGTATCTTGTAATAAGATACCCGGGCGTCTTTGTCCACTATAATCTCTATGACCTGGTTGGTAAAGCTTTCCCCGGCGCCGAGCGTTGTATAGGTCTCCACGATCTCCGCTTCGGCGTTCTCGCCGATATAGGCGAGCATCCTGGGCTGGGCCAGCACGTTGACCGACCTGGCGTCGGCAATATTGTATATATAGGTAGGGTGACTGACGGTTTTGTCTTTTTTAACATGGATAAAGATCCCCCCCAGTATAAATGCGGTGTTCAGCGCGTTTATGCCGTCTTTCAGGTATTTGGCGCTATGCCCGAGGTGCGTGGAGATCAGGCTCCTGTACTGATCGTCGTTTGCCGCTTCTTCAAGGGGCATGGCCAACAATTCAGGAGAGCGTATAACCGAATGCGGGGGCGAGAATTTACCGTTTATAAAAACCAGTTCATTTGCATTTTCATAACCCGGAAGCCGGATAGCGTCCAGGTCGGCGGCGGCAATATCAGCCGTCTGCCGGCTTATCGGAAATTCNNGATCAAACCGTTCTTTAAAATAATCTATGGTGTTCATGCCTTTGTTAATTTGTGAATGACGACTTTTATTAAACTTCTTCTCCTACATTGATCTCATTCTTGATAAAGTCGTATCCTCTTTCTTCCAGTTCCAGCGCCAGTTCTTTGGGGCCGGTTTTTACAATGCGACCGTTATATAATACATGAACAAAGTCGGGGATGATATAATCGAGCAGGCGCTGATAATGCGTTACCGCCAGCACCGCATTGTCTTTATTGCGCAGCGCATTCACGCCATTGGCCACGATGCGTATGGCGTCGATGTCCAGTCCGGAATCCGTTTCGTCAAGAACGGCCAGCCTGGGTTTTAACATCGCCATCTGGAAGACTTCATTGCGCTTTTTCTCGCCGCCGGAAAAACCTTCGTTTAACGAACGCCTCAACAAAGACTGGTCGATATTCATCAATGCCATTTTTTCTTTCATCAGTTTCAGGAACTCAACGGCGTCTAACGGCTGTTCTCCGCGATATTTGCGTACTTCATTAACCGATGCTTTAACAAAATTGATGGTGCTGAGCCCCGGGATCTCAACAGGGTATTGAAAGGCAAGAAATATGCCTTCGCCCGCTCTTGCCTCAGGCGATAGTTCCAGCAGGTTTTTGCCCATAAATTCAACAGAGCCGCTGGTAACGGTAAAATCGTTCCGGCCTGCAAGAACGGATGCCAGGGTGCTCTTCCCGGAGCCGTTTGGGCCCATTATCGCATGAACCTCTCCCGGCTTTATTTCCAGGTTGATCCCTTTTAAAATTTCCTTGCCTTCTACTCCTGCATGCAAATCCTGAATTGTCAACATGAATATGTGTTTTATTGCTGTTATTGATATTAAATAATAATTAGCCTACGCTGCCTTCCAGGCTGATCGCCAGCAGTTTTTGCGCTTCTACCGCAAATTCCATTGGCAACTGGTTCATCACTTCCTTGGCAAAGCCATTGATGATGAGCGCTATGGCGGCTTCTGTGTCAATACCCCGCTGGTTGCAATAGAAAAGCTGGTCTTCCCCGATCTTCGAGGTGGTCGCTTCGTGCTCTACTACAGCCGAATTATTTTTTACTTCTATATAAGGAAAGGTATGCGCGCCGCATTTGTCGCTTAATAAAAGCGAATCGCATTGTGAAAAATTCCTGGCGTTAAGCGCGTTCTTGCCCACGTGCACCAATCCGCGATAACTGTTGTTGCTAAACCCTGCGGAAATGCCTTTGGATACGATCCGGCTTTTGGTGTTCTTGCCCACGTGCAGCATTTTGGTGCCGGTATCGGCCTGCTGATGGTTGTTGGTTACCGCCACGGAATAAAATTCGCCCGCCGAATGATCGCCTTTTAAGATCACGCTCGGGTACTTCCAGGTAATAGCGGACCCTGTTTCCACCTGCGTCCAGGATATTTTGGACTGCCGCCCCTGGCACATGCCTCTTTTGGTAACAAAATTGTACACGCCGCCGTTCCCCTGCTTATCGCCGGGATACCAGTTTTGAACAGTCGAGTACTTGATCTCCGCATTGTCCATCGCGATCAGTTCCACCACCGCCGCATGCAACTGGTTCTCATCGCGCATAGGGGCGGTGCAGCCTTCCAGGTAACTCACGTAACTGCCTTCTTCCGCTACGATCAGCGTTCTTTCAAACTGTCCCGTGTTCTCCGCATTGATACGGAAATAGGTGGACAATTCCATCGGCGAACGGACTCCCTTGGGAATATAACAGAACGAACCATCGGAAAAGACAGCCGAGTTAAGCGCGGAAAAATAGTTGTCGGTCATCGGCACTACGGAGCCTAAATACTTTCTAACCAGTTCCGGATGCTCCCGGATGGCTTCGCTCATAGAGCAGAATATGATGCCTAGCTCCGCCAGCTGCGTTTTAAAAGTAGTGCCGATAGATACGCTGTCAATAACGGCGTCTACGGCTACCCCGGACAGCCGCTTTTGCTCATCCAGGGAGATGCCCAGTTTCTCAAAGGTCTTCCTCAGCTCAGGGTCAATTTCGTCGAGGCTCTTAGGCTTGGCTTTTTGCTTGGGCGCCGAATAATAAATAATATCCTGGTAGTCGATAGGAGGGTATTTAATATTGGCCCAATTGGGTTCCGTCATCTTAAGCCAATGGCGAAAAGCCTTCAACCGCCACTCCAGCATCCACTCCGGCTCGTTCTTTTTAGCGGAGATAAAGCGTACAATATCTTCATTCAGTCCTTTTGGCGCTTCATCTGCTTCAATATCGGTTACAAAGCCATATTTGTAGTCTTTCAATACAGTTTCCTCTATAACCTTAAGTTCATCACTCATACCTGATATCTTTTGAAATGTTTAATCCTTATCGTTCCGCAAAGGTACTGATTATACTAAAAAGTATAAACAGTGTGTAAAATATTCACAAATTCTTGATAATTAAACTATTGCAGAATTGAGGCGGGTTTTTGGCCTGTAAAGGTATATATTTGGTTAAATTCAATGGCAGGTAATTCGGGGAAATTCGTTGCCAGGTAAAATGTTTTATCTATATTATACATCGTATAAATGAAAGATTTAATGAATGCCACGGTTATTTGGTTTGTAGCGGGTCTGGCGCTATTCCTGCTCGAATTTGTTGTTCCGGGGTTGATTCTTTTCTTTTTTGCCGTAGGCGCCTGGATAGTCGCCTTCCTGACCTTGTTTTTTAATTGGTCGGTCGATGTGCAGCTCTTTATGTTCCTGGGCAGCTCCATCCTGTCGGTATTGTTATTCAGGAAATCGCTGAAAAAAATAATGTATTCCCGGAAAAAGCCAAACGAGGTCGTTGAGGACGAATTTGTAGGAAAAACGGCCCTGGCTCAAACTGCCATTGCTCCCGGAAAGAACGGACGGGTTGAATTTAACGGCGTTTCCTGGGATGCCGCTTCGACCGATACCATTGACAAAGGCGATCGGGTGGTCATTACCGGAAATGACAGCATCTTATTATTTGTAAAATCAACAAAATCATGACAACGGCCACGCTCATCCTGATCATTCTCATCATCTTCTTATTGTCTGCCTTTCTTTCGACCTTTAAAGTGGTGCCGCAGCGTTCTGTATTCATTGTGGAGAGGCTGGGAAAATACAGCCGGACGCTGGAAGCAGGTTTTCATATCCTTATTCCCTTTATTGATAAGGTCGCCTATAAGCAGAACCTGAAGGAGCAGGCGATTGACGTGGCTTCCCAGATCTGTATCACCAAGGATAACATTGCGGTGGAAGTGGACGGCATCTTATATCTCCAGGTGATCGATCCTCAGAAAGCTTCGTATGGCATCGATAACTACAAATTTGCGGTGGTACAGATATCCCAGACGACCATGCGGAGCATCATCGGCAGGATGGAGCTGGACAAAACATTTGAAGAAAGGGAAATGGTGAATTCCAGTATCGTAGAAGCGGTAGACAAGGCTAGCGGCCCCTGGGGGATCAAAGTGTCGCGTTATGAAGTGAAAAACATATCTCCCCCGCAAAGCATCCGTGACGCGATGGAAAAACAAATGCGCGCGGAGCGGGAAAAAAGAGCGCTGATCGCAGAATCCGAAGGCGACAAACAGGCGAAGATCAACCGGGCCGAAGGCGACAAGCAGGAGATGATCGCGCGTTCCGAAGGCGAGAAACAACGAAAAATAAATGAAGCAAGCGGTAAGGCCGCTGAAATCGAAATGATCGCCACGGCAACCGGCAAGGGTATCCGCGAGATAGCCGCATCCATCAATGAAAAAGGAGGCATGAATGCCGTCAACCTGCGTATTGCAGAGCAATACCTCAGCGAATTCGGCAAACTGGCCAAGACGAATAATTCCATGATCGTTCCGGCCGATCTTTCCGATATCGCCGGCGTTATTACCAGCGTTACCAATGTGTTGAATCATACCAAATCAGAACTTCCCCCTGCGGAAAAATAGCGAGGCTTTCAGGAGCTCTAAACGAACCTTTTATAAACAATAAATAACGCCTGGCATATGCGCCATAAACGCAGCTTCCGGGCGGCGAAATTTTTCGATATGAATAGCGCAGCGCCTTTTACCTGGTTGAGGATTTTCGGTTGTATTGCCTGCTTTTTCTTTTCTTCGGCTTCTTACCTTAATGCGCAAGGCGGAAGGTGGGTGAATATTGCCGTTATAGGAACGGCTCCTTCCGTCAATGCAACAAAGGAACCCCGGGAGTTGGTAGACCAGGTGATTGCTTTTTGGAAGGGCCGGTTCAACCAGGTTCTTCCCTCCAAACCCGACCTGATCGTGCTGCCCGAAGCATGCGATCGCCCCGGACGGCTGACCATACCCGAGTTCGATTATTACAAAACCAGGGGCAGCCGGGTACAGGATTATTTTGCGACGGTAGCCAGGGAGAACAATTGTTATATTGCTTTTGGCTCCAAATGGCAGGAGAAAAATGGAGAATGGCGAAACTCGCTTATCTTATTGGACCGCCAGGGAAAGGTAGCGGGTATTTATCATAAGAACTTCCCCACGATCGGCGAAATGGAGGCGGGCATTAAGCCGGGTTTTGAAGCGCCTGTTTTTAAATGCGATTTTGGCACGGTGGCCGGAGCCATTTGTTTTGACCTGAACTTTGAAGAAGTATTGCAGCAATACGTAAAGGCGAAACCGGATATCGTTCTTTTCTCTTCCGTATACCATGGAGGCCTGGAGCAAGCCAACTGGGCCTATGCCTGCCGTTCTTATTTTGTGGGTTGCATCGCCGACAGGGGAACGCCTTCGGAAATCAGAAATCCTTTGGGGGAAGTGATCGCCAAAACAACGAATTATTTTGATTTTACGGTAGCGTCCATTAACCTTGACTATGCGGTTGCTCATCTTGATTATAACTGGGAGAGATTAAGGGCCTTAAAAAAGAGGTATGAGGAAACCGTAAACATCCATGATCCCGGACAGGTAGGATCTGTGCTGATCACCAGTCAAAATAACAATGTCAGCATAGGGCAGATGGTCAAGGAGTTTAAGATAGAGCTCCTGGATGATTATTTTGAACGGGCCCGGAAATTTCGCCTGGAGCATAAATAACTGCGGTTGCCGAATTGGTCAACGTCTTCATTTTATTCCCGCGCTTATTGTTAAGGCTGAAACAAGATCTTGATCAGGCGTTCGCTGTCTTATGCTTATGCTT
This sequence comes from Chitinophagaceae bacterium UBA2791, assembly GCA_002352105.1. Lineage (GTDB taxonomy): Bacteria > Bacteroidota > Bacteroidia > Chitinophagales > Chitinophagaceae > Flavitalea. The sequence goes on along the minus strand of DEHV01000082.1, from coordinate 83,471 downwards.
TTTCCCAGAGTTCCTGTATCTTCTGTATATCCCTTTTCATGGATTTGAAAATGATCTTCCTGTCGCCGCTGATCTTAAAGGCGCCATGCTCGGCGCCTTCCAGGGGATACTCGAAATGCATGGATACCGGCGCCTGGACCTGATATTTTTTTAATAGCTTGAAGTAGGCGGTGAAATCAACCATTCCTTCCCCGATAGGGGTGTTCTCATCCAACCATTGCCCGTCTTTTTTCCCCCATTTGAAATCCTTAAGGGCTATCATTTTAATTTGAGGATGGATCAGCCGCAGCCCGTTCTTCCAGGACATGCCGCCTTCTACCACCGCATGGCGGATATCGTATTGAACGCCTGTATAGGACCTGTCGGTTTCCTTTAACAACTCCCATAACTCCCATAACGACGCTCCTACCAATTGCCCGGAGTGGTTCTGGTAACACCCGTTCAATTGCAATTTTTTATTTAGCAGGCTTAGTTCTTTCAGCTTCTGTTTGAGCGTTTCCATGGTTTCGGGCATTGTTTTGCTATCTTCATAGCGAAGCCAGTTCATCCGGTAGTAGCTTATGCCGGTCTTAACGGCGGTTTCCAATACCTTTATATCCACAGGATCGTTTGCGTCGTCGACGGCCGTGGTCATCATCAATGCGGCGAGTCCCGCTTTCTTAATGGCTTCGACAGCTTTCGGCAAATCGTCCTCCACTCTTTCGGGAAGCACATGTCCTTTGGGCCGCACCGTTAGATCGACCCCGTCAAACCCTATCTCCGCCGCTGCTTCAGCCATATCCTTGTAGTTAAGGAACTGCAGGTGCTTGGAAAAAACATGCAGTTTTAGCCGGCCGGGCGCATCAGGCGACACCGGGGCGCCGGGGGTTGAGGCAAAAGAAAGATTATGGTAAGACAGCGGCAATAGCGCGCCGGCAACAAATGACTGTTTCAGAAATTTTCTCCTCGATTCGCGATAGTCTTGCGGTTTCATTGTGTTTGTTTTTTAGATAGCTACGGGTCGCGGGTATGCCCGAATATACTTAAACCTTGCTGAAACGCGCTGAAAAAACAACCAAATCTCATAGCGATGCTTATTGATGCATCGATCTGCCCGCTGTGTCACAGCAGCCCGCAGGACTGAATAAAATTATGCCTGAGCAAATTTCTTAATTACATTTACGTATGAAAACATTTGTTGCTGCCGTTGTATTTGCCCTTTCTACGGGCCTAATACTTTTCAATTCCTGTAATACTCAGTCTGCTGAAAAGACAGGCCATATCGCTTCCGATTCGGCAATGATTGCCAAGGGAAAGGCGATCTTTAGATCCAATTGCGGCCCCTGTCATAATTTTATCCAGGATGGGATCGGCCCCCGGTTAAGCGGGGTGACCGCTGCAATGCCTGCGGAATGGATCAAACAGTTTATCAAAGATCCCGGCTTGGTCATACAATCCGGAGATGAGCGCGCAAAACAATTGTATGAAAAATTCCATACCGTGATGCCCTCGTTTGCAACTTATTCCGACGATGAGTTGGATGCTATTGTCGCCTTCCTGCATACGGAAAAAGCGCAGGAGGAATCAGTAGCGATAGCGCCCGGCCAATCGTTGTTGGACCCTATCCCCGAAATTATCCAACGCTCGGGAATTGAGGCTGGCCTGGAGTTGGTAGCCCAGGTTCCTCTTTCCAGCGATGAAACGCCCAATACCCGCATTAATAAGATGGCGGCCCAGCCTGGTACCGGTCAGTTGTTTATTGTGGAGCTAAGGGGCGTGTTGTACCGCTTACAGGACAATCAGCCTTCCGTATATATGGATCTGCGCGCATTAAGGCCCGCATTCATTGATAAGCCTGGTATGGGCACGGGCTTCGGCAGTTTTGCCTTTCATCCTGAATTTGAAAAGAACGGCCTGTTGTATACCACGCATACCGAATTGCCCGGCGCCGTAGTCCCGGAGTTCAAGTATGAGGACTCTATTGAACGGACTGTTCAATGGGTGTTGACCGAATGGAAGACCGATAATCCTCGCAGCGCGGTTTTTTCTGGAAAGGGAAGGGAACTGTTTCGCGTGGATATGGTTACGGGTATCCATGGCGTGCAGGAGATTACGTTTAATCCCTATGCCAAACGCGGCGATAAAGATTATGGGCTGTTATACATCGGCGTGGGAGATGGCGGTTGCGTTGATGAGCGTCTTCCCCAATTAACGCACCGGCTCGACAGGATCTTGGGATCTATTGTACGCATCGATCCGCGCGGCAACAATAGCGCTAATGGGAAATACGGCATTCCCGCCGATAATCCGTTCGCGAATGACGGCGATCCCAATACGCTGGGGGAGATCTATGCTTATGGATTCAGGAATCCCCATCGTATCAGCTGGACCAGATCCGGCTTGATGCTTTCTTCCAATATCGGCAGCTTCAATATAGAATCCCTGTATATCATCCTGCCGGGGCACGACTACGGATGGCCGTTAAGGGAGGGCGATTTCGTGCTGAAACCGCTGGAAACGATCACGAAAGTGTACGCGCTTCCCGAAGACGACGTGATCTATAATGTTACCTACCCCGCAGCTCGCTACGATCATGGAGAAGGAAATGCGATATGCGGAGGTTTTGAATACCTGGGCGCTGCCTGTCCTCAGCTGGCGGGTAAATATGTGTTCGGCGATATTGTCAATGGAAGATTGTTTTATGTAGACATAGACGATCTTAAATTGGGTTCGCGGGCGCCTATTAAGGAATGGCAGATTACCTTCAACGGCGAGAGGACAACGCTCCTGGAACTTTGTAAAAAGCATAAGGCGGAACTTCGCCTGGGAAGAGACGCCCGCGGGGAAATATACCTGTGGAGCAAGCAGGATGGAAAGATCTACAAGGTGGTGAATGATAAGAAAAATAATACATAGCGTATGAAAATAGAACAGATTTATACCGGGTGCCTCGCGCAGGGCGCCTACTATATAGAAAGCAGGGGGGAAGTGGCGATCATTGATCCCTTGCGCGAGGTCCAACCCTATATATCCAGGGCCAATCGCAATGGCGCAAAGATCAAGTATGTTTTAGAAACGCATTTTCATGCAGACTTTGTAAGCGGTCATATCGATCTTGCTAAAAAGACAGGCGCTACGATTGTGTACGGGCCTACGGCAAAGCCTTCCTTCGAAGCGTATATCGCCAGGGATAATGAAGAGTTGACCCTGGGGGATGTTAAAATAAAGGTCCTGCATACGCCGGGCCATACGATGGAATCGGTTTGTTACCTGCTGATCGACGAAAAAGGCAAGCCGGTCAGCCTGTTCAGCGGCGATACGCTTTTTATCGGCGATGTGGGCCGGCCTGATCTGGCGCAAAAAGTATCGGCCGACCTGACGCCTGAAAAGCTGGCCGGTCATCTGTATGATTCCTTGCGCAATAAGATATTGCCGCTGCCCGATGATATCGTTATTTATCCGGCGCACGGGGCCGGCAGCGCATGCGGTAAGAATATGAGCAAGGAAACTGTGGATACGCTGGGCAACCAGAAAGCGACCAACTATGCCTTGCGCCCGGATCTTTCCAAGGAAGCGTTTATTAAAGAAGTATTAACGGGACTAACCGAATCGCCGGCTTATTTCCCGCTGAATGTGCTAATGAATATCAAGGGGTATGATAGCATCGACCAGGTATTGCAGCGCGGCAAACAGGCGCTCAGTCCCGATGCCTTTGAAGATGCGGCCAATCAAACCGGCGCCCTGATCCTGGATACGCGGAATGCGGAACAGTTTAAACAGGGGTTTATTCCCAATTCAATATTTATCGGGATAGACGGGAACTTTGCTCCCTGGGTGGGCGCGCTGATCCCCGATATCAAACAGCAACTCTTATTGGTTGCCGAACCCGGACGCGAAGAAGAAGTGATCACCAGGCTGGCAAGGGTGGGGTACGATTACAGCATCGGCTACCTGGAAGGCGGATTTGAAGCCTGGAAAAATGCGGGCAAGGAAATAGACTCCATCGATTCCATCACGCCCGAAGCGCTGGCGGAAATGACGAAGGAAAATGATCTTCAGATCCTCGATGTGCGTCGCAAAAGCGAATATGACAGCGAACACGCATTGGGCGCCGTAAATGCGCCGCTTGATCTTATCAATGACAATACCGGCAATATAGGAAAGGATGAAACCTATTATGTGCATTGCGAGGGCGGATACCGCAGCGTTATCTTCAATTCCATATTGAGGGCAAGAGGATATAATAACCTGATCGATGTTAGCGGAGGGTTCAAAAAGATAAAGGAAAGCGGCAAGTTTCCGTTGAGCCAGTATGCGAAGCCTACTACGATGTTGTAGAAATATTAATTTAGTTATTCCCAACGTCTAAAATTGACGCGATACCGTTCATACGACGATCTCGCCTTGTTCCGCCTGATAGCAGATGGAGACGAGCTTGCTTTTACCGAATGCTTTCACCGGTATACGCCTTTGTTGCATCCCTATATTCATAAACTCATTCATTCCGAGCTTTGGACGGAGGATCTTCTGCAGAACTTGTTTAGTAAACTATGGAACAATCGCGCCGCTTTAAAAAATGTCGGGAACCCATCTGCCTACCTCTATCGTATGGCGGCAAATCTTTCGTTCGATTTTCTGAAACACCATGCGGTAGAAGTAAAGGCGCAATACTGGCTGTCGCGCCAGTTGCATCAATTCAATAAGGATATGGGCGGAGAGGGAGTAGACTTCCGCATGTACGAACGTATAGTGGATGAGGCCGTTAAAAACCTGAGCGAACAACGCCGCCGGGTATACCTGTTGAAATACGAGGAAGGCCTAAGTTATGAAGATATTGCCCGGCGGCTTCATATATCCCGGAATACCGTCAGGAATCACCTGGTGGAATCGCTGCAGCTTATCCGGGATTATCTAAAGAGGATGGCGCACCTCTTTTTCGTTGCATTTTCCTTCCTGATAAGATCTGACCTGTAATTTATTTGTTGAAGAATAGTCCATCCTCCCTGGATAGTCGTCTTACTGTTAAGCGCGCTAAACCCCCTGATATGAGAGATATCGATTTGTTATGGAATAAGTTTATTAATAAAACGGCGACCAACGAAGAAATTGAACAATTGTTTGCTTCGATTACCGATGAAAGCCATAGGGGAGCCCACATTGACTATCTGGATAAGCTGAGATTTCAGATCAGGTCATTAGAAGATTATGACCATAAGTATTGGGAGCCTTTTATAAATAGGATACTTAGGGAACAGGGTTCGCATAAAAAAGGGAAACAGAAGGTTTTCCTAATACATTTTATGAGGACCGCCTGGTTCCGTTATGCCGCCGCAATATTAATTGTCGCAGGAGTAAGTCTTTTCCTGGTGAAGAACAATCGTACGGGAGATCACGATATGACGCTCTCTGGCACAGTTGCGCCTGATGATATTTTACCGGGCAGCAATAAAGCCATACTCACTTTGAGCGACGGGCGGAAAATTGAGCTAAAAGAAGGAGCGGAAATATTTAACGACGGAGGCGTAAACATCAATAAGAATAATGGAGAGCTGATTTATAACAAAACCGATATTCTTGCTTATAATATCATGAGCACGCCCCGCGGCGGGCAATACCGGTTGAGTTTACCCGATGGAACAAGGGTTTGGCTGAATGCTTCGTCTTCCATTACCTATCCCACGGCTTTTCACGGGAGGGAAAGAAAGGTATCCATCACCGGGGAAGCGTATTTTGAAGTTGCGTACGATGAGACCAAACCCTTTCATGTGGAAGTTAATAATATAACGGTGGAGGTGTTGGGCACCCGCTTTAATATCAACGCCTATCCGGATGAGCAGCAGGTTACAACAACCTTGTTAGAGGGCTCCGTTAAGATAAACGCCAGCTTCTTACAACCCGGGCAGGCATGGGCAAATGGGGTTATCCGGAATGCGGATACGGAACAGGCCGTCGCCTGGAAAAATGGCTATTTCAATTTTAACCGGGTCGGTCTGCCTGCTGTGATGCGTCAGATCAGCCGCTGGTATGATGTGGACGTGGTTTATGAAGGTAAGATCCCCGACCTGCTTTTCCTGGGAGAAATACAACGGGAGTTGCAGTTGTCGGATGTGCTGGAAGTATTAAAAAGAACGGAAGTGCATTTTAAAATTGAAGGAAAAAAGATTGTCGTTATGCCTTAACGAAAACCGGAAGCGGTAGGACGCTTCCGGAGGATAGTTCAGGCTAACCCAGTAAATACAATTGTTAGGAACTGCTTATTGTTTAACCCAAACTAAAACAAAGTTATGCTTTTAAAGCCTCTTTGTAAAGCCCATTTATGGAATGGCGCTTTAACCAAAACTGCCCTGATTATGAAAATGACCTTCATGCTATTGACGGTTGCTTTTCTGCAGGCCTCGGCTGGTAGTCTGGCCCAAAGTATTACCTATAGCGGTAAAAACGTTTCCCTGGAAAAGATCTTTCCTGTTATTAAGAAGCAGACCGGCTATGTGGTTTTTTGTAATGCCCATGCCTTGCGCGGTATTACGCCCATAACCATCGAAGCCAAAAATGTTGGCCTGGAAGCTTTTGTGCGCGAAATGCTTAGCGGGTTCCCGTTGGATTATTCTATTAAAAATAAAACGATTGTGATCAGTCGTAAGTTGGACCAGTCGCCGGGCGCGGCAGCCGTTGCCGCTGCGCCTATTTTATTGCCCATAAAAGGAAATATCCGAAATACGAACGGCGAGCCTCTATCAAGCGTTTCTATTGTCATTAAGGGAACCAGTATCGGCGTTGTTTCCGATGAGAGAGGAGATTTTGCCATAGACGTTCCGCAACAGCATACGACGCTTGTTATTTCTTCCGCAGGGTACATTACGCAGGAAGTCAATCTTTCCGATCAATTATACATTAATGTTGTATTGGAGCCAAACAACCTGGGTCTCTCTGATGTGGTGGTTATTGGATATGGCTCCCGTTCCAAAGGCGATGTGATCACTTCTATTTCTACTTTGGGGGAGGACCGTATTTCAAAAACGGTTGCTTCTTCCCCGGAACTGCTCATGCAGGGGCAAATGTCGGGAGTACAGGTCATAGGCAATACCGGCGATCCGTTCCAACGTCCTGTCGTCCGGGTGCGGGGAATAAATACCTGGGGAATAACAGATCCCTTATATGTGATTGATGGAATTCCTATTAAGGAATATGGCGCGGGCATAGAGGCGTTAACGTTGGATGGTCAGTATAACCGGGGCCCTATGAATATTATGTCCATGATTGATCCGAACGATATTGAGTCTGTTTCTGTTTTGAAAGACGCTTCCGCAGGAGCGATTTACGGCGTTCGCGCCGCTAATGGCGTGATCCTGATTACTACCAAGAAGGGCAAATCAGGGAAACCTTCGGTAAATTACTCGCAGCGTAACGGCATCAAGAATGTGGTGAAAAGGCTCGACCTGCTGAACACTAAACAATATGCCGATTTTAACAATGCGCTTTATGCCAGCGACCCTGCTTCCAGCGGTTCAAGAAGCGTGGATAATTATGTTTTCGATCCTGCAGACCCCAGGTACCTGGGCGCCTCGCCTACCTATGACTGGTTTGAAGCGGTTAGAAATAGAAATGCCGTTTCCCAGGATTACTCAGTCAACGTTTCCGGCATGTCGGATAAGACAGACTATTTTGTATCCTTTGGTTATAGCAGTAATTATGGCGTGAACATCAGTAATTATTTAAAACGCTATAATGGAAATATAAAGCTGAACATAAAAATAAATGATTACCTGAGAGCGGGCGTTAATTACCGGTTTGCTACGGCAAGCGGCGATAATTTTTCCATCTCGCCAATTGATATTGGGCAGATGCCGCCCTGGCAGCCGATCTATGATCCAAATGGAACGAACGGCTACGCCAATGCCGTAAGCGGGTATGACGCCAATGGGATATGGACGGCGCAGAAGCTTTATGGTAATGCTACGGGTCAAAACCGCCCCGGATATTATTCCCTCTCCAATAACCTTAATTCATCTGTTCGAAACATGGGTACGGCCTATTTGGAACTGGAACCTATAAAGGCGCTCAAGATCAGGGGAAGTATAAGTATTGATAAATTTGATAATGGCAATATTCGGAATAACCCGTATGTGGCTTCCTATTTGTCTATTGATGGCGGAGATCCCGCAGCGAGAGCCGGGGGATCTTCAATAGGAGACCTCGAAAATCATAACATTAACAACCGAAATATTATTTATGAGTTGTCGGCGAGCTATGTTAAATCAATAGGCAATCATAATATTGACTTGCTGCTCAATACGATGAACCAGGATTTTAAGGCTGCTAACCTGAATGCCTATACGGTATATGCCACCTCTATAGATCCTAATATAGTAGAATTTGGAGGAGACAATCAATATTCATCCGTAGTGAGTTTAAGAAATTTAAATAGGCTGCAGGGGTACTTGTTCAGAGCGGACTATAACTATGCCCGCAAATATTTGTTGAGTTTGACTATTCGCCGCGATGGAAGCAGCCGGTTTGCTCCCGAAAATCGTTGGGGTACATTTCCGGGGATATCTGCGGGTTGGCGCCTCTCCCAGGAACCCTTTATGAGAAACATAGAATGGATTAGCGACCTCAAGCTGCGCGCCGGCTGGGGAACATTGGGCAACCAGGAAGTCAGGGATCTGGCCTATCTCTCGGTAATCAATCAGCAACCTATGTTTGCCTTTGGAAACAATCCGGCCAATATTGGCAGGGGGTATCCCAGCAGTTCCGCCACTGTTTTTGGAATGCCAAACAGGGATCTGAGGTGGGAAAGAACATCCACTTTCAATATTGGCTTTGACGCATTGCTTTTTAGAGGGTTGAATTTTTCGGCAGAATACTATCACAAATACACCGATGGTATTTTACAAACGCTCACCTTGCCTCCGTCAGTCGGTTTAATCGAACAACCGGTTGGAAATGTGGCAAAAGCGCTGAACAGGGGCATTGAGCTCAATGTCAATTACAGCAATCAGATAGGAAAATTGAATTTTTCAGTAGGCGGCAATTTCACCACCGTTCATAATGAGGCTGTGCGGCTTTACCAGGGAATTCCGATAGGGAATATAGAAGAGGGGCTTCCATTGTTTTATATCAAGGGTTATCAGATTGGCGGAAGGTTCGAAACGGAGGCAGAAGTGGCCGATTGGCTAGCCACGCATAATGATCTTAGTTATCAGAACCCTAATATAAGGCCCGGCGATTTTTATTTTAAAGACTTACGGGGCGCCCCGGGACCTGGGGACAAGCTGTTCTCTAATGCGCCCGACGGCATTATTGACGATTATGACCAGGTATATTTAGGAAAGACGATCCCCGGGTTTTATTACGGATTTAACGTTAACCTTGAATATAGCCGGTTTGATTTCAGCGCTCAGTTTACAGGGGTCGGCGATGTGCAAAAGGTGAATAACGTTAAAACGACCTTCCTTAATCTGAACCAGGAGGGCGCGACGCATACTACAGACGCGCTTAATTACTGGACTCCTTCCAATACCAATACAAGCCTTCCGCGGTTGATCTGGGATGACCCGGCTTCGAATGGCCGCTTCTCCAATTTCTGGATTGAGGATGCGGCTTACTTAAGGTTGGCAAATGCTCAGTTGGGCTATACCCTGCCGGAGATAGGCATTAAAAATGTTCTAAGCAATCTTAGAGTTTATTTGGGTTGTTCCAATTTATTCACCATAACGAAATTCAACGGTTTTGACCCTGAAGATGAATATAATCCCGCTCCGTTGATCTTATATGCGGGACTGAACGTAAAGTTTTAATTACTTAACTATTAAACTTCAAGGTTATGCGCAATATCAATAAAGTAAAAATATATTTCATTTTAATACTGGGAATGCTGGCGTCTGGTTCCTGCAAAAAATTCCTGGATATGCCGCTAACTACTGAATTGGAAACGAATTATTTCATAGATGAAAATCGCGTCCAGCGGGGAGTGGGATCCATCTATGCTTCAGTATCGAATATTTACGGCGCCAATCTGGGCAGCGAGATCAGTCAGAATGGAGTGACCATACATCCACTTTGGTTGCTCCAGGGCGACGATCTCACGACAAGCGGCAGCGGAAGCAATGCGGAATACGAAGCGTTTTCAGGTTTTTCCCCTTCGGATGCCCGCGTAGAGGCATTATGGCAAAAGTTTTACTTCCTGATAGCCAGGGCAAATTTTATACTTGATAAACTGGACGATCCCGAAGTGAGCAATATATTTAAGACGCCGGGACTTAAAGATAATAACCGGGGCGAAGCTTTGTTTCTGAGGGCATGGGTCAATTACAAACTATGGGATATGTTCCGCAAAGCCCCTCTTCAAAGCGAAAGGGTGCATTCCATTGACGAAGCGGTAATCAAACCTTCCCAGGGATTTGAATTGTTGGATGCGGCTATTGCGGATTTGGAAGAAGCCGCTACCCTTCTGCCCGAATCATGGGAAGGAATGAACAAGGGAAGGGTATTTAAGAATAGCGCCAATGGCTTATTAGTGAAATGTTATGTATTGAGAGCCTGCTATGCATCGGCCTATGGCGGAGATCAGGCGCAGGATTATGCAAAGGCTGTCGCGGCCTTTGAAAAAATTTCCAACTTAAGCGCTATCGAAGGAGTGCCCTATGGCGATAATTTTGATTACAGAACAGAGAACAATATGGAGTCGTTGTTTGAATACCAGGCCAGCCATGGTACAATATCGGATAATCCCTGGCTCGACAATGATATTGGTTCGCCCGTAGGTTCTTTTGGCGCGATGTACCACTATTTTGATAGTCATTGGGGAAACTACGGCAGCGGGGGAGGTTCGATCGGACCTACTTCCAAACTGAGGGCTATGTTTGATCCGCAGGATCCAAGAGTGGACGAGACTTTTAAACTGGCGCAAAACGTGGATAATGTAGGAGGGAAACTCTGGTGGTTAGGCGTCGAATGGAGTTATTTTGACGGGTACCAGTTTGTAAAATATATAAACGGAGAAAGAGGCGATCGGTATGACGTGGATTTTCAGATCATGTCTTCCAACAATCCGCGCATTCTCAGGTTGGCGGATGTGAAGCTGTTGGCTGCAGAGGCTTATCTGAAAACCGGCGACCCGGTAAACGCGCTAAAACAGGTGAACGACGTGCGTAAACGGGCCCGATTATCTACTCCAAATGGCGTTGAATCGCCCGTTCCGGCAGACTATTCATCTGTGGACATGCAACAGATCATGGATGAAAGGCTCCTGGAGTTGGCAGGAGAAGAAAATATGCGTTGGAGCGACCTGAGAAGATGGCATGCGGCAGGATACATTAATCTTGGCGCCTGGACTGCCGCTGATTTTGGTTATCCTTATAATGCGAACCTGTTTACGTTCGATGCGACAAAACACCTGCTGTTCCCGATACCTTCTTCGGAAATGACCAAAAACCCGCTGTTGATGGCGGATGGTAATAATCCGGGGTATAATTAACGATCGCTTATGAAGTTTTTTTTCATTTTTTTATGGTTGCTATGCGTTTTAAGATTAGCGGCGCAGCAGGATGATGTTTTGCGGCCGGCGGAAAAGATCCGTTTGTACGTCGACCCCGTAACCAACGATGACGATCCCGAAAAAAGGATGGCCTACGGACTGAACGTAACGCCTCCCTGGCCCGATGGAGGATCAATTTTTATAAACCTGCCCGAACACCTGGAATATATGCCAGGCACAAAAGGTATTGCGCGTCATCATGATCGGCGGAAGAATGCCTGGAAGGTTTCAGCAGATAGCGCTTCCGCGGATTTTACGGTGGAGAGTTTATCGGAGCCCGGCGTGTTTTTTGGCGTGAAAGCGCAAACCGGAGGCGACAGGGTGTATTTCGAAATGACGATTACTAACCGATCGGCTGTTTTTTTACAAAGCATACGCCCAATGCTTTGTTTTCAGTATTATGGCTTGAAAGGCTTTCCCACAGCGCTGACGAATAATTTCGCGCATACTTTTATTGTTGTCAATGGAAAACTGACTGCATTGAATGAACTGCCTGTAAAAACGCCGTCGGCTGTAGCGCGTATGGCGCAGGCGAAAGACTGTAAAGATGAGCATAACTGGTGGGCAGAAGAAATGGGCGGCATGATAGAAACGCGGATGGATAGGGCGCTAACGGCGCTTACTGCTTTATCAGACGACCGTAAAGTGATCGTTTCCTGGACGCCGGGTAAGAACTTATTGTCCAATTCATTTATTCCCTGTATCCATGCCGATCCTTGTATTGGCGATCTGGCCATTGGCGAGTCGCGCACGGTTAAAGGAGAGTTGATCTTTACGCGGGACCCTCTTAACGTTATTGTCGGGGAATTATCCGGCCGGGGAGAGACGCAGGTAAGCGCCTATTAAAAAAGTTGTCGGTCGCTGGCAGTCCGACCGCCGCCCAATGGAGATCCATTAAGAAAGCCATCATAGCATGAATAAAGAAATATTGTATTTATGAGAATGAATTATTTCCTGGTATTGATATTATGCGCAATAGCATCCTGTACAGAGCAGAAAAAAACAAGACCGGCGACAGAGGAAGGGGTTCTTTTTTTTGTCGATTCCGCCACAAATACGGATGATCCGGAAAGACGAATGGCCTACGGTTTAAATATAACGCCGCCATGGCCGGACGGAGGGTCAATTTTTGTTAATTTGCCTGAACATTTATGGTATATGCCCAATACCAAAGGCATTGCCCGCCATCATGACCAGCGAAAGAATGTCTGGAAGGTTTCGAAAGATGGAAGTTCTGCCAGTTATGACGTAGAAAGTATACTTGCACCCGGCGTACGGTTAAGCGTAAAAGGCAATGCAGAGAAGGACAGGGCTTATTTTGAAATGACTATTGCCAACAACTCTTCGGTTCTTTTAAAAGAAATCGGGCCCCTGTTTTGTTTTCAATATCATCCGCTGAAGGGATTTCCTCTGGCAAAAAGCGATAATTTTGCGCATACCTTTATTGTGTTGGACGGTAAACCGGTAGCGCTAAAAGACATAAAAGTGGATTCAGCCGGCGCTATAGCGCGTATGGCGCAGGTTAGCGCTTGCGGGTATGGGCTCAATACCTGGGCTGAGGAAATGGGGGGAATGATTGAGGAGCCCATTGATATGGCTTTAACGGCGCTCACATCGTCAACGGACGATCGTAAAGCGATTGTATCATGGACCCCGGGGAAAAGCATCTTATCCAATACGGTAATTCCCTGTATTCATGCCGATCCCTGTATTGGCGATCTGGCGCAGGGGGAATCCCGTACGGTACGCGGCGTGCTGATCTTTACCCGCAATTCCATTGAGTCCGTGATCCGGGAGCTAACTGAAGAGAAATGATAATGGTATTTGCAAAGTATTGATTTTACTTATTTCCAAACATAAGACAACGCCAAAATGAAAAGCGCCGTAATTTTTATTTTATTATTAACTGCATTAAGCTGTACGCAAAAAACATATCGTATCGAAGAGGTAGCTAACCCGGTTTTTAGGGAAAACACTCTTTTTGTTTCATTTGAAGATTTAACATCGCCCAAGTTTAGCGCGCTGAGGAGCAAGTATCAGTTGGATACCGCCCTCAGGAACGAGCAGGATGAGTTTAAAAGGATATTGTTGTTAAGAGATTGGATCAGGGGGGTGATCAGTATCCAGGATTTTGGCGATCCGTATCCGGGCAACGGCTATCCCGAAGCCATCCTTGATGCGGCATTAAAAGGCCAGGGTTTTCATTGCGGTCATTTTATGGTTGTTCAAAATGCTGTCATGAATGCCTATGGGTATGTTACCCGTTGTATCGGCTCCGGTCCGGGCGTTAAAGGCGGCCCCGACGGTCATCATGGCATCGATGAGATCTGGCTCAATAAATACCATAAATGGTTTTTATCCGATGCCAAATACAACCATCACTTTGAAAAAAACGGCATTCCCTTATCGGCATTGGAGATCCGCGACGAGTACCTTAAAAATAAGGCGGCCGATATCATATTGGTGAAAGGCGCCGATCGTACGCCTATTGAGACTGACAGCGTTGCAGATAAACGCGGCGTCTATATTCCGACCAGTAAAGCGCAATTTGCGCAATGGTACGCCTGGCTGGAGTGGAATGAAACCGGTAATATTTATTCCGCCTGGCCGGACTTTGACAGCAAACTGGTCATGTACCGGGATGATTATTTTACGAAGAATACCTGGATATGGGATGGAAAACCGCATTGGGCCTATCAAACGGATCATGTAAAATATACGGACTCCAGGGAAGCGATTGAATGGACGCCTAATATCATACAGGGAAATGTGTCGGTTCAGGATCATACCGCCCGCATCACGCTGCATTCGATAACTCCTAATTTCAAGGAATACCAAATGAAAGCGCCGCCTTCCGGCGCCTGGGTGAAATGCGATAGCGTTGTAAACATCCCGTTGGATGGGGATAGGGTAGAAGCAAGCTTTCGTTCGGTTAACCTCGCCGGCGTATATGGACCCGAATACAAGGTCTTACTGGTTTCTCAATAATTGATTGTTTATGAAAACAGACAATGCGGTACAAAAATATTACCGATCCGTGAAACGCGGGATTGGCAGGGGTTCTTTTTTCCTGGTCTTTTGCAAGCAAAAACAAAAAAACGTTTTTAGGAATATGCTCTTTCTATTGTTTTTTTGTTTGAGTATGCCCATCGCCGGCGTCAACGCGCAGCAAACGGCGCTGTCGCAGGCCGGGATTCATCTTATCCCTTATCCGAAACAAGTCAGCCTTGCCGCTGACAGTTTTCTGCTGGAGGGTTCGCTTGCCATCGTACTTGACAAAAATGCTTCTGCCAGCGATAAGTTTGCTGCTGCAGAGCTTTCTCAATACCTGGCGGATGCATTCGCTATCGCCGCGGATATTCGACAAACCCTTCCTCCCGGTAAATCCATTGTGTTAACCCGAAAGGGCGTCGACGGGAAGGCAGACAAAGAGCGGTATACGCTAAAAGTGGGAGCGGATAGGATTTTGGTTCGTTCAGCGGGAGAAGCAGGCCTTTTTTATGGGGTTCAGACCCTGATCCAGCTTATGCAAAAGGATGGCGCGAGAAATTACGTAAGGGGTATGGACATTATCGATTGGCCGGATACCAAAGTGCGCGCTATCCATTATGATACCAAACATCACCAGGACACCCGCGCGTACGTAGAAAGTTTTATCAAAGACCTTGCCCGGTATAAGGTTAATATGCTGGTATGGGAATGGGAAGACAAATTCGAGTATCCCAGTCATCCGGAAATCGGCGCGCCAGGCGCCTTTACCATGCAGGAAATGCAGGAGATCACCCGCTACGCAAAAAAGTTTCATATCCAGATTACGCCGCTTGTTCAGGGCCTCGGTCATGCAAGTTTTATTTTAAAATGGCCGCAGCATGCGCCATTAAGGGAAATAGCCGCGTCCAATTTTGAGTTCTGCCCTTTAAAAGAAGGGACTTATACCTTGCTTTTTGATCTTTGGGAGGATGCGATTAAAGCAACCCCAGGTTCAGCATATATACATATCGGTTCTGATGAAACATATGAACTGGGTTTATGCGCTCAATGCCGGGAAAAAGAAAAGGAAATCAGCAAGACCGGCATCTACCATATATTCACTGCGAGGGCTGCAAAGCGCCTTCAACCTAAGGGGCGACAGGTGATGGTTTGGGAGAGGCCAATGGGCTGGGTCATGGGAGAACACAAAACCGCGGACAAAGATTTTGCTCCTCAGAAAGGGATCGTTCTAACCGAATCCTATGAATATGAAACGCCCGATCTCAAATATGCCAGGGAAGCAAAGGTCAAGGGATACCCGGTATTCGGTTACGATCCCAACCCGGGAGTGGAACCTTTGTTCCTGCCTTATTTTTTTCGTAAGCCAAGAGATTTTGCCGCTGAAACCATTATCGGCAGCCTGGAAAATTCTTATAACTACCTGACCGCTCACCTCGGGAAAGGCGTATATGACGGCGTTATCTCTACCTCCTGGGATGATGCCGGATTGCATAACCAGGTTTGGATGCTGAGGTTTGTGACCGCGGCGGCTTATTCCTGGAACGCTTCCGCGCCTTCCCTGCGGGAATTTACTTCATCCTACTTTAAAAATTATTATGGAAACAATGTCCAGGACATGGAGCGGCTTTTTTTACTTCTCAATGAAGGCGCTATTTATTACATGGAAGCGTTGGAAAGGCATGTCTGGCATGATAAAGAAATTGGCAAAACGCATATCCCCGATCTGCCGAGAGGAGATGCGCTCGAATACAATCCATTCTGGAATAAGGAATATAGCGCGCAGGTGAAAAAATCAAGAGAGATGTTCTCAAAGATGGATGAGGCGCTGCGTATCTGCCGGACCAATGCGGCGGGGAATAACCTTAAAAACCAATATGACTTTGAGATATTCCAAACCGTAGCTGAATTAATTAAGCATACCGCGCAAACATTTATGGATTTTTCCGAATGGGAATATGCCATAGCCGAAGCCCATCGCCAAAGAATACTAGATCATCAGCAAACGTATATTAACCTGGAGAAGGCTGAAAAGATCATACAGAACCAATTAACGCGAAGAGCGGAAACATTGCAACGCCTGGAGGCAATATGGAGTAAAACCCGCCTTCCGAAGGGCCTGTCTACGAATAACAAAAAATATTTTTTTGAACAGGACCGGACCGTTCATTTTGCCAATCGCGCCCCGGACATGAGTTATTTAATTATTGACGAACAGAAACTTGATCTGGAAGGATGCCTGTTAAAGCTCCGGCAGTATATGGATTTTTACAGGAACAGGTTCCTGGAGACGAAGTAAAAGTTGCAGGTTGACGTCGTTGCCGGCAAAATATTTTAAACTGCTGAAAGCGATTATACCGCGTTTGGAAGATCCACTCAATAACTGATTCCGGCGCGAAGGCCCCATATCGTCATTAAAACGGATGATTATGAATAATATAGCTAAACAATTGCCTGATACAGATATTTATTGCGGACCGGGCGCTTTTCGCAGGATCTTATGGCTATTCTCATTGTGTATGCTGATGGGAATATCTTTTCAGCGCGCCATAGCGCAAAAAAGCCGGGATACCATACTGAAAGTTGCCGCCACTCAATTTCCTGTTTCAGGAGATATTGTCGGGAATGCTAAATACATTAAACAGTTTATAAGGGACGCCGCCGCAAAAGGCGCTGATATTATTCAATTTCCGGAGGCGGCCCTGAGCGGTTATCCGCCTGCGGATATGCCTTCATTTGTAAATTACAATTGGGACCTGTTACGCGCGGAGACAACCGAAATTATGTCGTTGGCAAAAGAGGTAGGCATATGGGTTGTCTTGGGCTCAGCGCATTATCTTAGTGAAAAGGAAAAGCCGCTGAACTGCGTTTACCTTATTTCTAATGAAGGAAAGATCGTTGACAGGTATGATAAATCAATGCTGACAGGCGGCGATCTGAATCATTTTACAGCAGGCAATCATACGGTGGTGGCGGAGATAAAAGGTTTTAAGTTGGGTTTTTTGATCTGTTATGATTCCTGTTTTCCTGAAATGTATAATATCTACCGGCATAAGGATGTGACCATCATGTTTCATTCTTTCTATAATGCGCGCCATAAAACCAAAAGTATTCTCGATGAAATAATCCCTGCAGAGATCAGGGTGAGAGCGTCTGATAACCTGATGTGGGTGATCGCCAGTAATTCATCCGCTGATTATTCATCCTGGCCAACCTGTATTGCCAGGCCCGACGGATCGTTGGAGTCGCTTGGAAGAGGTATTCCCGGAATCCTGTACCGGGAGTTTCCCGACCGGCAGCTTACCGGTAATTTTGCCAGTTGGACGCACAATAATAAAAAAATGGCAATGCCTGCCGTTGAAGTATATCACAACGGGACGCCATCCAAGCATCCGCGCGCGGTGAATACCAGATCTTTGCCCTGAATTAGTATTTTATTAAATAAAACGCATGAATAAACAAGAATTTTTCCCTTGGAAGACGATAGCCTTTTTATTGCTCTTTTTTTTCCCGCTGCAACCGAATGCACAGGTTAAAAAAGAAGATAGCGGAAAGATGCGTGTTGCTTCCTGTCAGTTTCCCGTTTCATCAGATATCGCCTCCAACTTAAAATGGATAGAAGAACAGATGATCGAGGCCAAGCTTAAAAAAGCTACGGCGGTTCATTTCCCTGAGTGCGCCTTATCGGGCTATCCCGGCGTTGACATGCCTTCAATGGAAGGCTTTGACTGGGTCGAGTTGAAAAAGGCTACGGATTCTGTTTTATCGCTGGCCAAAAAGTTACAGCTCTGGGTGATCCTTGGGTCTGTTCATCAATTGAGCGGAAAGAACAAGCCTCACAATAGCCTCTATGTTATCAATGCCGAGGGAGAGATCATTGACCGGTATGATAAACGTTTTTGTACTTCCGGCGACCTGAAGCATTTTTCTCCTGGCGATCATTTTGTCAATTTTAAGATCAATGGAATACCTTGCGGGTTGCTGATCTGTTACGATGTGCGTTTTCCCGAGCTCTATCGCAGTTACAGCCAGGCCGGCGCCCGCTTTATTTTTCAATCCTTCCATAATGCCAGGGCATGGAAGGGTTTTATACATCCCCATATAATGCCTGTAACGGCGCAGGCGAATGCCGCATCCAACTATTTTTATATGTCCTTAACTAATTCCTGCGTGCCGGAAAGCTGGCCCTGTCATTTTATTACGCCGGACGGCCTTATTCAGAATAAACTAACAAAAGATGTTCCTGGGGTATTGATCTCCGATATCGATATCGCTGATCAATATTATGACGCCAGCATGCCTTACCGGTCAGAAGCCATCTCCGGGAAACTGAACAGCGGTACGACGGTGAAAGACTCTCTTTCAAGCAATAGAAGAGCCATCCGTTGACGCTGAAGAACAGTTTGTCGGGTAACGAACGATACGTCGGTGTTTTCCGCCTTTGATCATCTAAAACCTACTTAAACAAAGCGATCTCTGTTATGGAAGATCCTGGAACAAGATGATGCGTTTGAATGCCCAGTTTTTGCGCTTCCTCAAAATTAGAAGCGGTATCATCAATGAATAGGGTTTCGGAAGCGACAAGATTATTTTCCCGCAACACCAGGTTAAAGATATCGGCGCCGGGCTTACGGAGCCGAACCGCATGCGAATAATAGGTTTTTTCAAACAGATCTTCCAGGTACACTCCGTCCCTGTTGAACAGCCGGCGCTGGTATTCTTTATAATGGAGCGAGTTGGTATTGCTCAATAAAAACGTACGGTAGTCTGATTTGATCTTTCTCAGCAGTTCGATCCTTTCCGGGGGAAAATCCAGCAACAGCGCATTCCAGGCGGCTATGATCTTTTCCTGTTCCGTTTCCTTGCCGATCAGTTTTGAAATGCCGTCGACAAACTCAACGTCGTCGATCTTTCCGATCTCGTATTGCTCGAAAAAACCGGAAATATGAAACTGGCTGATATGATCGGAGAAATTATTGAGGCCCAGCTTAAGAAAAGCTTGTTCCGTTTTTTTAAAATCAATGTCCAGGATGACGCCGCCGAGGTCAAAAATGACGTTTTTAATATGCTGCATGCGCAAAGATAACCACAAAATCTGACCGTAAGGAAGATGGGCTTGTTTTCAAGCCGGACATACTGTCTGGCCTGGAGTAGAACATGAAATGCGTTATTGCTATAAGGCCGGGGCTTGCGGACTTGGGGAAAACGCGCTATATTCGTCCAAACTGGTTTTTCCTGGAACCCAGCCCCTTTTTCATTCATTAATGCCGCCCTGATGTTACGACCGTACATTTCTATTGTCTTGCTGCTGCTGTTGGTCCCCTGTCTGTTTGCGCAGGATAGCGATGATAATATTACCATCGAATCTGCCCGGGAAATCTATCGTTTCGCGGCCGGCGACGCTTCGCATCCCGTAGTGGTAAAGCAAACCTCGGTAGCCTCTTATTTGTGCAATAAGTATCGCGTGGCCGTTCCCATAGCGGAGTTCTATAACGACCAGGTGCAGTTGGATGAGATCATCGTAAAGATCAACGATTCGAAACTGAAGAATTTTAAGCCTGTCCACGAATTCTACAGCAGCAATGGCATATTCTATTCCGATGCCAGGGTTTGTTATTTCAGTCTCCCCTTTGAGAAAAAATGGGGTCGCGCCGAAGTGTCCATACAGAAAACCGCGCTCGACCCGAGATATTTCACATCGATTTATTTTACGGAGCCATTTTTTCTGAAAAAGAAGGAAGTGCAGGTGATCGTTCCCCGCTGGATGAAGGTTGAATTAAAGGAGTTTAATTTTCAGGGTTATTCTATTTCCAGGCAAACCAGGGCAGAGGGCGATGTAGACATTCATACCTATACCATCGAAAACGCAAAGGCGCTGGTCCCCGAAAAGCAATCTCCCGGGATGAGCTGGCTTGCTCCTCATCTGCTCGTGCTGACCAAGCAGGCCAGCCCGCCTGCCGGTTCGCAGATCACTTATTTCAACGCGCTTTCGGATCAATATGCATGGTATCGTTCATTGGTGAAGCAGATCGGCAACGACGCCGCTCCCGTAAAAAGCAAGGCCCTGGAATTGACGAAGGGGATAGGCGATGATACAGAGAAGGTAAAGGCGCTTTACCTCTGGGTGCAGGAGAATATCCGGTATATAGCATATGAAGACGGCATCGCAGGCTTCCGACCCGAAAAAGCGCAGGAGGTCCTGGCAAAAAAATATGGAGATTGCAAAGGCATGGCCAATCTGATGGCGGAAATGTTAAAGGCCATTGGCCTGGATGGCCGGCTGGCCTGGCTGGGCACCAATCATATTGCGTATGATTACAGCGCTCCCTCCCTGGCGGTGGATAATCACATGATATGCGTATGGATGAATAAGGGCCAGGTCTTTTATCTCGACGCAACAGAGAAATACATAGGCTTTAATGAAATAGCCGAACGGATCCAGGGGCGTCCCATACTGATCGAGGACGGCGAAAACTACCTGCTGAGAAATGTGCCGGTAGCCAACCCCTTGCAGAATACCAGCCTGGAAAAGCGTTACCTGACGATCGAGGGAAACGACCTGAAAGGCAAGGTCGTGCAACTTTGGAAGGGCGAAAGCAAGGAATGGCTGCTTTCCCTGTTGCATTCCACCCAGAGAGATAAACTGGAAGACGTTTTAAAACGTTTCCTGGCCGCAGGAAATATCAATTATCAGATCAGCAACCTCAGGATATTTAACCTGCAGGACTATAATGCAGATTTTAAGATCGAGTATGACCTGTTATTTAAAAATGCCGTCGTCTCCATAGGAAACGAAATGTTCCTGGAGATGGACAACAGGAAGGATTTTTCCAAAATGAGCTTTGACGCGGAAGAAAGAAAGCTGCCCTATCAGTTTAGTTTTAAAAACCATATGGTATTTGAAACAGAGCTTGACCTTCCCGTCAACGCCAAAGTGGCTTCGCTGCCTTCTTTTCTTGAAATAGATCATCATGCGTACAGTATGAAAGGCATTTACAAGGTAAATGCCGCCCGCATCACTTATCAAAGAGAGATACTATTAAAGAACACCCTGCTTCAGCCCGAACAGATTCCTGAATGGAATGAAAACATCGGCAGGCTGAACGCGTTTTACAATAATCAACTGGCTATTTCTCATTAGTTTTTTTAATACATAATACCGTATGATGATCAGATCTCCCTACGCTTTTTTATTGATTTGTTTATGCGCGGCAATGCAAATGGCCACAGCGCAGACAGACGGCGGTAAATATCATGAAACTGCTGAAAGCATACGCAAGGAGATCTGGGGTTGGGATAGACCGGAATTTGCGAGAAGATCGGCGCCGGCAGAGCATGCGAAGTATTCCAAAGTGGTTCTTGCGCGGCGGCTTGACGTAAGCGCGGACAGTAAGAAAAAGATAGCCTGGCGCGGCCTTGGCCTGACCCCTTACCGGGAGCTTTCGCTTATGGAAGTATTGCGGGAAGCGGTCCAGCTAAATGATCAATCGGCGGTTTCCGAATATTCAGAGATCAGCTACACCCAACTGGAACGAAGAAGCGGGTTCCTGATGGACCGTACGACGGTGATCTATTTGGGTATAAAGGTCATCAAGCCCAATGGAGAGACGAGAGAGATCAATGCAGATGATATTGTATTGACGACGGATCTTAAAAAAAGAAAAGAGGCCAAGATAGCCGTTCCTGACCTGCAGTCCGGCGATATTGTTGATTTTTTTGTCGCGAAACAGACGAATATGTCGCAACTGGAGGAGATCCCTCCCTACCTGTTCCTGTTCTATGACGAGGTTCCTATTTTGCATTGCTCGATGCATTTTGAGGTAGGCAAAAAATATGCGGTGGAATACCGTTCGTACAACGGGGCCCCCGAATTCAAAACGGCAAAAGGAGAGGACAATGACAATGTGCTGGATATCGTCAAAGAAAATATTCCCGCGGCGGAAGGAAGCAACTTGTGGACGGCGCCCTTTCGTCAGCTTCCCATGGTAAGGCTGAATATTTTGTTAGGAAATAAAGGGCTTCTGGCAAGCCGCCTCAATGCGAGGACTCCCGGCGAACTGTACAAGAACCAGCCGTCCGAGGAGTATCTGGAAGATAAGCTGAGAAGGATCGCCAACCGCAGGAGCGGCAGCCGTTTGGTGTTTACTATGGGAAAAACCTCCGGGGATTACCTTAAGCAGGTGAGAAAGAATAAAAACAAAATGTCGCAGGACAGCCTGGTCCGGGAGCTGTTTTACATATTCCGGTTTGATACCTTCCTTGATCAGACAAAGTCAAAAGATATTCAAAAGCTGCTGGAAATGCCTTCTATACAGCTCGATGAGAATCTGGTTAGTTTTTTTCTCGGAGAGTTTTTTAAATCGGAGGAAGTGGACGGCTATATGGTATATTCCACGCTGAACAGAGGGCCGCGAATGAATGAGATCCTCAGTTCCGATGATCTGCACAATATCATTATGGTCCGCGGAGGGCTTGACGCTCCTTTTTATGGGTTCGGTTCTGTTTTCACGACCCCCGCTTATCTTCCCTATTATTTTGAAGGCGCTAAACGCGCGCTTATTGTCAATACCAGGGGCCTCAGTGAAACCAATATCAAAAAGTTTGAAAAAAGCTTCATAGATCTTCCCGCTTCCCAGGCCTATGAAAACGGAAGGGTGGAGAAGATGGACGTATCCCTTTCCAGCGACCCATCTTTACTGGAAATAAAAAGAAAAAGCATATTGAGAGGGCATTATAAATCGGAGGAACAGCAAAGGCTGATCCTGTTTGAGGATTATTACGATGCGGAAAGAAAATATTTCAACGATCCGAAAACGTTGATTGAAAAGTTGAGCGACGGCAGGAAAACAAAGAAATTTGCAGAAGAACTGGAATCGGCTTTCGCCGAGGCGCGCGAGAAAAATAAGGAATCATTTCTGGAAGAAGCCCGTTCTTTTTTCGACGAAGAGATAAAGGAGATAAAAAACTATAAGGTCGATAATATGGGCGTTCGTCATACAAACCCCGACCTTGTATTTAGCGCTGAGCTAAAGTTGGACGGGCTTGTCAAAAGAGCCGGCTCCTCCTATATTATCGATATTGGAAAGCTCCAGGGCGGACAGTTATCACTTGAGGGCGATCAGCGCAAAAGGACCCTGGATGTTTATGCGCCTTTTTCGCGAAGCCTGCAATATGATATTCATTTTGCCATTCCGGAAGGCTATTCGGTGGAGGGCCTCGATGCGTTAAACAAAAGGGTTGAAAATGCGGCGGGTTCCTTTGCCTGCGAAGCGACAAGTGCCGGCCAGTCCATTATCCTGAAAGTTCAGAAATCCTATAATCATGCTTTTGAGCCGGCTTCCAATTGGAAGGATATGCTTGCTTTTATCGATGCCGCAAAAGAATGGTCAAACGCCAGGATCGTGCTAAAGAAAAACGGGTAATATTTTTTCGATATCCGGGGAAAGAACAGGCGCCATCATGGTCTTCATTTATTATGAGGATGAATATGGGTTTCATTTTTTTAACCTATTTTGCGGGTATTGACAATAAAAATAAAATCATTGTTTGGCTGTTGATTTACCATACGACGAAAAGAAGCTGCTCGAGCGTATTGCGGAACATGATCAGTCTGCCTTTGATGATGTGTACAACTCCTATTACGAAAGGTTGTTGTTTTTTGCCAGGAAATTCGTGTCGTTAGAATCTGCAGAGGATATCCTGTCCGAAGCCTTTGTGAAATTATGGACCAGCGCCGGCGCGGGGCAATTTAAAAGTCTGCCTGAAGTAGAGCAGTGGCTGAGGGTAACGACAAGGAATGCCTGTATTGACGAGTTGCGCAAGGAAGGCAGGACGCAAAGAAAGGAAGAAGCCTATTTGTACCTGATGGATGATCGCCAGGCGCATGAGCTGTATTTTAAGAGCGCCCTGGAAGCAGAATTATTTAGTAAAATAGCCCGCGAGATCAATAAACTCCCCCCTCTTACCAGTCGGATTATCAAGTTGTCCTTTCTCCAGGGACTGAGCGTTGACGAGATCGCGCTACGGCTTAACCTGAGCAAACAGGTGGTCTACAATAAAAAATCATTGGGTATAAAAGCGTTGCGCTTATCTATATCCGATAAGGACCTTGCCATGCTGCTCCTGCTGGTATTGGGAAATATAGGCAGTCTGCATACGGCATAAATAAATTTTAAATTTCCGGGTTAGAATCCTGCAATGTCTTCGTTCTTATAGAAGAGGTTGGCGCCGTTGCTTTTTATAAAGTTGTAAATATTTGGTTTTGAATATAAATCCCGACATATTAGCCGAATGGATATTTAAATACCTGCAGGGAACCCTGAGCGAAGCCGAATTGGTTTCATTGGAGCAATGGAAAAAACAGCGGCCGGAAAACCAGGAGCTGTTTGAAGAATTGATCGGCGAGAAAGCTATTGAGAAAGGAATGCTCAGGATACACGAGGCCGACGCTTCCAAATCGAGGGTCCGGAACAGGATCGCAGAGGGCATTGCGGCCGCTGGCGCCGATTCCCCCAGCGATTCGCCGGACTCCCATATGGCTCCCGTACATCGGGTTCAATACCTGTGGAGGGGATGGTCGCGTTATGCGGCAGCGGCAGTTATCCTATTGGCAACCGGCGTTATTGTTTACTTCCTGGCAACCAGTACCGGAACGGAACGCTCCCTGGTAAACACGCATCTGCCCGAACCCTCAGATATCGCGCCCGGGGGAGATAGGGCCATTCTTACGCTGGCAGATGGAACGTCTATATTGTTGGATAGCGCGCAAAACGGCGCCCTGGCGCGACAAGGCAATGCAGAAATAGTGAAGACGGCCAATGGGCGGCTTATGTATAATATACAAGATGCCAGAGAAGGGCAGGCGGTGATGAATACCATGACGACCCCAAGAGGCGGCCGTTATGAGCTAGCGCTTCCCGACGGCACCAGGGTCTGGCTCAATGCAGCAAGCTCTATTACTTATCCAACCTTGTTTACGGGCAAAGAAAGAAAGGTTGTCATCACGGGCGAAGCGTATTTTGAAGTGTTCAAAGATCAGCGGCAGCCTTTTATTGTCGTCGTGGAAGGAAAGTTGGCGGTTGAAGCGTTGGGAACGCATTTCAATGTGAACTCCTATGCGGATGAAGGCAGGATCAAGACCACCCTGCTCGAAGGCAGCGTGAGGGTTTCTCCCCAAACTGCCGGCCTGCCGGATGACCGTTCATCCTCCGCTAAGAAAGCGGTTATCCTTAAGCCCGGCCAGCAGGCCCAGGTAACGCCCCGGCAGCTCCTGGTAATTAACGACGCTGATATAGACCAGGTGATGGCATGGAAAAACGGCTTTATCAGTATTCAGGACGCGGGGCTGGCGGAAGTGATGAAGCAGTTGGAAAGATGGTATGATATCCAGGTGCGGTATGAGGGAACAATCCCTGTGGTAAAGTTCAAGGGTAAAATGGATAGAGGAGTCAGTTTGTCGGGAGTGCTGCGTTCTTTTGCAGAGTTTGGCATAAAAACGCGGCTGGAGGGAAGAACGCTGATTGTCGTGGGCAATGATCATTAAAACAAAAAACCGTGAGATAAAGAGTTTCTATGCTATTGCCCAAAATAAAGCCGGAAAGGATTGAGGCCCTTGCCGGCGATGTTTGGGTAGCAAAAATAAAATAAAGTCCAGCAAGACCATTTATTCATCACCCAAACAATGCAAAAGTATGCAAAAATCTGCGCTTTGCGGGGGATATGCTCATTGGGGCCGCCGCCGCATCACCAAAACGCTGTTAGTCATGAAACTAACATTTGTACTATTAACTGCTGCCTTCCTGAACGTGTGTGCAAAAGGAGTATCGCAGCATGTGAGTTTTTCGGGAGAGAACATTGCGCTCGAAAAGATCCTTATTGTCATTGAGCGTCAAACGGGGTTTGGTATCATTTATACCGATAACACCCTGGTTGGCGCAAAGCCTGTTTCCATTAAAGCAAGGAACATGGCTTTGATCAGATTTCTTGACAATGTGTTTAAGGATCAGCCGCTGAAGTACAGTATTGAAAGTAAGACGATCACCATTTCCCGGAAAGCGATCCCGGGATTTTCAGACTCCCATTCTTTGTCGGGATCGGCGTCTTCCCATGCGGCCCCGGTGATCATGGAAGTCAGGGGGCGAATAACGGATGAGAGCGGGAACCCCCTGGTTGGCGCTTCCGTTAACCTGAAAGGAACCCAAAGAGGCGTAGTGACTGACGCCAACGGTTTTTTTGTTATCCAGGTTCCTGACGGCGGCGGCGATCTGGTTATCTCCTATGTGGGATATGAAACAACCGAGGTGCGGGCGACTGGCGCCGGGCAGCTGAACATTACCTTAAAGCCTGAAGATATAGCTATCGGAAATGAAGTGGTGGTGGTAGGATACGGCGTACAGCGCAAAGCTACCCTGACCGGGTCTGTGGCCAGTATCCAGGGAAAGGATCTCCAACATAGCCCGGCGCTGAATATCGTTAATAGTTTAGGCGGGCAGCTTCCCGGGGTGATCACCAAAATGCCTTCGGGGGAACCCGGTAAGGACGGCGCCCAGATCCTGATCAGGGGTAGAAATACAACAGGAGATAACAGTCCCCTGGTGGTGGTGGATGGAATACCCGGCGTTACCGGTTGGGAACGGATCAATCCGAATGATATTGAATCTATTTCCGTATTGAAAGACGCTTCAGCGGCTATTTATGGCGCCCGGGCGGCAAACGGCGTTATCCTGATCACTACGAAAAGGGGCGCTTATGGAGATAAATCTGTGATCAGTTATTCATTCAACCAGGCGATCAGTCAACCTACCCGCATTCCCAAAATGGCCAGNNGATCCTGATTATATCAATGAGGACTGGTACGGCAAAGTGCTGAAAAAATCCAGCGTTCAGAGTCAGCATAACCTGAACGTAAGAGGGGGAAATGAAAAAGTACGGTATTCTGTTTCCGGCTCCTATACTAATGAGGGAAGTATATTCAGAAACGGAAGCCATAATTTTAAAACATATTCTATTCGCAGTAATATCGACGCACGGCTAAACAATAATTTAAAAGTGGGCTTTGACCTGAATGGCGGGTTACACGATGGCAATTATCCCGCTTTTAATGTCGGAACCACCTTCGAAAGCATGAAGCAGGTGCCCTTTATCCCGGTGTACTGGCCTAACGGGTCTCCCTCTGCAGGAGTGGAACAAGGCAGGAACCCTGCCGTAATGGGCACCGCGCTTACGGGGAATGAGAACCTGAAAAAATACAGTTTGCTAGGAAAAGCATCCTTTGACCTGTCGCTTCCTTTTGTAATAGAAGGCCTGGGCGTGGATGGCTACCTTGCTTATGGCAATGATATTGGGGTAGATAAAAGATGGCGGCTACCTTGGACCGTTTACTCATACAATAAGACGACTGATACCTATATTCCCCAAACCGGAGGGGCTATTGTGACTCCGGAGCTGACCAATGCCTTTCGCCAGTCGCCGATGGTATTGGTTAACCTGCGCGTGAAATATGAACTAAAAAGGAATGATCACCATCTGAACGCCTTTATCGCCGGTGAAAAATCCAATACCGTATACAGCAATTTTTCCGCAACCAGGAAAAATTATATATCCTCGGCGCTTGATGAATTGTTTGCCGGCGGCCTGGCCGATCAGTCGACAGACGGAGGAAGATCGGAAAGCGGCAGGGAAAATCTCTTTGGCAGGGTCAGCTACGGCTTTATGCAGAAATACCTGCTTGATTTTAATTTCCGGTACGACGGTTCTTCAAATTTTCCCAAGGGAAAACAATTTGGATTCTTTCCCGGGGTTTCCGTAGCCTGGAGACTCTCGCAGGAGAATTTTTTAAAGAATGCGGACTTTATAAACGACCTGAAGATCAGGGCGTCCATCGGGCAAATAGGCAACGATGCGGTAGCCGCTTTCCAGCATTTAAGGTTGTACACGCTGGGCAATACGGGTATGAGCTTTGGCCAGACGCCGGTAGCAACGAACGGACTGGTGCCTGGAGTTTCTCCCAATCCTAATATTACCTGGGANNTGGGCTTTACCGTAGATCTTTTTAAACAAACAAGGTCTAATATTTTAAGCACGCGGGATCTTGCCGTGCCGGTATATACAGGGCTTGTGCTGCCGAACGAGAACATTGGCATTGTGGAAAACAAGGGTATCGAAGTAGAGCTGAGCCATGCCAAAACGATCGGAGACTTTTCCTGGAGGGTAGCGGGAAACATGTCTTATGCCCGCAATAAGGTTGTTGATATCAGCGAGGCCAAGAATGTGCCGGAATGGAAAAAGCTGGAAGGGCATGTTTTGGGCGCTGAGCAATATTTTCAGGCTATCGGAATCTTCAGAACCCAGGACCAGGTGGATAAAGCTGCCGTATATCCGGGAACAAGGGTCGGGGACCTGCAGTATGCAGACCGCGACGGCGACGGTAAGATCACGGCAAACGATATGTACACCGCCAATAAAACCAGCACTCCTGAAGTGATGTTTGGATTAAATGCCTCCTTCAACTATAAGAACTTTTCGCTTTGGGCAAATTTTGCAGGAGCAACCAGGGTATGGCAGTACTATCATGTGAATGCCAGGGTAGCGCTGAACCAGTTGGAAGATGTGATCGTTAACCGCTATACGCCCGGAAGCATGGATTCAAAATATCCCCGCCTGCCAACGGTACAGTTTGGCCTTACGGGGGAAGTGGACGGACTCACTTCTGATTTTTGGTTAAAGGATGCTTCCTATGTTAGGTTGAGAACACTGGAACTGGGGTACACCCTGCCCAATCATTTTTTATCGGCATTGAAAATACAGACTTTTCGGTTGTATGTCAACGGGCAGAACCTATTCACGATTGATCGCGTGAAATGGGCCGATCCTGAGAATACAAACCGGGGCGCCAACTATTATCCCCAGAGCAAAATATTCAACATAGGCGCTAATCTTTCATTTTAAAAATGATGATCATGAACCAGAAAAAAAACCTTTTATATATACCGGTAAGGCCATATGTTTTTTGTATGGCGCTGCTGATTTTATCCTGCTTTTTATTTTCATCCTGTATGAAGAATGTGCTGGATAAGGCGCCCACTGACCGCTTTTCGGATGAATCAGTTTGGAGGGACGCAAATCTTATAGAGCAATTGGTGAACAATACCTACCGGGAAATGCCCACCAACAATACTTATGCCTCTCAGCAAATAGGAAGCGTGTCCGGCGAAACCTACCGGGGAAGCGGCGCCAGTAATTTTATCAACTCCGGCAATATAACGCCNNGACGAAACATTAAAGACCAGGATGATGGGCGAAATGTATTTTTTAAGGGCATATGCCTATTTCAGGCTCGTGGCGTTCTATGGCGGCGTACCCCTGATCCTGAAGCCTTTTGACCTGACGGATAATTTTGACGTGCCCAGGAATACCTATGATGAATGTATGAAGTTTGTGATTGAGGAACTAGACAGGGCAGTCGCAGCGTTGCCGCTTACCCAGCCTGCTACCCAACTGGGCAGGCTTACCAAGGGGGCGGCATTGGCCGCCAAATCAAGAGCCTTGCTGTACATGGCCAGCCCCTTGAATAATCCCACCAATGACCTGGCGAAATGGCAGGCGGCAGCGGACGCAGCAAAAGCGGTAATAGACCTGAACTTATACGGCTTATATCCCGATTATAAGGATCAGTTCCTGCGGGCAAATTCATATAATATAGAAGCCATCTGGTCGAGGCCCTTTAACTACGCGGTTTCTCCTGAAACTGCTTATCTTGAACTGGACCAATACCCCAGCGGTTATGGAGGATATGGCAATGATTGCAGCCCCTTCCAGAATACGGTGGACGCTTTTGAGATGTTGAGCGGCAAATTGCCTTTGGAAGACCCGGATTACGATCCGCAAAACCCTTATGTAAACCGCGATCCCCGTTTTTATGCAACCATCTGGTATGATGGCGCGATGTTCAAGGGCAGGGAGATAGAAACGTTTTTTCCCGGGGGATTGGATTCGAGGGAAGGGCCGGCGAATGCCTGGAACGCAACGCAGACAGGCTATTATCTAAGGAAGTTCGTGGATGAGTCCATTACAAACCCTGGCACTGCTAACCAGGGCAACTCGCCCTGGATCGCTTTCAGGTATGCGGAGATACTGCTTAATTATGCGGAAGCAAATTATTTCCTGGGTCACGAAGATATATGCAGGCAGTATCTTAATATGGTAAGGAGCCGCCCCAGCGTGATGATGCCTGATATTACGGAAAGCGGAGACGCGCTGCTGATCAGGCTGCAGCGCGAGCGTAAGATCGAATTATGTTTTGAACAACATCAATACTTTGATCTGCGCAGATGGAAAACAGCTCCTATCGAATTAAATATGCCGCGTAGAAGAATGGATATTTATAAAGACCTGGTAACCGGCCATAAAACCTATGTGGTAAATGTAATGACACAGGCGCCGTATGTGTTTACGGATAAAAATTATCTTGTGCCCATACCTCAAACTGAGATCGATAAAAATCCTTTATTGGTTCAGAATCCCGGCTATTAGGCTTTAGAGATACAATAAATTTATTTACGGACAAGATGTAAGGGCGCTATATATCCTGTAAAGGGTAAGCGCCCTTGCTAAATTAAAATTGGAGATGAAGTATTTTGTAATTCTTGTTGTTATGGCGACAAGCCTTCAGACTGTTGGCAATAAGACTGCTGAAACCAATCCTGAGGGATACGATAGGATTATTGATAGTATGCCTTTAAAAGCGGGACATATTTCCATTCCCGCGGTTTCGGGGCCGTTGCATATCGACGGCAAGCCGGATGAGGCATTCTGGCAATCGGCCGCTGTGATATCGCTGGTCAACCAGGACATACCGGGGCAGGAAAAAGGAGCGGAAGTACGTTGCGCTGTGCGCGGAAATTACCTGTGTTTTAGCGCCCGGGTTCCGGAATCCGATCGACTGGTGGTTCGGTCGACAGGCATTGATCCGACCTGGGAACGGGAAGACCTGCTGGCATGGAGGTTCAAAATATTTATTCCTGAGAGGAAAAAAAAGGATTTTTTCACGATTGCCGTTAATGCGCTTGGAGCCTTAAGTATTTTCGAAAGTACTGCGCATTACTATGGAAATATAGGCGATGATGTGATCAATTCCCTAACGAGGAAAATAGGGATCGGCGGCTCTATTATTCAGGGCAATACTTTTTTAAATGCTCCTACCGGGGCGCCGCTGGATTGGGCCAAACAGGCGATTGTCGCCGCTGCGATCGGTAAGAACGAGTGGACGGTAGAGTTGGCGCTTCCATTAGCCGAGTTCCAGGAAGTAGGTTTTATGTCATTGGAGCGCGTGAGAGCGCCCCGCCCGGACATACCTGAACTTTCCTGGTACTGGCCTGCGGAAAATGAGCGTGGTTACTATGAGATGGTTGACGCTAACAGTGAACCTTCGCCTGCATATACGTCTACTGTATTGCCTAAGAATCTTGTTGATAAAGCGCCGGCCTCGCCTGCCAGTTCGCTGGCCAAAGAGGTAGTGGAACTGCCAAAATGGGTTTGGACGGAATCGGAGCGAAAATCTTTAGGCGTTACTGCTATGTGGGATAAGTCCATTCAATCGCGGATGTCGGCATTTGCTGAAAAAGAAAAGTTGGACTGGCGGAAAGTGAATACGTTGAAAGACTGGGAAGCTTTTCGTGATAAAAGAATAAAGGCTTTCCGGGAATGGATAGGCCCCATGCCCGAACGCACGTCATTAAAAGACACCGTAACCAGGAGATTAAATTATGGGGACGGATTCACTATTGAAAATATTGTCTTTGAGAGCCGCCCTAACTTTCTGGTGACGGCCAACCTCTATCTTCCCGAGAAACATTCGGGTAAAATTCCTGCTGTGGTATTAGTGCATGCTCATCATGCGCCGAAAACCCAGCTTGAGATCCAGGATATGGGCATGACCTGGGCGCGTGCGGGCGTTGCCGTACTCGTGATGGATCAGATCAGCGGAGGCGAACGCTCGCAGAGTCAACCGCGCTGGGCCCGTGAGAGTTATTACGGGCGATATGCGACAGGCAACCAGCTCTACCTGGCCGGGGAAAGCCTTATTAAATGGATGTCCTGGGATATCATGAGAGGTATTGATCTGCTGGAGGCCAGGTCCTATATAGACGCCAAGCGTATTGTTCTGGTAGGCGCTGTTGCAGGCGGCGGCGATCCTGCTGCGATCACGGCTAACCTTGACCCGCGGGTTGCTGCGCTTGTGCCTTTTTGTTATGGCGATGCCCAACCCGAAGCGCACTATCTTGAGCTTCCCCGGAAATATGATTTTGAAACGGCTGATCCCGGGCGGGGAAACTGGGAAACTACCCGCGGGCTGCCCAACAGTATTAGCCAGCAATTTTTCCCCTGGTTTTTATGCGCTGCGGGGGCGCCCCGCCCCTTTGTCTATGCCTTTGAACTGGCATGGCCAAAAACAATAGAGGATCAGTCAGCCTGGGCGCGCTATAAAAAAGTGTACGAGCTGACGGGCGCCAGGGAGAACCTGGGAGAACTGGAGGGCATCGGTCCCTACCCCGGCGCCGGAGAAACCAACCAGATCAGCGTATATCTTCGCCAGCGCGTGGACGAGGTGTTACACCGGATCATCCAGTTCCCCTTAGCCCGGACCGAGTACCACAATATGCGACCGGAAAAGGAACTGATTTGTTTGACGCCGGAGATAGCCAGGGAATACAAACCGCAGACCGTGGTATCCCTTTTGAAAAATATGGCGGTTGAACGTCTCGAAGCTTCCCGGTCAGAACGCAAAGCGTTGGATCCCGCACAACGCAAAACAGCGTTGCGCACCTCGCTTAAACAGAAGCTTGGCGATATTGATCCTATCCGCGCTTGGGCGGCGCGTAAGTTATGGGATAAACAATATGCCGATTTTACGCTGGAAGCTTCAACCCTTACAACGGAGCCTGGTATTACATTGCCTGTGTTTCTGCTCAAGGCCAAAACCGGTTCCAAGCAGCGTCCCGTGGTGATTGCTGTTGCAGAAGGCGGTAAGGAAAAATTTCTTTCTCTGCGTTCTAATGAAATATCTACCCTGCTGAAAAATGGCATCACCGTATGTTTGCCTGATCTTCGCGGCAATGGAGAACTGAATGATAAAACGACAAGAGGCCCGGAGGTCATGAACAGGCCGGCCAGCGAGCTTATGCTTGGTTCCAGCTTAACGGGGCTACGTCTGAAAGATACGCGGACCATCATGCGCTGGCTGTCTAAACGTCCGGATATAGACTCCAAAAAAATAGCTTTATGGGGAGACTCGTTCTCCGATCCCAACGCGCCGGATTTTCAATTTGATCAGAGTCCGGGACAACGTCCCGGCCCCGTGCCTCAACGACAGGCCGAGCCCTTGGGCGCTTTCCTCGCCATGCTTACTGCTTTTTATGAAGACGGCGTTGCCGCTGTTGCCGGCAGAGGAGGATTGGTTTCCTTTATGTCTGCGCTGGACGACAGGTTCTGTCATATTCCGCAGGATGTGATTGTTCCCGGCATCCTGGAAACCACAGATCTTGGGGAAATAGCTGCATTCATTGCTCCGCAGCCCCTGTTGCTGGAAAACATGGTCGACGGGTTGAA
Organism: Chitinophagaceae bacterium UBA2791; assembly: GCA_002352105.1. Lineage (GTDB taxonomy): Bacteria > Bacteroidota > Bacteroidia > Chitinophagales > Chitinophagaceae > Flavitalea. Next base: position 49,363 of record DEHV01000082.1, on the reverse strand, counting down.
CAAAAAGATATCGCAGCGCGCTATGGAGCAGGAATACGGAAAGAGCGGGGTAAATCTTTTGGTACGCGAAGCCTCAGAAGAAAGTTTGTCTATAACGGATTGGCTTTCGAACCGGCTGCTGGCGAAATAACCAGGTTTAAAAATGAGGAGAACAGCATAAAGATCTTTAATGATTACCTTAGGCAGGTGAGAAAGAATAAAAGCAAAAATGTCTCAGTGTAATCTTGTCTAAGGTGATTTTTATCAGATAAAAATTACCTTGCGCCTATACCTCAATCTGAAATCAATAGAATCTTTTATTGTTTTGAGATCTGAGGTATGGGCATATAAGGGTATCAGTGAAGCAATAGATGTTATTCACGAATGGCTTATCGGGCGTCGATGGTTGCCTGGTAACGCTAAGCGTTCTTATCAAATCTTTAAAAGTTTGCAATGAAAAATCTTGTAATTCTTTTTGCTATTGCCGTAAGCTTTCAGGCTGCGGGCAACAAGACTGCAGCGATCGATCGCTACGAATACATCCCTAAAGCGATTGATAGTACGCCATCAAAAGTTGGAAATATTTCTATTCCTGCCGCCTCGGGACCGTTGCGTATCGACGGCAAGCCGGATGAGGCATTCTGGCAATCAGCTACAGTGATATCGCTGATCAACCGCGACATACCGGGGCAGGAAAAAGGAGCAGAAGTGCGCAGCGCAGTACGCGGGGGGTATATGTGTTTCAGCGCCCGGGTTCCGGAATCGGATCGACTGGTGATTCGGTCGACAGGCGTTAATCCGACCTGGGAACGCGAAGATCTCCTGGCATGGCGGTTTAAGGTATATTTTCCTGGCAGTCCAAGAAGTAATTTTTTTACGATTGCCGTGAATGCGTTCGGCGCGATAGGCGTTTTTGAGAGCGCCTCGCATTACTATGGAAATATTGGCGATGATGTGATCAATTCCATAACGAGGAAGGTAGGGATAGGCGGCTCTATGATTCAAGGCAATACTTTTTTAAATGCTCCTACCGGGGCGCCGCTTGACCTGGCTGAGAAGGCGCTTGTTGCCGCCGCTATCGATAAGAATGAATGGACAATGGAACTGGCGCTTCCATTGGAATATTTTCATGATGTCGGTTTTATGTCGCTGGAGCGCGTCAGGGCCCCTCGTCCGGATATGTCCGAGCTTTCCTGGTACTGGCCGGGGGAAAATGAGCGCGGGCATTATAAAATAGCTGGCAGCAATCGCGAGCCTTCGCCTGAGTACGCGCCTACGGTTTTGCCAAAGAACCTTGCAGATAAGGCGCCAGCCTCGCCTGCCGGTCCGCTGGCTAAAACAGTAGCGGAACTGCCAAAATGGGTTTGGACAGAATCGGAGCAGAAATCTTTGGATATTACCGGTATGTGGGGAAGATCTATTCAATCGCGGAGGGCGGCATTTGCCGAAAAGGAAAAGCTCGACTGGCGGAAAGTGAATACGCTTAAGGATTGGGAATCCTTCCGTGAAAAGAGAATAAAGGCTTTCCGGGAATGGATAGGTCCGATGCCCCAGCGTACGCCTTTAAAAGACACCGTAACGAAAAGATTAAATTATGGCGATGGATTTGTGATTGAAAACATTGTCTTTGAAAGCCGGCCCAATTTTTTGGTGACGGCCAACTTGTATCTTCCTGAAAAACCCACCGGCAAAATTCCTGCCGTGGTACTGGTGCATGCTCATCATGCGCCGAAAACCCAGCTTGAGCTTCAGGATATGGGCATGACCTGGGCGCGTTCGGGGGTTGCCGTACTCATCATGGATCAGATCAGCGGGGGCGAACGCTCGCAGAGCCAGCCGCGCTGGGCCCGTGAGAGTTATTTCGGGAGATATGCTACGGGCAACCAGCTCTACCTGGCAGGGGAGAGTCTTATTAAATGGATGTCCTGGGATATCATGCGGGGTATCGATCTGCTGGAGAACAGGCCCTATATAGATTCCAAACGAATTGTACTGATAGGCGCCGTCGCCGGCGGCGGCGATCCTGCGGCGGTTACGGCTAACCTCGACCCGCGTATTGCAGCTGTCGTGCCCTTTTGTTTTGGCGATGCCAGCCCTGAAGCGCATTATACCGAACTTCCCCGCAAATATGATTTCGAAACTGCGGATCCGGGAGGGGGCGACTGGGAGACCACCCGCGCGCTGCCCCATAGCATCAGTCAGCAGTTTTTCCCCTGGTTCTTATGCGCTGCAGGAGCGCCGCGCCCCTTTGTCTATGCCTTTGAGCTGGAATGGCCCAACTCAATAGAGAACCAGTCGGCCTGGGCGCGCTATAAAAAAGTGTATGAGCTGACGGGCGCCAGGGAGAACCTGGGAGAAGTGGATGGCATCGGTCCCTTCCCCGGAGCTGGCGAAACCAACCAGATCAGCGTATATCTTCGTCAGCGCGTGGATGATAATTTACATCGGATGCTCCGGTTTCCGATAGCCCGGACCGAGTATCATAATATGCGACCGGAAAAGGAACTGATGTGCCTGACGCCGGAGATAGCAAGAGCATACAAACCGCAGACGGTCGTATCCCTGCTTAAACAGATGGCGGTTGAACGTCTCGAAGCTTCCCGTTCGGCGCGTAAGGGGCTTGCTCCTGCGCAACGCAAAACAGCGCTGCGGGAATCGCTTAAGCAGAAGCTTGGCGATATTGATCCTATCCGCTCGCCGGCAGCGCGAAAGCTTTGGGATAAGCAATATGCCGATCTTACCCTGGAAGCTTCAACCATTACAACGGAACCAGGCATTACGCTGCCTGTGTTCTTGCTTAAGGCCAAGACGGGTTCCAAACAACGCCCTGTTGTGATCGCTCTTGCAGAAGGCGGTAAGGAAAAATTTCTAGCCTTACGTTCCAATCAGATTGCCGCCTTGTTGAAAAAAGGCATTACGGTATGTTTGCCTGATCTGCGCGGCAACGGGGAACTGAATGATAGGACAACCCGGTTACCCGGAGTTATGGGCAGATCTTCCACCGAGCTGATGCTTGGAAATACTTTAACAGGGTTGCGCCTGAAAGATACGAGGACCATCATGCGCTGGCTGGCCAAACGTTCGGATATAGACTCCAAAAAAATAGCTTTATGGGGAGACTCTTTTTCCGATCCCAACGCGCCGGACTTTCAATTTGATCAGAGTCCCGGTCAACGCCCCGGTCCCGTGCCTCAGCGGCAGGTCGAGCCCTTAGGTCCCTTCCTTGCGATGCTTACCGCTTTTTATGAAGACGGCGTTGCCGCTGTTGCCGGCAGCGGGGGATTGGTTTCCTTTATGTCCACGCTGGACGACAGGTTCTGTCATATTCCGCAGGATGTAGTGGTTCCGGGGATACTGGAAATTACGGACCTTGGGGAAATAGCTGCATTCATCGCTCCGCGGCCTCTGCTGCTGGAAAACATGGTCGACGGGCTGAACAAGAAAGCTTCGCAGCGCGCTATGGAACAGGAATATGGCAAGAGCGGGGCCAATCTTTTGGTGCGCGACGCTTCAGAAGAAAGTTTGTCTACAGCGGATTGGCTTTCGAGCCGGCTGCTGGCGCAATAATGACCAATATAAAAATAAGACGAGCGGCATTGGAACAATATGATGTATGAATGTCTGCCGGATTGATGCGGCGCGGGCGTCGTAAATAAAGCGGATATAGGGGTGGCATGTCATTTGTAAAATATACCTCTGATAGAGTTCCTTCTATTGTTTACCGTCTAAAATCATTATTATGCCAAGTACCAAAAAAGCGCCGTCAGGCAAGCTGAAAACCAGCGGAGCCAATGCTTCTGCCCGAATGGGTAATACGCATTTGGAAAAATTCTTTATGGATGCGCTCAAGGATATTTATTGGGCTGAGAAACATTTGACCAAAGCATTGCCCAAAATGAAGAAAGCGGCTACCACCGAAGCGTTAAAGGATGCTATTGAAGAACACCTGGAACAAACCGAGGAGCATGTAAGCCGCCTGGAGCAGGTGTTTGAAATGCTGGATAAGAAGGCCCAGGCAAAAAAATGCGATGCCATGGAAGGCCTGGTGAAAGAGGCAGAAAGCGTTGTGGAAGAAACCGAGAGCGGAACCATGACCAGGGATGTAGGCATTATCATCTCAGCGCAAAAAGTAGAACATTATGAGATTGCGGCTTATGGAGGCTTGACGCAACTGGCCCATACCATGGGATTGGAAGATGTTGCGTCTGTTTTAGGCCAGACGCTGGATGAAGAAAAGCAGGCCGACAGCAAACTCTCGGAAATTGCTGAAAACGATATCAACTGGGAAGCAGAACAGGAGGATATGGAGGAAGAATAAACATTCCCTCTGCTGACGTTATATCCCTTTTTAAATAAGGCGACGTATTGCCTTGTAAAGTAAAAAGGCCCTGGTATGCCGGGCCTTTTTACTTTTTTTGCCCCGGAGGGCGTATTTTCACATTTCGCCCGGACGCTTCAGCCGGGGAATAAAATGTGCAGAACCCATCTTCAACTTTAACTATGAATAGATTAGCCCTGTTTGCCCTAATGATAACGATGTTGTTTTCCAACAAGCTTGTTGCGCAGCAGCCTGCCTGGGACGATACCAGTAGGGTCAGCTGGGGAGCGGGGATGGAGCTCGTCGAGATCCCTTCATCAGTCGATGGAACAAAGCAGAAAGCCTTTTTATACCGGTCTAAACACAAGGATCCCCGGCCTTTAATTGTAAGTCTGCATACCTGGAGCGGCAATTATGCGCAGAAGGATCCCTTGGCCAGGGAGGTTGTGGCGCTGGGATATAATTATATCCATCCCGATTTTCGCGGGCCTAATAATACCCCTTCCGCTACCGGTAGCAAGCTGGTGATCGCTGATATTGAGGATGCCATCCGGTTTGCCGTCAGGCACACACGCGCAGATCCGGGAAACGTGCATATCGTAGGCGTGTCGGGAGGCGGTATGGCCACTTTGCTGGCTTATATGAACGTGAGGTTCCCGGTAAAAAGCTTCTCCGCCTGGGCGCCGATTTCCGATGTGGAAGCGTTTTATTGGGAATCGATCGGAAGAAAGCAGAAATATGCAGGAGATATTTTGCGCTCTGTTTCAACAGATAGTTTGTTTAATGCGGAAGAAGCGCTGCGGCGCTCCCCGCTGAGGCAGGATTTTCCGATAGCATTGCGTAAGGATTCGAAGCTCTTTATTTACGAAGGAGTGCATGATGGGTATACAGGGTCTGTGCCGATCACCCATGCCATCCATATGTACAATCGTCTTGTAGGCGAGTTAAAATATGGGTCTCCCTCGCTTTCCGTTATTAGGGAAAAGGGGCGCGGCGATCGCGACCTTGTTTCGGAGCCGGACATGCTCAACCTGGTGACGAGGCGGTACAACCCTGCTGCTGATCCCGGGGAGAAAATAGACGGTAGGGCAATCTATTTGTACAAGCGTTATGGGAATATCAGCCTGACCATATTCGAAGGCGGTCATGAACAATTGCCCGGCGCGCTAGCCTTGATTCCTGTTGAAAAATGATCGGTCTGAGGAGAGATAATATTTCTCGTCATTCTATAGGACAATGTGTAAAATATTACCGCAATTTTATTAGATTTACTCGCCAAACTAACATGCCGGGAGCCTTGCCATACGATATTGCTATATTATTAGAGCAGTTGTCGCTAGACAATGAAGAAGCCTTTCGGCGGATCTTTGATCATTACAAAGCGCCCTTTTATGAAACTGCCTTGAAGATGACGCATGCTGCAGGTATTGCTGAAGAAATCGTACAGGAAGTTTTCGTGATGTTATGGATGAAAAGAAAGCTGGCAGCCCGCGCGAAAAACCCGGAGGGGTATATTTTCACTATTCTTCATAATTGTATTTACGCTCATTTCAGAAAGCTGGCGCAGGAAAAACGCCTGAGGTCGGCCATAGGACAGATTCGGGAAGAGAGCGAAAACCCCATTGAGATCTTATTGCTCGAAAAAGAACACGCGATGATCCTTGAAAATGTGATCAGCCAGCTGCCTCCTCAGCAGCGGATCATCTATAAACTGGCCAAGCAGGAAGGGGTAAGCAGGGAGGAGATCGCCAAAAGATTGAATATTTCGCCAAATACAGTGAGAAATCATCTTGCCGCTGCGGTAGCTTATCTGCGCGCCTACCTTAAAAAGGAGACTTCGGCTATTATTTGGGCCCTTATCTGGATGAATCTATAAATTATTTTTCCGTTCGCTGGTACATTTTCTTTCTCTCCTTCATCTTAGAGAAGAAGGGTATTTCAATTTAAAAAATCTATATGGAGCTTTCAAAGGAAAGGGTTGCCTATTTGCTGGGGGTTTATTCTGAAGGTAAGGCTACTGTTGAAGAAGAAGAGGAGCTTTTTAACTGGGTAGCCCGGGGGGATGAGGAACCGGTTAAGGAGCATATTGAAAAGCTGGTATCTTCTTATTCTTCCGGCGGAACGGCCTTGCCGGTAGACTGGGAAAGGCTATATAGTCGCATTATAGAAGAAAAAAATGACAGGGAGATTCAACCGCCGGTAAGAAGGATGGTATGGATGGGTTGGGCTGCGGCAATAATCTTGTTGATGGGAGCAGGTTATTATTTTTTTATGGCGACGCGCATAGGAAAAAATCAAAATGAGCTGGCAAATACAGAGCAAATCAAAAATGATGATGTCGCGCCGCCTGACGCGGTCAATGCAACGCTTATTTTAGCTGACGGGCAAAGGGTCATTTTAGATAGCGTAGGCGAGGGAATGTTGGCGGTGCAGGGATCCGTGGAGGTTGTTAAGTTGCCTGACGGCCAGATCGCTTACCGCGGCGCCGGCAACGAAATGCAGTACAATACGCTTAGTAATCCGAGAGGGAGCAAGGTCGTCGGGTTAACGCTGGCCGATGGCAGCAAGGTATGGCTGAACGCAGCCAGTTCTTTGAGGTATCCTACTGTTTTTACGGGCAAGGAACGAAGGGTAGAGATCACCGGCGAAGCGTATTTTGAGGTGGCGCATGATCCTTCCAAGCCTTTTATAGCGAGTAAGGGGGAAACAGCTGTTCGGGTATTAGGCACTCATTTCAATATAAACGCTTACGATGACGAGCGCACGCTGGATATAACTTTATTAGAAGGGAGGGTAAGCGTTAGCGCCGCTGATAGCAGGCAACCCAAAGTGATTGAGCCCGGGGAGCAGGCGCAGGTGGATAAAAGCGGGAAAATAGCATTGGCAAATTCGGTTGATATCAATGAGGTAATGGCCTGGAAGAACGACTTGTTTTCTTTTAAAAGCGTCGGCATTGCAGATATTATGCGGCAGGTGTCCCGCTGGTATGACGTGGACGTGGTTTTTGAAAACCCGGTGACCGAAAAATTCTATGCGGAGGTTTCGAGAAGCACCAATGTATCTATACTGCTGAAAATGCTGGAAGCTACAAAGGCTGTACGGTTCAATATTGAGGGGAAAACGATCAGGGTAATGCCATAAAAAAATATTCCATGTTTCATTAGCATTGAAGGCTTAAAATATTGAGATCAGCTTAGAAAAAGCCGGCTCCTCTGGAACAGGAGCCGGCAGGATATCTGAGTTGACTCAATTTCAATAATAGAACAATCGGTATTGTTAACTATTTCATCAACTCAAACTAACCAAAGTTATGCGAATTGTTTTTTATGGATCCCTTTTTTTTAAGTGGGGATCGACTATCAAAACGCTGCAGATCATGAATCTCATCGCCATTCTTTTCTTAGCGTGCTGTCTGCAGGTAAACGCCCGCACTTATTCCCAGAGTATTACTTTACATGTTAAAAATGCCTCTTTGGAACAGGTATTCCGGGAGATCAGGGAACAAACCGGTTATACGTTCATGTATACCGAGACGATGTTGAAAGAGGCAAGGAAAGTAAGTATGCGGGTAAAGAATTTCCCGCTTCAGGAAACGCTTGCCATTTGTTTTGCTTCCCAGCCCTTCACGTACACTATTATCGACAGAACGGTAGTGATGCAGCCAAGGGAGGGCCTTGTGTTCAATATCATCCCCGGCAGTATGATAGCTACGCCTCCGCCGGTTGAAATTCACGGACGAGTGGTCAATGAACAGAAAGAGCCTATACAGGACGTATCGATATCGGTAGTAGGCGCCAATATAGGAACTGCAACGGATGCCAACGGGCGGTTTAGCCTGACCCTCCCCGACGCCAGGAATAAGATCCTTGAGATTTCAAGCGTCGGATTCAAGACAAAGAGAATTAATGTGGAGGGACAGACTGAAATCAGCATTGTATTAGAACTAGATATCACAGGATTGAATGATATAGTGGTGATCGGTTATGGTAGCCAGGCCAAAAAGGATCTGACCGGCGCTGTCGGTTCCATTGGAGCAGCCCAGATCGAGGATAAGGCTATTCTTAATTTTAACGAAGCCATGGTTGGCCAGATCGCCGGCGTCCAGGTACAGCAGACCTCTACATCGCCCGGAGCAGGGATGAGCATAAAGATCAGGGGTACCGGTTCGCTGGGTAATGCCGGCAATAACAATATGCCCTTGTATGTTGTCGACGGGGTGCCGCTTGATAATGATCTTTCTACCCGTTCAGCGATGGGCGCAGCTTCAAGTTCACCGGACGTTCCCAATGATCCCCTGGCTTCGCTCAATCCTGCCGATATTGAATCTATCAATATCTTAAAGGATGCTTCGGCTACCTCTATTTACGGAGCAAGGGGCTCCAACGGGGTGGTGCTGATCACCACAAAAATGGGCCAAAGAGGAAAAACAGTGATTACGGCAAACCTAAGCGCGGGTATGCAACAGGTTGCCCATCAGATCCCCATGCTGAATACTGCCGGTTGGGTAGAAAGACAGATTGCGATAAGAAATTATAATCATGTTTACCTCAATGGCGAACGCCGGCCCGGAAGAGATGAATCCGATCCCAATTCTGCGAGAGCTTTAGGAAATAAGATCCCCAACGAATATAAAGATCCCTCCCTGCTTCACGATATCAACTGGCAGGATGAGGTTTACCGTAATGTGCCCATGACCAATTATCAATTGTCGGCTTCCGGCGGAACGGGCAGTATGCGGTTTTATATTTCCGGCAACTACATTAACCAGGAGGCGTTGAACATAGGAAAGGGGTATAAAAAATACTCGCTCAGGGGTAATATAGATGCGGACATCACCAATAAGATCAAGGTGGGATTCCGGATAGCCCCTTCTTATAGCATCAATAATGTCGGCGCTTCAGCGGGTCTCACGTATTATGGGGGGCTAAATGTAGCCCTTGTTACTTTGCCGCCGATCTACCCGGCGTATAATCCTGATGGCACTTTTGCTACCCGTGCTGACATGCCGCTGACCTATGATGACGGAACCTCTCCGAGTATCCTGAACTTTACCAATCCTGCGGCTATGAGCGCGTTGTATAAGAGCCAGATGAAACGGTTCAATACGCTGGGAACCTTCTTTACAACAGTTGAACTGGCCAGGAACCTGGTATTTAAAACCAGTATCAGCGCAGACGTGAACAATGTTGTTACCGATCATCATGTGCCCAGTACGATAAATATTGCAGGGGCCAACCGGTATGCGACTTCGTTCTTCTCTACCAATATAGGCTGGACAAATGAGAATACGGTGACCTATGAAAATACATTTAACGATAAACATCGTTTGAATGTGCTGGCTGGTTTCACTGAGCAAAAAGGACAGTTCCAATCCCTTAGCGTAAGGGTGAACGATCTTCCCAACGACTTGGTGGAAACGGTAAATGCGGGTACTTTGGCAAGCCGAACCGCATCTAAAACAGAGTGGACCATGGCTTCCCTGATCGGAAGGGTCAATTATGTATTTGACGACAAATACTATGTAACCGCAACACTCAGAAGGGATGGTTCATCCAAGTTCGGCGCTGATTCCAAATGGGGCACCTTCCCCTCTGCTGCTATAGCCTGGCGCGTTTCCCAGGAAGGTTTTATGAATTCAGTTCAGGCAATCAGCGAGTTAAAGATACGGGCGAGCTATGGCCTGGTGGGTAATGACCAGATCGGAAGATATGCCGCTATTGGCGCAGTTGCCGCTTCCAATGCTATTCTCGGAACAGGAGACGGCCAACAGCTGAATGGATTAATGGTGACTTCCCTTGCTAATCCGTTACTTACCTGGGAACAAACCAAATCCTTTGATATTGGCCTGGATCTCGGTTTGTTCAATAACAGGCTGAATATTACCGCCGATTATTATAATAAGCTTTCTACTGATATGCTGTTTAATGTTCCGGTTCCGCGTCATACAGGATTCGGCACTATTCCCAGGAATATGGGCGCTGTTAGAAACACGGGCGTTGAATTGTCTATCGAGTCCAGGAATATCGTTAAAAAGGATTTCACCTGGAGCACCAATTTCAATATTTCCTCCAATAAGAACAGGGTAGAAGCATTAAACGATAATAATGATCCTATCCAGAGTATAAACGGGGGCGTGGTTAATTCGGTTACTCATTTAACCGAAGTTGGACAGCCGATGTCTTATTATTACGGTTATATCTATGATGGGGTATTCAAGAATTGGGACGAAGTCAATTCTTCTCCCTTGTTAGGGGGCGGAGTGCTTACTATTCCCGGAGATCCTAAATTAAGAGATATCTCCGGTCCTAACGGCAGACCCGATGGCATCATTGATAATTACGACAGAACCAATATCGGAAGCAATTTTCCTGATTTTATTTACGGGTTAACCAATAATTTTAAATACAAAAACTTTGATCTGTCCATCCTGGTGCAGGGAGTACAGGGATTTGAGGCGCTGAACCTGATCAAAACTTCCGCCAATTATAAACACACAAGCGCCTTGTTCACGGGTTATTGGAAATCAGAATCTCAACCCGGAAACGGATATGATTTTCGTCCAGGTTTTGCGCTCTATCAGGGAAACAACCCCCTGATCACCAGCTGGCTGGTAGAAGACGCTTCTTTCCTGAGGATCAAGAGTCTGACGCTGGGATACCGTTTCCCGAAATTGTTTGGCGGACAGGTGGTTAAAAATGCAAGAACATATATAAATATTCAGAACCTATTCACTTTTACGAACTACAAAGGATTTAACCCTGAAGTGAACTCGGTAGAAGGTAGCGGTAGTAGCGGTTCTATAACGCCAGGCATGGACTACGGAACCTACCCGATGGTCAGGACATTTACCCTTGGTTTGAACGTGACCCTCTAATCCGAAAACTATTTTTTGACAGACAAACTTATTATTATGAATCGTAACTATTATATCAAAAGAATATCAGCGCTATTACTGTTGTTTTCAGTAATATCCTTGAGTTCCTGTAAAAAATTCCTGGAAACAAGACAGTATGACCGATCGAATGATGCCAATTTCTATAAGACCCTCAACGATTTTGATCAAGGGGTAATAGGCGTTCTTGCCGTGCATCGCGAGATATACCGTATGCATTGGTTGCTTACCGATATGCGTTCGGACAATACTTCCGTATACTCTCGCGGAGGGGCAAGGGGACCCTTATCAAAGTCTGACTTTGATAATTTTTTTCTGACTGCCAATACGGAACATATCAATACAGTGTGGATCTCCTCGTACACTATTATTGGGAGGTGCAATGATCTATTGGGACACCTGGAAAACGCCGATATTCCCCAGGCATCAAAAGATCAATTTACCGGGGAATTAAAGGCGCTAAGAGCTGCAAGCTATTTTAACCTGGTTCGTTTCTTTGGCGGCGTTCCCCTGGTATTAGAGAGGTTTGCCAATATTGACGACTCTTACCAAAAACAAAGGGATTCGGAGGAAGCGATCTATACCCAGATACTTTCCGATCTTACATCCGCCATACCCCTGTTGCCTGTTGACCGCAATACCGGAGCGAATACCGGCAGGGTGGATAAGGCTATTGCGCACACCTTACTGGCGGATGTTTACCTGACCAGGAAGGATTTTCCCAAGGCTGCTGCTGAATTTAAGAAAGTGATCGATATGAATCAATATGACCTGTTGCCAGAATACCTGACATTGTGGGAAACGGGTCAACAGGGTAATAAAGAAACAATTTGGCAGATTTATTTTTTAAAAGACGTAGCAGGCGCTGGATCCAGCTTTCCGAGTTATTTTGCGCCGTTAAATAGCCAGAATGTATTGTTATTGCCTGGAACCGGCAATCCGTTTGGATGGAATTCTCCAACCAATGATATTTTTAACGCCTATGACCCTACCGACAAAAGAAGAGAAGCTATTGCTGAAGGATTTACAGGACAAAACGGGGAATATTATGATTTCAAGTATATGAAGACCTATGTCAATTCGGATTTTGGAACCGGCGATGGCCGTTCCGGATCGGACTGGTATGTGTACAGGTATGCCGATGTGCTCTTGAGATATGCTGAGGCCTTGAATGAGGTAGAAGGCCCCGATAATGCTTATCAGTATATTAACCAGGTAAGAGCCAGAGCTGGATTGGACGATCTTTCGGGGCTTACCAAGGATGAGTTCAGGGAAGCAGTGTACGAAGAAGAGCGCCTGGAATCGCCTTTTGAAGGAAAACGTTGGTTCGATCTGAATCGCACAGGCAGGACCCTGCAGGTAATGAATGCCAAGCTGGCGCCGGACGATGATCCAAATACGGTTGGGCCCTCGATACCGATCAGCGAGCATCATAAACTGCTGCCTATCCCTACTGTTATCATGGCAAGCGCGCCAGCGCTTACACAGAATCCGGGGTATTAGGTGTTACTAATAAAGAGCAATGTTACGTGCCGCTCTAACAGAATCTCAGGTTGTGATACCTGTTTACTTACTAAAGCTTGCTGTAAAGATTATGCTTTGTATAAGGATCTAGTCAATCCAAACGCTCTTTAAGGAGCATAGCAGTTAAAAAGAGACCGCCTCATGTTTGGGAGGCGGTTTCCCTTTAATAGGTCGATCTGTTCATAAGCGCCGCATCTCTATTGCCTGATGCGGCGCTTTACTTATGGAAAACATCAATATTGCATTAAAGAGTTATAAGCTTCCACAGATACTGTATTTAATTCCTCCCGTTGAAATTATACCGCAGCGTTACGCCGAAAGTCCTCGGGTCGCCCAGTACGCCCGCATAGTGGCCGGCATTGCCGCCCGCCACAAGAAGCTGTTCAAAATAATCCTGGCCGAGCAGGTTCCTTCCCCAGATAAAGGCCGACAATCCCAGGTTAGACCTGAATCCCAGCCTTCCGTTCACCAGGGCATAGCCGTCTATGTTCAGGTAAGCCGAAGGCGAAGCGCTGGAAGAGAACGAAGAGCGATAGAACCCGTCAAGCGCAATGAAAAACCTGCCGGGTTTTCCGAGGAATGCAGCCGGAACGCTATATTCTCCGCCCAACGTTCCCGACCATTTCGAGATGCCCGGCAGATTGCCTCCCGATACGTCCTTGAATGCAACCTGGACGCCTTCAACGGTTTGCCCGGTTTCTTCCAGCGGAAGCGGCGCATTGGTGAATTGGGTGTATTTTCCGGTAGCATAAGAAACCGCGCCGAAGAATGAAAAGCTCTTGGACGACCGGTAGTTGAAATCGAGCTCTGCGCCATTCACCCGCACCCTATCGGCATTCGCAATATATCCGCGGTTAACGCCCAGTTCCGCCGCCTGTACGTTGGTCTGATAGTCTTTAATATCTGAATTATACACAGACAGGTTAAGGGTGAACCCGTCGACGGGAATGGTTTTAATGCCTATTTCATAATGCTTGGTGTACTCCGGCCTGATGACGGCAAGGGAAGTGTCTGCCGCGCCATTTTTGGATGGCAATCCTGCCACGTTCACCCCAACCGGCTTAAAGCTGGTTGAATAGCTTGCAAAGACATTCACGCTGTTGCTGGGCTTGAATGCCAGGGTCAGCTGATAGGTTAGATTTCTTTCATCTGCATATGCAGTATAGGCCTGGCTGGAGTATACGCTATTCTTGAGCGCGATCAGGCTGGGGTCGTTTGTTTCAAGGCCTCCATAGGCTCTCCTGTCGTATCCAACTTTTTTCTGATCATAATTATAGCGAATACCCGGCAGGATATGCCATTTTTCGGCGAGGGTGAAGTCGAGGTTGGCAAATGCTGCAGCGCTTAACGATTTAATAGATGCTTTTGTGCTGATGCCATAACCTTCAAACAGTCCCGGCGTTTCCCATCCGGGGTCGGTCGAACTCCTGGAAAAACGCCATTGCGCGGAGCCGGATTCTTCTGTTCCGTTGGTGTTCACTTCCTGGTCGATAAGAAATACGCCCACTACGCCGCTCAGCCGTTCGGAAAGTTCGCCGGCATATCGGATCTCCTGCGACCAGTTTTTGTGTTTTGAAGGGTTCTGTGATTTTGCGAGCGCCTGCAGGCCGGTAAAATCACGGTCGTTCGAGGGATCCCAATTCCAGTAACGCCAGGCGGTGGTCGAGGTAAGCGTGCCCGGCCCGATCCTGGCATCGATATTCAACGAGGCGCCCCCGAGATCATTTCCCGAATTCCAGGGCGTATCGTGATCAATCAACCGGTCGAATGGATTTTGACTAGGCAAGGCATAGTTCAGGTCGGAAATGATGGCGTTAAACTGGCGATAAGCGGCGCGTTTGGTTGGCGCCACTCCTGCCACCACCTGCGCGTAACCGTCGGGGCGCTGCCAGGAATTGTCGGTCGACAGCGTAATGGCAACCTTGCTGGAAACATTATACAGCAACTGGAATTTAAAACCAAGATTGTTAATGTCATTCGTCGCTTTTCCCGTGCGTACATTTTCGATCACGCCATTTCGTTGAGTGCCGGAAAACGACAGGCGGGCGGCAAGCGCGCGGCTTAGCGGACCGGTCAGTGAAGCTTTTGCCTGGACAAACCCATAATTGCCGTAGCTCACTTCGAAATTGCCTCCGGGCTTAAAGCTGGGTTTGCGGGTGGTAATGTTTACCGCGCCCGAGGTCGTATTCTTTCCGAATAAGGTGCCCTGCGGGCCTCTTAATACTTCCACCCGCTCGATATCAATAAAATCCAGGGTGGCAGCCGCGGGGCGCGCGAAGTAAACGCCGTCGACATAAATGCCCACGCCCGGATCAAGACCGTCGTTTGTCAGTCCGAATGGCGAGCCGAGCCCCCGGATATTCACTCCCGTATTACGGGGATTGGAAGTATACAATTGCAGGGAGGGTACAAATTCTTTCACCCGGTTTACGTTAAAGGCGCCGGACTCCTCGATCTGGGAGCCGCTTACCACGGAGATGGGTATGGGCACATCCTGCAGTATTTCGTTGCGCCGGCGCGAAGTGATGACAATGGTATCCCTGTAAAAGATCGCTTCCAGCTTGATCAGCAGATCGCTTATATCAGCTTCTCTGACCTGAACATTCCTGGGGGTATATCCTACGGAAGATGCCGTAAGCGTCAGCGGAAATGCGCTTGTTTCAGCGAGGACGATAGAAAAATAACCCAGGGAATCCGTCGTTGTGCCCGCTGATGTTCCCTTGACGGTTATGCTTACGAAGGGGATTCCCTCATTGTTTTCATTCACTACGCGGCCCGAAACCTGGGCGGACGCTAAAAAGGGGAGCAATGATCCTATAATGGCGATAAACTGTTTCATGTTTTTGTTGTTCTGGATATAATAATATATTCTACTGATTTGGTAGACTATTTATTCAAAGAGATCGACCAATGCGGCCGTTGATGTTTTTTACGAAGGCGTTTACAAATGGGATTCCTTTAAAGAAATAAGAAGGTCATGGGCGAGAAAAATTATCCCTGGCAACATCGGTTGTCCGAAAGAAAGCAGAGATAAGATGGTATGGTCTGGCGCATATTGTAATTTGAATGCAAATAAAGCGGGTTTTTGTTAGTCTACCAAATTAGTGAACTAATATTTTTAAAATAATCTTTTATCCCCCTTTGGACCAGCCTGCTTTTTTAGGCCTGCTTTATCTAATGCCCGGCGGATTTTAACCTTTCATGTTTTATTCCGGGCCAGAAGGTATGCTCAAGCTGAAAATGAGTCATTGCCCTTTTCGACAATCCTGCCAGGACGCCTGATGACATTTGGATGATTCCCCGATATAGGGTAGGACTGGCTTGACCGGCAACCGCATAGCGGTCTTCCTGGAGGCTGGCATTATTTAAAAAATTAAACGACATCAAATGAAAAGATTCTTTTTTGTTTCTGTAGCGGCTTTATTTGTATTAGGCGCGCAAGCGCAAAAACCTGCCCAGCAGGTCGGGTTCGGGGTGAAAGCGGGCCTGAATTTTCCGGATGCGAAATTAAAGGCTTCGGGAAGGACCTTCAAGGGAACCGGGATTATCGGCTTCCATATTGGCGGGTTCGCAGAATTGGATGTTGCGGAAAACATCTCTTTTCAACCGGAGCTGTTGTTTTCAAACTTTGGGGCCAAAACGCCTGATGGCAATACCAAAACAACGCTTAATTATATCAATATTCCATTATTGGCTAAATACAATTATAATAATTTCGGATTTTATATAGGGCCGCAGCTCGGACTATTAGCCGCCGCTAAACTAAAGTTTGCAGGAGAAACCAGGGATGCGAAAAAGGACATAAAATCCACCGATTTGTCCGGGATACTGGGAGCGGAGTACAGGCTGGAATCCGGCCTCGGCTTTAGCGCGCGCTATGCATTAAGCATGACCAGTATTGCAAAGAACAAATCTTATAAGGAAAATCACAATGTATTTCAGATAGGGGCGCTATACCGGTTGTGAGGCCCGCAGGATAGTTTTTACTGATCATACCAGGGGCGGCTTAAGTCGAAGACGCGCTGCCGCATGTTGTATCGGGGAATGCTATTGCTTGTTCGTATAAAAACCTTCGAAAATTGACCTTGTGGCGTGCCGTAAAATTCATATTAGGTTATGCGTATGGGTTGCGAAGCTCGTTGGCCTTAGCCAATAGGTAGTTTTTTATAAGATATCTGATCGCTCGGAAAACTGACCTTCTTCGACCAATTCGGATGGTTTTTTTCTATAGAACAACATGCCTATGGCCATAATAATACTGGTGGTCAGGATGATAAAGAAAAGGATGCCGTCGTTGAAATTGCTGAGTTTAAGTTCATCGGGGATCTTATAAAACAATACGATGGTGATCAGCCCCCTTGGTATGAAAAAAGCTTCCGGAAACAAATTGGTCCGCAGAAAAAAACGCAGATAAAGCATGCGCACAAGGAACATCGCCAGCACAATAAGGCTGCCGACCAGGATAATTTCCTGTTCTGACAGGAATTTTAATGAAATGGAAAACCCAAACAAAAGAAAGAAGAAGGTGCGGATCAGGAAGGATGTCTCTGCCGTGACCGAATGGAGCAGATGGCGCAACTCATTCACCTGTTCGTGGGGAAAATACCGGATCAGCCGCTGCCAGGTCAGTTTCTCCCAGTTGTTGATCAGCAACCCAAACACCAGGATAATGATCAGGGAGGGCAGGTGAAAGATCTTGCCCGACGCATAGATCAGGATCAGTAAAGAAAAGATCAGGAAAAATTTAATGTTCAGGTTGGTTTTGGCGAGAATAAGCAGGAGTAAGAAGGACAGCACCACCGACAATAAAATAGAAATAAGAATGCTTCCGCCAAAAGCGCCGAGGGATTGAGCGGTTAATATATCTTTTGCCGTAAAATAGTTGAAAACGATGATCCCCAGGATGTCCGAAAAAGAAGCTTCATAAACCAGGAATTCCTTTTTTTGATCGCTTAGCGGATTGATGCTTGGGATCACGATGGAGCTGCTCATGATGGAAAGCGGGATCGCGTAGACCAGGCATTTGTGCAACGGCTCCTCCAGCCAGAATTGCAGGATATATGTCAGCAATAGCGCGGAAACGGCAAATATAAAAAAGGCGGAAAAAAAGGAATTGCGGATCAGCTTTAGTTTGTCCTTGCCTAGTTTCAGGTCCAGCCCCGCTTCCAGTACGATCATGATCAAACCTACTACGCCCAGCGATTCCACTAATTGGTCCGAAAAAGCCATATCGATTTGATAAATATCCGCCAGGCCCCGGAACCCAAGTCCGGCAAACAGGAGCAACAGTACCGACGGAACCCGGATATACTGGCTGATAATGGAAAAGATATAGGATAATACGATCAGGCTGCAAATGATGATCAGGACGGATTCGGTAGTCAGATTAAGCATCGATTGTCTTTTTCGTTTATAGGACCAATTCCCTTGTTCGGCGGACAATTGAGCGCGTTCGTGACGCTGATGCGCATTGTCGGCCAACAGGCTTTGCAGGAGGGCTATCCAATACCCCGTCTCGAAAATTGGCGGTTGGTAAAACCGCTGGAAATGATCGATCAGACAACGCTTGCCCAACTGCCCGGTTTGGGAGGGGAAGATAAGCATTCTGTTGATTTCAGGATCTGCGATGCCTGACAAGGTGATTTTTTTTATCGCAAAACATGGTTATAAAGGAATACGTAAATTGCCGGCTCATTACTGAAATAAATTGGATCGATTTATTGGATATTAACCGAACGAAATGGATTATATTGAATACAAGCAATTATTTGAAAAGATATTAAACGACCCCCAGCCCGCGCCGCCTTATGATAACGAGATGTATTTGGATTATACCAAACTGAACAGGTCGCGAATGAAACGGTGGGATAAGCAGTTGACGCTGGATGAACATCTTGTTTCCTGTTTAAAGAAAATATCTTCTCCGCAGCATTGGGTCATCATTACCGAGCCCTGGTGCGGCGATGCCGCGCATATCGTTCCCTTCCTGATAAGGATGACAGCGCAAAATGAGCGCATAACTTACGAGCTGCAGTTGAGGGACAGCGAACCTTTCCTCATTCAAGATTACCTCACTGCCGGCGCCAAGAGTATTCCAAAACTTATCGTACGCGATGAAAGCGGAAAAGATATTTTTACCTGGGGCCCCCGTCCCGAAGGCGCGCAGGAATTGATGGAGAAAATGAAAACTGATAACGCAGATTTCGAAACCATTAAAATGCTGTTGCAGAACTGGTATAATGCCGATAAGGGTAGATCGGTTTGCAGGGAAATAACTGAATATTATTGCAGGGACTGATGATAAGGATAGATCAACAATCTGCTTTTCCCGCCGGGAATGTATTGTTCGCTTTTGCATTAGCGTCTGAAGCCGCTGAGGCATTCCAGGGGTATAGGCATTTAATAACCGGGATTGGCAAAGTGAATGCAACGTACAGCCTGATAAAGGCAATACAGGACCGAAGGCCTTCGTTGATCGTGAACCTAGGTTCTGCCGGGAGCGCCCATTTCCGGAAGGAGAAAGTGGTTTGCTGCACAAAATTTGTTCAGCGGGATATGGATGTCAGGGGCCTGGGATATGAGCAATACGAAACGCCATTATCGGGATTGCCTCCTGTTCTCGAGTATGGATTGGCGATGGAAGGCCTTCCGGAAAGCATTTGCGGAACAGGAGATAATTTTGAAATGGCGCATTCGGCGTCGGTTTATAATGTGGTGGATATGGAAGCCTATGCTTTGGCCTTGGTAGCCATGAAAGAAAATATTCCCTTTCTTTGTCTCAAATACATTTCGGATGGCGCCGACGGCAACGCTGCGGAAGACTGGACCGTTCAGGTGCATAAGGCCGCAGTGGCTTTCAGAGCGGTATTGAGGCTTGACAAAACAGGCGTGCGGATTCAGCAATAAGCGGCGCGCTTTTCCTTAATACCATCCGCCTCCTAACGCCCTATACAGCTGAATAGCGTCTATGATTAACTGGGTTTTCATTTTCGCCAGGTTCAATTCCGCATTCATGGCCTGTTCCTGCGCAGTGATCACTTCGAGATAGGTGGCGAACCCGGAACGGTACAGGAGATAGGCGTCCGACTGCGCCTGCCTGGTGATGTTCCCTTGCTCAGATGCAATTTCGAGCTGGGAACGGCTTTGCCTGAAGGATTGCATCGAGTTATAGACCTCGCTTATGGCGCTATATACCATTTTCTGCGTCTGGATCTCGGCGCGATCACGGTCCGCCTCTGCAATGGCAACATTCAGCCGTAGCCGTTTGCCATCGAGTATGGGCGCGGATATGCCGGAGGTAAAGCCTCCGAACAATGCTCCGGGCACATTAAACCAGTTCTCGGGCATCATGCTGTTCAATCCTCCGGTAAGATTGATGTTTAAGGAGGGATACCTGAGCTTCTGCGCTACGCCCATTCTTTTGTTAGCGCTTTGCAACAGGTACATCGACTGTATAACATCAGGCCTGTTTTGTACATAGGCCAGGGGAACGCTTTCCAGCAGGTCCAGGGAAAGCGGCGGCTCATCGAACGGATCCCTTTCGATCGGCGCGCCGGGGAGCTGACCGCAGAGCAACCTGATATCGTTCTCAAGGGAAACTATATCCCTTCTTAACTGCGAGATCAATGCCGATGCCTGCAAAACCTGGTTTTGCGCCTGCAATACGCCAAGGCTCGTTACTTCGCCGGCATCGTATTGAAGCTGCATCATCTCGTTTGTGCTGTTTCTCAGCGCATAGTTGTTTAATGCCACTTTTAGTTGTTCATCCAGCATCAGCAGGTTAAAATAGCTTTCCGCAACAGCGGTTACGATCTGGGTTTGCACGACTTTCAGGTTTTCCGCTTCAGCCATCCATTTGGCGTAATTGCTCCGCCTTTCGTCCCGTATCCTGCCCCAGATATCGAGTTCCCAGTTGAGTTGCAACGAATGGATATGCTGGGATTGATAATTGTATAAAACTTCAGGCGGCGTTTTGCCGGTTTCTTCATAATAACCGCTGGAAGGGGAGGAGTAGAACTTTTCCGACCGGTATTGTTTATTATAACCGAAGGCCTGGGCGCTCAGGGTGGGAAGATAAGAGAACCGCGTACGATCATAAACTTTCATCGCAATATTCCTGGTGATGGTTTCTGTGCGGATATTGAAATTGCTGTCCAGCGCCATATCGATCAGCTTGATAAGCTTTGCATCCTGAAAAAAACTGCGCCACGGGATCAGCGAGTCGACCAGCAGAGTATCGGCCTGGATGATATCCGGCAGCTCAGGTTTTTCCAGGACCTTAACGGGCTTGCAGGAACCGAATGCCAGTAATGCAATAATGATATATAAGTAAGGATCAAATCTCTTCATCGGTCTTGAATTTGGATTTCAGGCGCTCGTCTAATTTGATAAAGATCACTGCCAGCACAGGAATTATAAAAATGCCTAGGAATACCCCCGAAAGCATGCCTCCCGCCGCGCCAAAGCTGATGGAGCGGTTTCCTATGGCAGAAGGCCCAGAAGTAAACATCATCGGGATAAGCCCCGCTACAAAGGCCAGCGAGGTCATGAGAATGGGCCGGAGCCTCATTGCCGCCGCGGCGAGCACGGCGTCTGGAATGCTTTGACCGGCCTTTCTTTGCTGTATGGCATACTCCACGATAAGTATGGCATTCTTGGCCAGCAGGCCGATCAGCATGATCAAACCTATCTGTACATAAATATTGTTCTCGAGACCTGCCATATTGATAAAAAGAAAAATTCCCAGGAGGCCAACAGGGATGGACAGTATCACTGAAAGCGGAATAATATAACTTTCATATTGCGCGCTGAGCAGCATATAGACGAACAGGACAGACAATATAAATATTAAAACATTCTGGCTGCCGGCCTCCGACTCTTCCAGGGCCAGACCAGTATATTCGTACTTATAGTTTCCGGGCAGCTCCCTCGCGGCAATTTCTTCGATCCTCTTCATAACATCGCCCGAGCTATAGCCCGCGGCAGGCATGATGTTGATCGCGATCGCGTTGAGCAGGTTATAGCGGGTCACTATTTCGGGCCCCTGCGTTTTTTCCAGGCGGATGATGGTATTGGCAGGCACCATCTCGCCTTTGCTGTTTCTTACAAAAATGGTCTGGAAGGTTTCGGGGTTGCTCCGGTATTCAAAATCGGCCTGCATATACACCCGGTACTGCCTTCCGAACCTGTTGAAATCTCCTGCCTGCACTCTCCCGTAATAACCTCTTACCGCATTCATCAATTCCCGCACGCTGACGCCCAGGGCCTTCGCCTTGTCGTAATCTATGCGCAGCAGGTATTGAGGAAAATTAGCCTGGAAAGAAGTACTGGCGCTGAGTACTTCCTTCGATGCTTCCAACGACCGGATAAAATTGTCGGAGACGACCTCGAAGGCCTGAAAGCTGCTGCCCATCTTATCCTGCAACACGATCTCCACGCCGGCAAAATCGCTGAAGCCATTTATCGTGGGCCGGGGGAACACTTTGAATGTAGCGCCGGTTATACCTGCAAGATCGCTTCGGATGCTATCCATTAGCTTATTGATCTTCGTAATGCCCTTTCTTTCCTTATGCGGGTACATATTTATATAGCCCACCGCATACGCGGAGCTGGCGGCTGCATCTATCGCATTGTAGCCGGTTATATTGGTCATGCTGGCCACTTCCGGCCTTTTGCGTATAATGCTGTCGGCCCTATCCAGTATTTCGGCAGTGCGTTTCAGGGAAGCTCCGGGCGGAAGGGTTACCGTATACGTAATGAATCCGTCGTCCTCGGTAGGCACAAACCCGGTAGGCGTTGCTTTCATCAGCAAAAAGCCAATTCCGGCAACGGCTACAAGCCCCAGTACCGGGAGCGTAGGCTTTACCACAAACCAGCTTATAATGCGGTTGTATCTGGCCGTAAGTTTCTCAAATTCCAGGTTGAACCGGGTAAAAAGCCGGTTGGTAAAATGGTCGAATTTTCTTCTGACAACAGGCGTATCGTTGACATCCTTCCTGCGCAGGATAAGCGCGCAGAGCGCGGGGCTGAGCGTGAGCGCGTTGAGGGCGGATATCAGGATGGCGATAGCCAGCGTGTAGGCGAATTGTTTATAGAACAGGCCTGCCGGGCCTTTGATGAACCCAACCGGCAAAAAAACGGCTGCCATCACTAGCGTGATGGATATGATAGCCGGGCCTATCTCCTTTATAACCTCCATTGTCGCCGCTTTGGGGCCGAGCATCGTGGTATGCATTTTATGGTGCACCGCTTCCACCACTACTATGGCGTCATCCACTACAATGCCGATCGCCAGCACCAATGCGAACATGGTGAGCACATTGATCGTAAAGCCCAGCAGCATCAAAAAGAAAAAAGTACCCACTAGCGATACGGGAATGGCAATGGCCGGAATGACGGTAGACCGGAAGTCCTGCAAAAAAATAAATACGATCAGGAATACCAGCACAAAAGCTTCAATGATGGTCTGGATCACCTGTTTTATCGATTCATCTATCTGATCCCTTACGCTATAGGATATTTTGTAGTGTATGCCTTCGGGAAAGTCTTTGCTCAGGCTCTTCAAAGCCTTTCTTACATTCTCATCAATTTCACGCGCATTGGAGCCGCTGGTTTGGGTGATATTGATGGTCAGCCCGGGATGATTATTGACCTTATTGTCGCTGCCGATATTCGAAGAGCCGAATTCGATCCTGGCAATATCTCTTAAATATAAAAAGGTGCCGTCGGGATTTGTTTTCACGACGATCGATTCAAATTCGCCTGGCAGGGAAAATCTTCCGGAATGGCGCAATGTCGTTTCAAACACCTCGTCCGATCCCTCCCCGAATTTACCGGGAGCGATCTCGAAATTCTGATCTCGTATGGCCTTGGTAACATCGTCCGGCGTCAGGTTGTATAAGGTTAGTTTTTCGGGATTAAGCCAAACCCTCATGGAA
Organism: Chitinophagaceae bacterium UBA2791; assembly: GCA_002352105.1. Lineage (GTDB taxonomy): Bacteria > Bacteroidota > Bacteroidia > Chitinophagales > Chitinophagaceae > Flavitalea. The sequence continues at coordinate 25,713 of DEHV01000082.1, read as the reverse complement.
TAATCCCTCGCGCCGATTCGCGACACTTCGGCTACGCCGTCTATCCTGAGCAGTTCCCTGTTTATGTTGATCTGGGCAAAGGCCTGCAAAAAAGTTTCTTCAAAGACCTTGTCTTTATCATCGCTGTAAATATCCAGCGTCATGATGATCCCCTGCTGCCTTGGCGTAACGCTGATGCCGGCTTCATTTACCTCGGGAGGTATCCGGTTAAGGGCCTTGGAAACCCTGGTCTGCACATTTACCGCAGCCTGGTTGGGATCGGCGCCGGTTTTAAAATATACGTTGATCCGTCCCGATCCGGTATTGCTGGCGGAAGACCGGATATAGGTCATGTCCTCCACTCCGTTGATCGATTCTTCTATGGGCAGCAGCACGCTTTCAGCCACTGTCTGGGCATTAGCGCCGGGATAAGAAACCGAAACCAAAACGCTGGGCGGCGCGATCTCGGGAAATCTTGTTACCGGAAGATTCATGATTGCCAGTATGCCCAGCAACAGCAGCATTATGGATATAACAGTAGCAAGTATGGGTCGCTTTATAAATAGTCTTAGCATTGAAACAATTTAAACATCAGCGATCGGGGTAAGCATTGTAGTGAAGCATATATTTATTCGTCAGCGGGCGGCGAATATGAGGGGGCTAACCACATCGCCTTCTTTCAGCTTTTGAAATCCTTCGGTGATGATCCGGTCGCCTTTTTTAAGTCCTCCGGACACAATGTACTGGTCGCCGCTGACGCCGTCAATGGTGATGATCTGGCGTACAACTTTGTTGTCTTCAGTCAGCTTCATTACAAAGTCCTTATCCTGTATACTGGCGATCGCCTGCTGAGGTATGAGGATAACATTCGGATAAAACTCATCCATTTTCAGGGTGCCGGAATTTCCCGATCTTAATATTTTATCGCGGTTCTTAAAAGTAGCCCGCATCGATAAGGCGCCGGTAGTCCGGTTTACCTGTCCGGATACCATATCCAGCGTGCCTTTATACGGGTAGGGGGTCCCGTCTGCCAGCAGCAGGCTTATTTCTATCGGTCGTTGGGCGCCTGACAATATGCTGTCTTTAGGGTCGTCGGCAGTCTTCGCCGTATTCTTCCTGAAAGAAAGAAAATCAGCCTCGCTTATGGAGAAGTACACATATACTTCCGCAACGTCGGATAAAAAAGTGATCGGTTCGCTCAGGCTTACCACGTTGCCTACCCGCTTCGGGATCCTGCCTATATAACCGCTTACAGGAGCATTGATCACGGTAAAGGAGAGATTGAATTTTGCAGTGGCTACTGCGGCGGTAGCTTGTTCCAGGGATGCCTGCGCAAGCCGGTATTCTGATTCCGCCTTCTTTAACCTCACTTCCGACATCACCTGGTGCTCAATCAAAGGTTTGATCCGGTCGACTTCTATTTTTGCGGCCTCAAGCTTGGCCGCGGCTACCTTTTCATTAGCAATGGCGTTGTTAAGCGCTTCCTGGTACGGGGTGGCCTGAATTTTAAAAAGAGGTTTACCCGCTTCTACGAAATCACCTTCATCAATATAGATATCTTCCAGTATCCCTCCCACCTGGGGGCGTATCTCGACGTTCACTTTTCCTTCTATCGTTCCCAGGAAGTTTCGGGTTACGCGGGCCGTGGCAGTATCAATTTCCAAAACCGGAAGCGCCAATACGTTCTCTTTGGTTTCATCATTTTGTTTACATCCGGCCAATACGAACAAACAAAACATTCCTATCAGCCAAAACTTTCTATGGTTTTTACTCATTAATTAATTATCAATTATATATTAATAAAACGTTAAACCTATAAGGTTAAGGACCGTATCATGCTGTTAGGGCGAAATTTTTACAATTATTCGCTTTATTAAGAATTACAACTGTTTGGTCCTGAATTGCGATGTCATTATTGCAAATACTTTGCCAGCGATAGCCGGGCGCTTCCCAAAGCGTCTGCCGGGAAAGTATCAGACAACGCGTTCGTGTAGCCCTGGCCGCGATTTGAAGGGATCGGAAAGGATTTTGAAAACAACCGGAAAAAAATTGCAGAAAAAAAAGCGCTACAAGTTTTCCACAAAAGATCTGTGAGAAGCTGAGGAGCGCCAAATGAACCATCAACGCGCTACAATCGCCAATGAGCCGGCGCTTTCGGCATCCGGGGCTTGCCTGTGTTGTTGTAGGTTAGATGATCATTGTTTCCGGACCAGATCTTCAGACTTCGTATAACCGAATATGCTGCCGGCAAGTCGCGGGTTTTGCCCGTCTTTATCGCGGCTCTGTTTTTCCATAGATAGGACAGCGGATATTTCTGCCGCCTTTCTTCGCAGCCCGGGAAAGCGTACCGATGCGAAGCATAATTAATTCCGGAGTATATACTTTACGATATAAATTTGTTTCATGATTACGTATAATGATTTTGACAAGGTAGATATACGGGTCGGGCGGATTATCAGCGCAGAGGATTTCCCCCAGGCCCGCAAACCGGCTTTCAGGCTGACAATAGATCTTGGACCGGAGATCGGCGTCAGGCGTTCTTCCGCCCAGATCGTCAGGCGTCATAAAAAAGAAGAACTGGAAGGTTCTTTGGTCCTTGCCGTAGTTAATTTTCCGCCGAAGCAGATCGGCCCCTTTATGTCAGAAGTGTTAACGCTTGGCGTGGCTGATGAGAATGGCGATGTTGTACTGATCAGGCCCTCAATGGATGTTCCCTTAGGCAGCCGGATGTTTTAGCATGGCCCGCTTCTCTCTTATTGATTGCTCCTCGCCGGCATTATTTTCAAAATGACCTCCTGCTAAAAGGAACGCACGGCGTTTTATTGGTATCCTTTCAGGATCAATCGCTTAAGCGATAGCGGGCTTTTTGGAAAAGTTTAACGCAAGCTATTCAACTTATTTATTGAATAGTTGTTTCTTTATGTTTTTGTAAGCAAAACCGGATATTATGAGAAATTATATTGCGCTGGCTGGCGCGTTGTTAATATTCGCAGGGAGTTTAGCTGCTCAGCAGAAGCAAGAACCCTGGAAAGCCGACCAGTTAATGGCCCCGAAGGCGCTAGCGGAAAAGATCACTAAAAATCAGGCAGGAAACACGTTTATTCTTTGTGTTGGACCGGATGCATTGATAAAAGGCTCTGTCGATATCGGCCCCGGTAAGGACGCAGAGAGCGTCAGCAAGCTTAGAACCTACCTTAATAAAACGCCTAAGGATAAAGAGATAGTGGTCTATTGCGGCTGCTGTCCGTTCGACAGATGCCCTAACGTACGACCGGTGTTTCAGGCGCTGAACGAAATGGGGTTCAAAAATGCCAGGTTGCTTGATCTGGCTAAAAATATAAAGGTGGATTGGCTTGATAAAGGTTATCCAATTCAGGAATAGGGATGAAAAAAATGTATTTAATGCTGGCCCTTATGGCTTCCGCGGTCGTTGTGAATGCGCAGGAAAATGCGTTAAAGGTTGGCGATCTGGCGCCGGAGATAGATCTGTTAACGCCCGCCGGTCAATCGTTTACCCTTTCTTCTTTGAAGGGCAAGCTGGTCCTGGTTGATTTTTGGGCCAGCTGGTGCGCCCCCTGCGTTGAAGAGCAACCTGAATTGAAAGCCTTATACGATAAATACCGCGAGGCGGTCGGGGGCGGGAAGTTTGAGATCCTTGGCGTTTCGCTTGATCGAAAAAAAGAGAATTGGGCGCAGTGTATTGAGAAATTTCAGATTACCTGGCCGCAGGCGAGCGATCTGAAGTTCTGGAATAGCAAGGCGGCAAAAGCGTACGGTATAGAAGAATTGCCATTCAATGTAATTGTAGATGGCGTCAGGAGGGTTTTAGCGATAAATCTTCATGGAAAGGAGTTGTCGGATTTTATTGGTCGATATCTAAAAGAAAATAAATAACGCATTGCGGCAGTCGGTCGATAAAGAAGAATGAGGCATTATGAACAAGCGTGAATTTAAAGATAAGGTTTACTCGGAGCTGGCAAAGGTGGCGAAAGCCATGGCCAATCCTCATCGCCTGGAGATCATTGATCTGCTGGCGCAGGGACCTTGTTCAGTAGAACAACTTGCCAATTATACCGGTATGTCGGTTGCGAATGCCTCGCAACACCTGCAAACATTAAAGAATGCTAAACTGGTCCAAATATCGAGGAGCGGGAATTTTATTAATTATAGCCTGACCAGCGAAGATGTTTTTTTTGCCTGGGCAGGATTGCGGGAACTTGGATTGGAATATAACGCTGAGGCGCAAAAGCTGATCCGGGATTTCCGGAAGGGTTACAAATCCAATATGAATGCGGTTGATGCGGATGAACTGGCAAGGATGATCGAAAAGGACGAGATCATCTTGCTGGATGTCAGACCGGAGGTGGAATATAAGCGCGGACATATTCATAGCGCCATGTCTATTCCCATAGAGAAGCTGGAAGCGCATATAAAGAAGCTTCCCAAAAGGAAAATGATAGTGGCGTATTGCAGGGGCCCGTTCTGCTTTTTTGCTGATGAAGCGGTAGCGCTGCTGCAGAAAAAAGGGTTTAATGCCGTGCGAATGGACAAAGGATTCCCTGAATGGGTTGATAAGGGTTACCCGGTGGAAAATGCGCAGACAATAAATTAGTCCTGAACGTTAAGAAAGAATAATCAAATGAAGACTAAAAAATCAACGGTAGTATATTTCGTTATTGTCATTATTTTCCTGGGAGGCCTCTTGGCGCTATTCCCGAATAGCAAAAGCGCGCCGCCTCCTGATAGTATATTGGAGCAGCGGAGCTCAGCAGGCGAGGTAGCTTTGCGGGAAACTGGTATTACCCCCTCCGTGCTGTTCAAAGACGCCGATGGCAAGGATATAGATATTTCCAAACAGCAGGGCAAGGTCCTGTTTATCAATTTTTGGGCAACCTGGTGTCCTCCCTGCATCCAGGAAATGCCTTCAATAAATGCCCTGCGCAGGCATTTTTCAGGTAAGGATATTCAGTTTTTTATGGTTGATGTGGACGCGAATTTTAGTCGCTCAGAAAAATTTATGCGTAGAAACAGGTATGACTTGCCGGTATACATACCTGCAGGCGAAATCCCGCCCGAGTTCCTCTCAGGATCTATTCCCACTACGGTCATTATTGACAAGGGCGGGAAGGTATTTGGAAAGCACGTCGGTACTGCGGACTATATGGATCCGGGGATAATTAACCTGTTGGACAGTCTCGTAAATCAATAGTCGCCATAGTTATGAAAAGGCTTTTTCTACTTCCTGCTATTTCCGTTGTATTGCTTTCCTGTCAGGATAATAGGGTTGAAGACTCCGCGCGAAGACAGGCCCTCAAAGTCCAGGGCGACAGCATAACGACCCTTGCACAGCAGACGCTTGTTAAAAACCTGACGGCAGCGATACAAAAAGGCGGGTATGAATATGCCGTTGATTTTTGTAACGTAGAAGCTGCTTCGTTGACCAGTTCCGCAGTGCAATATATAAATGCTTCTATCCAGCGGATCTCTGACAGGAACAGGAATCCCGGCAACGCTTTAAAAACGCAGACGGACAGGGATGTATTTGAACATTTCAGGAAGTTTGACAATGTGAAAGACACCCTGGCGTTGGAGGATAACAAGTATGTATATTATAAGCGAATCAACCTGGCAATGCCTACCTGCATGAACTGCCACGGCGCTCCGCAAAATATAGAACCCGCGGCGCTTGCCAGGATAGACGCGCATTATCCCCGCGATAAGGCTAAGAACTATAACCTGAATGAATTCAGGGGGCTTTGGAAACTGGCGTATGAGAATGAATAAAATCCTAAAAAATACTACTATTTGTATTGTTCCGTTTAAAGCCGCGCTGCGATAGATTGAGCCGAGATAACTGCTCCTTCCATATAGCCTGGAAATTCAGCGGCGGTTTCTGCCGCGGCAAAGAATAGTTTATCGTTCATATAACCCTGCTGTAAGGCAATGAAAACAGTTTCCATCGAAGTTAAATCCGACTGACTTGTTTGAGTAACTAAAAAAATAAAACGGTTTGTAATTTACGGGACAAAAAAGTATTATATTCGGGAAGTATTATATTCATTTAAAGAACCAAAAACTACTGTTTTGTTTGCTGTTTCTTCAAATCCAAGAGATTTGGTTAAGTTTCTTACAGAGGGTAATGAAGCGGCATTTGAGGCATTATATCATTTATACAGCCGCAGGCTAGCGCTTTTTCTTATTAAATTATTGAAATCGGAAGACCTTGCCTGCGAGGTATTGCAGGATGTATTTGTGAAGGTATGGAATAATCGTAAAAATATTGATCCCGCGCAGTCTTTCCGTTCCTATTTGTTCCGTATTGCCGAAAATTGCGTCCACGATTTTTTTCGCAAGGCAGCGCGCGATAAGAAATTACAGGAAGCATTGATCCGTAATACCTGTAAAGACTATAATCCTGTTGAAGATACCGTTTATATGAAGGAAAGAAACCGGCTGCTCCGGGAAGCCATAGAAGCCTTGCCTCCGAAACGGAGGCAGATCTTTCAATCGGTGAAAATAGAAGGACGTTCTTATGAAGAAGTAAGCCATATGCTTCATGTATCAGTCTCTACGATCAATGACCATATCGTAAAAGCGACCAAGTCCATACGCGAAGACCTTGAGCGCTATCATATCACCGTTGTTGGCATATTGTTTCTTTACTTGGTTTCCTGAGTTTTCCCTGTCTTTTCAAGAAATTTTGCAGCGAGCAGATGATAATGGCTGTTTAAGCGTATTAGCCAGAAATAAACAGCTTTGAAGAATAACGAACGCCTAAAAGAGTTATTCCAGCGTTATCTTGATAACAAATGCACGCCGGCAGAATTAAGGTTACTGCTGCAATATTTTGATGCCGGTGAAAATGAGGCTTTGTTAAGAGATCTGATAAGGAAACAATCGGAAGATATTAATGCCATACCGTTTTCTTCGGGATCATTAAAACCTTTATTAGATGCCGCTTATGGTAGGATACAGAGCTCCATTAGAACAGGCGCCGAACCCGTCGGGACGCCCGTAATACCGTTATATCATCGCCTATGGTTTCGGATAAGCGCGGCAGCGACTGTTGTTCTCTTTGTATCCCTTGCTGCGTTTTATTTTCTGCAACAAAATAGCGACGACCTTACTTCTCAAACGCAAAGTTCTACTACTCAACAGGTTAAGGATATACCTCCCGGTATAAATAGCGCAATACTTACCCTGGATAATGGAACCACGATTGTGTTGGACAGTGTGGCTGATGGCGCTTTGGCCCAGCAAGGCGGTATTAAGACGCTGAAAATGAATGGGCAAATAGTTTATGACAAAACAGGAAATGCAGGCCTGCAGGCTGCGCCGATATACAATACCATCGCTACGGCTCGCGCAAATCAGTACATGATAGTATTGGAAGATGGCTCTAAGGTGTGGCTGAATGCGGCTTCTTCCATTCGTTTTCCCTCCTACTTTACAGGGAATGAAAGGAAGGTGGAGATAACCGGGGAGGTTTATTTTGAAGTGGCAAAAGATGCCGCCAGACCTTTCAAGGTAGAATTCAATAACGCTTTAGGCGAAAAGGGCGAAGTAGAAGTGCTCGGAACCCACTTTAATGTAAATGCTTATCCGGACGAAGAAAATATCAAAACGACCTTGTTGGAAGGATCTGTTAAGGTGAGCAAAGGAAGCGAGAGCGTTTTAATTGTACCCGGGGAGCAGGCAAACTTAAGCGGCGGCTCCCCCCTGGCGGGCAAGGGGATAACGATAAAAAAAGATGTAGTGTTATCGCAGGTGGTGGCATGGAAGGATGGTTTTTTTGTGTTTAACAATTCCGACATAAAAATGATCATGAAGCAGGTTGCCCGGTGGTATGATGTGGAAGTCGTCTTTGAAGGTAAAATGCTCTCAGAACGTTTTACCGGTAAGGTTTCCAGAAATGTATCCCTGTCAAATTTTTTAAAGATGCTTGAGTTGAATGACGTGCATGTAAAAACGGAAGGAAGAAAAATTATTATTACGCCTTAAAAATCAATACTAAAAATAAAAGATGAGTCATGAAAAACCGATAGCGCGGGAACGCTACCGGCGGGTATTCAGGTTCATTTCTGCCCCGTAGGGCGTCAGTAAAAAAAGCGAGTCGTAAACTGCTTATTTTTTAACCTATAAACCTACCTGCCGGTTAGGCAGGTCAAGCAAAGGTATGTTTTTTAAACTAATCTGCTATTTGCCTTTTTACAGGAAAAGGTATCTGAAAAAAACATTTCTGATCGTGAAGCTCACTGTTTTTTTTCTGTTGGCTGCCTGCTTGCAGGCGGGCGCGTCGGGTTACGCTCAAAGGATCACCATTTCACTGACTGATGTTTCTTTAGATAAGGTCTTTAAAGAAATAGAGCGTCAAAGCGGCTACCATTTTTTTTACAAAGACAGGCTGTTAAAGCAGGCGGAGAGCGTGAGCGTAAATGTTCGCAATGCTTCCGTTGAAGAAGCGCTGGACCAATGCTTTAAAGAACGGCCATTGACTTATACTATTTTGGATAAGACCATTATAGTAAAGGCGAAAAAAAAGCCTGCAATGACGATTCCTGCTTTGATTGAGGCCGCCAATGCGCCGCCTGTTGTTATTATCAGCGGGTCTGTCAAAGATGCGCAAGGGAATCCGCTCGCCGGCGTATCTGTGACAGTTAAAGGAACTAGCAAAGGAACCTCTACTACTGCCGATGGTAGTTTTACCATTGAGGCCAATGCAGGCGACGTACTTGAGTTTACAATAGTTGGATATCAGAGCAAGACGGTGAATGTAGGGCAGCAGACTGAAGTGAACGTTGTCTTGGAATTGGATGTCTCTGATTTAAGCGATGTGGTAGTAGTGGGATATGGCACAGCGCAGAAAAGAGATCTGACAGGCGCTATTAAAAGTATAAAAATGACTGACTTGCCGCCGGAAACCAACGCTAACCTTATGCAATCCTTACGCGGGCATGCGGCGGGTCTGAATGTAACGGGAGGAGGCAGCTTATCGGGGGATCAGCCTGGGTTTGATATTAGAGGAAGAACTTCTCTGTCGGCAAGCGATGCGCCTTTGATAGTGCTTGATGGCATTATCTTTCAAGGAACCATTAATGACATTAATATTGGAGATGTTGAGAAAATTGACATATTGAAGGATGCAAGCGCTGCTGCGGTCTTTGGGTCAAGGTCTGCAAATGGAGTGATCCTGATCACCACTAAAAAAGGTTCCGGAAATAAAACGAGAATAAATTTTAGCAGTTATTTTGGTTTGCAGAATTTTTCAAATAATCCTGTTAGGATGATGAATGGCGAGCAATATGCTACCCGTTTAATCGACTATGACTACGAAATCGCCTTATACGCCTGGTATGCGAAGAAGCCAACTAGTCCTACGGATCAGGGGGGGAGGCCAGTTCGTCCCGATGTTACCGATCCGAATGTAATAACTCCTTATTTGGTTTCTACGGAAGAGGTAGACAATTATCTTGCGGGAAAAGAGGTCGATTGGACGGATGTGGTTACGAGAACAGCGCCAATTCAAAATTTTGATTTGAGTTTGTCCGGGGCGACAAACAGATCAAGTTATTTTATATCCGGATCGTATGTAAACCAAAAAGGAATTTTAATAAATGATCAGTTTAAAAGACTTACGTTAACTACCAAGGTAGACACTAAAGTGACCGATTGGTTTACATTAGGATTAAACACCGCTTATTCAAACCGGGATCAATCAGGACTACCGGTAACGATGGATTATGCAAGGAATGCAACTCCATTGGGTTCTATATATGATAGCACGGGCAACTATCCGGTTTGGTACAATGGCGAATTTCTTATGAGGCATCCTCTTAGAAATACTTTGGTTGACAATAAGAATATTATAAATAATCTTTTTGTAACAGCTTTTGCAAAAATTGAAATTCCCCAGGTTAAAGGTCTTGTATATGACTTTAACTATTCCAATAATACTAATACATCCGGTAATAATACGTTTACGCCGTCTACAGTATATGAGGGTCAGGGAACGCGGGGATTGGCAACAGTAGTGAACTCAAAGACGACAAGTTGGATAGTTAACAATATCCTTAGTTACTCGGGACGGTTTGCTGAGGATCACAGGGTAAACGCAACGGCGCTTTATAGCAGCGAACAACGTCGGGGATTTAACTCATCTGCCAATTCGCAACAATTTCAAAATGAGCTTCTTGGTTATAACAACCTGGGTTTTGGAAGCATTGCAACCGTTGAATCCAGCGCCTGGCTTGAAAGCTCTATTTCTTATATGGCCCGGCTAAATTATATTTATAAAGACCGGTATATGATTACAGGAACTGTTAGAAAAGACGGTTTCTCAGGGTTTGGGGCCAATAAGAAATATGCAACATTTCCCTCATTATCTGTTGCATGGGTTGCATCTGAGGAAGCCTTTATGCAAAATGCAGAAGACTGGCTCAATCAGTTAAAGCTCAGGATCTCCTACGGCGAAAATGGTAACCAGGGAATAGGCAGATATGCGAGCTTATCGACAATGGGGGTAAGCGGGTATGTTTTTGGACCTACGCCCGCTATCGGTATTGTTCCCACTACTTTAGGCAATAG